>NZ_JBEPTC010000004.1:0-374652 GCF_040549275.1 Thalassospira sp. MBR-102
GATCAAACTCTCATGTTCAATCCAAGCTTGTCTCATAGACAAACTCTTAAAAACCGACGTCTGCACATTTTGGTGGTTACCACAAACCAATCTGGCCTAAACCAAATCAGTCCGTCGTCTCCAGGATGCACAGACTAAACGCCATAACGCTGCCCGCGCATCCCTTCCTACTGATCAACAATGTCAAAGAACTCTAGAGCCGAAGCCCTCTACCTTCCAGTCCGCGTCGCCGTCTCCTTGGCGCCGCACCCCGTCGGTGGAGGCGGGTTATAGGCCCCACCCAAGGAACTGTCAAACCCTTTTTTGGAAAAAAACGCGCTAAAAATGCAAAAAGTTGGAAAGCCGGTTTTCCCTTAATTTCCGCCACAACCCGCCATATCACTGTCTGATTGAGTGCGCTGCAGCATCATTTTGACCATATGGTTAGGAATGACATTGTATCGATTTAGCCAACCGCAGAAAACAGCCGTTTTAACCTTAGCACCACCACATCGGCGTTTTGCACGGCACAAAACGGGCATCCGCGGCCTTTCACCCCACCCCGGCCGTCTTTTGCGAACACATATATATAATGGGTCATCGTAAAATCAGATTTGCCCCGAAAAGCCCGTGCAAAAACACCGGGCCATCACCGGCAATTTGCACACATATATATAAGAGTGCGAATCATGGAATGCGTCGGCAGCAGTCCGGCCCCGGCAGCGCGGCATTCAGGATAGTGATTCGCAGATACCGGCACACATTTTGGCCTGCGATCATACGCATCGACAAAAGGTGTGAATTTAAATGGTTAACACGCTGCCATTTTCTTGCCATTCTCGCCATTCAGATCAGCGTCGTTCTTGTGAAGATCCTGCCTTATTCATTTCAACGGTTCGTAAACCATATCCCGGCATCATGGCCGTAACGGGACGGTGTCCGAACCGGTTGCGAATTGGCATTTCACATTTACGAGTCTTTTTTGTATAAGGTTCGTGCCGATGTTGCCGCAAAGAGCAACTCGTTGGGCACACTGCATTATTAGTTCTAGGGGAGTTCTGCGGCAATGGCCGGAAGAGACTTGGTATCTATTGCCACCATCATGGCAATCTTGGGGGGGACTGCGGGTTTCATCCTCTCTGACCATTACTCCAACGCTTCGGATACCGCTTTGTCAGCCAGTGCCGCTGAAAGCGAGTTAAGCGCTTCTCCCTCGTCCGGTGTGACCGAAACGGCCAATCTTCCCGATAATGAACCCCGTCTTGAAACGGTTGTGTTGGAAAAAGGTTCCAACCTGATGGCAACTTTAACCGCGGCGGGACTGGAACGGTCGGTTGCGTTCAATGCCATCGAAGCCCTTCGCGATGTTTACAACCCCCGCAAACTGCGCGCTGGCCAGGAATTCGACCTTGTTTATGGCAGCGACGTTGAAGGGGATAGCGGCCTTTTTGATACGCTGCGCTTCCAGCCTGATCCCGAAACCGTTGTTCTGGTTTCCCGTACCGATGACGGTTTTACCGCCTCAAGCGACAAAATCGCACTGACCCCTGTTCGCAATGTTTCATCGGGCGTGATTGATCAGAGTCTGTTCCTTGCAGCAGAAAAGAACGGTATGCCGCTTTCGGTGCTGATGGAACTGATCGAGCTTTATTCCTATGAAGTCGATTTCCAGCGCGACATTCAGCCCGGTGACAGTTTCGAGGTGATGTTCGAGGAACTGCGCAACGATGCCGGCGAGCGCGTTCGTTATGGCGATGTGGTTTATGCCAGCATGACGCTGAGCGGCAATAATGTCCGCCTTTATTCCTATAAAGACAGCAATGGCGATGTCGACTTCTATAACCAGAAGGGCGAATCGTATCGCCGTGCCCTGATGCGGACACCGATCAATGGTGCGCGTCTGTCATCGGGCTTTGGCGCGCGCAAGCATCCTATCCTTGGTTTTACCAAGATGCACAAGGGTGTGGATTTCGCCGCCCCACCGGGAACGCCGATCTTTGCGGCAGGTAACGGCACCGTTGCCCAGATCGGTCGCAATGGGGGTTATGGCAACTATATCCGTCTGCGCCACAACGATTCCTATGATACCGCATATGCCCATATGAAGGGCTTCGCCAAGGGCCTTAAACAGGGATCGCGGGTCAAGCAGGGGGATGTGATCGGTTATGTCGGCACCACCGGCGCATCGACCGGCCCGCACCTGCATTTCGAAATCCTGAAAAACAACGCCCAGGTCAACCCGATCAAGGTCAAGATGCCCAGCGGCAAGACCCTTAAAGGAAACGAACTGAAAACCTTCCTGGCCAAGGCAGAGGGAATGCGCGGGCAGTATGCCGAACTTTCGATGCATAACCGCAAGGTCGCCAGCGCCGAATAAACGATCCGGATACCACGGCATACGCCTTAAAAAAAGCCCACCGATCACCATCGGCGGGCTTTTTTAATGTCTGCGCCAAGCATGGTCCTTTTTGACAACGGCATCGCCACATGAGCGGATGGACCATGCCAGTCCCTTTCCCGCCTGTCGGCCGCTGGCAACGAAAAACCCCGCCTGCATGCAAACGGGGTTTAACTGATCGCGACCGCTGTCGGTGCGCTATCAGGCCGCATCCTGTTCGAACTGCAACCTGGCCAGACGGCCATAAAGCGGGTTTGATTCCATAAGTTCCTGATGGGTGCCAATAGCAATCAGCTTTCCGTCATCAATCACGGCAATCCGGTCGGCATGCAGCACGGTTGCCAGTCGATGGGCAATCACAAGGGTGGTGCGTGTTGCCATGATGGTTTCAAGTGCCTTCTGGACCACCTGCTCGCTTTCGGCATCCAGCGCACTGGTGGCTTCGTCAAGCAGCAGAACCGACGGATTGCGCAGGATTGCGCGTGCAATCGCGATGCGCTGGCGCTGCCCACCCGAAAGACGAACGCCCCTTTCCCCCAGGAAGCTGTCAAAACCGTCGGGCAACCGATCAAGGAATTCGGTTGCATGGGCGGCATCGGCCGCCGCCCGGACATCCTCGTCGGACGCGTCAGGGCGGCCATAGCGGATGTTTTCCCACGCATTGGCGGCAAAAATCACCGGATCCTGCGCCACCAGACCAATCCGTTCGCGCACGGCGATCGGATCAGCCGTACGGATATCGACGTCATCGACCTTGATCACGCCGTTCGCCGGATCGTAGAATCGCAGCAGAAGCTGAAACACCGTTGTTTTGCCAGCACCCGACGGGCCGACAAGTGCTACGGTTTCCCCCGGTTTGACCTGCAACGAAAAACCGGTCAGTGCCGAACGGTCCGGGCGCGCCGGATAATGGAAAGTGACGTTTTCAAAACTGACATGGCCAAGATGTTTTTGCGGCATCTGGACGGGGTTTGCCGGTGCGGCAATCGCCGGTTCGGTTTCAAGCAACCCCATCAGGCGTTCAGCCGCCCCCGCCGCGCGTTGCAGATCACCGATCACTTCGCTGATCGCACCGACAGAACCGGCAACAACAATGGCATAGAACACAAAGGCAGAAAGGTCCCCGGCCGAAATCGTGCCATCCAGCACGTCATGCCCGCCGATCCATAAAATCGTCCCCACCGCGCCAAACACCATGACGATCACGATGGCGGTCAGAAGGGCGCGCGCCGAAATACGCGAAATCGCGGTTTTGAATGCGCCTTCGACAAAGCCATCAAACTTGTCGCTTTCAATCTTTTCGTGGGTATAGGCCTGAACCGTCCGCAGCGCATTGAGCGATTCTTCGGAAAAGGCACTGACATCGGCAATGCGGTCCTGTGCCTCACGCGACAGGCGGCGTACCCGGCGCCCGTAACCGATGATCGGCACAACCACCAACGGCACGACGAGCAAAACAAGTGCGGTCAGTTTGGGGCTGGTGATCGCCAGCATGGTCAGACCGCCGACAAACATCAGGATATTGCGAAGCGCAATCGAAACACTTGATCCGATCACAACCTGCAAAAGGGTGGTGTCTGTTGTCAACCGCGAGAGGACTTCACCTGTGCGGGTTACCTCAAAGAATCCCGGATCCAGCCGGATGATGTGGGCATAAACCGCCGAACGGATATCGGCAACAACACGCTCCCCGATCCACGATACCAGAAAGAACCGGGCATAGCTTGCCCCGGCCATCAGCAGCGTTACGGCAAACAGAACAAAAAGCGCCTGATCAAGCAAGGAGGCATTGCCATCGGCAAACCCCTGATCAACAAGCATGCGCAACCCGCTGCCAAGCGCAAGCACCGTGCCCGACGCAACAACCAGTGCCACCATCGCACCGGCAACCTGCAACCTGTAGGGCCGAACGAAGGGGATAATGGCGCGAAGAGCGGAGAAATTACGACTGGAGTCCCTGTCTGCAAGACGGGGTGAAGTACGAGGATTTAATGCCACAGCAGCCTTCCAGTTTACGCTTTTCCTGCCATTTCCATGATCGGATCAGTCGAGATCAAGTCGCCGACCGGTTTTCACCGCAAGATCCGCCGAAAGCTGATCGGTCAGCGTCGTCGACCCGCGGGTCGAGGTCCAGCTTTCATTGTCTTCATCGAAATCATAATGGCTGGCCCCGCTGACCGGCGAGGACATCCATATCTGGCGGTTCGGACCATGTTTATTGATGATGAACTGTTCACCCGAGTCGAGCTCGATCGTCAGGATTCCCGATTGCAGATCGACATCAAGATCATCGCCCATCTCGTCATCTATATGATCCGAGAGGGTTTCGATGGTGTCATCAGCAAGCTGATGGAAGCGGGTTTCATCAAGGGCCACGATCAACACTCCGTCTGTCAAAAGGGGCAAAACGCCCCCTGGCAAGGCGACAATTTCATATGCTGGCGCACCATACTATATAAAGAGTCTCGCGCAAGTCTGCATCACACAGGAACTACGGATTATTACCCGATGCGGTGTGCAATATCACCCTGCCCGCCGGGAAAAAACGCCTATCGCAACCGTTAATCAGGCTTTATCCAATAATTCCCGGATACAGGGGTTGCATAGGTCGATTTTTTACCTTATACACCGCGCTTCAAATTCCGGAGTGATAGGCGATGAAAAAAGACATCCATCCCGATTACCATGAAATCACCGTTCAGATGACGGACGGCAGCAGCTTCACCACCAAATCGACCTGGGGCAATCCGGGCGACGTTCTGAAGCTTGACATCGATCCGAAAAGCCATCCGGCTTGGACTGGTGTTCATCGTCTGCTCGACAGCGGCGGTCAGCTCGCGAAGTTCAAAAAACGCTTCGCCGGTTTCAATATCGGTAATAACTAAGCAAATTTCGCCTTTCTGGCGATTTATGGGATCAGCGCCCGCTAGCGTCTTCATGATGCTGCGGGCGTTTTTCTTTTCCGGATGCAGAATCAGAATGGTATGCAACCCAGCTATACGGGGGCATTAGCCATATTTAATGGTCATCCGGACATTTTCTTGCCATAATCTTCAACCGGCGCTATACCGCGCGGAAAACGGGGATGGGGTCCCCCTATTGTCAGGAAGACTGGGCTAACCGAATGAACCAGGTGATTGCGCGCACCCAGGTCAGTTATGAAGTCTATGTAAAAGACCGTTCAGGGCGTTGGGAAATTCACGCCCACTTTACCGGTGCGCAGAAAAAGCAGGCCGAGGAAGAGGCACGCTCGCTTGAAAAGATGGCGCATGTCTCGGCTGTGAAGGTCATTCGCGAAGTCTATAACCACGCGACCAATGCCGCGGATGAATATGTCATCTATGAAACGCGGCAAAGCGGCGCAAAAGACAAACCCCAGAACGCACCAAAGACAGCACCAACCCGCCCGGCCCCGGCGCGTGCGCCAGCAAGCCCCCCCGAACAGGTTTCAACACCGGCCCCAAAACCGGCCCGGACAAAGGTCAAAACAGCCAGCCCGGATGAAAGCCCCGGCCTCATTGCTGTGGCGCTGAAACTGGTGATGGCGTTTTGCATCGCGATTGCCATCGGTCTGGCTGCGATGCTTGGCGCATCTCACGGGCTTGAATATCTGCCGCGCATGGGGCTTTCGATCAGTCAGGGCTTCTACGACAAGGCCAATTTCATATCCTTTATTGTCGGCTTCCTTGCCAGTGCGACACCGATGCTGATGAGCATCACAAGCAAATTCAAGGGCAAGGCACGAACAGAGCCGGCGCAAAAGCCCGGTGCCAAACGTTCCGCCAGACCGGGGCGCAAGACGGCATCGCCGAACCGCCCGTCCTTATCGGGCAGCTTTGCAGAAATGGCCGCCGAGGTTGCGCGTTCTGAAAATGAAGCAATGCCCGACATCGATGCGGATGAAACCGACGATACCCAATCCGCATCCGAACCGCGCGATGACGGCATCCCCGATCAGCCAATGACCGTAACGCCAGCCCTTCAGGCCACGCGCGAGGTCATGAAATCCTTCATCGCCGGTTCGATAGAGGCCATCAAGCGGACCGTTCCGAACATGGACGCCTACCACAAATTCGGCGTCAATCTATACGTTGCCGGTGCCTGTGATGCCTGTAGCGAGAAGAACGCCCTTGGCACCAGTCAGGGACGAAGTGTTCTGAAGGACTGCATTTCCGCACTTGGGGCAACCCACAATATGGCCGACACATTCTGCAAGAATGTCGACAGCTATATCCTGGAACCAAAATACAAGGACATGTATGGCGCGGGCAGAAGCTCGATGGATGCCTACATGAAGGACGAGCAGAGCATCACCACATCGGTGTCGCGTGCGATTGCGTCATGGTCGGAAAAGCCGACTGGCGCGCCAGCAAACGCGAATAACAAGCTGCATGCGCTGATGTTTACCGACATCGTCAATTCGACCCAGATGACCCAGCAACTGGGTGATGTCGGCGCCCAGAAGATGGTGCATATCCACAACCAGATCGTGCGCACCGCCCTGATCAATAATTATGGCAAGGAAGTGAAGCATATGGGGGATGGCATCATGGCCGTGTTCCCGTCGTCTGCAAGTTCCGTCGAAGCCGCCATCGAAATTCAGCGCAACATGGCGCAGCATAATGGCCGCGAGGACCTGAAATTCCAGATTCGCATCGGCATCAATGCCGGCGAGGCCATTGCCGAAGAAAACGATCTGTTTGGCAGCGTCGTGCAGCTTGCCGCACGTGTCTGCGCCCAGGCCGGTGGGGATGAAATTCTGGTATCGCAGAACGTGAAGGATACCTACGCCGGCAGCCGGGCGACCTTCACATCGAAAGGCACACGCCAGATGAAGGGCTTTGCCGAACCGATAGAAGTCTTTGCCGCGACCCCGCGCGCCTGAAGCATTTTGCCTTTAATCTGAAGAAGGTGGCTGAACCGTTGCTCAGGCTGAACAGCGTGCCGCGACCTGAAGCTCCATCCGCGCCGTTCGCATATAAAGCGAATGGGCCCGTTCCATAAGATCGCGAAGGGCGGGGGGAAATCCTGTTTCTTCGTCGCAGTCGTCGCGAACACAGATTTGCAGATCGACCATCAGATCATCAAGATCAACCGCATCTTCCCAATCAATCTCGCCCTCTTCAACCGCCCGCACCGCAAGCAGCCACGCCATCGCCCGGATCAGGCGGCTGGTCATGCGCATCTCCTCAACGAATTGCTTCATTTTGGCACTGCCGTGAATCCCATGGCGCGATGCGGTTCGATTTGCGGAAAGATAATTACGCGCCTCCACCAGCAGGGTGAAAGCCTCGTCATAGGTTCGCGAAAGAGGAACAATCGCGAAGTTGCTTTGATAGGGTTGCCCGATCCCGGTCGGGTGATCCTTTTTTGCCATAAAGCTTATATGGGAAACGGACACCGGGCTTCAAGCATCCGGGAAAATTTGCCCTAAATTTGCCCCGAAATAGAAAGACCGCCCCAAAGGGCGGCCTTGCCTCAACCTGCTAAACTTGCCGGACTTTTTTTTATTCTTGATCTTGTTTGTGGCCGAACTCTAGCTAGCGGTTGGCAAGGGGTCAAGGTAATAAGTGTCGGAAATATGACAGTACGTATTAATACGTACCGAAATACGTATAAGCAGTACGTAAAAGGCGAAAACATAAAAAGAACCGCCCTGAATTCGGGCGGTTCAGTTTAACAGGGAGGCATCGAAACATCACGTTCGACAAGGGGCCAAACAGTGGCCCACTACCCATATATAAGACGGTAAGTTTAATATTCAATTAACCGGAGGTTTAAAAATATATCCTCACGTTTAATATTTTGGCGTACCCGCCCCCGTCAGTTCTTGAAAAGCGCTTCCGCCCCGGCACGAACACCATTGCGATGCTCCATTGCCGCATCAACCCGCACCAGTTCCTGCTCCAGGGCGGCTCGATAATCGACAAGGTTTTCAATCGACATTCCGTCAAGGCTCCGCGGCAGGCCGAACATCGCGGCCAAAGGTTTTTGCAGGTCGTCTTCTTCCACAGTCATCCTCCTTTGACATTTTGCCCCTGGCGGTTTTGCCGCTATTACATAGGGATCGAATTTATCATTCGCTATGGAGTTTTGTCATGACCTTGCCAGACGACCTTGCCCCAAGCCTTGCCCCAAGCCTTGCCAAAGACATGCAGGCAATCGAAATCCGCATCGAGGGCGAAAACCGCTATCTTGCCGCGGGCAAGGTCGCGATGCCGGAAATCACGCAGGGCGAGGTTCTGGTGCGTATTCGTGCCGCCGGGGTCAACCGGCCCGATCTGATGCAGGTGGCCGGGATGTATCCCCCGCCCCCCGGCGCATCGGAAATCCCGGGGCTTGAACTTTCCGGTGAAATTGTTGCCACCGCCCCCGATGTCACGACATGGAAGGTTGGTGATCAGGTTTGCGCGCTGGTCACCGGCGGCGGCTATGCCCAATATGCCGCTGTCCCCGCCGCACAATGCCTTCCGGTTCCGGCTGGCCTTTCCATGACAGAAGCCGCAAGCCTTCCCGAAACATTCTTTACCGTCTGGCATAATGTTTTTGACAAGGCCGGGCTGAAATCCGGCGAAACCTTCCTTGTTCATGGTGGCACATCGGGGATCGGCACCACCGCGATCCAGCTTGCCAAGGCATTTGGCGCGCGCGTGATCACAACGGCCGGCAGCGATGACAAATGCCAGGCCTGTCTGGACCTTGGTGCGGATATCGCCATCAATTACAAAACACAGGACTTCGTCGAACAGGTAAAATCCGCAACCGATGGCAAGGGGGCGGATGTCATCCTTGATATGGTGGCGGGCGATTATGTTGGCCGCAATTTCAAGGCCGCCGCAATGGAAGGCCGCATCCTGATCATTGCCTTCCTCAATGGACCAAAGGCCGAAACCAACTTTACCCCGCTTCTGTTAAAGCGCCTGACCTTGATGGGATCAACCCTGCGCGCCCAGCCGGTTGCCAACAAGGGCGCGATTGCAGAAAAGCTGCGTCAA
Source organism: Thalassospira sp. MBR-102 (assembly GCF_040549275.1). Classification (NCBI taxonomy): domain Bacteria; kingdom Pseudomonadati; phylum Pseudomonadota; class Alphaproteobacteria; order Rhodospirillales; family Thalassospiraceae; genus Thalassospira; species Thalassospira sp. MBR-102. Next base: position 9,373 of record NZ_JBEPTC010000004.1, read on the forward strand.
CAGGTCTGGCCGCTATTTGAAAACGGCACGATCAAACCGGTCATTTACCAAACCCTGCCGATGGATCAGGCCCAACAGGCGCATGAGATTTTGCAGGGTGGCGCACATGTTGGAAAAGTGGTACTGGAAGTGCCTTGATCGTTTACGGATCCGGGTTGAAGGCATATCGATCACCATCGGCTTCACCCTTTCCCGGCAACAGGCCTTCGATTGCGGGTCGAAAAGAAATATTCTTTTCGATAACCTGCAACAGATTGTTGCTTTTAACCGCACATTGATCGAAAAGAGCGCTGTGGCGGTTCCAGCGACGCGCGGCACTCACCTTGGGTTGCCTTTGCTGCGTTGCCGGAACACCAAAACAGATTATATTCTGGGGCAGATATTCCCGCGTATTTGGGGTTCATCCCATCGCCGGTCTCCAGAGAGAGAAAGAGTAAACAGGAGGAATTATGGCTCAGCCCCTCATGCCCAAAGCAACGGCCGTATGGCTTATCGACAATACCGGTTTGTCGTTCCGGCAGATTGCAGCCTTTACCGAGCTGCATGAACTGGAAATTCAGGCCATCGCTGATGGCGATGTCAATCAGGGGATTGTCGGCCTTGATCCGGTTGCCAATGGTCAGTTGACCAAAGACGAGATCGCGCGCTGCGAAGCTGATCCGCGTGCATTGCTGAAAATGGCAAAGTCCGACCTGCCGCGTCCGCGCGCGCATGGCAAAGGCGCACGCTACACCCCGGTTTCAAAACGCCAGGATCGCCCGAATGCGATTGCATGGCTGCTCAAACACCATCCGGAACTCTCGGATGCGCAGATTTGCAAACTGATCGGGACCACCAAGGACACGATTGGCAAAATCCGCGACCGTACGCATTGGAACTCGGCCAACCTGACGCCGCGCAACCCGGTGACCATGGGGCTTTGCATCGAACTTGACCTTGAAAAACAGGTCGTGATCGCACGCAGCAAAAACCCGGAAAAGGTCGTCAAGAATGTCGAGCCCGATCCGCTGCCCGAAGAATTGCAGATCAACCCGGAACCGGATTATCCCGGCAAAAAGGATGATCGCAAAAAAGACGAACCCAAAACATCCGATTACATGGAAGCAGCAGAAAACCTGTTCCGCTCCTGATCGATGCAAAGGCCGCCCACCGGGGCGGCCTTTTCTCTTTGGCGACCAACCCAAAAGCGAATATGTTTTGTTTCATATGAATGCCGTGAAACGGTAATATTCCTGAAATGAACACGACATAACATTCGTTCAAACAAAACCGCGAAACAACCGCCAAAGAAACCCCTCATGCAAAAACGTCCGACTGAACGTCAGGCCAGCATCGTTGAACTTGTCCGTGCTGACGGTTTCAAGACCATTGAACAGCTTGCCGAACGTTTTCAGGTAACCCCGCAAACCATCCGCCGCGACGTAAACGCCCTTTGCGACGAAGGATTGCTGCGCCGTCGCCATGGCGGGGTTGAACCGGCACTTGAACATGAAAACATCGCCTATCGGGCGCGCAAGGTTCTGCATGTGAATGAAAAGCGCAAGATCGCGGCATTGGTCGCGCGCGCCATTCCCGATGGCGCATCCCTGTTCTTTTCAATCGGCACCACGCCGGAACTGGTGGCAAGTGCGCTTTTGCAGCATCGCGGTTTGCGGATTTTCACCAACAACCTCAATGTGGCTTACGTCGCCGCCACCAATGACAGCTTTGACGTCACCCTGATTGGTGGCCGGTTGCGCAATCGCGACCGCGATGTTCTCGGGCCGGAGGTCGAGGCATTTTTTAACAGCTACAAGGTCGATTATGGCATTTTCGGCGTTGGCGGCATTGATGCCGATGGCAGCCTTCTTGACTTTGACGAACAGGAAGTCCGCGCACGTTCCGCCATTCTGACCAACTCGCGCCAGACCTATCTGGTCGCCGATCATACCAAGTTTGGCCGCAATGCCGTGGTGCGCGGCGGCTCTGTCACACAGGTCACCGCCTTCTTCACCGATTGCGCACCGCCCGCTGCCATCGCCCAGATGATCGAAAAAAACGGTGTTGCCCTGCATATCCCCGAACCAAACGCCGAATTCCCGACCTTCTACGTCCCCGAAGAAGACTGATTTGGCGTCCAGTCTCGCGCAGCCGCAATCAATCCATTGCGGACTTCGCGCAATCCGCTGCCCATCACCTTGTCGCGCCGGACAACAAGGGCAAGGCTCCGCGCAAGGTCCGGGGCAAGCTTGCGGGTTTTGATCGGGAACTGTGTGCGGCCCAACCGCGCGCCCATGGCGGGCAAAATCGTTGCCCCCAACCCGGCACCCACCAGTTCCTTGATCGCCTCGACACTGCCAAGTTCCATGATCGAATGCCCGGCAACACCGGCGGCCCGCAGCCAGTCATCGACAATGGTGCGCGTCTGCCCACCGCGTTCATACAGAACCAATGGAATATCTGCCAGATCAGCCGGCCGGACCAGATCGGGCACATCCATCCCGTCGGCAAAGATCGCGACAAACGGATCGGTCAGAACCGGCACGATATCCAGACTGCGCCCGCTGGCCGGTAATGTCACCAGCCCGATATCAAGGCTGTTTTCCTCAATCGATTTCAGAACGTCGCTGGTATTGCCGGTCCGAACGATGATTTCAAGCCCCGGAAAACGCCGCTGCAACTGTTCCAGAACCTTTGGCAGGAAATAGATACACGCCGTCGCACCGGTCCCGATGCGCACCGGCCCGACCGTGCCATTGGCAAATCCCGCCACAGCGTCCAGGGCGTTCTGAACCGATGCGTCAATCTCCCCCACCCGGTCCAGCAATGCCTGCCCGGCGGGTGTTGGCATCGCGCGTTTGCCGACACGCTCAATCAACCGCACGCCAAGACGATCTTCAAGCTGGCGGATCTGTTGACTGATCGCAGGCTGGCTTAAATTCTGCCGTGCGGCGGCGGCTGAAAAACTGCCAAGTTCGATCACATCGGCAAAGGCATGCACCTGATCAAGGTTAAGGCCACGCATCTAAAACTATTCCTTATGATCCGCATAAGAATACAAATCTTATCTTATTTCAGACGACCGGCTAATGTCACGCCATACCATCAATTTCTGATATGGAACCCCGATCAATGTCGACCGATACACTGCCCGTCGCCACCAAAACGTCCGATCTCGTCATACGCGATGCCGATCATGCCAACATTGCCGCGATCACCGCAATTTACCGCCACCATGTCCTGACCGGCACCGCCTCGTTCGAAGAAATCCCGCCGTCCGAGACCGAAATCACCAATCGCTTTGATGCCATCCGCGCCAATGGCCTGCCCTATCTGGTCGCCCTGCGCGGTGATGTTATCGTCGGCTATTGCTATGCCAGTCTCTATCGCCCGCGGTCGGCCTATCGCCACACCGTCGAAAATTCGATCTATGTCGCGCCCGATTGCATCGGGCACGGGATCGGTGCGGCCCTGATGGCGGCCCTTCTCGAACGCTGCGAAGCTGGTCCGTGGCGGCAGATGGTTGCCGCCATCGGCGATAGCAAAAACCACGCATCCATTGCCCTGCATCGGAAATTCGGCTTCGACATGACCGGGACGTTTCATAATGTCGGCTACAAGTTTGGCACATGGCTGGACTCGGTTCTGATGCAGCGCCCGCTTGGTTCGGATAAGCCGGTCATCCCCGGCCCGGCCGATAAATGATCACCCGCGCACTTGTCATAAAGCTGGGGCTGGGGCAGCTCATCAGTTGGGGGACCGCCTATTATCTGATTGGCAATTTCGGAACCCTGATCGCCCAACATCACGGCTGGTCCGACAGCGTGGTTTATGCCGGTTTCTCGCTAAGCCTCCTGACCATGGCGGTCATATCCCCCTTTTGCGGCAGGATGATCGACCGTCACGGCGGGCGGATCATCATGACGCTGGGGTCCTGCCTCAATGCCCTTGGCTGTCTGATCCTTGCATTCGCCGATCATCAAATTCTGCATTTCATTGGCTGGATCATTCTTGGGCTTGCCATGCGTGCCACCCTTTATGATGCGGCCTTTGCCACCCTCGCCCGGATTGGCGGGCGCGATGCCAGACGGGCGATGGGGCAGATCACGCTTTTTGGCGGCTTGGCCTCAACCGTCTTCTGGCCGCTCGGGCATTTGATCCAGTCGGAATTCGGCATTTCAATCGCCCTTGTCGCCTATGCCGGTTTCGCCCTGCTGACCGTCCCGATGTATGCCGCCATCCCCGATGCCCGACATGGCAAACCTTCGGGAACCACCCTTAATTCCACCGATAATACCAATGACACCAGTAATGCCGATGACCACGGACTGGCAACGCATCAACGCCTGTGCGGCTTTCTGTATGCCGTGATCGTCACCCTGCTCAATGTCGTGAATGCCGCAATGTCGGCCCACATGATCGCGATCCTGATCGGACTTGGCTTAACAACCGCCGCCGCGATCAATGCCGCATCGCTGCGCGGTATCGGCCAATCCGCGGCGCGTGCCGCCGAAATCCTGTTTGGCAAACGCATCGCCCCGGCAAGCCTGACATTGTTTGCCACGGCCGTTTTGCCGCTCTGCTTCGTCCTTGCCTTCTGGGGCGATCAGTTTGCGATTGCCGCCATGACCTTCACCCTGCTTTACGGGGCGGCAAACGGCGTCCTGACAATCACGCGCGGAACCCTTCCCCTGATGATCTTTGGCAATGCCCGCTACGGCCATCAGGTCGGGCGTTTGCTGGTACCGGGATTTATCCTCTCCGCCCTTGCGCCCAGCCTTTACGAACGCGCCATCGCACACTGGGGGCCGACGGGCGCACTCTGGCTTTCCATCGGCCTGCTGGCCTGTGCCTGTGGCGCAGCCATATGGCTTTATCTGCTCTTACGCCCGCAAAGGTCTGAAACCCGCCCTGCGCTGATTGTCCGATAGATATTTCTCATAAAAAAAAAGCCCGCAAATCAAATTTGCGGGCCTCACTAGCATCGCGTCGCGTTCAGAACTTCAGGTCTAAGGTAATCATCACATCTGCGCGCTGCGCAGCCGGATCACCGGAAAGGCTCAACCTGCTCGAAAATCTGTCATCAATATCCGCAAGCATTGCGCCCGCGGAAATTTCTGGCGTCCCACGATCAGACAGGCTGGTACCGACATAGGGCGACGCCGTTACGGCAAAGTTTCCATCCCGACCGGTAAACGAAATGCCATAAGCAACCAAACCGCTCAGCGTGTATTCGCGGTAATCCTCACGCCCGACCATGCGCGACCCTTCGATTGAGCCCGACAGACCCGTCCCGCCCGAGGCAAACCGCACACCACCGCCAAGGTCAAACGCCCCGGCATCGCCGTTGGTCTGGTCGGTGAAATCGTGGATATAACCCGCTTTCACATATGGCGTCAGGGACGTCTCGCTTATCTGGAAAGAATAGGCCAGCTCGGCATTCGGCTTTAACTGAACGGTATTGACCGAGGATTCAGCAACCCGGCTACCGTCACTTTCGGTATAGGCAGCAAGCGTATTGCGCGACGTCAACGCACCAAGCCCGCCCGTCACCCGAAACGGGCTATCTGCAATTGGCTGGAAAGTTTGGCGTGCATCAACCTGCAGATACCAGCTCTGGCTGTCGGTGTTTCCCGTCACAGTGCTATTGCGGCTTCTGGCAACATCCCCGAACGCATATCCCGCAATCGCCGAGAAGGTCAGCATGTCCGAAGGTCTATAGATCACATAGGGCGAGAGGTTCCACGTATCCTCTTCGTAAGTGCCGTTCTCAAAGGTCGTCGTAATGTCGGCCTGGGCGTAGCCAACGGACATACCCGCCACCAGTGCGGGCGAAAAACGATAATCCGCACCGACATTGTACCCCCAGACGCTGCCGTCATAACGGCTGTCCTCGCCCGTCCGGTTGCGCGTATTCTCGATATCGGTAAAGGACCCATGCCCCCAGATCGTAATCGGACTTTCGCGAGACAACAGCGTGCGTTGTTCCGGCCCGTCCGTTGCACTATCAGCGTTTTGCGCAGCAGCAAGCCGCGATGTATCGAAAGACGCAAGCATCGCCAACCCGCCCAGGGTTGTGCCCTCCGTGCGCGTTTTCTTGTCCATCGGATCATCAAGCAAGCTTGAGGAAGCAAAACCGAATTGCTGTGTCGGTGTCGTGGTATCTGGCACTGTTCCGATATCTGGACCGGCTGCCACATTGGCCACCCGTGATCCGAAATTCTGGCCGATGATAACGGACTGCGACCGCGTTACCGCGCCCTGAACGGCGCGCTGCGCCGCAGATGAATTGTCCGAAGCCACGTCGGCAGTTGTGATCGTCACGGAGGCGCTGTTATAGACCAGATGCACACCGCTCCCCGAAACCGTATAATTGACGGTCATGCGGATGGTCGCACCATTCTGCCCGTCGATGGTGACCGTTCCGGTTTCGGTGCCGTTGATGTTCCGGTTACTTGCACAGGCGGCACCAGCCGCAGCGCTGAATGCGCCGAGGGTGCAACCCTTATGCGACGTGTTATTGTGAGCGGCACCAGTTCCGACGCGAAATTCCTCATTGCCGCCGTTCTGGCTGACGAAGGTTATGTCGCGCAATGAGGTATCGACGTTGACACCGCCGCTTGTCGCGACGCAGGTGCCAGCACTATCGTCATAGGTCAGACTATTCGCACTGTTTGAAGTCGCGGCGACGGCGGCAAGGTTGGTGCAGGTGATCGTCGTGGTGGCCGCAGATGCGTCGCGCACATGACCAATCATAAAACCGCAAAGAAAGGTTATCGCAAAAAGCAAAGACGATGGCAGCTTTGCAATATTGATCATACTGGATCCCCCGAACCAATAATCCCCCAAAAACATCAATATAAATCAACATTGGGTTGTATAATATTTTCATTAACTGAGAAATGAACTGTGATCAATATTGTTTCCGCAATAAAGAACTCCCCATGGGCAAAGCTCGCGCAAGCTGTCGGTATCGCAGCGGAGCTTTCTGATCGGGTGAAGCATCTTCGCTCTATGGCAGCGTGATCGCACTGCCCCCTACTCAATGCCCGGCATGTCCGTCATGGCGTCACACAGATGCCCCGGCACATTGGCCATCTGCACGTAACTGACAGTTCAAACCCCGCCAAGGGCTGGATAAATCAACGCCGCCCCCGGAACCCGGCCCCCAAAGCTCTCTTCGCGCGCCCGGACCGCAATCCCGGCAGCCAGAACGATCTTCTTGCCTGAATGCACCCGGCGATCTGATCCGTGCCTTTGCCGATCCGCCGGTCTTGCATTTCACGGGTTGGGTTGGGTTGGGTTGGGTTGGGTCGGGGCGGGTCGGCTCTGCTCGGCTCTGCTCTGCTCGGCTCTGGTCCTGCCATGCCTGCCCCGCCATTCCGATGCCGCCTTTGTGACATTGGCCGGGCTTGGCGGACGTGATGCTGCACGGGCAACGGGCAAGTCCCCTGCCCGGCCTTCGCATAGCTTGGCGGTCTGGCAGTCTCGCGGCCTGACGGTTTCGCAGCTTGGCCGTCTGGCGATCTGGCATCGACGGAGCTGTCGCACCTGCCGATCTGATCCAGTCGCAATTCGGCCCTGCCGCAACCACAGTCATTGCCATCGCCACCCCTGTCGGGGTTGCCTCACTCGCCCCGCCCACACTTCTGGCACGTCCCGATGCCCGAAGGACACATTTCTCCCGTCATGATTAACAACCGTTTTCGCCAATTCTCCCCGAAACTTATCGAGGCTATCGGGCGTCACCGCCCGGACGCACGTCCCCCGTAATGACTTTTCCATCCGCCATCAATACACCCCTTTGGCAACGTCGTCGTCGCCCTGCCGCCCCATCAGATCGCTGAACAATCATCGTCACTTTCCTGTCTTCCCGGCCCGAATACGCAAAAACCCGCGAAAGCGCATCACGCTTTGCGGGTTTTTGATCCGGGTGCATTTGTCCCGTTGACTTTGCCTTTATGGCACAAATAAAAGAACAAATCAAGAACATTTTTCGGAAAAATTCATTCCCGTGAAAATGGTATATTTTTCAATATATTAGAAAGGCCCGCCCGCAGGATAAATCAGAATAAATCCGACGGGCGGTGATGCTGCCCCGGCCTCATACCAGTCCCGGCATCGGGAATTTTCATGCCGTCATGATGCCGCTGATTTGGCGTAACCGATATCTTTGAGGGCTTCGGCAATTTCCGGCAAAATCCCCGGATCATCGATGGTTGCCGGGGCGTTATATGCCTCCCCATCCGCGATGGATCGCATGGTCTTGCGAAGGATCTTGCCCGACCGGGTTTTGGGCAGACGATCCACGATGGTTGCCTGCTTAAACGCCGCAACCGGCCCGATCTGATCGCGCACCATGGCAACCACTTCCTTGATGATCGCCTCATGCGGGCGATCCACCCCGGATTTCAGAACCACAAAGCCAAGCGGCAATTGCCCCTTAAGGTCATCATGCACCCCGATCACGGCACATTCGGCAACATCGGGATGCCCCGAAAGCACTTCTTCCATTGCCCCGGTCGATAACCGATGCCCCGCGACATTGATGATGTCATCGGTTCGCGACATCACATAGATATAGCCGTCCTCATCGATAAAACCGGCATCCCCGGTGGCGTAATAGCCGGGAAATTCTTCAAGATAGGCCGACTTGAACCGATCATCATTCTGCCAAAGGGTCGGCAATGTTCCCGGCGGCAACGGCAACTTGGCCACCAATGCGCCGATCTTGCCGCGCTCCAATGGTTTGCCGCCTTCATCCACCACCTGCAAGTCCCAGCCACAGGCCGCGACCGTCGGCGATCCATATTTGATCGGCAGCATTTCAATACCGCGCGGATTGGCACAGATCGACCATCCGGTTTCGGTCTGCCACCAATGGTCGATCACCGGCACGCCAAGGCTGTCTTCGGCCCAGTGCAGCGTATCGGGGTCTGACCGTTCGCCCGCAAGATAAAGCGCCTTGAGGCACGAAAGATCATAATTGGCCATCAACGCGGCCTTGGGGTCATCGCGCTTGATCGCGCGAAACGCGGTCGGTGCGGTAAACAGGACCTTGACCCGATGCTGCGATATCACCCGCCAGAATGCCCCGGCATCGGGCGTTCCGACCGGTTTGCCTTCATACATCACCGTCGTGCATCCGGCCAGAAGCGGCGCATAAACGATATAGGAATGCCCGACGACCCACCCCACATCGGATGCCGCCCAATACACATCACCGGCCTCGACGTCATAGATATTTTTCATCGACCAGTTAAGCGCCACCATATGGCCGCCATTGTCGCGCACAACGCCTTTGGGCTGGCCGGTCGTGCCCGATGTATAAAGCACATAAAGCGGGTCGGTCGCGGCCACCGGCACACAATCAGCCGGGGCGGCCTTGGCACATTCCGCCATCCAGTCAAAATCACGCCCGTCAATCAGCGGGGCCGAACATTGTGCGCGCTGGAACATCAGGACCGTTTCGACCTTGTGCTTCGCCTGATCAATCGCCCGATCCAGAAGCGGCTTGTATTCGATCACCCGCGATCCTTCGATGCCGCAACTGGCACTCAGGATCAGCTTTGGCTTTGCGTCATTGATCCGGGTCGCAAGCTCGTTCGATGCAAACCCGCCAAACACGACGGAATGGATCGCACCAATGCGCGCACAGGCCAGCATCGCCATCGCCGCCTGCGGGATCATCGGCATATAGATGATCACCCGGTCGCCTTTGGTCACCCCCTTGGCATGAAGGGCCCCGGCAAGGCGCGCAACCTCATCACGCAGTCGGTTATAGGTGAATGTTTCAATCGTATTTGTGACCGGGCTGTCATAAATCAGGGCCGCCTGTTCACCGCGACCGTCTTCGATATGACGATCCAGCGCATTAAAACAGGTATTGACCATCCCGCCTTCGAACCAGCGATAAAACGGCGCATTGCTGTCATCAAGCACCCGGTCCCACTTCTTGTACCAGGACAGATTTTCCGCAGCTTCTGCCCAGAAACCTTCCTTGTCCGCGATCGAACGATCATAGATTTCCTGATAGCGACCCGTCATTTGTGAAACTTCCTCCCGCGCGTCTGGATCTTTGCCCAAATATACGCGTCTGGCTTGTGTGCTGCGTTACCGCGACATCATCATCCGCAAATGTTGTGACATCGCCTGCCCGATCTGTATCAAGGGCCAGCCCCAAGGCCGCCCTAATTCGGCATCATAATACCGATTTAAATTTCCAATGCCCCTTAGACATTGGTAGAGGGCAGAAAACCGGGATTTATGCGGATTTAAATCAATCCAGAAAACATCTTTCCACGTATGCTGCTTTATGAAGGTCAGAACGCAGAAGGATGCTTACAAGAATGCCGCCTCTCGTTGTGGGCGACAAGCGGAGGCGGCAAAAAATGAAGGAACTGATCCTGTCGTCAGGAGATGCATTTTTCAGGAAATCGGCACAGCCTTACCATCACGCCATGCGGATTTTGCCAGCATCCTCTTGACGGCTAATGGGTTATTCGACTTATCTCGTCCTTGATTTCGAGCTTGCGGCGTTTAATGTCTGCGACACGGGAATTGTCTGGCGCCGGGCGGCGCTGCTCGTAATGGAGTTCCTGCTCAAGTGCAGCATGTTTGGCAGTGAGAGCTTCGACATGGGATTGAACACTCATTCGCCTACTCCTCAGTTCTGACTTTGCCCACACAAAGATGGTAGTAATTCTGTAATATGATTTCCAGTCTTTCGAAGACGCAATCGTTCAAATAGTGACCCGGATAACACATAAAATGTCTCAAAAGGATCGACTTATCATTGGCATAACCGGCGCGTCCGGGGTGATTTATGGCATTCGTTTTTTACAGCTGCTGAAAAATTCGCCAATCGAGACCCACCTGATCCTTTCAAAGGCGGCAGAACGCACAATCGCCTATGAAACCGATTTTAAAATCCGCGATATCAAAGAGTTGGCAGATGTTGTCCACGACAATGCGGATATCGGTGCCTCAATCGCATCCGGTTCTTTTCGCGCACGCGGCATGGTCATCGCCCCCTGCTCGATGAAGTCTCTAGCCGAGGTCGCAAGCGGAGTCGCAGACAATCTGATCGCACGTGCCGCCGATGTGATGTTAAAGGAACGCCGCCGACTGGTTTTGATGGCGCGCGAAACGCCGTTGCATGCCGGCCACATCCGCAATATGGCACTGGCGACTGAAAACGGTGCGATCATTGCCCCGCCGGTTCCCGCCTTCTATGCGCGCCCGCAATCGCTTGATGAAATGGTCACGCAAAGCTGCGGCCGGATCCTTGATCTGTTTGATATTGATCTCCCGGAAACGGCCCGCTGGGGCGACACGGACGCCGAAAACCACATCCCGGTCACCGGCAAACCGCGCAAGACGGATTAAGCTATCAGGCCGCCCTATTTTAACATCATGCAGGCGCAAAGCTGTTCCAGCGCAGCATCGCATTCCGACTGGCTCATCTTAAAGCGGGTCGGCGATAAATAGGCCCGTGCCGGTGCCATCGGATCACCAGCCGGGATGGTTTCAACCGCCTTGCACAGAAGTTCCTGTTCGATACGTTCGGCGGCAACTTCGTCATTCTTGACCTTGCCACGCAGTTTTTGCGCACTGCTCCAATCGGCATTGCGCAAAAAGCGACGGGTATTGCGCAACGGTACAATTACCTGTTCACGCCAGTCCCGCACCGCATTTTCAAGGGCGGATATGCTATGCGGTGCCTGCCCCTTCTGGCCAAGATAGAACATGAACAGCAACATGTTCACATCCAGATCACAACGTTCCTGCAATTCAAGACAAAGCGGCGCAACGCCGTCCCGTCCATACATCTCGACCGTAAAGGCCCAGACTTCCTCTGCGTTCATATCCAACCTGTGCGTTTTTCGTTTTTATAAGCGTGCGATCTTTTGATCAGACCGTCTTTGCGGTCCGCGCTGTTTCTGGCGGATGCCCCAGATAGGCACCAAGCCCTTTTGCGGTCGATACCATGGTTCCCTTGGTATCGACAAGACGCGGCCCGACAATCACATCGGCCATCGCAACATCGATCACCTTGCGCTTTGACCAGGCGACGACACGATCAAACCTTTTCTGCGCAATCAGGTCCACCGCATGCACCCCGAAGGCCGATGCAATGACCCGGTCGCGCGGCGATGGAATCCCGCCGCGCTGCACATGGCCCAGCACGGTCACACGGGTTTCCCAGCCGGTTCGTGCGCCCAACTCATCGGCCAACCAATGCCCGATCCCGCCATAACGTATTTTCTGACCATCATCCCCTTGCGTCACCGCCGCACCGTCATCGCGTTTTACGGCCTCGGCAACGATCACCAATGCATGATTGCGTCCACGCTTGCGGATATTCAGACAATGTTCGGTCAGGGCATCCAGATCGTAATCCATTTCCGGGATCAGGATCGCATCCGCCCCACCGGCGACCCCGGCAAAAAGGGCAATATGCCCGGCATCGCGCCCCATGACTTCCAGGATCATGATGCGGTCATGGGATGCGGCTGTCGGCTGCAACCGGTCAAGTGCCTCGACCGCCACATTGACCGCCGTGGTAAAGCCGACGGAATATTCCGTCAGTGCCAGATCATTATCGATGGTTTTGGGGATACCCACCAGATTGATGCCACCCATTTCGGCCAACCGATGCAGGATCGCCATACTGCCATCCCCGCCAACCCCGATCAGGGCATCAAGGCCAAGCTTGTGATACCCGGCAATCACATCGGCGGATCGGTCGGCAAAACTGCCATCAGGCATCGGATAATGGAACGGATCCCCCTTATTCACGGTGCCAAGAATCGTACCGCCCAAACGCAGCATTCCGTCATTATTGACGTAATCGTTCAGATCAATGGCCTGCGGCGGGTCCTGCATCAAACCGTGCGTCCCCTGCCGGATGCCAACCACGTCCCAGCCATAACCAAGGACCGCACGGCGTACAACCGCCAGAATAACCGCATTCAGGCCCGCACAATCGCCACCACTGGTCAGAATTCCGATCCGCATCCGTATCCTCCGTCCTATCCAATCTTATTAACAAAGCAGATTACAAATCATATGGGTTGCCAACCCGAATTCTGATAGTATTACAGGCTCTTCGCGTCGCTAACCAAGCTGGATCAAAAATGGACGAAATCAATCAGATCGCGGTTGAAAAAAGACTGCTGTTTCTGCGCGAGGAACATCGTGATCTCGATATCGCAATCGAACAACTGGCCCACGGGGCCCATCACGATCAGTTGCGGCTGGGGCGCATGAAAAAACGGAAACTCGCCCTTAAGGACGAGATTCTGTATCTCGAGTCGCAGCTCGTCCCCGACATTATCGCCTGATAAACAATCCGGTGTTTCCGGCAGAACACCCCTTTTGGAAAGACACGAGGGGCACGGCAGGACGCCGTTCTCGCCTCAAAGACCGCTTGGAATACGTTGTAATTGCGCTGATTTCATTTCTTTTTCAGCACGCAGGGCATAATCGACAGATACCAACGCTTCTTCGGCGGTTTCCCCCGATTTGACGTGATAAATGCCAAAAACCGGAACGATGGTGATGTATTTTCCGTTCCAGAAATAAGGATGCTTTCTTAGCCGACGTGCAATTGCGTCTGCCCGCTGCCAGGCATCCTGTTCATCCATATTGTAAAGCAACGCGATAAAATCGTTGCAGCCAAGATATCCGACCTGATGGGGCGGCATGATGAATTCGGTAATCGTGCGATACAAAAAGGCAAACACCCCTTCCTTGCATCCATGACCGTGCCGCTGCAACACATCATCAAGATTGGCAATCTCGCACAGCAACAGCGCGCGTGTCGTTCGATCCGATCCAACCAGCACCATTTCATTTTCAACAATCTGCATGAAACTGGTGCGGCTTAACGCGCCGGTAAATGGATCACGCCCTTCTGCGCGGGCCAGTTCGACCTGATGACGCTGCAATTCGCTCAGATGGTCCGAAAGCCCGTTAACGCGCAGCATCAAACGCGAAATCGCCCGTTCCACAGCCGGGGTCACCTGTTCATCAGGAATGCCCAGAACATCGGCAATGTCGTGGATGTTCGCGGTAACAGCCGGTTCGGCATTCAGGATATCGCGATTGACGATATCAACCTGATGCTGATCGGGGTCAGGCGCACCTTTTTTGCGCACCGACCTGCCATAGGTGTACGCGGCATAGGGATTGGATGGATACCGTCCATCGCCCGCCCCCATTGATGACGGTGTGGCGGCACCGGGTCTGGTGACTTTCATGTCTGCCCTCTCTTGTGCTACCTGCACAGAGACAAAAATTAAGATCAAAAACTATAAACCCAAAATACTTATACTTCACTTAAATTATCAACTGTAAGCAAGGATAGTATCCCTACCCTTATAGCTACCCCTGCGCAATATTGCGCGCCGCGCAGAATGCTGCGCGAAACGATGTCATATCGCGCCATTGGCGGGCTTGCATGATCACCCTTCCTGCCTATAATGCGGGCCTTCTGATAACGCCCGAAAACGGAGCCGCCAGCATGAGCGATCAAAGCCCGGTCATCGGCATTATCATGGGAAGCCAGTCTGACTGGGAAACCATGAAAAATGCAGCAGATGTCCTCGATGCGCTGCACGTCCCCTACGAAACCAAAATCGTATCAGCCCATCGCACACCTGATCGCCTGTATGACTATGCCAAATCAGCAAAGTCGCGCGGTCTCAAGGTGATTATTGCCGGTGCTGGTGGTGCGGCCCACCTTCCGGGCATGGCCGCGGCCATGACACCGCTTCCGGTTCTGGGCGTTCCGGTACAAAGCCGCACGCTTAAGGGCCTTGATAGCCTTCTGTCGATCGTTCAGATGCCGGGCGGCGTTCCGGTCGGAACACTGGCAATCGGTTCGGCCGGGGCAAAGAATGCCGGCCTGATGGCCGCCGGGATCATGGCGCTGATGGATGATGCGCTGGCCGGTCGCCTTGACGACTGGCGCGCACAGCAAACCGATGCGGTTGCCGATGAACCGGTCGATCCCGCACCGTGACATGAATGAAGCGCGCCCGAACGGGCGCGTTTTTCTTTGGCATCATTCAGATCAATGATGCCCGCCCCAACCGGGGAATGTGAAGGAATTCGAGGAATAAATGACGCAGGATTTCGCGACACGCATCATCGCACCGGGCAGCACGATTGGCATCATGGGCAATGGCCAGCTTGGCCGGATGGCCGCCCTTTGTGCCGCCGAACTTGGCTATAAGGTCCATGTTTTCGGCCCCGGCACCGATAGCCCGACCGAACAGGTCTGCGCAAAGGCAACAATTGCCGATTACAGCGATCTCGATGCGCTTCGTGCCTTTGCCGCCGATGTCGATGTCGTGACGTTTGAATTTGAAAACGTGCCGCATGACAGCGTGAAACTGTTATCCGAACTGGTGCCGGTCCGTCCGGGCTGGAAATGCCTGCATCTGTCGCAGAATCGCCTGCGTGAAAAAACCTTCTGCAATGAAAACGGCATCGGCACCGCACCTTTTGCCGCCGTCCGTTCGCTTGCCGACCTTGAAGCCGCCGTTGCCAAACTTGGCCGCCCCGCCGTTCTTAAGACCACCGAAATGGGGTATGACGGCAAGGGGCAGGTCAAAATAACTGACGAGACCAGCCTTGCCGACGCGTGGACGGAAATGAACGGTGCCGAAGCCATCCTTGAGGGCTTCATCTCGTTTGAGCGTGAAATCTCCGTCATTGTCGCGCGCGGGGTCAAGGGCGACACCGCCTGCTTCTGCCCGGTTGAAAATGTGCATACCAATCACATTCTTGATGTCACCATCGCCCCGGCGAAAATTCCCGCCGATCTTGCCCAAAAGGCCGAGGACATCGCCACCCGTCTGGTCGAGGCGATGGAATTTGTCGGGTTGCTGGCGGTCGAGATGTTTGTGACCACCGATGGCGACGTTCTGGTAAACGAAGTTGCCCCGCGCCCGCACAATTCCGGCCACTGGACGATTGATGCCTGTGTCACCAGCCAGTTCGAACAGTTCATCCGTGCTGTTTGCGGATTGCCGTTGGGCAATCCGGCCCACCATTCAAATGCCCGGATGAAGAACCTTCTGGGCCATGACATTGATGACTGGCAGGCAATTTTGGCCGAGCCGGATGCAAAACTGCACCTTTATGGCAAGGCCGAAGCCAAAGCCGGGCGCAAGATGGGTCACGTCACCTGGGTCCTGCCCAAAGAGGACTGATATCCATCCAAGTGCAATTTATGCCAATGCCCCGAACCATGCTGGTTTCGGGGCATTTTTCATTGGATCACAGATGCTTCGCCCGACAGGCAGTTTCTTCCTGCCAAACTGGCATCGCGCTTGCTGATGTCCCGTCAGGAAATACTTTTCGGGTAACAGGCGTGATGAAAAAACTTCTTCTCATCCTTGCAGTCATAACCGGCTTTGCATCAGCCACCGGCACAAATAACGCCGTCCACGCCGCACCGGGGGCCGCGGGTTTCCCGGATGTACTGCAAGGCGACCAGCTTCGGTTTGGCAATATGATTGTCGAACTGTTTGGCATCCGCGCCCCACGACCGGGCATGATCTGCCGGGCAGGCAGTGTCGAGTTTCAATGCGGGGCCGCCGCCGCACAGGCACTTGACCGCATCATTGAAAATTATGCCGTCGCCTGCCAACAGGTTTCAGATTCCCAGCTATTCCCAATGCTGACCGAATGCCGCATGGGTCAGACCGACATCAACCGTTTGCTGCTGCGCGCGGGTTGGGCAATTGTCGATATGAACAGTTGCGATGGCAACCCGAACTGCCTGACCTATCTGGGGGATCAGGCCCATGCCAAGGAAAACCGCAAAGGCATGTGGATGGGTGACCTGCCCTATGAACTGGTTGCATTGGCCGCCAAACCAAAGCCGATTGATATCGACAACGCCAATGGCGAAACGGAAGTTGCCAACGACAACGGTGCACCGTTCAGCATCAATCTTGCCGCCGAAATGGAACAGGCGAACAAGCCCGACACGACGCTTCTGAGCTTTCTGATGCGCTAGACGCAGTCACACCAGCGTTGTCCCCAAAGTCCTCCCTAACGCAAAACGCCGCCTGATATGCAGGGCGGCGTTTTGTCTATGGATATAAATCAGAGCCGGTCTATGCGCCGAACTGGCGACGGACCCGCCCCGGCGTTGGCATGCATTTGGCCAGCTTCGCACCAAGCTTGAACGGGGTTGCCGCAAATTTCCCGGCCTTTTTGACCGTTCCGGTGATTTTCGGAATCTGCATGACATTGCCGATCCGGCGATCCAGAAAGGCCCAGCTGTCCGCGTGACCTTCGGATTTGTCATCCAGCCAGTAGGCAAGGGTTGAACCATAAACCCCCGCCAGCAACATCCGTTTGGTGTACCAATTGTGATCGGTCGATGTATCACCGGCCGCGATCCACATCTTATCCGCCGTGCCATGCGTCAGCTTAAGGCTAAGCGGGACGTTTTGCGGCAATGCCAGATAGGAAAGGGCTGCCCGCACCGTATCCTTTTCATGTTCCACCAGCGACAGTCGGGTTTTGACCGCAGTGGCAATCCGTTCGCGGATTTTCATCGATGGCAGATCAAGCTTGTCGAGTTCCTCGACCATTTTGCGATCTGTCATCTCGACATAGGTAATGATGGCCTGACGAATGCCCCCGGGCAAAAGACGATCCACCTCGCCCGGTGCAAGTTCAAGGTCCTCGGCACCGCTGCGAAGGGCGACCATGCTCCAGCCGTCAAACGGGATATGTTGAAGTGCCGCCGCAACCAGCGCCTCGCGCTGCGTACGCAGGCGGTTCATACTTTCGGAAACGGTCATTTCAGGCCTCCTTGCTTTCGTCATTGGCACCATCATCGGAACTGTCAGCAGATGATGCCCCCTGTCTGAGGGGCGTCTCGGGCGGGTTGTCGCGCAACTCGTCGACAAAGCCCAGCAACGTCATGTCTTCCATACGTTCGGGATACATCACCCCGATCAAATGATCATATTCATGCTGAACCACGCGCGCATGGAATCCACCGGCAATGCGTTCAACGTCCTTGCCATATTCATCTAACCCGCGGTAACGGATTTTGTTCCAGCGCGGCACCACGCCCTGCAACCCGGGAATCGAAAGGCATCCTTCCCAGCCATCAACGATTTCATCGCCAATCGCCTCTATTTCCGGATTGATCAGCACGCTTAACGGCACTTCCGCATCATCGGGATCATCGCTTTTGCGAAAGGCCGGGACATAAAAAACCATGATCGCCTTTGACTGAAACACCTGTGGCGCCGCAAGGCCTACGCCTCCGGCATCCTTCATGGTTTCCTTCATATCCGCGATCAAACGCTGGATTTCGGGATCAAGCGGGTTTTCGACCCGGTCCGCGACCCTGCGCAGAACCGGGTGGCCCATCCGGGCAATTTTAAGGATCGACATGGCTCTATATCCAACCAAAACGCCCCGACTGTAAAGCCCCTACGCATGATCCGCCGCCTAATGAGCCGACAAAACCAGCGTCTGTAGCGGCCAGAGCAGCGCCTGAATACGCAGGAGTAAGGCATGCACGATCCCGACCGTCTGTACCATATGCAGGAACAACCATTCGCCCGTACCGATTTCCGGGTTTTCAAGCTGATCATGGTTATTGGTATAGGCATTGGCAACGCACTGGCTGCCCCTTGGCACATCCTTGATCTGCTCAGGATAAAGCGGGATCATTTTGGCAAGGAACGTACCCGGTACGGCCCGTTCCGAGATATCTAGCAATCTGTCTGTCGGGCGGAACTGACCGGCAGCAATCACCGGTTGCACGCTGGTTACCAACATCGGGATGACTTCAAACGGCAGCGACGCACACGACATTTCCGCAAGAATCCCGGCTTTGACAACCTGGGCGGAAACCTGCTGAAAACCGGCTTGGAATATGACCTCCTTGGGTTCGGCTGGTATAAGGATACCGGCCGGACGTAACAACGGATTGACGATATCACCGATCTGCAATGCAAATTGCTGTATCACGCCATCGACACCGGCCCGGACAACGGTTTTGCCAAGGGCAACCTCGGCCGAACGAAGCGACGCTTCCGCGCTGGCAAGCTGGGCTGGCAGAAGGGTTTCCATTCTGGTTTCGACGGCATTGACATTGGCCTTGGCCGCATTAACCGATCCCTGTCGTGTGGTTAAGGCCACTTCAAGCCGTTCGACCTCCCGCCGGGAAACCGCATTGGTACCGCGTGACAAAAGATCAGCCTTGACCGCCAATTCCTCGCGCACCTGCTCATACGCCCCTTGCGCTTCTTCAAGATTGCCGTTCGCCACCGCAAGATCAGCCTGCGTTACCGCCATCTGCGCACGGATTTCCTGCACCTGCTGCCGGGCGATTTCGACCGCCTCGGTTTCTGTCCGGTCATCAAGGCGGAATAACGGTTCGCCCGATTTTACCTGATCATCGTTATCGACATAAATCTCGACCACCCGGCCATTTTTCTCCGGCAAGATGGTCAGGGTCCGATAGAACGACGCAACGTTATGACTTGACGGGTGGTAATAAAAAATCAGCGTAATCAGCGAAATTGTCAGGATCGCACAGCCGACAATCCCGTATCGCAGCTCGTACCAGACCGAAAACAGGGTGATTTCCTTGCCGATACGTTTGCCCTGCGCATATCGGCGAATCAAGTAATCAGGCAGGATCGTAAAAATGGAACATAGCATAAGTTCAAACATCTTTACGGCCCTCCTGCACATTCATATCGGCGGAGATCGTCGAGGCGTCACCATCGGTGACCGGCTTTGGCCCGGTGGATTCGCTCATTACCCCCTTTTCCCGTGCCATGGCCTTCACGGCATCAGCAATCGCATTAATCGGGGTGTAAAAATCGGGAACCTGAACCACGGCAATCACCAAAGCCGCCAGCCAGAACAGGTTGTTATGGGTAAACAGCGCCAGAAGCGTCAGGATACTGATAAGCTGGATCTGGGTGTGATTGGCATGATGGGCCAACCGTTCAGGCAGGGCATGCAGGCTCAGATAAAGAGCCCCCAACCCAAACACCCCCAGAACGACAGACCAGACAACAATCATGAACAACACATCCGACTGTCCGGGCCCGGTAATGAAGAACGGCGCATGTGCAATTGCCGTCTCTCGCAATGAGCTTTCCATGTGCAAATATCCCACCGTTATGAGGGCTCTGCGCGGATGCAAACCTACGCCACCGGCGGCATACCCAAACTCACCCCCAGCGATAAGCCCAATTTTGTCAAAGCATTATATCAACTTTTGAGATTTTTTTGGACATACAATTCGCGCAAAGCGCAACACCACAAACCCAGAGTCTGGAAATTCGTGTTTTGCCTTGGCGTTTTGCGCCTTTGGCTCAACAAACGCCAAAGGCGAATATCTCCTTCCCTCTTTTCTTTTGCTCCGCTTTGGACTATATAAAGGCCACGGTCATACAGGCCGTGCTACCAACCGGAGGGCATGCTGCCTTATCCGGGTGTTTTTGTTTTTTTGAAAGGAGCGTGGTTTCCGTGCAGGTAATCGTTCGCGACAACAATGTCGATCAGGCTCTGAAAGCGCTTAAGAAAAAGATGCAGCGCGAGGGCATTTTTCGTGAGATGAAACTCCGCCGCCACTTTGAAAAGCCGTCGGAGAAGAAAGCTCGCGAAGGGGCGGAAGCAGTCCGCCGTTCCCGCAAGCTGGAGCGCAAGCGCATCGAGCGCGAAGGCTTCTAGTCTTTTTCACTTTCGGGGTTCCTCGAACGTGACTGTACGATCGGTTTTGGCTTGCTAAAACCGGACCCGTGCGCCAAGCCCGCCTCGGAGCAATCCGGGCGGGTTTGGTTTTTTATACCCCTTTTTCCAAATCTCTCCCCGGATCGCATAGCTGTCATTCCCGCTAAGTTTTTTGTCTTGGCAACGGATTGTTTTAAACAATTCCCCGGCAGGTCTTCACCCGCCATGCGCAAACACCTTTGCGCCACCACCAACCAGTCAATCGGGGAGACATGACTGTGAACACACAAACCGATACCGGCAACGCCCTCGCCGGATCCGATTTCAATGGATATTACCGACTGACCCGCGTTTTGCCTGTCATCGCTGTGATGGCCGCGATCTATAGTATTGCCGCACTGGTCGATTACCACATCAATGCTGTCCTGCTGACCATCGTTGTCATGATCGCGCTGTGTCTTTTGCGCGTGCCAGTGCCGATCGCATTGATTTCCGCGGCCTTGCTGGGCGCAATGCATGCCGGGATGGATACAACCACCGCCATCGGTGCGCTTAATGACAACCTTCTGGTCGGCGCGCAGGTCGGCATGACCTATGTGATGATCGGTGCCTTTGCGGTTGCGATTGCGCGTTCGGGCATTCTTGATCTGTTTGCCCAAAAGATCGCCGCCCGCGTCGGAAGCGACGCCCAAAGCACTTCAAAGGGCCTTAAATGGTTCCTGTTTGCGATCTTTATTTTCTGTTCGTTGATTTCGCAGAACCTGGTGCCGGTTCACATCGCCTTTATTCCGGTGATGATCCCGCCGCTTCTGGCGGTATTCAATCGCCTGCGGATTGACCGCCGCGCCGTTGCCTGCATTCTCGCCTGCTCGATCAGCTTTTCCTATCTGCTGCTGCCGACCGGTTTTGGCGCGATTTACCTTAATGAAATCCTGATGGCCAATGTCAACGACGTTGGCGCAGCCTATGACCTTTCCATGACGGCCGATATGGCGCCCAAGGCCATGTTCCTGCCGGTTATGGGGATTGTTGCCGGGATGCTGGTTGCGGTCTTCATCACCTATCGCAAACCGCGCGATTATGTGACTGATCCATCTGCCGAGAGCCATATCAACCCGGCCAAGCCCGTGTCGATCAATCCGCTTCAATTGCTGGCAACCCTAGCCGCCCTTGCCGTTGCGCTGATCTGCCAGTTGCAGTTTGACAGCCTTCTGGTCGGGGCAATGATCGGCTTTGTCATTCTGGCGGCGGCGGGCATTTTCCGCTGGCGGGCACAGGATGATGTTTTCACCGAAGGCATGCGGATGATGGCCCAGATTGCCGTGATCATCACCATCGCATCGGGCTTTGCCGGGGTGCTTGATGCCACCGGCGAAATTGCCCCGCTGGTGCAGGCCAGTGCCGAACTGATCGGCGATAACAAGGCAGTTGGCGCGCTGATCATGCTTCTGGTCGGCCTGTTCATCACTATCGGCTTTGGCGACAGCTTCGCCAGCGTGCCGATCCTGGCTCCGATCTATATCCCGCTGGCACTGGCCCTTGGTTTCTCGCCCATGGCAACCATCGCGCTTCTGGGGGCGTCGGCTGCCCTTGGCGATGCCGGATCACCGGCATCCACCATCACGCTTGGCGCAACATCGGGCCTTAATGCCGACGGGCAGCATGACCATGTGAAGGATTCCGTGATCCCGACCTTCATCCACGCCAATTTCGGCATGGTTGTGTTTGCTTGGGTGGCGGCGATGATCCTTTGATCAAATCGGCTCAATAAAGCCGTGGCCAAACAACAAACCCGTCCGATATTCGTCGGACGGGTTTTAATTTGCCGACTGAAACCCGGGTATCATTTCGACCCGAACAACCAGTCAAACACCCCATCAACAGCTCCTTTTCTGGCGTCATTCGACTGTGTAACGTCTTCACGCACCAAAAGCCCGAACTGGCTTTTATAGACCGTATAAGTATTGGCGACCGCGATATCGGTGAAAGTCGAACTGCCATATTCGGCATCAATCAGGAAATTCCAGTCCGCCACCAGCTTGCCGATATCAATGCCCTTGGTCGCACCAAGGGCATAGGCCATATGCGGGCGGGTGTTCTGATCTTCGATATCTTGGTATCGGCCTTCCAGTCGCACCAGCTTGTACCGGGAATCCACGCCAAGAATATTGGCCCACGGCTTGATCTTCACAAACTCCGCGTCAATCCGCCACTGATCGCCGTAAATCACGTATTTGCCGGGAATGTCGTTGCCGGGCAATGTCAGATAGGCATTGTATTCCTGATTTCCGACTTCCTCGAACGTAATCCGCGCCACCGGCTCCTCGGCGTCCAGCCGGAAATAGGTGATGAAAATACCCGAAACCGACGCCACCAGCACCAGCGACAAAAGCACAATCGTAAAAAGGGATACTTTCAGAAGTCGGAACATCAATTCTCCCGATTTGAAGGCGGAGTACAATTCTCAGGCATTTTCATGAGAAAGTCTGAACTCTTCACGTGTAATTTGATAATATCTACATCGCTCCTTGCGATCTCGTGCAGAACTATATGCCATCCTTTCTTCGAAAGGCTTCATACCCCATGAAGTCATGACACCAAAGGATGCCTCATTGGCAAGCTGGGCACCGGCTTCAATGGAATCAAAGCCAAACAGATCAAATCCAGCCTGCAAAATGGTGAGCTTGATTTCGCTTAAATACCCGCGCCGCTGTGCTGGCATCCCTATCCAATATCCAAGCATTCCCCTACGCGGATTATCCTGATAGCGATACAATGAGACCCAGCCAACAAAACGATCTGTCTCACGCTCGATGATCGCCAATGGCAGTGCGTCTCCTACCGCCGCCTCCCTCCTACTTCTTGTGATGCGTTCTCGCGCCATTTCGACGGTGAACGGCACCTTCCAAGAGGCCAGCCAACAAGCAATTTCAGGTACCATCAAGCTTGCAATGGTTTCCGCGTCCTGATCTTCGACGCATCGCAGATACAGACGTTCGGTTTGCGCACTGAAATTCGTTAGGCTGCTCATAGATTTTTTACTCAAGCAAAATGAAACGAGGCTAGACTGCCAAACCGACAAATACACCGTAGCCGACGGATATTTTAGTCGAGTATGAACCTTTAGAAGAAGAAAAGGGCGACCAAATGGCCGCCCTTCTTGTGTCCAGCAGTGAAGCCAAATCACTCGTCGAGATGCATCACAATCTCTTCGCACATCTTTTTGGCGTCACCGAACAGCATCATCGTGTTGTCCTTGAAGAACAGTTCGTTCTGGATACCGGCGTAACCTGCCGACATTGAACGCTTGATGAACAGAACGGTTTTGGCTTTTTCGACCTCAAGGATCGGCATGCCGAAGATCGGCGATGACGGATCGGTTTTGGCCGCCGGGTTGGTGATGTCGTTGGCACCAATCACAAAGGCCACATCCGCCGTGCCGAAATCGCGGTTGATTTCTTCCATTTCAAGCACGTCGTCATAGGGGACATTCGCCTCGGCCAGAAGCACGTTCATGTGGCCTGGCATACGCCCCGCCACCGGATGGATGGCATAGCGGACATTAACGCCCTCGGCCTTGAGGATATCCCCCATTTCACGAAGCGCATGCTGGGCCTGTGCGACCGCCATGCCGTAACCCGGCACGATGATCACGCTGGACGCGTTCTTCATGATGAAGGCCGCATCGTCGCTTGAGCCCGATTTGACCGAACGGTCGCCATCGGTTCCGACCGCCGGGCCTGCATCGCCCTCGGTCCCAAAGCCGCCAAAGATGACGTTAAAGATCGACCGGTTCATGCCCTTGCACATGATGTAGGACAGGATCGCCCCCGATGCGCCTACAAGTGCCCCGGTGATGATCAGGGCATTGTTCTGAAGCGTAAAGCCGATGCCGCATGCCGCCCACCCCGAATAGGAGTTCAGCATCGAAACAACAACCGGCATGTCCGCCCCGCCAATCGGAATGATCAGCGTCACGCCAAGCACCAGAGCAAGCATCACCAGAATCCAGAAAGCCGTATGGCTTTCGGTGGTCACAACGATGATGCCAAACACCAGTATCCCGATTGCAATCGCAAGATTGAGCATATGCTGCCCGGTAAAGCGAACCGGCGTACCCGATACGATCCCCTGCAACTTGCCAAAGGCAACAAGCGAGCCGGTGAAGGTAATCGCACCAATGGCAACACCAAGGCCCATTTCAATCAGGCTGGCCGCCCCGATATTGCCCGCCGTGCCAATGCCATAGGCCCCCGGCGAATAAAGGGCGGCGGCGGCAACAAACACCGCTGCCAGACCCACCAGCGAGTGGAAGGCGGCAACAAGTTGCGGCAATGCTGTCATCTTGATCTTGAGCGCGATGACCGTACCAATCGCCCCGCCAAGCAAAATGCCGACAATGATAGTGGTATAAGACACGACTTCGGGTGATGCCAGGGTGGTCAGAATGGCAATCGCCATCCCCACCATGCCAAGGATATTCCCGTTACGTGCCGTTTCCGGTGAAGACAGACCGCGCAGCGACAGAATGAAGCAGACGGACGCCACCAGATACAGGAAAGCCGACAGGTTTTCCGACATTGTGTGTTCCCCCTACTTCTTTTTCTTGAACATGTGCAGCATGCGCTGTGCGACGATGAAACCGCCAAAGATGTTGACCGACGCCAGCACCACGGCAATGAAGCCCATCGCCTTGGACAGGTTCATATCAATCGGGCCAGCCGCCAGAAGCGCACCAACAATGATCACCGATGAAATGGCATTGGTCACCGCCATCAACGGTGAATGAAGGGCCGGGGTGACTTTCCAAACAACGTAATAGCCAACAAAGCAGGCCAGAACGAACACCGTCAGGCCAAGCACTGTCGGGCTGACACCGCTTGTATGGACAACCGTGTTGGCCGAGCTGGCCATATCGCCTGCCTGAGTGGCAAGGCTATCGGCAAGCTTTGCGGCCTTTTCGGCCAGACCAAGGGCCGCATCGCGCAGCTCGTTGGCATTCTCGGCGGCATTCTGGGCCGCATTTTGGGTTACGGATTGATCAGCCATTTGCGACCTCCTCACCACCGAATTTCGGATGAACAACCTTGCCATCACGGGTCAGCATGGTTTCGGCAATAATCTGGTCTTCGGCATTGAAGGCCAGCGTGCCCTTTTCCTTGTCAACGGACAGCGTGATGAAATTCAGAAGGTTCTTGGCATACATCGCCGTTGCATCAGTTGCGACGGAACTGGTGATGTTTTCAGGACCAATGATTTTCACACCATTATCGGTCACAACCGTTTCACCAAGTTTCGCACCGGCAACGTTGCCACCGCGTTCGGCAGCAAGATCGATGATGACCGATCCCGGCTTCATGCCCGCGACCATGTCGGCGGTAACGATTTCCGGTGCCGGACGGCCCGGAATCAATGCTGTTGTGATGACGATGTCGGTCTTTGCCAGAACTTCCTTAAGCTTGGCGGCCTGTTTGGCCTTGTATTCGTCCGACATTTCCTTGGCATAACCGCCTGCGGTTTCGCCGTCGGCTGCGTCGTCTTCGACCTCGATAAACGTCCCGCCAAGTGACTGAACCTGTTCCTTGACTGCCGGGCGCACATCAAACGCGGAAACCACCGCACCAAGGCGCTTGGCAGTCGCAATCGCCTGAAGCCCGGCAACACCGGCCCCGACGATAACAACGCGTGCGGGTGGCAACGTCCCCGCGGCTGTCATCATCATCGGATAAATCCGGCCAAATTCATGGGCGGCATCAAGCACCGCACGATACCCCGCCAGGTTGGATTGTGACGATAGCACATCCATAGACTGGGCACGCGAAATGCGCGGCATCAGTTCCATCGCAAAGGACGAAACCCCGGCCGCCGCCATTTTTTCAATAAGATCCTTGCGATCATACGGATCAAGCAAGGCAATGATGGCGGCACCCTTTTTATAGGCGGCAAGCTCGTCGGTTTTTCCATCAACAACCGGCGGGCGCACCTTCAGGATCACATCGGCATCCTTGACGGTGGTTTTCATTGTTTTGGCAATGGTTGCACCGGCATCGGCAAAGCGATCATCCGGTATCGCGGCGTTAATTCCGGCACCAGCTTCGATTGCAACGTCAAACCCAAGACCAATCAGTTTCTTGACGGTATCTGGTGTAACGGCAACGCGCCTTTCCCCGGGCCATATTTCCTTTGGAACGGCCAGTTTCATCGCGTTCAACCTCCTTCCCTACAATTATGAATAAGCACGGCATTTTTGTTTTTATAAAACGCGGTCCACGTCCGGTGCCTGCGCATCAGACTGGCCACGATTACCCTTGCCCGGCAAGAAAAAAGGCGGTTCTTCCGCTTTAACAGAAGAAACCGCCCACTTTCCCACCACGCATTCCGAGGCAAAAAGCCTTGGCGACAAGTCAGGTCCCACCCGCCATTGGTGCTCAGGACAAACAATCAATGACGCCCTGCCTTGTCTGCGTTGAATGCAAGATGCGATTTCTTCCGGCCTGCGACAACATCAAAACCCTATAAAAAATCACTTTAACTTAATTTCAGTTTATATTATCTCAAAACACATGTGAGCGGATTTTCGCACATATTATTTCCACCCTGTAACAGGTCCTTATCCCGAACAGATAGAATCAATCCCTTGATTTATGGAAGTTTCCCCTATTTCACGCCATCGCGGTAAGTGAATATTATTTGAAAAACACACCCGCAGGTTTTCACCAACCCCATCACAACGCAAGCAAAGAAAGGAAAAAGTTTTCAACACCCAGGGTCGTTCAAGTAGGGAAATTTCGGATTAAATAGCCGAAAAAGGATCATGCAAAACTGTATTGTTCCGAAATAGCCGATCAATTAGCAAATCGACCCAACCGATTCTTTCGATCCGGAACGTCAAAAATAAAATTATAAAACAGGGAAATCGGATCAGTTTTCTGGACGATCCAGCCCGACTTTGGAAAGGGCAGCATCCTGATTGCGGGCCAATATGTCCGCATCAAAGTTTCCGACCAGATCGTTGAATATCTGATACCAGTTCAGATGCGCATCAAGGCGCAGGAACACCGCACCAAGCCCAACGGCCGCACGATCCACCAGAACAAATTCGCGCGGCGGCTTGACCCCACCGACGCGGCGCAACTCACGGTGCACCCTGCCCGCGACCTCCGCCCCATAGGCCACCGAATTGGTTTCATCCATCCGGCGTTCGCGATCATCAAGGATCGGGCCATAGACAAAACCAGCCCAGATATTAAGAACATCAATCAGTTCTCGTGACGGGTTATCGAATCCCCAGCTTTGATAGGCATGAACCGCCTTTTCCTCGTCCTTATCCCGCAATGCTTCATAAAGCGTGATGACGGCATTGACGAAAGCAGGCGGGAAAATACGGATACAGCCGAAATCAAGCAGATTGACCGACAGATCGTCGCGCAGCGAATAGTTCCCCAGATGCGGATCACCATGAATCACGCCATAACGATAAAATGGCACATACCACGCGCGAAACATGTTCAGCGCCACCTGATTGCGTGCTTCCTGCGACGGATCACTATCAAGGAATTTCTGGAATTTCTGCCCAGTCTGCCACGTCATGGTCAGAAGCCGCTTGGTCGTAAGGTCCATCACCGGTTCGGGCACATGCACGCAATTTTCATCCGCCACCATATGGCGATAAAGCTGCATGTTGCGGGCTTCGCGTTCGTAATCAAGTTCCTCGCGCAGGCGCGCGGTCAGTTCCAACTGGATATTTTCGGCATCAATCGCGCTGTCATACCGGCGATAGATCGCAAAGGCAGCGCGAAGCTGCTTAAGATCGGCTTCCACTGTCGCCGACATATCGGGATATTGCAGCTTGCAGGCCACCGTTCGACCATCATCAAGTGTGGCACGATGAACCTGCCCAAGCGATGCCGCGGCCACCGCATCACGGCTGAAATCGGTGAATTTTTCCTGCCATCCTGCCCCCAATTCGGTGCGCATCCGGCGTTTGACAAACAGCCATCCCATACTGGGGGCGTCCGCCTGAAGCGTTGCCAGTGCCTGGGTATATTCCTTTGGCAGGGCATCGGGGATGGTCGACAGGATTTGCGCAACCTTCATCAACGGGCCCTTAAGCCCGCCCAAGGCGGATGTCAGTTCGGCGGCATATTTCGCATGATCGATATCACCGCCGAACATTTTTCCCGTGGCAAGGCGTGCAGCCAGCTTTCCAGCCGACGCCCCCACCTTCGCATAACGACGAACCCTCCCGCCGAACCGATTGCTCTCGTTTTGGGCGGTGAAATCTTCGTCGTCATTGCTCATCTCAGGAAAGTTCCTCCAACTCGTCGATCATGCGTTTGATCATGTTAAGGCCGCGCTGCCAGAATGCCGGATCGGAGGCATCCAGACCGAACGGTGCCAGCAGTTCCTGATGGCGTTTGGTGCCACCGGCTTTCAGCATTTCGAAATATTTCTGCTGGAAACCGTCTTCGGCATTTTCATAAACGTCATACAGCGAATTCACGAGGCAATCGCCAAACGCATAGGCGTAAACATAAAACGGCGAATGGATGAAATGCGGGATATAGGACCAGTAATATTTGTACTCGTCCTCGTACCGGATCGCATCACCCAGACTTTCATGTTGTACGGCAAGCCAGATCTCGCAGATCTCATCGACCGTCAATTCACCTTCGCGGCGTTTGGTATGAACGCGTTTTTCAAATTCAAAGAACGCGATCTGGCGCACGACGGTGTTGAGCATATCCTCGACCTTGCCAGCCAGCATGATGCGTTTCATCTTCGGATCGGTTTCCGCACGCAGCATCGACTGGAAGGTCAGCATTTCACCAAAAACAGACGCGGTTTCCGCCAAGGTCAGCGGCGTGTCAGACAGGAAATAGCCCTGCTCCCCGGCAAGAACCTGATGAACCCCGTGGCCAAGTTCGTGCGCCAGCGTCATCACGTCGCGCGTTTTGCCGTGATAGTTCAGCAGAAGGTACGGGTGGGCTGACGGCACGGTCGGATGGGCAAAGGCCCCCGATGATTTACCGGCGCGCGGCGGCACATCAATCCACGGATTATCAAAAAATTTCTGACCGACTTCGGCAAGCTCGGGCGAAAATTCACCATATGCCTTAAGGACGGTTTTACGCGCCGTGTCCCAATCGATATGGCGATCATCATCATCTGGAAGCGGCGCATTGCGATCCCAGTAATCAAGCTGATCAACGCCAAACCATTTGGCTTTCAGACGGTAATACCGATGCGACAGATCGGCATGGCTGCTGGCGACTGCGGAATTCAGCGCCTCGACAACATCGTCTTCGACCTGGTTTGACAGGTTGCGCGCCGACACGGGGGTTGCGAATTTACGCAGCCGGTCGTCAATTTCCTTGTCCTTGGCCAGCGTATTGGTGATATGGGCCAGAAGCTTGATGTTTTTTCCAAGCACATCGCCAATCGATTTTGCCGCTGCCTTGCGTTCCGCCACCTTGGTCGAAGACAGCATATTGGCGACATCCGACATGGTCAGTTCTTCGCCATTCATCGGGAAACGCAGATCGGCCATCGTCTGATCGAACAAACGCACCCATGCGCTTGAACCGGCAACGCGGCGTTCATGCAGGACCTGCTCGACCTCGTCCGAAAGTTGGTGCGGACGGAAAGCACGGTTTTCATCAAGCCACGGGCGATAGCGGCGAAGGGCGGCACTTTCGTCATATTTTGTCGAAAGCACCTCTTCCTCAATCCGGTTGATTTCAAGACCGAAGAACAGCGACAGGCTGGAAATGCTCGTCATTTCTTCCTGAACGGATTGATAGAACTGACCAATCGCCGCGTCCGAGCTATCACCTGCATACAGCAGTTGGGCAAATGATCCGATCCGGCCACAGACTTCACTGATGGCTTCATATTCGGCAATTGCGGCTGCAAGTTCATTCCCCGAAAGATCGGCAAGCTTGCCCTGATAGTTTTTCTGGAAGGCGTCCGAGCGGGCTTTGGCATCGTCAAGATCACGCCGGATGGCCGGGTCTTTGGGATCGTTATAGAGATCGGTCAGATCCCAGGTCGGCAAATTCTTGTCGGTCGCGTTCATTTGTCCTCCAGACAGTCGATTATGCCATCAGGCCTTTTACATTCAGGCCCGAAACATCCATGCCCCGATATATGCTGGCCGGGGGCCCTGCGCCAGTGCCGATAACAGCTTTGTCTGTGCGCGCACATCAAACGGGGCGAATTTCAATACCGACAATAGCGTTTTGAACCCGGCTTGTGAAATCGCTATCATCGATGGAACCCAACGAATTTTTCCTACGATGTGAAGTCGCACGCATTTGAACGGTTCAAAGATCATTTTCCGGCTGCGTAATGCCGCAATCCCTGATAACAAAAGCAATGTGGCCCCGTGCCTCTGTGATGGAAGCGCCGAACTTTTGATAGTTTGCGATCACAATGCGGTGACAGACGTAAACAGTGACGCCAAGATCACTGTATGAAGACTAAGAGAAACGACAACAAGGCAAGGAAGCGTCATGACGAATTTGCAGGATTATGCCGATTGGCAGAACTTGCCGTCGATGTTTTTCAAACAGGCTGAAAAATACGGGGATGCGCCGTTCTTGTGGACCAAGGATGGTGAGACAGGTGAGTTTGTCCCGACCAGCTGGAATGACGCCGCCGATCAGGTGCGCGCATTGGCGCGCTCGCTTTATAAAATCGGGGTTCGCCCCGGTGACCGGGTTTTGCTGGTGTCGGAAAACCGCACCGAATGGGGTATTGCCGATCTGGCGATCATGTGTGTTGGTGCCCTGACCGTTCCCGCCTATACCACCAATACCGAACGCGATCATCTGCACGCGATCGAAGACAGCGGTGCAGGCATTGCCATCATATCGACCAAAAAACTCGCCCAGCCGTTCTTGCATGCTGCCCTTGATAGCGGGCGCTGCCGCCATGCGATCATGATGGAAGACTGGGGTCAAAGCTTTGTTGGTGACATCACCATCACCCGCTGGGAAGATATGATTTCGCAGGGGCGCGGACTAACCGATGATATCGATGCATGGGTTGCCAATATTGAACGCGATCAGCTTGCCTGCCTGATATACACATCCGGCACGGGCGGCGCGCCCAAGGGCGTTATGCTCAGCCATGGGGCGATCCTGTCAAACTGCATGGGGGCGTTTGATATCATCGAAACGCTGGGGATCGAGGAAGAAGTCTTTTTGTCCTTCCTGCCATTGTCGCATTCGTATGAGCATACCGCGGGCCTTTACTTCCCGATGAGCATCGGCGCGCAGATTTATTACGCCGAAAGCCTCGACAAGCTTGCCGCAAACCTTGCCGAAGTCCGACCAACCATCATGACGGCGGTGCCGCGCCTTTATGAAATGCTCTATCAGCGCATGAGCCGCATGGTCGAAAAAGAAGGCGGCTTCAAGCAGAAGCTGTTTAATCTGACGCTCAAGCTTGGTCGCAAGACTTACGAAAAAGAACCGCTCAGCCTGATTGAAAAAATCCAGAATTTCGTTTGCGAGATTCTGTTGCGCCGCAAATTGCGTCAGCGTTTCGGCGGCCGGATCAAGGCCATGGTATCAGGCGGCGGTCCTCTGAACTACGAACTTGGCGTTCTGTTTGTTTCGTGCGGCATTCGTATCCTTCAGGGATATGGCCAAACCGAATTTGCCCCGGTCGTGTCGTGCAACCGTGCCGAAAACAACAAATTGCGTACTGTTGGCCCGCCGATGGTCGGGGCCGAGGCGAAAATCGCCGATGACGGCGAAATCCTGCTGCGCGGCGAAAGCATGATGAAGGGGTACTGGAACCTGCCCGAAGTCACTGCTGCCACCATCATAGATGGCTGGCTGCATACCGGGGATATCGGCAAGTTCGACGAAGAAGGCAGCCTTGTCATCACGGACCGCAAAAAGGATATCATCGTCAATTCCGGGGGCGACAATATCTCGCCCCAACGGATCGAGGGTCTTCTGACGCTGGAAACCGAAATTTCCCAGGCGATGGTTTACGGCGACGACAAACCTTATCTGGTTGCTGTCCTGTGGCCGGACGAGGATTTCATGCGCGAATTCGCCAAGGAAAACGGGATCGAGAACAATATTGATCTCCTTGGCGAGAACGAGGAATTCCGCAAGAAAATCCGCACCGCGGTTGATCATGTCAATCGCCGTCTTTCGACGATTGAAAAGGTCAGAAGCTTTACCTTCGCCGAAAGCCCGTTCTCGATTGATAACGAGATGCTGACGCCATCAATGAAAATCCGTCGCCACAAGATCAAGGCAGCCTATGGCCAGGCTCTTGATGCCCTGTATCAGCGCAAACGTGGCGGGCAGTAACAGGAACCAATGGCAAATCATTTGGCGGATAAACCGATGTTAACCCTGATCCGGGGCCTTCCCGGATCAGGCAAATCAACCCTTGCCGCCGCGATTTGCCAGATAACCGATGCAGTCCATCTCGAAGCCGATCAGTTCATGATCGACCGCAACGGCAATTACCGGTTTGATAGCCGCAAACTGCGTGACGTTCATGCACGCTGCGAAGCCGAATGCGACGGGCATCTATCAGCCGGGCAAAGCGTTGTTGTTTCCAACACATTTAGTGAAATCTGGGAAATGCAGGCCTATCTCGACATGGCGGAACGCCACCATGCCGCATTGCAGATCATCGAATGCCATGGACGATTTGGCAATATCCATGGCGTCCCCGATGATAAAATCAACGCCATGCGCAAACGCTGGCAACAGCTTCCCGAACGTTATAGCTAAGCCGTTCAGTTCACGGTCGAAAAGACCTTTTTCAACACATCCGTTGTCCAGCGCGCCGGGTCGTTGCGAATATCGGCTTCCTGTTTTGCGATGTAATAAAACAGGCCATCCATCGCCTTGTCGGTGGCATGATCGGAAAGTGACGCCTTGATATCGGGCACCATCGGCAATGTGTCGTACTGCCCCATCATCTGATCATAAAGCTGCAACGCGCCGGTTTCGGCCAATGCTTCGCCAATTACCGGCCGCAATCTGCTTTCGATATCCCCGCCCGATACACGGCGCAGATATTTCGTCGCGGCATCTTCCGGCCCATCAAGAATACCCTTGGCATCTTCAAGCGTCATGCGGCTGACAGCATCGGCGAGAATATCACCGGCATCCCGCATGGTCTGTTCGGCCGCACGGTTCATTCGCAATTCAATTTCCTCGCCATAACTGCCAAGCCCGGCAGCACTTAGCAGGGATTGCGCATGCTTGACGCTATCAGGCAGCGGAATATGCGCCACCGGATCGGCATTGAATCCATCCGTCACGCCAAGATCGGTGGTGACAACCTCAACCCCCTTATCAAGCGCCTGACGCAAGGCATCGGAAACCGTTTCATCGGACAACCCCGCCATCGACGCCGAACTGCTGCCCGATCGGCTGCCAGTCGTGTTCCCTGTCACGCTGCCAAGTGCTTCCTTAGCCTTGTCAAAAAACGATTGCGCAGATGCATCGACCGATAGTCCGGCTATCAGGGCCAGAAACGACGCGGACACAATCAATCGGGTAAAGGTCTTGGGTTTTGGTGGCAGTGATCGCATGGATGTCCCCTTGGATTTGGTATTTTCATCATCCTGCAGGCAGATCATGGCCTTGAAAAGACAAAACCCCGATCCGGGACCGGGGTTTTGCAAGATTTCAAATCTGCGATGATCAGTCGACCAGTTCGACCTTCTTGCCGTTCAGAAGTAACTGACCGCCTTCGGCAGAAACCGGGATGGTATCGCCATCCTTGATCCCACCTTCAAGGATTTGCATCGCAAGCGGGTTTTGCAGATAGCGCTGAACAACCCGTTTAAGCGGACGTGCACCATAAACCGGGTCATACCCCTTATCGGCCAGCCAGCTTTTGGCGAACTCGTCAAGCTGCAGGGTGATTTTGCGATCAAACAGCAGCTTTTCAAGACGACCCAACTGGATATCGACAATCGTATCCATCTGGGCACGTTTCAGGCGATGGAAAAGAAGCACTTCGTCCAACCGGTTCAGGAACTCCGGGCGGAACGACGCCCGCACGACTTCCATCACCTGGCTGCGCAATTCGCTGCTGTCATGGCCTTCTTCCTGATTGGCCAGAATGTCGGCCCCCAGGTTCGACGTCAGGATGATCAACGTATTACGGAAGTCGACCGTGCGTCCCTGCCCGTCGGTCAAACGACCTTCGTCAAGAACCTGCAACAGAACGTTGAACACATCGGGATGGGCTTTTTCAACTTCGTCAAACAGCACCACCTGATAAGGACGCCGCCGCACAGCTTCGGTCAGCGAACCGCCTTCTTCGTACCCGACATAGCCCGGAGGCGCACCGATAAGCCGCGACACCGCATGTTTTTCCATGAATTCCGACATATCAATGCGAACCATGGCCTGTTCATCATCAAACAGGAACTGTGCAAGCGCCTTGGTCAATTCGGTTTTACCAACCCCTGTCGGACCAAGGAACAGGAACGATCCCATCGGCCGGTTCGGGTCCTGCAACCCGGCACGCGCACGGCGCACCGCATTCGAAATCGACCGCACCGCTTCATCCTGACCGACGACGCGTTTGCGCAGGATATCTTCCATCCCAAGCAGCTTTTCACGTTCGCCTTCCAGCATCTTGTCGACCGGGATCCCCGTCCAGCGCGACACCACCGAAGCGATGTGCTTTTCGGTCACTGCTTCTTCTTTCATGCCGTCGGCCTGATCGTCTTCGGCCTTTTCAAGCAACCTTTCCAGTGCCGGAATTTCTTCGTATTGAAGCTGCCCGGCACGGTCCAGACGCCCGTCACGCATCGCACGTTCAAGTTCGCCGCGTGCCTGATCAAGCTGTTCCTTGATATGGGTCGATGCCGCCAGTTCCTTTTTCTGGGCTTCCCATTTCGCGGTCAGCTCCGCCGATTTGCCTTCAAGTTCGGCCAGTTCCTTGTCAAGACGGCCAAGGCGATCTTTCGATGCCCGGTCTTCCTCTTTCTTAAGCGCCTCGCGCTCGATCTTCAGCTGAATGATACGGCGATCAAGCTCGTCAATTTCCTCGGGCTTTGAGTCCAGTTCCATCCGAAGACGCGACGCCGACTCATCCATAAGGTCAATCGCCTTGTCAGGAAGGAAACGGTCCGTGATGTATCGGTTCGACAGGGTTGCCGCCGCCACCAGCGCATTATCGGCAATACGCACCCCGTGATGGAGTTCGTATTTTTCCTTGATGCCACGCAGGATCGAAACCGTGTCGGAAACACTGGGTTCTGAAACAAAGACCGGCTGGAAACGACGGGCAAGAGCCGCGTCCTTTTCAATATGCTGCCGGTATTCGTCCAGGGTCGTTGCCCCGACACAGTGAAGCTCACCGCGCGCCAGTGCCGGTTTCAAAAGGTTGGAGGCATCCATCGATCCCTCTGCCTTTCCGGCTCCGACCAGCGTGTGTAATTCATCGATGAACAGAACAATCTGCCCTGCTTCGGCCTCGATCTCGGACATAACCGCTTTCAGGCGTTCTTCAAACTCGCCGCGGAACTTGGCACCGGCAATCAGCGCACCAAGATCAAGCGACAGAAGCTTTTTGTCCTTAAGCGTTTCAGGCACGTCACCCTTGACGATGCGCAACGCCAAACCCTCGGCAATGGCGGTTTTACCCACGCCGGGCTCGCCGATCAGAACCGGGTTGTTTTTTGTCCGGCGCGACAGCACCTGAATCGCGCGCCGAATTTCTTCATCACGGCCAATCACCGGATCAAGTTTGCCTTCTCGTGCCGCCGCGGTCAGATCACGCGCGTATTTCTTAAGCGCGTCATACTGGCTTTCCGCACCGGAACTATCGGCCGTGCGGCCTTTGCGGATATCGTTAATCGCCCCGTTAAGAGCCTGTGCGGTCAATCCTGCATCGGCCAGAACCTTGCCCGCAACCGATTTCGGATCAAGTGCAATGGTCAGCAACAACCGTTCAGCGGTGACATAGCTGTCACCGGCTTTCTTGGCGACTTCCTGTGCCTGATCAATCAACCGGGCAAAGTCGGACGACAGATAAATCTGGCCATTGCCGCCCGATACCTTGGGCAGTTTTGCCAATTCCTGCGCACAGCGATCCTGTGCCGTTTTCGGCTTTCCGCCCGCCGCCTTGATAAGATTGGCTGCCAGACCTTCTTCGTCGTCAAGCAGCACTTTCAGAAGATGGATCGGCACAAATTGCTGATGGTTTTCACGCAGCGCCAATGATTGCGCGGCCTGAAGAAAACCTTTGGACCGGTCCGTAAACTTTTCGAATTCCATGCCTGTCACTCCTTGAGCCAACAGTATCGTAACATGCAGACCTTCTTTGAAGCATCCGCGACCTTAAGTGGTTTTATCCACAATGGAAATTATCACCCTTTCCATTGCCAACGTCTTTGATATGTCTCAGTTTCAGGGCTTTGCAAGACGATACCCCTACAAAAGTTGCAAGAATTAATTGTGCATCGCAAAACCGTTTTCTGGCATCATTCAAGATTGCGACGAAAAGCACTGTCATTCCCGGCAAATCCGTTGCGCAAGACCGCACAGGAAGTCTTGCCCTTGGGAATGCAAGGCATTAACGTCGCCCTTCATATTTTTACGGCTTGCAACCCGGCCCGCCCCGTTTGCCGATATGCATATTGTGCCACACAGGATCGAATGCCATGACTGTCCAGCTTAAAGCCATCAAACGTCACCCCGTCAAAGGGCTCAGCGGCATTGAAATGCCTGCCGCCGACATCACTGCACACAAGATGCTGCAAGATGATCGTCGCTTCATCATCGCCACCCAATCATCGGTTGGTCAGGACGGTGTGCATGAATGGGCGCGCAAAAGCAATTTCCTGCAACTGGTTAACACGCCCAAGCTAGCCGAACTTGGCATCGAATATGACGATGCAACCACGACGTTGGCAATCCTTCGCAATGGTCGTGTGATCTGCAAAGGCAATCTTGAAGACAAGATGGGCCGCACCGTGGTCGAGGATTTCCTCTCGGCATTCCTGAAAAACGAGATCGCCGGAACGCCCAGAATTTATTCTGTCCCCGATGTCAGCTTCGGCGACATGAAGGAACCCTATATCTCGATCATCAATCTGGCATCGGTGCGCGATTTCGGCGACCGTGTCGCCCAGACAGAAATCGATCCGATGCGCTTCCGCGGTAATCTGCTGATTGACGGGCTTGAACCATGGGCGGAACTGAAATGGGAAGAAGGCCAGATCATTCAGATTAATGGCGTAGATTTCCGCGTTATCCACCCGATCACGCGCTGCAAAGCAACCAGCGTCAACCCCGGCACGGCAGAGTCCGACATCAATGTGCCCCTGCTGCTGCGTAAAGGTATGAACCACCTTTATATGGGGGTTTATGTCGAAGCACTCGGTTCCGGTGCCATCCATCCGGAGGATGTAGTCACCGTTGCATAACGCTAGCTGAATGTCGGGGCATGTACGGCCATGCCCTGAAACATCTCGTCATGGTACCAGTCGATCCGGTATGCCCGGATCGGCGGGATTCCTTTGCGAAACAGGATCTGTTCTTCGACCGGGAAGCGCGCAACTTCGGTTGATCGCAGGATTGGCTGATTGTCCTGGGGTCGCAGATGCACCGGGCGATCACCGCTTACACCACCCCCGGTATCGTCAAATTTCGACATCGCAGTCAGTCCGGCAACCCAATCCAGGTTGAAAGCCCCGTCCTGGCTCAGCACCGAAATCGCATCCGCCTTCCCTACAACATTTTCCCAATTCAGGCAAACATCCATCAGGCCGCTAACACCGGAAAAACCGGGCCAGATGATCATGCCATCGCCAAGTCCGCCACCCAAAAGACGTTCAAACAACGGCATCCGGCCAACGGCCTCGATACCGTCCAGCAACACCAGAAATTCTGCATCCCCGCTTTTCCAGTCCCGGCGGGCAATCAGCTGCATCATCGCACCAATCATCACCCGGCTGAATGCGGTTTGGGTGGCCGGTGTGTCACCTCCCATTTGACCGACAATGAAAATGGATACCGGTCGCCCCGTCAGATCATCCATACCAAATGTGCTATTGCTGACGACACGTGCAATCGCCGGATTGTCAAAATCAGCCGTTGCCATCCGGCACGCCTCGATAATCGACATCCGCTGATCTTCGGTCATATCAAGGATCGTCAGGGCGATATCAGAAATCCTGCCATCTGCGGATTCAATCCCCATCAGATCCTCAAGTATTTTATAGAAACGGTGCGATGGCATGACCAGGTTGCGGCGAACTTCGGCAAGGCTTCTGCTTTCTTTCAGGCTGGTTTGCATTGTGTAAACAATGAACCCCTGCAAAAGGGTGCGTGCCACACGTGTTTCCTGCTCGTCCAGTTCCTGTACAAATGCCGGTGCCAACAATGTATCGGCAATCAAACCGGCATCGGCAATTAATCCTTCGCCCTGCTGGCGTATAAAATCGCATGGATTGAACTGATCGGTTTCTGCGCCGGCCTGACCATGCGGATCAATCACGATGATCCGCTGCCCAAGTTTTTTGCGGCGCTCATGCACCGCACGATAGATGCTGCCATAACGTTCATAAACAAACAGCGCACCAGTATGGAGCAAGGCGTTTGGCTCCGCCGAAGCGCGATAATATTCTTCCGGCTTGCTGGCAAATGTTATCACTCGGCGCAATCCCGATGCCCCGATCAGGCGCTTTTCAGCCCCCCAGCGTCCCAGAACGATTGACGGCTTGGGATCAAGAAGCTTTCGCGCTTCCAGGTCTTCGGCCTTGGCCCATTGGCCCTCGGCTTTCAACTTGGCCGCTACCATTGGTGATACAGATTGTTTTTTCTTCGACGGGGATGATTGCGCACGATTAAGCACGATCACAACCAGCGGCAGAAACATCGGAATGATAAAACAAACCGCCCCTAACAAAGCCAGCTCATAATCACCGTTAAAAACGCCAAGCGCGACAACCATAGCGCCAAGCGCCCACAGCAGTACCATGATGACGCGGAACAAGCCTGCCCCCATCATTCAACCCCCAAGAATGTTTACCTGTCTTTTAGCGAAGAGACCCCAATGCATTAAAATGCCTTTCGATCCTCCAGCAGGTCATACTTCCATCAAGTGATAGCAGTTAAAATCTGCAGTTGCATCATATTAACTATTTATGGATGCGGGGTTTCACATCAAGAAGTCCAATTGACAGCACCGTAAATAAAGCTGTGGCAACGTGGCACTTCGAGGGCCCGGAAACAACAAACCCCGCGGGATTTCTCCGGCGGGGTCTGTTGTAATCGTGACAAGCCAAATGATCAGGCGGAAACCGGTTCCGCTGATTTGTCTTCGCTTGTACCTTCATCGCCATCTTCGCGACCGGCAGCACGGCTGCGGCCACGACGCGCTGTCGGATGACGGCCACGTGTGCGGCTTGTTCCGGCAGCAGCTTTGCGCGGTTTCTTTTCTTCGCCGTCCGCCGACGTATCGGTATCAGCATCGGCATTGTCAGCTGGGCCAATATCCAAAGATGGCTGATCGCTGTCTTCGGATGCGGCTTTTGGCGGGCGACCACGCGGCGCAGCACGGCGTGCACGCGGTGCACGTTTTACCGGTGCAGCATCACCATCGTTGTTGTCCGTGGAAGAAGCAGCAGAAGAAGCTGCAACATCATTGCTATCGGCCGAATTGGTGCCGGTATCATTGGACGTATTATCTGCCGACGCCGCAACATCATCCTGATTGACAGAATTGTCGCTGCTGTCGTCCCCATTCTGGTTCTCGCTGCGCTCGTCACGGTTCGGGCGGTTGTTGCCCCGATCGTTACGGTCATTGCGATCATTTCGCTGCGGACGCGGGCTGTTATTGTCGCCACGCTCTTCACGACGCTGGTTTTCCCAGTCAATCGCGGCTTGCAGAATACGATGATAGTGTTCCGCATGCTGGTAATAGTTTTCAGCAAGGACCGGATCGTCAGTACAATCCTTCGCCAGCGAAACGTATTTTTCGTAAACCTGCTGGGCGTTTCCACGAACGCGCCCGTCCGGACCGTTACTGTCAAAAGTCTGAAATTTCGGATTTACAGGACGTTTATTCGGCTGCTGCCGACCGCGCGGACGCTTATTATTGTTGTTGTTGTTGTTATTTCTCATATCAACATGTCTTTGGTGTTGAAGGACAAATCCGGATTCATAAAGGAATCCCGGAACCACTCCGTCTGAAAAACATATTTCCCGCTAAACAGCACCGATTGAACGGCACTACGACAAACCCGCCGAAAACCTTAAAGGGAACGGAGATTCATTACTGTTTACAGGGGAACACGGCGCTTTCATAGCGCGTCGGGCACCCGGCCCGTAAAAACAACCTATATGGCTTGACGCCTTATTCCAACTGTTTTTTTCAATGCCCGTATTTTTTTTGCAATGACGTGGCAGATCGGTCAGATCACACAGCGCCCGACAGAACAGCGGGTCTTTTTGGCTGCAACGCAGCGCACGATGCCACCCAGATCCTCCCGATATTCCACGCCGACAAATCCGGCCTCGACCAAAAGGCGGGCAACGTCTTCTTCCTGTCCCTGCCCGATTTCAAAAATCACGAATCCGGCCGGTTTGACGAGTGAAAATGCAACCTGTGACAGAATGCGATACGCACTAAGCCCGTCACCTTCATCGGTCAGCGCCAGACGCGGATCATATTCGCTTACTTCAGGCGATAATATTTCCATATCTGCCCGTGTGATATAGGGCGGATTGGACACCACCAGATCAAAACCTTCCTGGCGTTCCTCGTCCGTAATCGCACTGTCCCAGTCCGACACACGAAACTCAACCTGATCGCCAAGATCAAGGCGGTCGGCATTTTCGCGTGCGCAGGCAACTGCCCCCGCACTGATATCAACGCCAAGCCCACGGGCATTTTGCAGATCGCCGACGATGGATAACAACAGGCATCCCGTGCCGGTTCCGAAATCAATAACCGTCGGCACGTCGCGGTCTTCAAGCCAGTCCAAAGCCAGTTCGACAAGCGTCTCGCTATCGGGGCGTGGATCAAGGGTTTCGGGGGACAGCTTGAAACTGTGACGCCAGAAATCCCGTTGCCCCAAAATGCGTGATACCGGTTCGCGCTTCAAACGGCGTGCGATCATGTCCCGGAATTTTGCTGCACGGTCATTGGCAACCACATCCTCGGGCCATGCCGCAATCCGGCTACCATCAACTTCTGCTGCATCGGATAATAGAATACGGGCATCCATTCGGGCATTTTCGATACCAGCATCACGCAATGCGCCAACCGCCTCGGCCATCAGCGCGCCAAGGGTTACCAAGTTGTCGGTCGTGGTGGCATGGTCTGCCGTCATGGGATCAATTCTCGATCTCGGCCAGTTTCTGGGCCTGATCTTCCGCAATCAGGGCATCAATCATTTCATCAACCGACGGTCCACCTGTAATGAAATCATCCAGTCGATAAAGGGTCAGGTTGATACGATGATCCGATACACGCCCCTGCGGGAAGTTATAGGTGCGGATGCGTTCAGAACGATCCCCGGAACCGACCTGCGATTTGCGGTCGGCTGCGCGCGCACTGTCCTTGCTTTCACGCTCCTGATCATACAGGCGCGAAAGCAGCATCTTCATCGCCTTTTCCTTGTTCTTGTGCTGCGACTTTGCTTCCTGACTGGCGGCGACCACACCGGTCGGGATATGGGTGATACGCACCGCACTGTCCGTGGTGTTAACGTGCTGGCCACCCGCCCCTTGCGAACGATAGGTATCGATACGCAAATCTTTTGGATCGATATGGATGTCGACCTCCTCGGCTTCGGGCAGAACGGCAACGGTTGCCGCCGAGGTATGAATACGCCCGCCACCTTCGGTCACGGGCACACGCTGCACCCGATGCACGCCACTTTCAAATTTCAGGCGCGCAAACACGCCCGAACCCGATACGTTGACGATGACTTCCTTGTATCCGCCAAGATCGTTTTCATTGGCGTCCATCTGCTCGAACTTCCAGCCGCGGTTTTCCGCGTAACGCTGATACATGCGATACAGATCGGCGGCAAACAGGGCAGCTTCCTCGCCACCGGTGCCGGCGCGAATTTCAAGGATGGCGTTCTTTTCATCCGCATCATCCTTGGGCAGAAGCATCAGCTTCACGTCATGCTCGGCCTTCGGCAGCGCGTCGAGGATTTCATATTTCTCGGCTTCGGCCATTTCGCGCATATCGCGATCAGAACCCGCATCGTCAAGAATTTCCTGCGCACCTTCCAGATCAACGCGAAGCTTTTTGACCTTTTCGACCGCTTCGACAATCGGCGACAGCTCTGCATATTCGCGCGACAGTTTGGCAAACGAGTCACCATCCACCGCTCCACCTGACAGCAGGGATTTGAGCTCGTCGAACCGGCGTACAACGCCATCAAGTTTACCGGGGTCCAGACTCACTCTTTTTCCTCCTTCGGGGGTTCATCATTCTGTTCGGCTTTGGTGCTATTCTGTTCGGACTGCAACGCGAACAAGCGCGTCAAAAGCTTTTGCGCCTTCATCCATTCGACCGTTCCCGCACCATCCGTGGTTGCCGCAAGGTCTTTAAGCGCTTGGGTCGGTGCATGCAACAACCTATTGATCAAAAGCCGGGTTGCCTTTTCAGCATCACCGTGGCTCTCGCGCAGCGCATCATCACGCACCGTTTCGAAATGCGTTCTTAAATCCGCCATCGCCGGGATCGCGGCACGCTCGGCCCGGACACGGACGAAATGTTCAACCTCTTCCTCGATCAGCGCCCAGGCTTCGTCGGCCTTTTCTTCACGACCGCCTCGTCCTTCGGCGGCAATTTTTTCAAGATCATCCAGCCGGTAAAAGAACACTTCGTCGATTTCGTCAACCTGCGGGTCGATATCACCGGGAACGGCGGTATCGATCATCAGAACCGGCCGATATCGTCTGCGTTTGATTGCGGCAAGGGCACGCGTTTTGTCAATAATATAGCGGCGCGATCCACCCGCGGTCAGAACCATGTCCGCCTCGGCCAACAAGCGATCCAGATCATCAAGTTCCGACCAGTGGCAATCAAGACGGCGCGCCACAAGACGCGCCCGTGCCGCCAGTCTATCGGTCACCAAAACCCGACCCATACCGCGTTCGGCAAGGGATGCGGCAATCAGTTCGCCCATGTCCCCCGCACCCGCCAAAAGCAATGTGCAGTTGGCAATATCACCATGCAGGTCACGCGCAACAGACTGTGCCGCCGCGGCAATCGAAACCGCCCCCTGCCCGATCCCCGTCCGGCTGCGCACCTTTTTGGAAATGGCATAGGCTGTCTGATAAACCAGTTCCAGTTCGCGTCCGACAAGCTGATGCTGCCGTGCGATCCGGTGGGCATCCTTGACCTGTCCGAAGACTTCCGGTTCGCCAATCACCAGACTGTCTAGCGACGCGGCAACCGCAAACACATGGCGCAACGCATCGCGCCCGGAACGGATATAAAGCTCGCTTGCCAGCTTGTCGCGATCAATATCCGCCCAAAGCGCCAAAAGATCGATCAACCGTTCCCGGCCGCGTTCGGCTTCGGACGCAAGCAAATGGATTTCAGTGCGGTTGCAGGTCGAAACCACGATCGCCTGACCCAAACGGGCCTGCAAAATCGCCGACAGGAACTGCGGCAGGCGGGCTTCGTCGATGAACAGACGGTCACGCGTATCCTCGCTGGAGCGCCGATGATTGGTCCCGATCACCATCAGGCGATCCAGTGGCCAGTCTCCGGCTTCTTCACGCGCGAATGCGTCTGTCACCCTGCACTTACCTTTTGCCGATTACGCCTGCAAGCTGATCAAGTGCGATTTCCTGCTGTTCGCCACTGTCAAGGTCGCGCAACTGTGCAATCCCCTTGGCCAGTTCGTCATCGCCAAGAATAACCGCAAGATGCGCATTGGCCTTGTCCGCACGCTTCATGCGCTTTTTCATGTTACCGGCATAGCCAAGCTCGACCGCGATCCCCGCCTCACGCAAAGTCTGCGCCAGCGTGCGGCATCGCGCCTCTGCAGCATCCCCCATCGGGATCAGCGCAACCGGGCGTGGTGCTGCCGGGGCTTCACCGACCATCAATGCCAGACGTTCAACACCTGCAGCCCAGCCAACGCCAGCCGTCTGCGGGCCACCCATGGTCGAAATCAGGCCATCGTAACGGCCACCGGC
Source organism: Thalassospira sp. MBR-102 (assembly GCF_040549275.1). Classification (NCBI taxonomy): domain Bacteria; kingdom Pseudomonadati; phylum Pseudomonadota; class Alphaproteobacteria; order Rhodospirillales; family Thalassospiraceae; genus Thalassospira; species Thalassospira sp. MBR-102. The sequence continues at coordinate 54,267 of NZ_JBEPTC010000004.1, forward strand.
CATCACGGTTCCCTGTGCACCAAGGGTGTTGGTCGTGAACTCGAAACAGGTATGACAATAGTAATCCAGACCACGCACCAGACGCGGGTTCAACTCATACCCGATCCCGATATCACCAAGTCCACCAGTCAGCGACTTGAAGAATTCCTGACTGTGTTCATTCAGATATTCGGCAAATAGCGGTGCATTGGCCACAAGTTCCCGGTCGCCTTCATCCTTGGAGTCAAGGATACGCAGCGGGTTCTTTTCAAGACGCGCCCGGCTATCTTCCGACAGCCTGTCGAAATGTCCCTTGAAATAATCGACCAGGACATCGCGGTACGCAGCCCGGCTTTCGGGATCGCCAAGGGTATTGAGCTCAAGCGTTATGCTTTCCCAAAGACCAAGGCTTTTAAGGATATGCGCCCCATAGGCGATCATTTCGATATCGCCCGCGACCTGCTCGACGCCCAGAAGCTCCGCACCGATCTGGTGGAACTGACGCTGGCGGCCTTTCTGCGGGCGTTCATACCGAAACATCGGACCGTAATAGGAAACCTTGACCGGCGACATCTGCTGCATGCCATTCGAGATATAGGCACGTGCAATCCCGGCCGTGCCTTCGGGGCGTAGCGTTATCTGTTCGCCGCCGCGATCTTCAAAAGTATACATTTCCTTGGTTACCACATCAGATGTGTCGCCAAGGGTCCGGGCAAAGACCTCTGTAAACTCAAAGATTGGCGTAGTCATGCGGTGGTAACCATACAACTCGCCAATGTCGCGCGCGACCTGCGCGATATGATCCTGCAGACGGTTCTGTTCAGGCAGAAGGTCATGCGTGCCACGGACGGGTTGAAGCGATGCCACTTTGGGGTCTCCGATCTAACTTGAATTCCAGATATTTGCGCCAAAATGATCGGCCCAAATTCATATGAACATGAAAATAGCTTTCCACCCGGACGGCGGAAAGCCAAAATTCGTCAATTCTGCTACGCTATTCTGCCGCGGCCAGCTTTGCCGCTTCTTCGGCTTCGATCTTGGCGGCGCGTTCTTCGACCAGTTCGACGATATGGTCGACCATTTTTTCGGTGCTGATATTGTGATCCGGGCGACCGGAAATATACATCTTGTGGTTTCCACCACCGCCACCGGTAAGCCCGATATCGGTTTCACGCGCCTCGCCTGGGCCATTGACGATACAGCCAATGATCGACAACGAAATCGGCGTCGAAATGTGCGCCAGCCGTTTTTCAAGCTCCGCCACGGTATCGACAACGTTAAAGCCCTGACGTGCACAGGACGGGCAGGAAATGATCTGCACACCGCGGGTCCGAAGGCCCAGAGATTTCAGAATGTCATAACCAACGTGGATTTCCTCGACCGGGTCTGCCGAAAGCGACACACGCAACGTATCGCCGATACCGGCCCACAGAAGGTTGCCCATGCCAATCGCCGATTTAACAGTACCACCGCGAAGGCCACCAGCCTCGGTAATCCCCAGATGCAACGGATAATCGCATGCCTCAGCCAAGCCGTAATAGGCGGCAACCGCAAGGAATACATCCGATGCCTTGACCGAAATCTTGAACTCGTAGAAATCCTGATCTTCAAGGATTTTGGCGTGGTTCAACGCACTTTCGACCATCGCCTCCGGGCAGGGCTCGCCATAACGTTCCAGCAATTCCTTTTCAAGCGACCCGGCATTGACCCCGATACGCATCGAACAGCCGTGATCCTTTGCTGCTTTCACGACTTCGCGTACACGGTCGGTCGATCCGATATTGCCTGGATTGATCCGCAGGCACGCTGCACCGGCTTCGGCGGCTTCGATGGCACGTTTGTAATGGAAATGGATATCGGCGACAATCGGGACATGCACCTGCTTGATGATGTCCTTAAGCGCCGCGGTCGACTCCCGATCCGGGCAGGAAACGCGAACAATATCGGCACCTGCTTCTTCAAGGCGCAGGATCTGATCCACGGTCGCAGCAACATCGGTGGTCAGGGTATTGGTCATCGACTGCACCGAAATCGGCGCGTCTCCACCAACTTCCACATTACCAACGCGGATCTTGCGGCTTTTGCGGCGTTCAATATCTCGATAAGGGCGGACGCTCATTTCCGGTTCCAAGCAAATCTGTGTCTCTAGGCCGACTATATAGCTTATCAAGTGCCAATTAGAAACCGTTGCCTTACGGTTTTTCCGTCAGATTTTGCAAAGCTGTCATAAAAAAAGCGGCCTGATATGGCCGCTTTCTTCAAAATCTTTGGTGCCCTCATGATAACGAGAGAGCCCGGCACTACTGTGCCGGTGCCGCACCGGCCCCTTCAAGGGCCTCAACATCAAGAGAGAAGTCCGAAATCACCGCACCATATTCACCGACCGGCAAGGCTTCCTTGCCATCAATGCTGTAGGTAAGTGCCCCGGCATTACCGACTTCAAGCATCAGCCCGTTTTTATTGGGCACGCGATAGGTATCGCCTGCACTCAGCATCCGGGTCAGCAGGATGTTGCCATCGCCTTCGCGAATGCGAACCCAACTGGTTTCGACCGCCTCAATGGTAACACGGCTGTCAAGATTGACCGCACCAAACACACGCCCGCCACCAACTTCGTCAACAGCCGGTGCCGCCGGAACAGAAGCCGTTTCCGCCGCTGGTGCAACTGGTGCCGATGACGGCGACTGTGCGGTTGATTGTTCCGGTGCTTGCGCTGCCGGGGCAGGTGCTTCGGCAACTTCGTTCTGTGCCGCAGGTGTTTCTGCCGGTACCGTATCAGCCACTTGCGGGGCTTCTGCGGTTTCCGCCTCCGGTTCCTGTTCTGTCACGACAGATGCAGGTGCATTTGAATCATCCGCTGGCGCTTCCGCCGTTTCGGCAGGTTGCTCTGCCGATGCGGATGGCTCGACTTCTGCCGCACGGGCATCCGCCGCATTTTCAAGATTGCGTTCCGGAACGGCCTGCTCACCACCCGACGTATAACTTGCAAGACGCTCAGGCAGCGGATCAACGAGATCAGCAATCGTTTTGCCCTGGCTCGACAAGTAATACCAGCCACCATAGGCACCGATACCAAGCAATGCCGCAATCAGAAGAACCGCTCCACCGGGAACGCGGCTTTCCTGAACAGGTTTTGGGAAACTAAGCTCGCTTCGGGCTGCGGGCGCATTGCTTTCCACGCGGAAACGCCGCACGATTTCTGCCCCGTCAAGTCCGAGATGTTCGGCATAGGCTTTAACAAAGCCCAAACCATACGGGCCACCGGGCAACACCGAATAATCGCTGTTCTCGATCGCCTCGATATAAATCTTGCGGATACGCAATAACTGACAAACGTCTTCCACGCTCTGACCAAGGCTGTTCCTGGTATGGCGCAAAAGGCGTCCTACCTCGGTCTGGTCAGCGGAATTACCGGTATCTGCTTCCATCTTAATGTCATTTGACGGCCCATTTCCAGGCAAAGGCCTGAAACGCAAGCGCCCCCCGGATTGCTCGTCCAAATGATCTTCCTTTCGCTTTCCGATCGCCAACTCCGCACCCCCACGTTACGATCTAGCAATAAAAATAGCAGAATCCCCACCAAAAGCGATTGTTTTTAAAGTTTTACACCGTGATCTATTGCGAAAGCCTTAAGACGCGATCGCAATGACTTGGTCGAACTTCCCATCACCGACAGGACATATCCCTCAACGCTTCTCACATTCAGGCTCCGGACCATTTCCTTAACAGGACCGATAGAAGCCGGTGCCATGGACAAGCGGCGAATACCCAATCCGATCAGGGCCATCGCTTCAAGTGGTCGCCCGGCCATCTCGCCGCAGATGGTCAGACGCACATTCCGTTCGTCACACAATGTGACAAGCTGCCGCATAAATGCAAACACACTTGGCGAAAGTGTATCATATCGCCCTTCCAACCGCGGGTTTCCACGATCAGCAGCGAACATGAACTGCAGCAGGTCGTTGGTTCCAACCGACAAAAAGTCGACACGCTCCAGAAGCGCCGGTGCCTGCCATATCAGCGCCGGAACCTCCAGCATCGCGCCAACCTCGACCCGGTTCGGTACATAGCCGCGTTCTGCTTCGCGTTTCAACTGCTGATCCAGAAGCGCCCTTGCCTGGTCGAACTCTGCGACTTCGGCAATCATCGGGAACATGACATACAGGTCTCGCTCATGGGCGGCCCGGATCAACGCGCGCAACTGATGAACAAGCACTGCAGGCCGATCCAGCGTAATGCGGATCGAGCGCCAGCCCATCGCCGGGTTCTCTTCTGTCATATCCTCCCAATAGGGCAACAATTTGTCACCCCCGACATCAAGCGTCCGAAACACGACCGGACGACCTTCCGCCTGTTCAAATATCCGGGTGTACAGCCGGGTCTGATCGCCAATATCTGGCATGGCCGATCTGACCATAAATGGAATTTCCGTCCGATAAAGCCCGATCCCGTCCGCGCCGCTTTCAATCACATGGGGTACATCGATCAAAAGCCCCGCATTGACGTTCAGCGAAATATCAATCTCGTCACATGTCCGGGACGGCATATCGCGCATCTGCGCATAAAGCGCCTTGCGCTCGGCCCGCGCACGAAGCGCACCGTCAATAACCGAACGGACATCTTCACTCGGCCGGACGAACAATTGTGCATTGTCGGCATCGACAATCAGCGGATCACCGGTTTCGACCTTGTCGAGAACCCCTTTAACCCCGCCCAGCACCGGAATATCCAGCGCACGCGCAACAATTGCCACATGTGACGTATGCGACCCTTCTTCAAGAGCAAGGCCGCGCAGGCGGGTATGATCATAATCCAGAAGTTCCGCCGGACCGATATTTCTCGCCACCAGAATGATATCGTCGGGCAACTCGCCAAAGGCCGGGGACTGATACTGCCCCGAAAGATGCTGCAGCAGACGGTTCGCCAGATCTTCAAGATCATGCAAACGTTCGCGCAGATACGGATCACTGACCTGGGCCATGCGCGCACGGGTATCATCATGAACCTTCTGAACCGCGGCTTCCGCCGTAAGGCCGGTATGGACCGCCTCGGTAATGCGGTTAAGCCACCCGGTATCCTGCGCAATCATTTTATAGGCTTCAAGGATATCGCCCGGATCATCATCGCCGCCACTGCTATCCATTCCCGCAACAGCTTCAAGCATTTTGTCGAGATGGTCCTGAAGCCCGCGCATGGCGTCGCGAAGCCGGGTCAGTTCCTCGTCCGGATCATCGGATACCATCCGGTCGATGACAATACGCGGCTCATGAAGAACCGCAACGCCCTTGCCAATCCCCGGTGCCAGACGCGCCCCACCAAGCCGCAAGGGCAAAAGCGCAATCCCGTCGGTCGGAATCAGTTCATCGCGGCTGACCAGTTCGCCACCGGCGACCATTTCGGCCAGCACCATGGCAACGTTTTCAAGCGCTTCCTGCTCGTCCTCTGAATAAAGACGTTCGGTCCGGTTCTGCACGGCAAGGACGCCAATGATACGGCCCCCACGCAGGATCGGCACACCGATCATGGAATGATAGATTTCCTCGCCGGTTTCCGGACGGTAAGCAAAGTTCGGATGGCCTTGCGCATCTTTAAGGTTAAGGGGCCGCGCATGGGCCGCCACATAACCGACAATCCCCTCGCCCACCCGAAGGCGGGTCATATGAACTGCCGCCGGTGCCAGACCGCAGGTCGCGAAAAGTTCCAGCACCTCGCCCGCGCGCATCACATAGACCGAACATACCTCCGCCACCATATCGGCGGCGATGATGGTCACGATCTGCCCAAGGCGCTCTTCTGCCGTCCCCGGACCAGCCATGACGTCGCGAACGCGCTTTAACAGGCGTCGCGGACCAGTGACTGCGGCGGACGGCATGCTCATCGGGTTTAACTGTCTCTTCTAACGAGGGACTGAACGGCCTGTTCGACCAGTTCTTCCAGAATTTCGGATACCGGTTGTTCTTTCTTTACCATACCAACCGACTGCCCTGCCATAACCGATCCGCCATCGACATCACCATCGATAACAGCCCGGCGAAGCGCACCGGCCCAGAAATGTTCGATCTCAAGCTGGGCTTCACCCTGATCAACCTCACCGGCGCGGAATTTGGCAATTACCTTGCGCTGGGTTTCAAGGAATTCATCGGTTCCCTTATTGGCAAGGGCGCGTACCGGAATAACCGGGAAACGTTCATCAAGCTGAACCGTGGTGACCGCATCGCGTGCGCTGGCACGAATGAAGGCCTTTTTGAAATCGGGATGCGCAATACATTCGGTTGCGCATACCAGTCGCGTACCGATCTGAACACCGGCCGCCCCCTGTTCAAGCAATCCGGTAATGGCTTCGCCGCGCGCGATACCACCGGCACAGAATACCGGAACATCGCGCATTTCCGGCAGGATTTCCTGCGCCAGAACCGTCAGGGAAACCGGGCCGATATGACCACCAGCTTCGCTGCCTTCGATCACCAGCGCATCCGCACCCGAGCGCACCAGTTTTTTGGCCAAAACCAGTGCCGGGGCAAAACAGATGACCTTGGCAAATTCCTTGGCTTTCTTGATCGCTGCCGATGACGGCAGACCACCGGCCAGAACGACATGACCGACTTCATGCTCACGGCAAACCTCGATCAGGTCATCAAGCATCGGGTGCATGGTGATCAGATTGACGCCAAACGGCTTTTTGGTCAGGGCCTTGGTCCCGGCGATTTCAGCCGACAGCAATTCCGGGGTCATCGACCCGCACGCAATCACACCAAAGCCACCGGCATTTGAAACCGCCGCCACAAGGTGACGTTCGGAAACCCAGGACATTGCACCCGCCATGATGGCGTAATCCGTTCCCAGAAATTCCTTGCCCGCCGCCCACAATTTTTCAAGGCGGGCGCGTGCGACATCGAATTTCGGATCTCTCATATCATTCTGTACCCCAAAGCAGAAATGCAGGAAACCAAGGGTTCCCTGCCATTTCATCATAAAGGCCGAAACCGATAGTTCCAGCTAGTATGTAATAATTGACGCAATTTAACAGTGACTTAATCACAGGCCATGCAAGTCACATTATATTAAATTACTCGGCATCAAGGCCATAAGCGGTATGAAGCGCGCGAACTGCCAGTTCGGTATATTCTTCGGCAATCAGAACGCTTACCTTGATTTCCGAGGTCGAAATGACCTGGATATTGATGCCTTTTTCCGCAAGCGTTTCGAACATCTTGCGCGCAACGCCAACGTGCGAACGCATGCCCACACCAATGATCGACACCTTGGTCACATCTGATGTGCTCAGCAATTCCTTATAGCCGATCTTGGCCGAATTGCCCTCAATCACCGACAGCGCACGTTTAAATTCGCCGCGCGGCACGGTAAAGGTCATGTCGGTGCTTTTACCGTCTTCTGAAACGTTCTGCACGATCATGTCGACATTGATATTGGCCTCGGCCAGCGGGCCGAAGATAGAAGCAGCGATTCCCGGTTTGTCGGCGACTTTCACCAAGGTGATCTTGGCTTCGTCACGGCTATAGGCAATCCCGCTGACGACTTCCTGTTCCACGATTTCGTCCTCGTCTACAACAAGTGTTCCTTCCGCATCACTAAAGGAGGAGCGGACCTGTACCCGGACGCGATGGTTCATGGCCATCTCGACAGAACGGGTCTGAAGGACCTTCGCACCAAGCGATGCCAGTTCCAGCATTTCTTCGTAGGTAATCTTTTCGATCTTGCGCGCCTTGGGCACGATGCGCGGATCGGTCGTGTAAACCCCGTCAACATCGGTATAGATATCGCAACGATCAGCCTTCAGAGCCGCGGCAAGCGCCACCGCAGAAGTATCCGAACCGCCACGGCCCAGCGTGGTAATGCGGTTGTCAGGTGCGATCCCCTGGAAACCGGCAACACAGACAACCTCGCCGCTATTCATGCGCTTGTCGAGTTCGGTTGTATCGATTTCCTTGATACGTGCCTTGGCATGCGCGCCATCGGTCTTTATCGGAATCTGCCAGCCAAGCCATGAACGTGCTGGTACGTCAATGCTTTGCAGCGCCATGGCGATCAGGCCAACTGTCACCTGCTCGCCCGATGATACGATCACGTCATATTCACGCGCGTCATACATCGGTGAAATTTCATCAGCCCAGCCAACCAGTTCGTTGGTCTTGCCCGACATTGCCGAAACAACAACCGCTACCTGGTTCCCGGCATCGACCTCGGATTTGACCCGACGGGCGACGTTCTTGATCTTTTCGACATCGGCGACCGATGTGCCGCCGAATTTCATGACAATACGGGCCATGAAGTATCCCCGCTAAGCTTGCCATCCATCGGTGCTCCGAAGAAGACGGCATGTGATCCGGCCCTCGATCGATTGGCGCAGGCCATCAATGCGGCGCGCCGCCTGATCCGGGCGGCGTTATCAATACTGCCATACTCTTTTGGAAACAAGCATCAACGCAGGGGAAAATTGCATCGATTCATTTTTTATTCGGGTTTGATGCGCCAGATGCCTCCCCAAGGGCGCAAACTGCGAAATATCCTGCGAATTCTTACCTGAAAACCCTGACAACACATGCGATTGGCGCAAGGCACGTTTCGATTTCCCTCATGCTGGCAAAGCCCTCATTCGCCCGGCGTCAGGACCTTGATGCCCGGCAAACTATTGCCTTGCCGGGCGCGCCCGCGTAAACAGGGCAAAGAAAATCAACGTCACGCCATCGGAGCCGTCCATGTCGCACGCATCCGCCAATAACAGCCGCACCGCCAATGCCGAGGAAATCGCACGCTTTTCCGCAATGGCCGAAAAATGGTGGGACCCGAACGGCGCGATGAAGCCCCTGCACAAGTTCAATCCGATCCGCTTGCAGCTTCTGCGCGATAATATCGCTGCCCATCTCGGACGTGATGCCAACCAGCTTGACGTCCTGAAAGATGTCGAAATCATCGATATCGGTTGCGGTGCCGGTCTTCTGTCCGAACCGCTGGCACGCATGGGCGCAAAAATGACGTCAATCGACGCTGCCGAAAACAATATCGAAGTCGCAAAAGTCCACGCTGCGCAATCGGGCCTTGCCATTGATTATCGCAATTGCACCCCGGAAATGCTGGTCGACGAGGGCAAGCAGTTCGATATCGTTCTGAATATGGAAGTCATCGAACATGTCGATGACCCGCAATTCTTCATGCAGGCCTGTGCGGCGTTACTCAAACCCGGCGGGTTGATGTTTGTTGCCACCCTGAACCGGACGATCAAATCGCTGGCACTGGCAAAATTCGGCGCTGAATACATCCTGCGCTGGTTGCCTGCTGGCACCCATGACTGGCGCAAATTCGTCAAACCATCAGAAATGTCGGGCTTGCTGCGGGGTGCCGGTCTTGATCTCGTGGATATCACCGGTGTGACCTACAACCCGATCACGGATAAATGGTCGATTGCCCCTCGCGATCTTGACATCAATTATATGGTGATCGCGCAAAAACCCGCCAAAGCCTGATCCTATAGCTGACAACGTATTTTAGGACGGCACATCAGGCATGAAGGGAGCAAAGCGGGATCGAGCCCCTAATTCTTCTTGCTCTCATCAAGCCATGGCAACGCCTGAACATCAATGCCTTCATCGATCAGTTCGGCGGTTTCTTTAAGTGATGCCTCGCCATAAATGCCGCGCTTTTCGGTTTCGCCGTAATGGATTTTGCGGGCTTCCTCGGCAAATTTGTTACCGACATGCTCGCAATTCTGTTCGACCTGCTTGCGGATTTCGGCGATTGCCGCACGGGTTGCCTCGGCAAAGGCGACCTGGCGGGTCTTTTCGGCGGCTTCCTCTTTTTGGCGCGACGTCCGAAGACGCGGTGCCATCAACGCCTTTCCGACATTGGCCGTTCCACAAAACGGGCATGACAATTCACCGCTGGCAGCCTGGGTGTCATAAGTGGCACCGTCTTTGAACCAGCCTTCAAATTCGTGATCATGTTCGCATTTAAGCTGAAAGAGGATCATGGTGTTGTTTTGTTCAAGCAAACCGTAACAATTGCAAGGTGTTTTGATATCAATGATATAGCGACACCCTGCCCGAAACGCCATTTTCAGGCGGCTCCTTCAATAACCAAGATTTATGAAAATGTCATCATTAATGCCATCGGACTGGGTTACCCGTCATTCCCCACCCTGCCCCACGACCGGTGGAACGGCCCTTGATCTTGCCTGTGGCAAGGGTCGTCACAGTTTCTGGCTGGCGGATCAGGGATGGCAGGTCACAGCCCTTGATCGCGATCTGTCGGATACGGGAACCGGTGAAAACACAGGAATTGAGTGGATCGAAGCAAATCTTGAATCTGGTCCCTGGCCGCTTGGGGACCGGCAGTTTGATCTGGTGGTGGTCGTCAATTACCTGCACCGACCGCTATTTGAAAATCTTCGCGATGCGATCAAATCCGGTGGCACTTTGCTTTATGAAACCTTCATGATCGGTAACGAAGCATTCGGCCGCCCGCGATCACCAGAATTCCTTCTGCACCCTGGCGAACTGCAAAACGCCTTTTCCGGCTGGAAAATCAACGCATTCGAGCAGGGCCCTCAATACAAACCAGCCACAGCCGTTCCCTTCGCTGTGAAACAATTCCTGTCGGCCTGCAAACCATAGGCAAAGCAGACCGCAACAATTCCGTAACACACTGGAATAAAAATAAAAATAAACACAAGTGTCATAATTAAAACAGCTGGTTTCTGGCATCTTCCTCGGCGCTAGTTTTAGCATTTGGCAGAGAGAGAAAACCATGACAGAACACTTTGAAATCGTCGAGGATCGCGATGACATTCCGTCGAACCCGACAAACAATCCGCGTGTAGCCGACCTGATCAATGCCCGCCTTTCTCGCCGTGGCTTTTTCAAGGGGCTGATGGCAACCTCGGCCGTCGCTGGCGCCGGTATCGCGACCTCCGGCATGGCCCGTGCGCAGGACGCATCGACCCTGACCTTCAAATCGATCCCGCAGAAAATCACCGAAACTCATGCGGTAGCCGACGGTTACGATGCCGACGTCCTGATTCGCTGGGGCGACAAGGTTGCTGCCGATGCACCGGCCTTCGTTCCGGGTGCTGTTGACGCAACCGCCCAGAATAAACAGTTCGGCTATAACTGTGACTATGTTGGCTATATGCCGCTGCCGGTCGGCTCGGACAATTCCGAACACGGCCTTCTGTGCGTCAGCCATGAATACACCAATGCGGAAATGATGTGGCCGGGACTCAAGGATGCCATGGGCGCATCACAAGAACAGGCCCTTCACGAAATTGCCGCCCACGGCCATTCCATCGTCGAAATCAAAAAGACCAATGGCAAATGGCAGGTCATCGACGGGTCAAATTATGCGCGCCGCATTTCGGCCCTTGATACCGACATGGTCATCACCGGCCCGGCAGCAGGCCATGACCGCCTGAAAACCAGTTCTGACCCGACCGGCACGCGCGTCATCGGCACGCTGAACAACTGTGCAGGCGGCAAAACCCCTTGGGGCACCATCCTGATCGCCGAAGAAAACTTCAACGGCTATTTCGGGGGCGACATCGCCAAAACCAGCGAAGAACGCAACTACAAGCGCCTCGGCATCGAGCCGGACAGCTGGTATTCATGGGTCAAATATTTCGACCGTTTCAATGTCGAAAAAGAACCGAACGAACCGAACAAGTTCGGCTGGATGGTCGAAATCGATCCCTACGATCCGACATCAATGCCCAAAAAACGCACCGCCCTTGGCCGCTTCAAACACGAAGGCGCAACCGTTATCGTCAACAAGGATAACTCGGTTGTTGCCTATTCCGGCGACGATCAGCGTTTCGACTATCTTTATAAATTCGTCGCGTCGAAAAAATACAATCCGAACGACCGCGCAGCTAACATGGACATCCTCGAAGACGGCACGCTTTATGTCGCCAAATTCAATGAGGACGGCACAGTAAACTGGATGCCGTTGGTCCATGGTGATGGCCCGCTGACCGCCGAAAACGATTTCCATAGCAAGGCCGACGTTCTGATTGAAACCCGTCGCGCCGCCGACCTTTTGGGTGCGACCCAGATGGACCGCCCCGAAGACGTCGAACCGAACCCGGTCAACGGCAAGGTTTACGTCATGCTGACCAACAACTCGAAGCGCAAGGAACCGAACATCGTCAACCCGCGCGCCTCGAACATCCATGGCCATGTTCTTGAGCTCACCCCTCCGGGCGGCATGGGTAAGGATGCCGATCACACCGCAGATACCTTCAAGTGGGACATCTTCCTGCTTGGTGGTAACCCGGCGAATGCCGATGACCGTGCAGTTTACCATCCAGGGGCTGAAAGCTGGGTATCCTGCCCGGATAACCTTGCGATTGACCATAAAGGCCGCCTGTGGATTTCGACCGATGGTGCGCCGAACTCGGATATTCCAGATGGCATGCATGCCGCAGACGTTGAAGGTGCCGGTCGTGCACTGACCAAATTCTTCTTTGCCTGCCCGGAAGGTGCCGAAATGTGCGGCCCGGAATTCACCCCGGATGGAACAACCCTGTTTGTCGCGGTTCAGCACCCGGCAGATGGTTCGACCTATGACGCACCCAGCACCCGCTGGCCGGACTTCAAGGACGGCGTTCCGGCGCGTCCGTCGGTGGTTGCGATCACCAAGCAGGGCGGCGGCGAAATCGCAAGCTAAGGCCACGAAACACACCTGATGGACCACACGCTGGTCCTGAAGAAAATGGCGGCGGGCAAGGATGTATTTCCGGTCCGCCGTCCTTGTTTTACCTGCTATGTCGGTTCATTCGCACATCGGAATATTGGTCAAATTGTTCAAGGCTTTAGTTTGGAATAAATCCAGTTCTTGAAGATTCGAGCCCCAAAATACATTCACCCGAACATTGTAACCTATCAATCACATTAGCTTCACCAAACCGCCCCTTATCGATCTTAAAATGAGAACCATTCGCTGCATAGCAGAGTGCAGCCGAATATTCCGTTCGATAAGGGAGAACATCGAAATGAAACGCCTTCTTGTCGCTTCCGCACTGGCTGGTGCCATGTGTGCGAACGTTGCTGTTGCCGCTGACATGCTGCCGCAGGCCAATGATCCGTATTTCGTCGCCGCCCAGCAGACCCTGCAGCAGAAACTGCAACAGCAGGCCAACACCAACCGCGCCAAGAACATCATCCTGTTCGTTGGCGACGGCATGAGCATCCCGACCGTTACCGCAGCCCGCATCTATGAAGGCCAGAAGCGCGGTGTCGACGGCGAAAGCAACAGCCTCGTTTTCGGTCAGTTCCCGAACGTTGCCCTGTCCAAAACCTACACCCATGACGCCCAGATCGCTGACTCGGCCCCGACCGCATCGGCCATGATGGCAGGGGTCAAAATGAATAACGGCACCATCGGCGTCAGCTCGGACGTTGTCCGTGGCGATTGCAAGGCACAGCTTGCCCATCCGGTCAAAAGCCTTGCCGCACAGGCCGAAGAACAGGGCATGTCGACCGGTGTGATTTCCACCGCACGCCTGACCCATGCAACCCCGGCGGCAACTTATGTTCACACATCCGACCGTGACTGGGAAAGTGACAGCGACCTCTCTGACGCGGCCAAAGCGGATGGCTGCAAAGACATCGCAGCCCAGCTGATTGAATGGTCGGCGGGCGACGGGTTGGAAGTTGCCTTTGGTGGCGGTCGCCGCATGTTCATGGACAAAACCATGGAAGACCCGGAAGACAAGGGCAAGATGGGCCAGCGTTCCGACGGTCGCGACCTGACCAAGGAATGGGTTGATGCCAAGGGTAAAGGCGCGTCCTACATCTGGAACAAAGAACAGTTTGATGCGATCGACGTTGCATCGGCAAAGCATGTTCTGGGTCTGTTTGACCGCTCGCACATGGAATATGAAGCCGACCGCGCCAAAGATGCGGCTGGCGAACCGAGCCTGGCCGAAATGACCGGCAAGGCAATTGATATTCTGTCGAAAAATGACAAGGGTTACTTCCTGATGGTTGAAGCCGGTCGTATCGACCATGCCCATCACGAAGGCAATGCGGCCCGCGCGCTTGAAGACACCGTCGCACTGAACGACGCGGTCAAGGAAGCCATGGGCAAGGTCAATCTTGACGATACCCTGATCATCGTCACGGCCGATCACTCGCACACCATGACCATTTCCGGCTATTCCAGCCGTGGCAACCCGATCCTTGGCGTTTCAGAGGAAAAGGGCGACGACGGCAAACCTTACACTACCCTTGGCTATATGAACGGCCCGGGTGCGCTTAAGGACGAAGTCCGTGCCGACCTGACCAATGTCGACACCACCGACATTGACTTCCTTCAGCAGGCACTGGTCCCGATGAGCAGCGAAACCCATGCTGGCGATGATGTTGCCATCTTTGCCAACGGCCCGTGGTCGCACCTGTTCAGCGGTGTCGTTGAACAGAACTTCATCTATCACGTCATGTCCTATGCCTCGAAAATCGAAGACCGCATGGCTTCGAAATAAGGCTTGCGTCTGATACCGCCGACCGCAGCGAACTGCGGTCGGCATTTTCTTTGATGGAGATTTCCATGATCGTCGGACGCCGCACATTCATTGCAGGTGCAGCCGCCACCGCCGGGATGCTGATCGCCCCGCCGGCCTTTGCACACGACCGGATCAAAATTCCCGATATTTACAAAACCCAGAACGAATTTTCCGGTCAGGCCAAGACATTCGCCAAAGATAAAAGTCGCATCGAAATTACCGGCTTCATGGCTCCGCCACTTAAGGCGGAGGCATCCTTTTTCGTACTGACCCGTCGCCCGATGTCAGTTTGCCCGTTCTGCGAAACATCCGCCGACTGGCCGGTCGATATTGTCTTTGTCAGAACCCGCGAAAGGGTCGACGCCGTCGCCTTTAACCGCATGATCGTCACGAGCGGCATTCTCGAGCTCGGCGAAGCCAAAGATGAGGAAACCGGATTTGTCAGCCTTGTCCGACTTGTCGATGCAGAGTTCGAAGTCCTCTAAGCCCGGCGCAGATCAAAGCGCGTCGGACCTGTTGCGGATTTCGGATATTGAACTGCGCTATCATCGCAATACAGCCCCGGTCATCAGCCTGCCATCCCTTGCCATCCATCAGGGCGAGGTCGTCGGCATTTCCGGCCCGTCGGGGTCGGGGAAGTCCAGCCTGCTTTATCTGATCAGCGGCCTTTTGCGTCCGACAGGCGGCAATATCATCTGGAACGGAACCGATATCACCAGCCTGTCAGAAGGCGCATCTGATCGCTGGCGCCGCCAATCGATCGGTTTTGTCTTTCAGGATTTCCACCTGATCGATGAAGTCAGCCCGCTTGAAAATGTTCTGATCCCGGCAAGCTTTGCCGGATGGCGCATTCCACCAGAAACCCGTAAACGCGCCTATGATCTTCTTGATCAGGTCGGCGTTCCGATGGCGCGTAAAAGCACATCGGACCTGTCGCGCGGCGAACAGCAACGCGTGGCGATTGCACGTGCCCTTCTGTTTGATCCGCCGATCATCCTTGCCGATGAACCAACCGCAAGCTTGGATGACGCAGCAAGCCAGATCGCAACTGACATTCTGTTTTCGCTTGCCGGATCAAACCGCACCCTGATCACCGTCAGCCACGACCGCGACGTGATTGATCGCTGCGCGCGCATCCTGAAATTCGACAAGGGCCATCTTGTGGATGATGCGACCACCAACCGGGCGGAGGGCGCATGAACCCGTTTCCCATCGTCATTGCAAGCCTGCGCCGCCACTGGATCATGAATATTCTGTTCGTGCTGCTGATCGCGGTTGCGGTTGCCATTGGTGTCGGCATTACCGCACAGGAACGTGCACTGCGCCAAGGTAGCGCCAAGGCCGCCGACAAATTCGACATCCTTATCGCCGCCCCCGGCAGCCAGACCGAAATCGTCATGAACACGATTTTCCTGCGCCATAGCGCGATCAATCTACTCGATGGTCAACACTGGGCCAGCTTGATGACCGACCCGCGGGTTGAAATCGCCGCCCCGCTTGCCTTTGGCGATAGCTGGCAGGATTACAGCATTGTCGGATCGACCCCGCAATTCGTGGCCTATCTGTCGGACGGACTGGCAAGCGGCCATATATTTGAAAACATCGAACAGGCCGTTATCGGTGCTGCCGTCCCACTTGAAATAGGCGATGAATTCGAGCCCAGCCACGGTCATGGTGCCGAAGCCGAGCTTGAACATCATCACGGCGTTCATCTACAAGTCGTCGGCAAGATGAAGCCCACCGGAACCCCGTGGGATAGTGCGATCATCGTTGCCGTCGAGCAGGTCTGGGATATCCATGCCCTGCCAACCGGCCATGATGAAGACGAAGATCACGACCATAGCGGTGCCGCAGAAGAACATCATGACGAACATGAAGATCATGATCATGACGAAGCAGCGGAACATCACGACGAGGATCACGAGCACGAACACGAACACGAACACGAACACGAACACGAACATCAGGTGATGGACCATATCGGCCCGCCCTTTGATGCCGATGCCCTGCCCGGTGTTCCGGCACTGGTTGTCCGCCCCAAAAGCGTTGCAGCCGCCTATACGCTGCGTGCCGATTACCGGACAGACCACAGCACCGCCTTCTTCCCGGCCGAGGTTCTGGTGGAAATGTATCGCCTGCTGGGCAATGCCGGTTCGGTGATGCGTGCCATGGCACTGGGATCACAGGGACTGGTCGTTGCCGCCATTCTGGCCGCGATCCTGGCCATGATGCAGCTTTATCGCAAACAATTCGCTGTCCTGCGCGCTCTTGGCGCACCGCGCAGCTATGTGTTTGGCGCGATCTGGTCCTATGTCTCGATCCTTGTCGTGATCGGTGCCATTGCCGGTCTTGGACTTGGCTGGTTTGTTGCCCAATCGGTTTCTACCGTCTTTACGGCCGAAACCGGTATGGCGTTACAGGCAACAATTTCAGGCTCAGAACTATCGCTTGCCGGTGGCTTTGTCCTGATTGGTCTGATCCTTGCCACGGTTCCGGCCTTCCTGCTTTATCGGCGACCAGTCGTCGAGGCCTTGCGCAACTCATAAAAAACGCCCCCGACAGACCAAATCTGCCGGGGGCGTTTCATCCTGAGGTCACCTTACTTCACCGGGGCTGTCCCGTCATAGGTGCCGTCATTATCGCTGATCGCCTTCCAGCTTTTATCCGACGCGTCCTTGGCTTCAAGCGACGTCCAATTACCTTCGGACTTGTTGATATTCCCACTGATATCGCTGGCCCAGAAACCAGCCACCGTCGGCGTGATGTTCAGATAAAGCGCCCCGTCGACAATCCGCCAAAGGTTCGGGTTTGCCGGAACCTTGCCCCCCTGTGCGATGCCATAGGCACAATGCCCGTCATATTTCGGCGCATATTTTGCTGGATTGGCAACGAACATTTCGCGATGCTCCTCGGATGCAAACGCCCATGTCGCACCATTGTAATTGGCGGTAATATCGGCACGACCCGGCACCGCACGTGGCTGTGCCCCGCCCGGCTCCGCCTGTTTCAGATCGAAATAGGCCACCGGATCATACCCGCTGATCGCAAAGCCGGTTTCATCAACATATTGCTCCCCGGCAAAAGCCGCCCCTGACGCCGCTACCATCACGCACGAGGCCAGTAAAATACGCTTAAGCATGACCATAAAACTCCGTTTGCTGTCTTGATGATCACAGACTGCAAAAAGCGCCCCCAAAGGTAAAATGACGTTGCGACACTGTTTCGTGAAGCCGCGTGACCAATGGCGTCCAAAATCGAGCTGATCACGAATTTTCCTATTGACCTCAACTTAAGTTAAGGAATTACACAGAAAACAGTTGAGAGAAAAACATAAAGGAGATCACCATGAGTGATGCTTTTTTGGAACATGTGAATTTCACCGTCGCTGATCCGGCCAAAACGGCTGCACAATTATGCAACTGGTTTGGCTGGCATGTGCGCTGGAACGGTCCGGCAAAGGATAACGGCATCAGCTATCATGTCGGCAGTGATACAAGCTATGTCGCCGTCTATTCCGGCGGAACACCGGTAAGTTCGGACGAAAATTCCTATCGCACGCTGGGTGGGATGAACCATGTCGCCATCGTGGTTGACGACCTTGATGCCACCGAAAAGAAAATCCTCGCCAGCGGCCTTAAAACCCACAATCACGCAGATTACGAGCCCGGCCGCCGGTTCTATTTCCACGATGAAAACGGCATCGAGTTCGAGGTGGTCAGCTATCGCTGACCACCTGCCAGACGGCGCTTAAATCAGCACGGTTTATACGCCCGGTCATTATGAAGCGACGGCACCATCCGCCGAATGTCTTCGACCCGGTCCAGATCGATCTCGGCGGTAACAAAGCCGGGATCGGTCCCCGCATCGGCAAGAACCTCGCCCCACGGATCGATAATAAGCGAATGGCCGAATGTCTGCCGGTTGCCCGGATGATCGCCGCACTGTGCGGCTGCAATCACATAACAACCATTTTCAATCGCGCGTGACCGCAACAGATTGTGCCAGTGCGCCTGCCCGGTCGTGCGCGTAAACGCCGCCGGGATCGACAGAATCTTTGCCCCCGCCTTGGCATAATCACGGAAAAGCTGCGGGAACCGGACGTCATAGCAAATTGCGATGCCGATATCGCCGATATTGGTTTTGGCAAGCCGTGCCTGATCGCCGGGGCGGAATGTTTTACTTTCGCGGTAACTTTCCCCATTCGCCAGATCGACATCAAACATATGGATCTTGTCATAGGATGTGATCACCGCCCCGTCCGGGCCGATCACAAAGCAGCGATTGGCAACCCGGTCTTCGCCCGGCACCTTCACATGCAATGACCCGACAATCAGGGTCGATTTCAGTTCTTCGGCCAGATCGCAGAAAAATGTAAGGGCCGGATGATCGGCCTCGTCAAAGGCGGCTGTCCGCACCTTTTCCCCGCCAAACGACATCATCGAAACATTTTCCGGAAACGCAATAAGCGTCGCCCCCGCCGCATGGGCATCGCGCGCATAGGTCGCGGCACGCGCAAGGTTGTCGCTCATATTGTCACGCGCATTGACCTGGACACAGGCAGCAATGAAACGGGCCATGACATCGTCTCCTTATCGTTGTTCTGCGATAATCATGGAACGCGATCAGACCACGGACAATACACAATTGGGCTATCGCGCCACCAAAACAGTGTTTTAATCTGAACACACAACCACAGAGTCATTTTTTTTCGATTTGATCTTCCAATGGTTAAATTTAGCGTATACAGTATTCCACATGCGAAAGAAGGATTGAAGATGGAACCGCTTTCCGGTCGTAAAAGTCTGACTGACGAAGTGCATGATCGCTTGGTCGATGCCTTGTGTTCCGGTGCTCTCCCTCCCGGAACGCCTTTGCGTCAGGAAGCCTTGGCCGAGGAGCTCAATGTCTCGCGGCAGCCAGTGTTGCAAGCTCTGGGGTTGCTGCGTCGTGATGGACTGGTGGTACCGATGGGACGGCGCGGATACCGCGTTGCGCCGGTCGATGCCAAACTGGTCGAGCACGTTTATGACTTGCGCGAAGCGTTTGACGGGCTTGCCGCCCGTCTGGCGTCAAAATCCCCGGAAGACGAACGGAAATCGGCCCTGCGGGCTGCCATCCAACAGGGACACCACGCCCTGGACAGCAATACCACCGCAGACCTTGTTGCAGCCGACGTCGCGTTTCATCAAACGATCTATCGCCTGTCGGGCAATCCCCTGTTGCCCGAGGCATCAGCCGCAATCTGGCTGCAGGTTCGGCGCGTCATGCACGCCGACCTGCAAACCGGAACCGGTCGGGACCCTGTCTGGACCGAACATCAAGCCATCGCCGACGCGATCTGCGCCGGCGATGGCGCGGCGGCCCAACAATTGGCAATTGCACATACACGCAATGCCGCAAACCGCCTGATCACGCACATGAAAGAAACTGCAAAGAAAAACAATTGAATCGCCTGGCGCATAAACCGCCCGAACCGGGCACAAGGTCGCACAACAAAAACCAAAATCTTGCGACACGGAGGAACGTCATGAAACTCAATGAAGCGGCACTTGCCGAATTTCGCGAACAGGGCTTTGTCTTTCTACCGGAACTTTTCTCTCGCGAAGAAGCCGCCCTTCTTCTGTCCGAAGCCCGCCAGATTTATGCATCCGACCGCGAAGAAGTCTGGCGCGAAACATCGGGCGTCGCCCGCACGGCTTTTGCCGCCCACACCTATAACGAAGCCCACCGCCGCCTTGGTGCCCATCCCCGCCTGATCGAACCTGTGGAACAGTTCCTTGATGAACAGGTTTACATGCATCAATACAAAATCAACGCCAAGGCTGCCTTTGATGGCGCCGTCTGGCAATGGCATCAGGATTACGGCACCTGGCAGCGCGACGATGAAATGCCCGAACCGCGCGCGTTCAACATCGCCCTGTTCCTCGAAGACGTCACCCCGGCAAACGGCCCGTTGCTATTCATCCCCAAAAGCCACAAGGCCGGCGTACTCAAAGCCGGTCACGATCTTGAAACCACCTCCTATCCGCTTTGGACCCTGGATCGAGAAACCGTGACAAAGCTTGCTGCCGAAGGCGGCTGTGAAGCCCCGATTGGGCCTGCCGGATCGGTTGTGATGTTCCACGGCAACCTTGTCCATGCAAGCCCGCCCAATATCAGCCCGTTTGACCGCACCATTGTTTACCTTAGCCTGTGCGCGGTTTCGAACCATATCCGGGCGTTTAATCGCAAACCTTGGATCGCGCATCGCGACTTCACCCCGATCACACCGCTTGCCGATGATTGCCTTGACGAACTGGTTGCCAAACAATCGTCCGCCAAAAGTTCCGCGGCCTGATCGCCCGGCGACGGAGTATTTCAAATGAACCTTGATGCAAAGCTGCGCAAACGTGCCGCAGACGGCAATCCCGTTCGCGTCGGCATTATCGGTGCAGGTAAATTCGGCTCGATGTTTTTAAGTCAGGCCGGACACCATCCGGGCTATCACGTTCTCGGGGTCGCAGACCTGAGCGCGACCCGCGCCAAAGAGGCCCTCGACCGTGTCGGCTGGCCAAAGGAACGCTATCAGGCAACCGATCCGGACAATGCGCTTGAAAACGGCACCACCTGGATCACCGAGGATGCCGATGCCCTGATCGAAGCCAACGGCATCGAAGTCATCATCGATGCCACCGGCAGCCCCGCAGCCGGTATCCGCTATGGTCTGAAGGCCATCGAATATGGCCGCCACCTTGTCATGGTCAATGTAGAGGCCGACGTTCTTGCTGGCCCCCTTCTGGCCCACAAAGCCGAACAGGCAGGCCTTGTCTATTCCATGGCCTATGGCGATCAGCCCGCCCTGATTTCGGAAATGGTTGATTGGGCGCGTGCCGTCGGCCTTGATGTCATCTGTGCGGGTAAAGGCACCAAATATCTGCCCGCCTATCACCATGTCACGCCTGATGATGTCTGGACCCATTATGGCCTGACACCGCAACAGGCCAAGGCGGGTGGGATGAACCCGCAGATTTTCAACAGCTTCCTTGACGGCACCAAATCCGCCATCGAAATGGCCGCTGTTGCCAATGCCTGTGATCTGGTGCCACAGGATATCGGCCTTCGCTTCCCGGCCTGCGGGGTCGATGACCTGCCACGTCTGCTCTCACCACGCGAAACCGGCGGATTGCTTGATCGCAAGGGCACGGTTGAAGTGGTTTCAAGCTTGGAACGTGATACCCGCCCGGTGTTTCGCGATCTGCGCTGGGGCGTTTATGTCACGTTTGAAGCCCCCAGTGACTATGTCAAACGCTGCTTCTCGGAATATGGTCTTCTGACCGATCCGACCGGGCAATATTCCGCGATGTATAAACCCTATCACCTGATCGGGCTGGAACTGGGCATTTCGGTCGCCTCTGCCGCCCTGCGCCACGAGGCCACCGGCTCACCGCGCGCATGGTCGGGCGATGCGGTTGCCTTTGCCAAACGCGACCTTCGCGTCGGTGAAAAGCTCGACGGGGAAGGCGGTTACACGGTCTATGGCAAACTGATGCCCGCCCGCATGTCAAAGGCCCAAAATGCCCTGCCCATCGGCCTTGCGCACCACCTGACACTCAACCGCAATATCGCAATTGATCAGGTCGTGACATGGAACGATGTCGATTTCGACCCCACCGATCCCGCCATCCGTTTCCGCAAGGAAATGGAAGACACCTTTGGCTAACGAACTCTCTCTGTCGCGTCACCAAAACGAAAACCCCGGCCACATGGACCGGGGTTTTCAATGTGCAGGGCGATGCCCCAATCAGGCCGACAGCTTGCTGTCCAGGCCGCCCTTGGCGTTCAGCGCCATCAACTCGTCGCAACCGCCAATATGTTCGTCATTGATGAAAATCTGCGGCACGGTGTGTTTGCCATTCGTACGATCCATCATTTCCTTTTTGCGACGCGGTTCCATCATCACATCGATCAATTCGTATTTGGCACCCTTTTCTTCCAGAAGCTTGCGGGCACGCTTGCAATAGGGGCACCATTCGGTGGCATAAACTTCGACTTTTGCCATCTGGTCATGTTCCTTTTTCATTGGGTCGTTATCGGTGCTATGGCGCATATTTTCACGGCCTTGCACCAGAATACGACCGGCAATCCGTCCTGTATGGGCGTTCTATAACAGATATTTTGCGACGCGTCATCGGACCACCCGTGCAACTGTGATCACATCGACGTGCATGGCTCCGGCGCGCTTTAAAATCCGCGCGCATGCATTGGCCGTCGCCCCGGTGGTCAGCACATCATCAATCAAAACCACGCGCGCCCCCGAGAGCCCGATCCGCTTTGCGATCCCGTCATCGACACCGAACGCACCGCCGACTTCGCGCTTGCGCGACGACGGCCCCAAACCGCCTAGACTGCGCGTTTTTCGCAACCGCCGCAGCACCGTGCCATGCCATCCAATGCCGGTCTGGCGCGACAGACTGGCGGCCAACAACCCAGACTGATTATATCGCCGCATCAAAAGCCGGGTACGATGTAACGGCACCGGAAGAATGATATCCGCATCTGCCCAGAAATCCCGCCCTGCCTGCACCAGCCAGCGACTTAAAAGCGGCGTCAGATCGGTGCGATCCCCGTGCTTGAACCGTAAAAGGTAATCACGACTGGCGTCGTCATAAACCAGTGCCGCACGGGCCCGATCAAACGCAGGCTTTTTACGCAAACATTCGCCGCACAGGATGCCATCGCCCGCATTGTCTTCAGCGGCAAGCTCGAACGGATAGCCGCAACACGCGCACAGTGGATCGGAAATAAACCGAAGCCCGATCCAGCAATCAGCACAGACCGCATGCACTGTATCGGTAACCGCACCGCATCCACCACAACGCGGCGGCAAAACGGTGCGCAAACCGATCTGCATGACATTGCCGACAATACGCCCAATCTCTGCCGGTAAAATCCCCACTCGATCTTCCCTGCCCATGCATCGTCATCGATCACAAAACACCCGATCCTATCACGCAAGATGATTGAAACGATGCGCTAATTGATACGCTTATCCGCACGCAGACGATCCACCGCCAGGTCAATAAAGGCGCGCACCTTGGCCGGTGCATGGCGGCCTTCGGGATGGACGATATGAATGGGGATCGGTTCGGGCTCATAATCGCGTAAAACGACTTCAAGCGATCCTGCCTCAATCGACGGTATCGCCTGATAAGACAACAGGCGCACCAGCCCCCATCCGTCAATCGCCGCCTTGCGCGCGGCTTCAATCGAATTGGTTTGCAATCGTGCACTGACCGAAAGACTGGTTTTCTGATCGCCGCCAAACTGCCAGTCCAGTGGTGCCGATGATCCGGTTGATGCAACAACCCTGTGCATCCCGATATCTGCGGGTACCTGTGGCCTGCCGTGGCGATCAAAATAATCGGGGGACCCGCAAATGATACGCCTAACCGTCCCGACCTTGATCGCGCTCATTGATGTATCGGCCATATGCCCGATCCGAAGAGCAAGATCGATGCCTTCCTCGACAATATTGACGATGCGATCAAACAACAGTACCCGACCGCGCATTTCGGGATACTGATCGAGGAATTCGGTCATTACCGGAAATACATACATCTGACCGAACAGAACCGGGGCCGTGATGGTCAAGGTCCCGCTGGGTCTGGCATAGGCACCGCCTGCCGCGGCTTCGGCTTCTTCCAGGTCGCCAAGCAATCGTTTGCAATCGTCATAATAATGTGCACCCGGTTCGGTCAGGGAGACAGACCGTGTTGTCCGGGTCAGCAGCCTTGCGCCGGTGATATCCTCAAGGAAGGCCACCGCACGTGTAACCGCAGGCGGGCTTGATCCCAATTCCCGTGCCGCAGCGGCAAAGCTTTGTGCTTCGACAACGCGCACAAAAATCCTCATCGCCTGAAATCGGTCCATGGTGCTTTTCCTGCTCCGCCAACACACAATTCCACTTTATGGAATAATGAATTCCCCGAAAACCATATTCCGCAAATCAGAGGAAACAATCACAGTAGGCAGCATCGCATCAACCTCATATTCGAAGAAGGATTTGGAACAATGAAGCTGCATTATTTTCCCCTCTCGGGCCATGCCCACCGCGCCCACCTGTTTCTAAGCCTTCTGGGCGTTGACCATGATGTCGTCACGGTCGATCTGCCCAATGGCGCGCATAAATCGCCGGAATTCCTCAAACTGAACCCGTTGGGTCAGGTACCGGTTCTCGAAGACGGCGACGTCGTGATTGCCGATTCCATCGCCATCATGACCTATGTCGCCAAGAAACGCGGCGCGACCGACTGGCTGCCCGAAGATGCCGAAAGTGCCGCCAAGGTTCAGAAATGGCTTTCGGTCGCGGCGGGGCAAATTGCCTATGGCGTCTGTGCTGCCCGTCTGCTCACGGTGTTTAATGTACCGTTCAATCCCGACGAAGTCATTGCACGCGCCCATGCCATTCTGGCCCAGATTGATGACGCGCTTTCGGGCAAGGACTGGATCGAGCTGGGCCGTCCAACCATCGCCGATGTCGCCCTTTACAGCTATATCGCCAATGCGCCCGAAGGCAATGTTGACCTTGCCCTCTATGGCAATGTGCGTGCCTGGCTAAAACGGGTCGAAGCCCTGCCCGGTTTTGTGCCGTTCGAACAAACGGTTGCCGGACTAAGAACGGCAATCTGACAAAACCATCCTTCCCCTTACTTTTGTCGCGAAGGAAACTGCCATGAACACGCCCATTACGTCACCTGCCCCCGTAAAATTCACCCCGTCTGGCACCGACACCAACGGTCCGTGGCACGAGGGCGAAATCCAATTGCAGAAGCTGGTCGGGGTCGATGAACGTATGGCCGAAGTTGGCAAACGTGTCCTGCGCGACCACCTGATCGACCAGCATCGCCAGTTTTACCCCCAACTGCCCTTTGCAGTATTTGGTGCGGTTGATGACAATGGCGATGTCTGGGCAACCCTTCGCGCCAACCACCCCGGCTTTCTGCATGCCCCCGATCCCTATCAGCTTGCCGTCGACATCCCCCGGGATCCGACCGATCCGGCCGATGCCGGGATGGATGACGGCAAGGCCATCGGCATGATCGGGATAGAATTGCACACAAGACGCCGCAACCGCCTGAATGGCACCATCGAGCGCTCATCTGATGATGGTTTCGCGATCCGCGTCGGGCACAGCTATGGCAACTGCCCGCAATATATCCATCTGCGCGATTTCGAATTCGTCCGCGATCCACTTTCGTCTCAAACCGGTTCGCATGCGGATTTGGAAAGCACGTTGAATGATAAAGCGCGCGCGATGATTTCCGAGGCTGACACCTTCTTTGTCGCAACCTATGTTGATCGTCCGGGCGAAAAGCGCGAGGTCGATGTTTCACACCGTGGCGGCAAACCCGGATTTGTTCGCATTGATGACGATGGTAGCCTGACCATTCCCGATTTTGCCGGAAACCTGTTTTTCAATACGCTGGGTAATATCCTCGCCAATCCCAAGGCTGGCCTTGTTTTTACCGATTTTGCCACGGGCGATGTCCTGCAGATCACGGGCGATGCCGACGTCATCATCGACGGGCCGGAAATTGCCGCCTTTCAGGGGGCAGAACGTTTGTGGCGGGTTTTCCCGCGTAAGGTTGTGTTGCGCAAAGCCACCCTTCCGATCCGCTGGCGCGATCAAATCGACGGGGCATCCCCCAACAGCCTTCTGACCGGCGACTGGGAAACGGCGGAACGTAAAATTGCGGCCATGCAGAACGCGATTATTTGGAAAAATTTCAAAATCGCGCGGATTGTGAAAGAAAACAGAATAATCAAATCCTTCCATCTCGAACCGCTCGACGGAACTGGAACCCTGCCTTACAAGGCCGGGCAGCATCTGCCGATCCGGGTCACGGTGCCCGGCCATGACAAACCACTGATCCGCACCTACACACTTTCAAGCGGCCCGTCGGACAATCGCTATCGCATCAGTGTGAAGCGCGAAGGCTTGGTTTCAAGCCACTTGCACGACCATCTTGCCGAGGGCGATGTGATCGAGGCCCGTGCGCCTGCAGGCGATTTTTCAATCGACGCCCATGTCAAACGCCCGGCAGTTCTGATTGCGGGTGGGATCGGTATCACACCGATGATCTCGATGTTGCGCCATATCGTTTATGAGGGGCTCCGCACCCGCGGCTTCCGGCCGACATGGCTGTTTTATGCGGCGCGAACCCTTGAAGACCGGGCGTTTGATGACGAGCTGGTCGAACTGGTCAAAGCAGCCCAAGGCAGCATTCGCCTTGTCCGCGTGCTTGCTGATCCGACCGACGCCGAACCGCGCAAGGATTACGAAGCATCCGGGCATATCGATATGGATTTGCTGCGCTCCCTGCTGCCGTTTGACGATTTCGATTTTTATCTGTGCGGTCCGCCACCTTTTATGCAGGCGATATATGACGGTTTGCGCGGCCTTAACATTACCGATACCCGCATCCATGCCGAGGCCTTCGGCCCCGCATCGCTGCAACGCAGCCACGACAGCCAGCCCGATCTGCCTGAACTGGCACCGGCGAGCAGCACGGATACAAAAGTTGATTTTTCAGGTTCGGACAAAAGTGCGATCTGGAAGCCAGATGATGGCAAAACCTTGCTGGAACTGGCCGAAGATGCCGGATTGGCACCAGAGGCAAGCTGCCGCGGTGGGAATTGCGGCACCTGCCGGACTAAAATCCTGCAAGGGAACGTCACCTATAAAACCCGGCCCTCGGCTAAAACCGCCCAGGACGAGGCATTGATCTGCTGTGCGGTACCTGCGGCTGCGGAAGATGGTAGCGATGAATCGCTTGTTCTGGCGCTTTGATCCGGTCTTGGATTGCAAGGGAGGGCGCGACGTTCTATCTAGGTCGTAACTTTTAAAACGACTTTTGACGGAGCTTCCCGCCTCATGGCCGATCCGATCACCGTTTTTGATCGCCACATCCTGAAACTGCGCCGCGACCGCGCGGCAAAACGTGCCAGCGAGTTCAATTTCCTGTTTGCCGAAACTGCCGAACGCCTTGCCGACCGGCTTGACGACACCACGCGCAAATTCCCGCTAGCGGTTGATCTTGGCTGTCACAATGGCGAGCTTGGCCAGATCATCGGTGCACGTGGCGGGATAGAAACCCTGCATCAATGCGACATTTCATATGGTTATGCGCAGTCAGCCAAAATGCGCAATGAGTGCACGACATTCGTTGCCGATGAAGAATTCCTGCCGTTTGGCGATGGGTCACTTGATCTGATCCTTTCGAACCTGTCGCTGCATTGGGTCAATGACCTGCCCGGTATGCTGCTTCAGGCACGGCGCGCGCTTAAACCCGATGGGCTGTTTCTGGCATGCCTTCTGGGCGGTGATACGCTGCGTGACCTGCGCGAGGCGCTGATGACCGCCGAGGCAGAAGAAGAAGGCGGCGTATCCCCTCGCGTATCCCCCTTTGTCGATGTTCGCGATGCAGGGTCGCTGTTACAGCGCAGCGGCTTTGCCCTGCCGGTGGTTGATAGCGACGATATCACCATCGATTATCCAGACGCCCTGAAACTGATGCGCGATCTTTCGGGGATGGGCGAAAGCAACCTTGTCGCCATCCGGTCCAAGAAATTCACCAAACGCAGCACATTGGCCCGTGCGGCGGCAATTTATCACGAACGTCACGGTCGCCCGGATGGCCGCGTTCATGTCAAATTTCAGGTGATCTACCTTACCGCCTGGGCCCCCGATGAAAGCCAGCCCAAGCCGCTTAGACGCGGTACAGGGCAGGTCAGCCTTGTTGATTTTCTGGGTGACGTCCAGGACAAGCCCGATCCGGCAAAAAGCAATTAGTCATACTTTTTGTTTTGCCGTTCAAAAGCAAACAGTTACCGGAATTTGACATGCTCCTTCCTTCTCCGCTGATTCAGGGCAAGCTGATCAAACGTTACAAACGTTTTCTGGCCGATATCGAGCTTGATAATGGCGATATGATCACCGCCCATTGCGCCAATCCGGGCGGGATGATCGGGTTGAAGGAGGCCGGGATCGATGTCTGGCTGTCGCAATCGGACAATCCGAAACGCAAACTGAAATACAGTTGGGAACTGTGCCGGGTTGGCGGTGCGATGGTTGGCATCAATACTGCCCATCCCAACACAATCGTCGAAGAAGCCATCTTGTCGGGCAAGGTGCCGGAGCTGGCCGGATATGAAACGCTGAAGCGTGAAGTCAAATATGGCAAGAATTCAAGGATCGATATCCTGCTTTCTGATCCGGAACGTGGGCTTTGCTATGTCGAAGTCAAGAATGTGCATCTTAAACGCGATGATGCTGTTCCGGGGCTGGCGGAGTTTCCCGATGCGGTTACCGCGCGCGGGGCAAAGCACCTTGACGAAATGGCCGACATGGTCGCAGAAGGTCACCGTGCCGTGATGTTCTATCTGATCCAGCGCGATGATTGCGACCGTTTTGCCTTGGCATCCGATATAGATCCGCACTATGCAGCGCGCTTTTCAGCGGCGACCAGCGCCGGGGTCGAGGCATTGGCCTATGACTGCATCATTGATGTCAAGACACCATCGGTAACCGTAAACAAGGCCGTTCCGATCCGGGACATCAGCGCAAAGTGACGGCATCCTTGCCAATTTCGCCCTGTCCGATTATGTCATTGAACTATGTTGCGACACAGTGACCATTGAATTTACTGCCGAACCAAGGAGATTTCGGGTGGCGAACGGAAAAGTAAAACTGCACGGACCCGAAGCGTTCGAAGGGATGCGCGCCGCCGGACGGCTGGCTGCGGAAGTCCTTGATTACATTACGCCCTTCGTTGTTCCGGGCGAAACGACCGGCAGGCTCGACCAATTGTGTGATGAATATATTCGCGATCATAATGCGGTTTCGGCCTGCCTTGGCTATCGCGGCTTTCCGAAATCGATTTGCACCTCGATCAACCATGTTGTCTGCCACGGGATTCCCGGCGACAAGAAACTGATGAATGGCGACATCATGAATATCGATGTCACGGTCATTCTCGATGGCTGGTATGGCGATACGTCGCGCATGTATATCGCGGGCACGCCCAAGGTCATGGCGCAGCGTCTTGTCGATGTGACGTACGAAGCATTGTGGCGCGGGATTAATGCCGTCAAGCCGGGTGCGACACTTGGCGATATCGGTCATGCGATCCAAAGCTATGCCGAAAGCGAACGTTTTTCGGTTGTACGCGATTTCTGCGGTCACGGCCTTGGTCAGGTGTTCCATGATGCGCCCAATATCCTGCATTATGGCCGCCCGGGCGAAGGGCTGGTTCTGGAACCCGGCATGATTTTCACCATCGAACCGATGATCAACCAGGGCACTTATACCTGCAAAATCCTGCCTGATGGCTGGACAGCGGTGACGCGGGACCGCAAACTGTCGGCACAGTTCGAACATTCACTTGGCGTCACCGATGACGGGTTTGAAATCTTTACCCGATCACCGGCCGGGCTTGAAAAACCACCATACGACATTAGTGCAGCCGCCGAATAAGGCCGCAAACAAAAAGGGGGAAGCGGATTTGAGCGAAACAGAAGATCGCAAGGCTGCTTCCCGTCCTGACGCATCAATAGATGTACAGATTGATGACGGCACGCGCGTCTTTTTCGATCAGACGCGCGCTGCGGTTCCGGTCGGACAAAGTACCAGTTTCCAGCCATCGCCGAGCGACGCGAAACCGCCCAAACCCCATTATCACGGCCACCGTCAACGCCTGCGCGAACGGTTCCTTAAAGGCGGGGCCAATGCGCTTGCCGATTATGAATTGCTTGAACTTCTGCTGTGTATGGCGATGCCGCGTGGCGATGTCAAACCGCTGGCAAAATCGCTGATTACGCAGTTTGGCAGCTTTGCCAATGTTCTTGCCGCACGGCCCGAAGATTTGCAAAAGGCCAAGGGGCTTGGCGATGCCGGAATTGCCGCGATCAAGGTGGCCGAGGCAAGTGCGCAATATCTGGCCCGTGAACGCGCGATGGAATTGCCCGTGATCGCCAGTTGGGAACAGCTGATTGATTACTGCCGGGTGCGTCTGGGCCATCGCAAGACCGAAGAACTGCATCTGCTGTTTCTGGACCGCAAGAACCGGTTGATTGCCGATGAATGCCATCAGACCGGCACGGTCGATCACACCCCAGTTTACCCGCGCGAAGTGATCAAGCGCGCCCTTGAATTGCACGCCAGCGCGATCATTCTGGTCCATAACCATCCCAGCGGCGATGCCACCCCATCGCGCGGCGATATAGACATGACGCGCAAGATTGTCGAGGCCGCAAAGGCGATGGAAATCACCATCCACGACCACATCATCATCAGTCAAACCGGGTATAATTCGTTCAAAACCCTTGGCCTGATTTAGCCACATGATCCAGCGGGATAAGATCGTGCTTTTGGGATAAAAGTGCAGCGCCGCCGTAAAACGAACGGAACCAGACAGAAACAGTTGGCTAAAACGGAAAATCTGGTCAGCCATTGAGAACAGCCGACCAGATATCTGTCTCTGAATTTTCAATTGTCTCAAACAATGAAGACGACCGAGGTCAAATCCTTCCTTCGGCAACCATTTCACGAGTACGCTTCAATGTAGACATCAGGGCTGCTTTGTAGCCGTTATTGCTATCGAACTGTGCTTGCTCTGCCTGTTCTTCCGAGCCGTTAGGTTCCTTGTCGCGCAGTCCTAGGTAGCAGTAGAATTTGAGCTGAAGGTCGCCCGTTTCGTCCTCGAACAGTTCGTTGATGATCGCCCCCTCTCGCGGGCCTGTTGCCTGAAAGAAGGTGACCTTTCGTTGCGCATCCAGCGTAATGATCTCGCGCAGGTCGACACCGCCGATCGTAGCATCGCGGACGAAATGTGTTGAGCTTTCCTCTGTGACATCGCAACGGGTACAGAGGCCAGCCGGAAGAAATTGTCGCGCATCACGAGCTTTCAGCTCAAGGCCCTTCCAGACCTGTTCGCGTGTCAGTCTGGGTTGACCTTGCGGGTTAACCGGGACGGTTGCAGTCGAATATATCATGTCGATGATCCTTTTTTCGGTCGGGTTGGAATGAGGGCGATCAGTCAACGATCTGCGCGACATAATCACGATAGGAGCGCAACGGACGGCCAAGCATCGACGTCAACCGGTCGACGTCGCCAGCATCCGGAAGCATGCCATCGGTCAGGAAACGCTCCGCCATCAGTCGCATATCAAAGGCCATCCAGCCTGGCATGAACTGACGCAGGTTCTGTTCAAACCCAGCAGTATCGTTGCCGGGAAAGGTGATTGGGCGGCCAAGGACATCGCCCCAAATCGTGGCCGCATCCTTGCCGGTCAGCGTATCCGGACCAACAAGGTTGATGCGATTGATCGGCAGCGGTATTGCCGATTGTTCACGGCGGATCAGTTCGAGCGCAGCAATTTCGCCGACGTCACGTGCATCAATCATTGCAAGTCCCTTTTCACCAATCGGCATCGGATAGATGCCAAAGTTGGTGACGACGTCCATGATCGTAATTTCGTTATCCATGTAATAAGCTGGGCGCAAAATGGTGGCACCAAGACCCATTTGTTCGATCATCCTCTCAACACCGAACTTGCCCGCGAAATGCGGCACGTTGACATAGATATCGCTGTGGATCACCGACAGATATACGATCCGCTCGATCCCGGCCTCACGGGCAAGGTTAAGCGTAATCAGCGCCTGCGTGTATTCGTCGGCAACAACCCCGTTCAGCAGAAACAGGGTCGAGACACCGGACAGGGCGCGCCGCAGTAAATCGACATCACGCATATCGCCCTGAACGACTTCCACGTCGTTCGGGAAACTGGCCTTGGACGGGTCACGGACCAATGCACGCACATCTGCACCGCGTTTCAGAAGTTGTTCGACAACATTGCTTCCGACATTGCCGGTCGCGCCGGTTACCAGAATGGTCATGGTTTTTCTCCTTGGTTGAGCAATTTGACTGCCCCAATTTAATGATCCACATTCACGGCAATAGACGTTATATTTAGACAGACTGTCTCGCTGGTGGAACACATGGACCTTCTTGCCCTTGCCGACTTCAATCTGGTCGCCCGACACGGTGGGTTTGGGAAAGCGTCGCGCGCCACAGGCCGCCCGAAAGCGACACTGTCACGCCGCGTGGCAGAGCTGGAGGCAAGCCTTGAGCTGCGTTTGTTCGAACGCAGTGCTCGACTTCTCAAACTGACCGAAGAAGGAAGGACGCTGTTCGAGCGGACGAGCCAGTTGTTCACTGAACTCGACGAGACGACTGCGGCAATTGCCTCTGGCGGACGCGAACCGAGGGGGAAACTTCGGATCAGTGCACCTTTGCTGTTTTCGCAGACTGCGATGGGGAAACTGGCTGCGGACTTCGCCCTCAAATACCCGAAGGTCCGACTTGAGGTCACGACCGAAGATCGCCCGGTCGATATGATTGAGGAAGCCTATGATCTGGTAATAAGGGTTAACCCGGAACCTGATGAAAGCCTTGTCGGTCGTGTGTTCCTGCGTGATCGACTGGTGATCGTTGCTAATCCGGGCCTGACGCCACCGATGGATGGCTCCTCTGTCCCGGCTGTTGTACGGGGGCAAGTCCGCCAAGACGAAAGCTGGAATGTGAAAACATCAACCAGCCAGTCAAAGATCGCGGTCAATCCGGTCCTGAGCCTCTCATCGCTCGTCATGGTTCGGGACGCCGTACGCAAAGGAGTTGGCGCGGGACGACTTCCGGTGTCGCTTGTGTGTCATGATCTTGCCGATGGTACGCTGGTGCATTGGGGCGATGTGGACGGGCCTGAAATTACCTTATGGGCGCTCTATCCGTCACGCCGCTTGCTAAGCGCACGCGTCTCGGCGTTCCTAGACTTTCTAAGGGATGCTTTTCCCAAAGGAACTCCGGACGAGTTGGCGGCCTATGTGGGAAGATGAAAGCCATATAGCTTGGCTTCCATGCCTGCTGTCCGATTGAAAAGAGCACAGAAAAGGCGAGTCGGCCCACTGGACGTGACCGACCCGCCAGAAACCGGCCGCCTGAATTTGGGGGGCAGGAGACCGGTGCCTGAACCCAAAGGTCAGAAGTTGTAAACCAGACCCAGACCGATGCTGTAAACATAGTCATCATCAATCAACGGGCTGTCAGTATAGCTGTCAGGCAGCAATTCCACCCCACCGGTTCCAAGCAGAACGATACTTTCGGTAATCGGATAGGTCACAGAAACGTCAAGATGCGGGATAAAGGCAGCATCCGCGTCATAGACGGCCCGGTCACTTCTGACTTCGGTGCCGCTGACACCGACATGGTAGTTTGCCAGCTTATCGCTTTGCCAGCGTACCCCGCCACCCCAGTCGAATGTTACATTCTGCAGATCCATCGGGATGGTATAGGTGAGGTCAAGTTCATGACCGTCATGGGCGTCATTCAGATCAGTCAGGTAATAGGCCCCGACTTCCCCGCGCCACAGGCGGCTGGTGAAACCGATCCCGGCCTCATAGGCCATATCGCGCTCTTTCATGCCACGCAGATATTCACTATCGCCATTTTCAAACGGCTTCATGCGAAGCGCACCAAGTACGTCAAGACTGGCGAATTCATTTTGCCATGCGGTGACAGATATCCCGTCGGTCCCGATATGCAGCCGATCCGCATCATAGGCCAAAAGCGGCAAAGGATCTAAATCGACGCTGTCCGCACCACGATAAGGATTGCTTTCAACCTGGCCATATGCCCCGAACTGCCATACCCCACCAAGCCAGGGATCAGCAGCTTCATCTTGTTTGGGGTTAACCTCTTCGCGCAGGACGTCCCTTGTACCTTGCTGCGCATTGGCCGACGTACTGATGACGAGCATAAGCGCACTTGCACACAATCCGGCCCCCAACAGGATCAAACCGTTCCCGACCAGATTTGAAACTTTATAAAAATTCATTTTGTCCGATCACCCTTGTATCAGTTTTGGTGACCCGACAATGCAGTGTTGTTCTGTGTCTGGCGTCCGGCTCTGTATCTTCGAACCTGATCTAAGCGATCAAAAGGTACGAATGCGCATTCGGACGCGTTAAGTATTTGTATTTAATGAATTCTCATCCCGGTACGCACTGGGCGTTTTGCCGATGATTTTCTTGAAGGCCAGATTGAAAGTCGATTTAGAATTAAACCCGACACTGATGGCGATATCGAGGATCGTGCGATCCGGTTCCTCGATCAGAAGACGGGATGCTTCGTTTGTGCGGGTCTCGTTGACAAAATCAAAAAAGCTTTTGCCAAGATGCTGGTTCAGCACATAGGAAAGCTGATTGGGTGTCACCCCAACAGCATTCGCGAGCTTTGGCATGGTCAGAAGCGGATCAAACATCAGCTCGCGTGCCGCCACGATGCGGTCCAGTTTTGCCCCTATTCGGCTGACATCTTCGGGATCAACCACATTGCGCGCCAGACCGGGTCTGGGCCTTTTTCCATCACTCTCGCCGGTGTTTTCAACCTCGTCGCGTTCAGGCTGTACGAACAATGCCGGATTGGCGGCAATAACGTGACACATCCGAAAGAACACCAGAACAAAGGTCGCCTTCACACACAGAACCAGCCATTCACTGCGTGAAACGATGGTATCGAAAAGACTGATCAGCGTGAAAAGGGTGAAAATCACACTCAACCCGACGAGCAGTTCAAGAATCCAGCGCCTTAGCCCTTTCTGATCGACTTCAAGCTGCCGATGGGCATCTTTCAAATACCGGACCGCAACATGCCAGATCCGGAACATATAGATCGCAAATTGCAGACAGAAGATCGCGATCAACATCATCAGCAGCAGATTAAAGACGTTGCCCTGACTGAAATCGAGATTGATGCGGACGTCGGAAACAGCCGTGTCCGACCGCGAAAGACTGGCATGCAGCAGAAAAACGACCCAGACCATGACTGCCGACACCGGAAGCATGATTGCAAAATGCCATGCCGGTTTTGCGGATGGATTGCCTGATATCTCCCGGAAATAAAGATAGATTGCCGGAATGAAGGCGAAAAAGAAGGGTGTAACAAGCGGTGTCAGATACAGGTTCACAAGTGGCGGGACGATGGTATCGACGATATCGTCGACAAAGCCCATTCCAACGGCCACCGCAAACATCATCAGCCAGCGATTTGCTCGAAATGCGCGTTTTCCCTCGCCCTGCAAAAGAATAATCAGAAAAACGGCCTGAACCGCGCCAAGTGCCGCAATCAGCAGCAGCAGCAAATCGATTGTTTCAAACATTCATGTGCCCGTCATTTGCGACGATAAAGATTACAGCAGCGCTAAAGTACGGGGTTACGCCGCGACAGGGTCTCCGATCGGTAAACACTTGGCGTTTTGCCGGTGATTTTCTTAAAAGCCAGATTGAAGGTGGATTTGGAATTAAAACCAACACTGGTTGCGATATCAAGGATGGTGCGATCCGGCTCGTTTACCAAAAGGCGGGATGCCTCGCCGGTTCGGACTTCGTTGATGAAGTCAAAGAAGCTTTTGCCAAGATGCTGGTTCAGCACATAGGAAAGCTGGTTAGAGGTTGCACCGACTGCATTTGCAAGCTTTGGCAGGCTGACAAGAGGATCGAAAAGCAGGTCGCTTCTGGTCCTGATGGCGTCAAGCCGTTTACAAATTCTGCTGATTTCATCGGCATCCACCAAGTTGCGAGGCGCAAACCGGGTTTGCCTCGACCCGGTTGCCGTGAAATCACGGGCATCTTCATCCATTGCCATCTCTTGCGCCCCGTCCCATTCCGCCTGAACGAACAAAGCCGGGTTGTGCGCAATCACGTGGCACATACGAAAGAATACGAGCGCGAACGCCCCCTGCACAAGGGTCGTCAGCCATTCGCTATCGGTAATGAAAATATCGACAATCGTCGTTGCGGTAAAAATCAGAAAAATCAGGCTGATGCCAGTCAGCAGTTCCGTCACCCAGCGGCGCAGAACGCGCTGATCCGCACCGAGTTGTTCACCCGCCTGCCGCAGATAGCCAATCGCAACCCGCCAGATTTTGACCATATAGCCAAACAACTGGACATAAAGCGCAATAATGATTGTCAACAGGATCGCAGCCACAGGCAAATGACTTTCAATATCGGTATCCAGTTCGAAATCGATTTCTCCGCCAATGTCGCCCGGAAGTATGCTGGTGCGCATTATGTGTACCGCGACCGCCGTCAGGATGGCGACCGGCACCAGAATGACGAAATGCACCCCCGGATAGCGCACGGGACGGTCAGCAATTTCGCGAAAATACAAGTAGATAGATGGTAAAAAGGCAAATGTGACCGGTACAAAAATAATTGCCAGATACAGAATATAAAGCGGCGAGAGGAAGACATCGCTGATGTCTTCGATAAAGCTTGCGCAGGCGGTCAGCGAGAACGCCAGCAACCAGCGATTCGCACGAAATGCGCGTTTGCCCTCGTGCCGCAACAGAAGCATCAGGAATGCGGCCTGTGCAAGGCCGACTGCAGCAATAAGCAAAAGAACGATTTCGGACGTATCCATTCTTTATCCTGATGGTCGCTGTCTGTTGTTAACCGGGGCCGACGACAGCATCCCCAACAATTCCAGGGGCGGTCGCGTGCGTATCTGCAGCAACTCGGTATTTGCTTGGTGTTGTACCGGTTACACGCCTAAACGCAAGATTGAAGGTGGATTTTGAATTGAACCCGACGGCCATGGCAATATCAAGAACCGGTCGATTTGGCTCGGCAAGAAGCAAGCGAACAGCTTCTTCGATCCGGACGGTATTGACGAATTCAAAGAAGCTTTGGCTTAGATGCCGGTTCAGGACAAAGGATAACTGATTAGGCGTTGCCCCAACCGCGCTTGCCAGTTTGGGCATCGTCAGAAGCGGATCAAACATCAAATTACGTTCGGTGCGCAGAACATCAAGGCGTTTTCGGATGCGTTCACTTTCGTCGGTATCGACCAGCGAACGTAGTGGTTCATGATCTTTGTCAGCGAGATCGGTCAGCGGGTCGACCGACAGGTGCACAACCTTTGCTGGAATGGTATTGAACGGCTGGCTTGCGACCAGAAAACTCAGCCGCATCACTATGCACAGGAACACGAAATTCATCACCGACCCCGCCCAGTAAAGGCTTTCGGTCCACCACTGAATTATCTGAATACCGGCAAAAACGACGAAGGCCAGATGCAGGCTTCTTACGACATTGCCGATCCATTGCCGCTTGGCCAGGCTTTGCTCAGTTCCCTGTTTTGTCAATTCCGTCGCAAAGGACCGGGCGGCACGCCACATCATGAGATGATAAGTGCCGACATAAACAAAAAACGCCGTCATGATGGCAACCACAAACCAGGACAGCGCCGGATCGGTTTCAAATGTCAGATGGATAGGCGCACCGGAAGAAATTTCATCGCCATATCTGGCAAAGACCGAGGCGGTCAGAATACTCGAAAAGACCATACCGACCAGAAGCGATACAAAATGCCACCAGCCGTTGGATACCCAACGCCCGGCAACAGTGCGAACATAAAGAAAGATTGCCGGACCAAGTGCAAGATAGGCGCTGAAAAGTAGCGGTTCGGTCATCAGCGCGATTTCAGTTCCGAACAGCAGAAATACCGCATCTCGAAGGAAAATCAGCGCAAAGCACAGTATGAAGATATAGAGCCAGCGATTAGCATAGAGGGCAGATGGCCCTTCTTGGCGCAAGAGCAGAATAAAGAAACCGGCCTGAGAAATACCAAGTATGGCAACCATCAGGGCCGCCAGATCAAACGGGCTTAAAGGCATCTTTCGGTCGCATTTATTGATCAAGGAAATCTGAAAAAACAACGTACGCAAAAACCCGTAGCCTGAATGACGATGTTTCTCAACGGCAATTTTTTGAATTCACGCTTGTTTCATCAAGCTGCCATGACGCGATACCGGGTTTGTATTCCTAAATCTTTTCACGCGCGAAAATGTAATCAGAGAACGCCCATTTTCGCGCCAAGATATTGAAATCGCCTGAATTGCCGAAAAATAATGCAGAAAATCACAAAGCCCGATTCGTGATCACCGAATTTGGCGGCCAACCCTTTGAATGTGAACTGTTTCACTTTTTGCGCATATAGCCGCAAGGCACGACGCGACAATCACCATTACATGCAAAACGTTTTACAGGCTAAAGTTGCAGGCTTCCCCAGCCGTAGAACAATCTGTTATTTCCGAATAACACGCAAAATAACACCACAAAACGACTGCAATCACGCAAGAAAGCACCATTTGTTTCAAATTTGTGGAATCGTGACTTGCAGATCACGCATGTCAGTCTCAGTATTTTTGCGTACGTACTTTCAGGGAGTACGTCGACAACAAAGCAAAATAGATGAGGGAGACATTACAGATGTCACAAAACGCGAAGACCGCAAATGGTCTCGTGAAGGGATTGCTTAATTCCTCGCGGGCCTTTGTGCTGGGCACGGCATTGCTTGCCGGTTCCATGACCATGCTGTCCACCACACATGCACAGGCTGAAAAAATCCTGCGCGTCGGCAATGATGGCGAACCGCAATCAATGGACCCGCATTTCATTTCGACGGTTCAGACCAGCCGCCTGTCGGATGATATGTTTCTGGGTCTTCTGACATATGGCCCGGATGGTGAACCGGTGCCAGGTGCCGCTGAAAGCTGGACCGTTTCTGACGACGGCATGACCTATACCTTTAAAATTCGCGATCACAACTGGTCGGACGGCGTGCCGGTAACTGCCGGTGATTTTGTCGCGGGCTGGAACCGCCTGCTTGACCCGGCGACCGGTGCGGAATACGCATCCCTGCTTTATATCATCGAGGGTGCCGAGGCTGTTAACAGTGGCAAGGAAGGCGCGAAACTCGCGGCCACCGCCCTGGATGACAAAACCCTGCAGGTCAAACTGACCGCGCCAGCCCCTTATTTCCTGGCACAACTTACCCACCAGACCGCCTTCCCGATCCCGCAGCATGCGATTGCCAAATTTGGCAAAGACTGGGTGAAACCGGAAAATACCGTGGTGAACGGTCCGTACAAACTGACCGAATGGCTGCCGAACGTTCATTCCAAACTTGAAAAGAACGCGGAATTCTATGACGCCGCCAATGTGCCGATCGACGAGGTGATCTATTACACCTATGAAGATCGCACCGCGATGCAGAACCGTTTCCGTGCAGGCGAACTTGACGTCGCACGCGACATCGCGTCCGAACAGATTTCCTGGCTGCGCGATAACCTTGCCGATAGCCTGCGCATCGCACCGTATGCCGGTATTTATTACTATGCGATCCGTACCGACAAGGACATGTTCAAGGATGTCCGTGTCCGCAAAGCCCTGTCGATGGCGATCAACCGCGAAGCCATTACGGACTCGGTTCTGAAAACCGGTGAACTTCCGGCCTATTCCTTTGTCCCGCCCGGAACCGGTAATTACGGCGAGCCAGCATACATTTCGTGGAAAGACCTTTCCTATAATGAAAAGCTCGAAGAAGCCAAAAAGCTTCTGGCCGAGGCCGGTTATGGCCCTGACAATCCGCTTAAATTCACCCTGCGCTACAACACGTCTGAAAACCACAAGCGCATCGCGATTGCGGCCCAGAACATGTGGAAGCAGATCGGCGTTCAGGCCGAGCTGTTCAACACCGAAGGCAAAATCCACTATGCCGATCTGAAGGTCGGTAACTTTGAAGTGGCACGTGCGGGCTGGATTGCCGATTACAACGACGCGCAGAACTTCCTGTTCCTCGGCGAAGAACGGACCGGGCCGCTGAACTACGCGGCTTTTGACAACCCGCGTTACAACGAACTGATGCTGGAAGCCGAAAAGGAAGGCGACCTTAAAAAGCGTGCCAGCCTGATGAAGCAGGCCGAAGCCATCATGATGGAAGCACAGCCTTACATCCCGATTTACTACTATGTCTCGAAACAACTCGTCTCACCGAAGATCGAAGGCTGGATCGATAACGCCCCGGATCGCCACCTGACCCGCTGGCTCGACATCAAAGAGTAAACGCCGGAGACTTTACCGCAGGTCCGGATCACGGACCTGCGGCAACTCATCGGCCCCCAATGGGGATGAGAGAGAATTATGTTATCTTACGCCATCCGGCGCCTGATGATCGCGATCCCAACGCTGTTCATCGTGATCACGGTTGCCTTTTTCATGATGCGCATTGCACCAGGCGGACCGTTCGATCAGGAACGTGCCCTGCCCCCGGAAATCGAAAAAAACATCAAGGCCGCCTATGACCTTGATAAGCCGCTGCTTGAACAATACACGATCTATATCGGCAAAATCCTGCGTGGTGACTTTGGCCCGTCGATCAAAATTCGCGATTTTTCCGTCGCGGAACTGATCATGGCTGGTGCCCCGGCATCGATG
The DNA here is from genome assembly GCF_040549275.1 of Thalassospira sp. MBR-102. Classification (NCBI taxonomy): domain Bacteria; kingdom Pseudomonadati; phylum Pseudomonadota; class Alphaproteobacteria; order Rhodospirillales; family Thalassospiraceae; genus Thalassospira; species Thalassospira sp. MBR-102. Next base: position 95,132 of record NZ_JBEPTC010000004.1, read on the forward strand.
CAGCTTGGCCTGTCGGCGATCTTTCTGGCGCTGATATTCGGGGTTGGCTTTGGCACCTATGCCGCCCTTCGACAGAACAGTGCGGTTGATTTTGCCGTAATGGGCGTTGCCATGGTCGGCATTGCCATCCCGAACTTTGTCATGGCGCCGCTTCTGTCGCTGGTGTTTGGCCTGTATCTTTCGATCCTGCCAACGGCAGGTTGGGGAGACGGCGAAATTCAATACAAGATATTGCCTATCATCGCCCTTGCCCTGCCACAAGTCGCCTATATCGCGCGCCTGACGCGCGGGTCGATGGTCGAAGTCCTCCATTCCAATTACATCCGCACTGCACGCGCCAAAGGTTTGCGTGAAAAGCTTGTCGTCAACCGGCATGCGATCCGCGGCGCGCTTTTGCCTGTCGTATCCTATCTGGGACCGGCAACCGCGGCGGTGATGACCGGCTCTGTGGTCATCGAAACCATCTTTGGCGTGCCCGGTATCGGCACCTATTTCGTCAAGGCAGCGCTTAACCGCGACTACCCGCTGGTGATGGGTGTGGTCATTGTCTATGCGGTGATGATCATCCTTCTGAATTTCCTGGTCGACATGGTCTATGGCCTGCTCGATCCCAAGCTGAAGTCACGCTAATGATGAACAAGGATCAAAAAACAGCGATGCTTCAGGCGGCAGGCGTCGCCGGAGAGATCGAGGGTCGCAGCCTGTGGCGCGATGCCCGTATTCGCCTGTTTCGCAACAAGGCCGCCGTCGGGTCGATGATCATTCTGGCCATCATTACCCTGATGGCGATTTTCGCCCCGCTGCTCAGCCCGTTTGAATACGACCAGATCGACTGGGGCTATATCCAGGAAGGTCCGAACTGGGAAAACGGCCATATCCTTGGCACGGATGGCAATGGCCGCGATATTTTCATCCGCATTCTGTATGGCGCGCGCGTGTCGCTTGCGGTTGGTTTACTGGCAACGGCGGTGTCGCTTGTGATCGGCGTTACCTATGGCGCTGTTGCCGGCTATTTCGGCGGCCGGATCGACAATATCATGATGCGGTTTGTCGATGTGCTTTATTCCCTGCCCTTCATGTTCTTTGTGATCATGCTGATGGTGGTGTTTGGCCGGAACATTTTCCTGATTTTCGTCGCCCTTGGTGCGGTTGAATGGCTGACCATGGCACGTATTGTCCGCGGTCAGACGCTTTCGATCCGGCGGCGCGAATTTATCGAAGCCGCCCATGCCACGGGTGTTTCGAACTTCAAGATCATTTTCCGCCATGTGATTCCCAACGTTCTGGGGCCGGTCATTGTTTACATGACGCTGACCATTCCGCAGGTGATCCTGACCGAAAGTTTCCTGTCGTTCCTGGGCCTTGGTGTTCAGGAGCCGCTCACAAGCTGGGGCGTTCTGATTTCCGAAGGGGCGAAAGTGATCGAAGCAGCGACCTGGATGCTGATTTATCCGGCGATCTTCCTGGCACTGACGCTGTTCTGTTTCAACTTCATCGGCGACGGATTGCGCGACGCCCTTGATCCGAAGGACAGATAGGCACATGACAAACCATATTCTGACTGTTGAAAACCTGCGTGCCCGCTTCCAGACCCCCGACGGCGAGGTCGAGGCTGTCAACGATGTGAACTTCCATATCGATCCGGGCGAAACACTTGGCGTTGTGGGGGAGTCCGGATCGGGCAAAACCCAGATTTTCCTTGCCGTGATGGGTCTTCTTGCCAAGAACGGCAAGGCCACGGGTACGGTGCGCTACAAGGATAAGGATATCCTCAATATCCCGTCACGCCAGCTTAACAAAATCCGCGGTGTGACGATGTCGATGATCTTTCAGGATCCGATGACGTCGCTTAACCCGTTCCTCAAAATCTCCAGACAGATGACCGAGGTACTGGTGGAACATCGCGGCATGTCCGAAGGCGATGCGCTTAAACGCGCGATCAACATGCTTGATCGTGTCGGTATTCCGGGTGCGGCCCAGCGCGTGCATATGTATCCGCATGAATTTTCCGGCGGCATGCGCCAGCGCGTAATGATTGCCATGGCGTTGCTGTGCGACCCCGAAGTCCTGATTGCGGATGAACCAACCACCGCCCTTGATGTGACGGTGCAGGCACAGATCCTTGATCTGCTGCGCGATCTTAAAAAGGATTTCAATACGGCCATTGTCATGATCACCCATGATCTTGGCGTGGTGGCAGGCCTGTGTGACCGGGTGATGGTAATGTATGGCGGACGGATTGTCGAAACCGGTTCGGTGCGTGACATTTTCTATGACAGCCATCATCCCTATACCGAGGGGCTTTTGAAATCGATGCCGCGCATCGACACGGCAAGCGAGGAACACATGTTTGCCATCCCCGGACAACCGCCTAACCTGCAAAACCTGCCACAGGGTTGCGCTTATCAGGAACGCTGCGCCTATGTGATGGATCGGTGCTGTGTTTCCCGCCCAAGCCTGTTTGGCTTTGACGATGGTCGCGCCAGTGCCTGCTTCCGGGAGGACGGTCAATGAATGCGATCCGTAAAAAGAAAAACGTCCCGATCCTGTCGGTTCGTGACCTTAAGGTTCACTTTTCCCTGCCGGGCAAGGGATTTTTTGGGGCAGAACGCCAGCTTAAGGCCGTCGACGGGATCGATTTCGATCTGTATCCCGGCGAAACGCTTGGCATTGTGGGCGAATCCGGTTGTGGAAAATCGACCCTTGGCCGTGCGATCCTGCAACTGATCCCGCCGACCGACGGGCAGGTCGTGTGGCTGGGGCGGGATATTGTCGGCGCCCCCCATCGCGAAATGCAGCCGCTACGCCGGGACCTGCAGATCATTTTTCAGGACCCGCTGGCCAGCCTTAACCCGCGCATGACGATTGGCGAGATCATCGCCGAGCCGCTTGTGACCCACAAATCCGAACTGGGTAAGGACGAAATCAAGGCGCGCGTTAAACGCATGATGGCGCGCGTCGGGCTTTTGCCACAGATGATCAACCGCTATCCGCATGAATTTTCGGGTGGCCAGTGCCAGCGTATCGGCATTGCACGCGCGATGATCCTCGAACCGAAACTGATCATTTGTGACGAGCCGGTTTCAGCACTTGATGTATCGATACAGGCGCAGATCGTAAACCTGTTGCAGGAATTGCAGCGCGAATTTGATCTGTCGATGATTTTCATCAGCCACGATCTTTCGATCGTGCGCCATATCTGCCACCGCATATTGGTGCTGTATCTCGGCAATCTTATGGAGCTTGCCGACCGCGACAGCATCTATGCCAACCCAAAACATCCCTACACCAAGGCCCTGATTTCCGCAGTTCCGATCCCGGACCCCGAGATTGAACGCACCAAGGAACGCATCGTGCTGACCGGTGATTTGCCCAGCCCGATCAACCCGCCATCTGGTTGCGTGTTCCGCACCAGATGTCCGTTTGCCAAGGATGTCTGCGCGACCGATGTCCCGACCGTTGACACCGTCAACGATCACCATCAGGTGGCCTGCCATTTCCACGAACGGATGTAGGAGGGCAACCTCCCTTTGCACCACCCAAACTTAGTCGGGCCGTCTTGCGACGGCCCGTTTTTTGTTTGGATCGCTCAGTAGTCTTCAAGATCAACCATGCTCAGCGTATCGATGATCTTTGTGCGATCCTGACCATCACGTTTGAAATAGACAAGCGCATAGGGTGCGTTGCTTTCAAGCGCCTGCCCCATCACGGCTTCGAACTCCTCGGGTGTGGAAATCTCGGTATCATTGATCCGGGTAATGAAATCACCCTTTGTAAATCCAGCCTGATCGCCTTGCCCCATCTTTTCCATCCGATCAACGACAAGCCCCTTCGTGCCAACGGGTAAATCCAGTTTTTCCCATGCCTTTTCATTAGCCGGAACCAGTTCGAGGCCCATGACTTTCTTCCGACCATCATCCTTCGGCGTTTTACCAAGAATCTTGTCGCGTTCGGCCTGGCGGCGGCGGCTTTTGGCTTCGTCCATATCGCCGGGGATCATCGTAAAGCTTTTAAATCCACCATCGCGCCAGACGGTAACGGTCGTTTCACCTTTTGCCTCCGCCGCCTGCATGCGGAAATGCAGGCGCGATGTGACCGTTTCGCCATTCACCGCAACAATCACATCTCCTGCACGAATACCTGCTTGATAGGCCGGTTCGTCATCGGGGGCCCGGTGGATCAACATTCCCTCGTCATGGTCCATCCCCAAAAGCTTGCCGATGCCCGGCTTGACTTCAGAATAGGCAATCCCGAACCATCCGCGTTTGATTTCACCATCTTTGACAAGCAGATCAATGATCCCCTGCGCATGTTCAGCCGGGATGGAGAAGGCCAGTCCCTCGTTCCCGCCAGAGCGGGTATAAAGCGCGGAGTTAACGCCAACGACCTTGCCATCCATCGACAGAAGCGGCCCGCCGGAATTGCCCTTGTTTACCGCGGTATCGGTTTGCAAATACGGGTTATATTCCCCTTTGGATAGCTGGCGCTGCTTGCCCGAAATCACCCCGGTGGTCAGACTTTGATCAAAGCCATAGGGATAACCAAGCGCAAAAACCGGATCGCCGATACGGATCGCATGCGAGTTGCCCCATGAAAGCGGCTTAACATTTTCAGGCATTTCAACACGAAGGACGGCGAGGTCGGTCAGAAAATCCTTCCCTACCAGATCAGCACGAACACGACGGCCATCTTTCAAAACAACGACAAAACGCGCACCATCGCGGACCACATGCTCGTTGGTAACAATCAGGCCGTCATCGGTAATGAAAAAACCAGTCCCGGTCGACGCATTGCGCTTCTTTTTCTGCCAGTCGTATTTGGGTTCATCGCCCTTTTCGCTTTCCTTGTTCTTTTCATCGCGATCATTGCGATCTTCATCCTCGTCCTGATCGCCACGTTCGTTCGGCGGCAGATAGAAATCCTCGCCGTTTTCCTTTTTCTCCCGTTCTTCGGCGACGATCTCGGCATAGCTTTTCTTAATGACATTGATGCGAACAACGCCAAGTGAAACAGCATCATAAACTTCGGCAAGGTTTTTGTCGGACAGTACCATGCTTGCCTGTTCTGCCATTGCATGAACGGGGACAAGGCTTGATGTGGCAAGCATCGCGGCAAACAGGGTCGCGGTCAGGGTTCTTTTCATATTATCGATCTCACAAGCAGGTTTGGCCGGGGCCAAGCCCCGGCAGGATTAACGCGGAATTTTCAGTAGGTGTAAGTCAGTCCGAGCCAAACTGTCCGGCCCTTGCGGTAGGGTGTATCGGAGACAAGCGTATGGGCGCCGCCGCGGTTCAGGACGTTATCGATAGAAACATTTAGGGTAAGTGTGCCGGAATCTTCGCGGACGACATCGTAATCCAGCGTCATGTCCAGATCGAAGCGCGCCTTTTCCGGACGCATTTCATACACATCGTAAACGACACCACCGATATTCTGATTGTCCCCGCTGTCTGCTACAATCTCGTAAGAAAATGTGTAGCGTCCTGTCAGGCCCGTACGCAATCGACCATCGTCGAACTCTGAATACAAGGCAGCGTTTATCAACCATGGTTCATCAAGATTGCCACTGATCAGACTTAGCGCGTTTGGCGATACAACCTGTCCATTAAAAACGATGTCCTCTTCTTCTTCATTACTTCCAAAGTAAGAGTTGTTAGACGTCTCGCGCTCGGCATATTGACCATTGATACTGAAGGTATGGCTGGCATCTAAAAATCGATCTTCGAATTTCTTGGCCCATTCGATGGAATAGGACCGATAAGAACTCTTCCCCTCGTTGCTTAGGGTGTAGCTGCTCGAACCGGTTTCTCCCTCAACACGCGAAAACTGGTCTCTTCCGTTGCGATCAACGACCTTAAGGCGGGTCTGGCCGCCCAGCATCGGTAATGGAAAGGAGACAGCTGCGGCGCGTTCATCGGTAAAGGGAGTTTTTAGCCTCTGGCCACCGTAGTTTGTTCTTCCCCCGCCAAGGGTCAACAAATCATAATCCCCAACCGCACCAGCACCAACTGAACGACTGTAGCTATCGACCCCTGGCGACAAATCATTTAAGGCGTAGGAAAGCATGTTGGACGCAAAATACCGGTTCCAACCAAGATTAAAATCGATGCCGAGATCGGTGTAATAAGTCGCATTGAAACGAGGAGCCAAATTGGTATTCCTCAAGAAGGTATCTCGCTCAACCCTTAGTCCTGGCTGAACTTCAAGATCACCAAATGGAATGGCATCAAGATTAAGCGCATATTGTGTATAAAGAGCGCCTGTATAAAAATCAGCGCCGCCTTTATATGCTCTATATTCAAGCAACCGTCGGTTCGCCTGAACGCCATCCTCACAGGAAATGTCACCTGGTACGGCGCATACTATCCCAGCGTTTGCAGTAGCAGAATAATAGCGGCGAGCCGTTTCCGGCCTTTCGATTTCAGCTTCAATTCGGCGGATATCCGCACCAAAACCCAATTTGTTACTATAATGACGTGCTTCGAAGTCGGCCTGATAAGAGATTTCCTGTTGAGATTGGTAAAGATCTCCCAACGTTCCGAAGTTACATGTAGTGCTGTCGCAAAAAGGATCGTATTTCCCGCCGTCATTTCCCCTTACCTCAAGTGCGGTATTGGTTTCGGCGTCTCTACCTGTCTTTGAACTGTTAATTGATAATTTGGTATCAAAGTTTACGTCAGAAAAACCATAGCCTTTCCAACTTAACGGCGTATCCAATCCGACATAACTATTCAGACCGTCCCCCTTGATATCCATAGAGCTATCATAGCGGCGTGACGATGCCCATTCCTGAGCATAGGGTGCGTAAACTGTCTGAAACGTCAATCCAAGGCCATCATCGTTTTCATAGCGAAGCTTGGCTAGCACGTTGTCTGCAACCGTTTCGGTTGTAACATCTTCCATAAGAAGATAATCAGCATCTGCAGCGCGTGTTGTTTCCGCTGTGCGGCGGCTGACCGAAACCAGCATACCCCAATTTTCATTCAAAGGCGTGCTTGCAGACCCACCATATGACAATCTTTCAAATTTCGGTTCACGTGCATCTGAGTCTGCCTCGTCTCGGGATTTCAGATGATAATCCGTCCAGTTTGATCCACCACGATTGATACTTGCGCTGAACTCCGGTTTTTCAGAAGGATTTTTAATCGTGTAATTAACAACTCCCCCCTGAAATCCGCCGTACTTTGCCGATACGTTACTGTCAAAGATTTCGGCCTGTTCAAGAATATTGCTATCGATATAAACAGATTGAGGATGTACCCCATAAACAAGATTGGGGTTAGGCAGGTTTGTGTCATCGCTGGGCATGTTAGCCGGATCATTTCCCAAACCTTCTGCCGCAAAATAGGAGTTAATCCCGACCCCATCGATCATAATGTTGTTTTGATCGACTCTACCACCCGAGATACTCATCCCGGCTGGACGCAAATCCTGCTCTTTGACCGATGTCGCCCCGCTCTCTGAAAGCCTGTTCTGAGTAGTGGAGTTGGCCGAGCTTGCCTGAAACTGGACATTCGGATTGGCGCGAAAAATCTTGTTCGGGTCACTGTCACCCTGAACCACCGCACCGATCATCTCTTCGCCATACACAGTTGACCCGCTGGCCGCACCGGTTCCGAGTTGGAAGATCGTTGTGCGATTTGCACTGACAGAAACGGGGGCGGTAACGATTTCTTCGTCAGATGACTGGTTGGATAGCTTGGGGGAAATAACCAAAACACCGTCGGTAACGGCAAAGGTAACTTCCGTCCCCTCAAGCATTTGAAACAAGGCGTTTTCAATGCTGAGCTGACCAACCACGGCCTGACCATTCATCGCAAGGTTGGTGCCATCCTGGACCGAAAACGGAATACCGGCCTGCTGCGATAATAGCTCCAAAGCGCGCATCAGCGGCACGGAGGGAATGTCAAAGCTGTAAAGTCGTGATGCGACCGGCTTATCGACAACCGCACGTTCCTGTGCATGCAGAAAATTCGACGACATCCCCCCCAGCAAGGCAGAAGACGCAACAGCGCAGAACAGCAAATCCTTCCATGCCCGCCCCTTTGAGGTTTCGAAGAGGTTGCGGACTGTCTCCTGTTGTCTGGTAGGCTTCATTCGGCACGACCCAATGCAAGTTATTGCGTATCACTCGCACTTAAGGACGGAAGGCCCGACAGTAACCGGACATCTTTTTTTAATATTTTTGTTCAAATAGGGAATTAATCGAGGAGTTCAGGCTAAATCCGCACCATTTTCAGGCCGAACCAATCTGGAACCGTGATTTCAGCGCACCAGAAGATACTGATCAAACGGCAGTTCAATCATTCTTGTTCCGGTTGTCCGCGCAATCAGATCAAGTGACACCATTGCATCGGCAACATTGAACCGCCCACGGATTTCGAGATCGGCAATGCCGGGGTCAAGCCAGATTTCCATGCCACTCTGCCGACTTACGGCATGGACCACATCAGACAGCTTTGCTGGCGAAAACACCCGCCAACCTTCAAGGATTTGCGTAATATTGTCGCCATTGAAGTCATGCCGCCGGACATCGCCCCCGCTGGATACAGTCACCCCTTCACCTGCATGAAGGGTGACTTCACGGGCAGGCGGCGATTGTTGTTGTTGTACCCGGACGGTTCCTTCGGCGACGCCGACTTCGCTGGTTTGATCATCACCGATCACAACAAAACGTGTCCCGACAACAACAACCCGACTTTGTGGCGTGGTTACCACAAGCGGGCGGTCCTTATTCGGTGCAGCCGAAATCACTACCGCCCCATCCTCAAGAACGATATGGCGTTCGCGTTCGGTAAATTCCCAATAAAGCCGGGTACCAGGTGCCAGTTGCAATTCGCTGCCGTCCGGCAAAAACTGACGAACCGGTGCCATGTTCGCCGCGATATACCCCGGATGACCAGAATGTTCTGCCGGGGACAACGTCAGGACGGCAACAAGAATCGCCACGCACATTGCAACACCGCCCCAGATTGCTTTTCGCACATTTGTTGCCCTTGGCGGGGTCGAACGTCGCGGCTTACCGACAGGCATCGATATTTGCCGCGTGCTTGATGGTGCATGGTTTCGCGCACCGGTGCCTTTCTCAGTATCGAATTTCCGCAAGATATCATCGAAATCACGGTCACTGAGAAAGGCCCGAACCGCGCGCGCCGCCTGTTCATGATCCGCACTTTGGCCGCACCACTTCTGAAATGCGACATGCGTATCTGTGCCCTCAATATCCGCACCATCGCGAGCAAGCCATTGCATTGCCTGATCAACAAGGCGGCTTTGCAGATCTTTCTGTTCTGTGGTCTCCGGTTTATGGCCGGTATGGCGGTTGCCGCTCATAAGCAATGGCCTAGTCATAGTGTTTCATCAGATCACGACACGTTGTCATGGCACGATAAAGATGCTTCTCGATCGCGGCCTTTGACAATCCGGTCGCTGCGGCAATTTCATCATGGGTCTTACCATGCAACTTACGCAAGATGAAGACTTCTCTGGATCGCGTCGGCAAGGATGAAATTGCCTGCTCAAACGCCTGAAGACGCTGACGATGGTATATAACATTGTCTGCAAGCGGGCGGTCCTCCGCTGTCCATTCCAGCGGATCAAGCCCGGATTTAAGTTCGACAATATGACCGGCATTGCGACGTCTTTGATGATCCCGGATCAGATTAAGAACCACGGTCCGAAGGAATGCAGGTGGATCGCTGATCGGTTCTTGCCTGTCTTTTGCCCCGGCAATCCTTACAAAGGCATCTTGGACAATGTCCTTTGCCTCATCAGGATTTCCCAACTTCCGCATAGCCAAACGCAACAGGGACGCACGTTCCTTTTCAAAGGCGCGGACAAGATTTGCCGTTATGTGATGGGGCGCAAAAAAGTTCATGAAAACAGACAGGAACGTGAATTTGTTCCTGCTGACATACACCAGCAGCACTCAATTGCAAATAGTTATTAATAACTTTTCTGAACATCACAGCAGCTAGAATAACATCAGCCAGACCGGGATCAGCTATTTGGCGTCATGGAAAATGATGCCAAGCGTATGCCGTGTCCCGGCGCGCAGGCGCGAAACGCCGTGGCGCATATTCACCCGGTACGTGCCGCGCGTTCCCCCAACCGGACGATGATGAACCGGGAAAATCACGGCGTCACCTTGCGTTAGCGGTACGACCTCGGCGCGGGACTGCATGCGCGGGCGCTGTTCGGTCAGGACAAATTCGCCGCCTCCGAAATCGGTTTCCGGATCGCTTAGAAGGATCGCGACCTGTAATGGAAACACGCAATCGCCGTAAACATCCTGATGCAGGCAATTGTAATCCCCCGCACCATAACGCAGCAAAAGCGGCGTCGGTCGGGTTTGGCCTGCGCCATGGCATTGGACTATAAACCGAGCATGATCGCTAGGGAAATGCCGATCCAGCCCCATCGCCCGGTTCCACCGGTTGGCAATTTCGGCCAATGGCGGATAAAGCGATTGCCGCAGATCCGCAATAATGTCGGGCAGGGGATAGGCAAAATATTTGTATTCGCCGCGCCCGAAACCGTGCCGGGCCATATGGATGTGACTGCGAAATGTGTCCGGGTCGTCATAATGTGCGATCAATGCCCGGCAGGTGTCTGGATCGATCAGTTTTTCAAGGATCGTGCAGCCATATGCGTCAAGCTCCCGGGAATGTTTTTCCCAATCAAGCGATCCGATCCTGTCACGGGTCATCTCGTTCATTGCCCGGCCTCCCCGCTTTCAAGGTCCAGCAGGGTTTGTTTGCGCTCCACGCCCCAGCGATATCCGGAAAGATCACCATCCTTGCGCACCACCCGGTGGCAGGGAATCGCAACCGCGATGCTGTTGGCGGCACAGGCCTGTGCGACAGCACGGGTAGCACGCGACGATCCGATCTTTTCGGCTATTTCGGCATAGCTTGCCTTTGTCCCGGCCGGAATTTCCGAAAGTGCCTGCCAGACGCGTTGCTGAAAGGCAGTCCCGCGGATATCGAGCGGCAGGTTATGGCCAAGTTGCGGGGCTTCAACCAGACCGATGACCTGCGCCATCCAGTCTTCGAACGCCGGATCACCACCAATCAGTTCCGCCTTGGGAAAGGCGTCCTCTAACTGGCGCACCAGCGCATCGGGATCATCGCCCAGAAGGATCGTGCAAATTCCCTTGGCACTTGCCGCGCCAAGGATCGCGCCAAGTGTGCATTGAGCCACGGCAAACCGGATTTTTTCGCCCTTGCCGCCCGCACGATAGCTGCTTGGTGTCATGCCCAGCATCTTGTGCGAGCGTTCATAAAACCGGCTGTTGGAATTGTAACCCGCGTCATAGATCGCCTCGGTCACGGTATTGCTGCTGCGCAATTCCTCGCGCACGCGCCCTGCCCGATAGGCACTGGCATAGGCCTTTGGCGTCACCCCGGTTACCGATTTAAATACCCGGTGGAAGTGAAAGCGGCTCATCCCGGCCTGTGCGGCCAGATCATCAAGGCTTGGCATTTCTTCAGCATTGCGGATGGTTTCGCATGCCTTTGCCACCGCATCGGCATTGCGTTCAGCAATCGATGCGCTGTTCGGAAGGCACCGTTTGCACGGGCGAAAACCCGCTTGCTCGGCATCGTCGCAACTGGCATGGAACGCAACATTTTCCCGGCGTGCCAGACGTGCGCCGCAAGACGGGCGGCAATAAACCCCGGTGGTTGCCACCGAATAATAAAACTGCCCATCAGCTTTGCCATCGCGTTTTGCCACGGCCTGCCATTTATCTTCGTCACTGATCCAGCGGATCGTTTTGTTCAATCTCGTCTCCGTCAGCATGGGATGGCTCCTTTATCAGAATACAGGGATGCCAAATGCATCCGTTTGACCGGCATTCTGATCGTCCATTCCGTTGACCGCACTCCGTTCCTTGCTTTCGAATTCGCACCCCACGAAAACCCGTCACATTTACGAATTCAATGCCAATAACCGGAGTGATCCGTTTCCGTTCGCAATCTAGCGTCCCGACATTCGGCCTTGCTGGCCATCCTATCATGACACAGGAGACGGAAATATGTTCACACTGGACGGTAAAACCGCAATCATCACCGGGGCCAGTTCCGGCATCGGTCACGCCGTGGCCGAACTTTTTGCAAAGCAGGGCGCACAACTTGTCCTTAATGCGCGGCGCGCCGATCTGCTTGACGATATGGTCGCCGATATTCGCGATGCCGGTGGCATGGCGGTTTCGGTTCCCGGCAACCTCACGGACGAGGCAATTTCAAAACAGCTGGTCGAGGCCACCCTTGATCATTTCGGCAAGCTTGATATCGCGGTCAATAATGCCGGGATGGTCGGGGAATCGGTTTCGATCCCTGATATGGCAACCGATGACTGGCATGAAATGATCGAAACCAACCTGACATCGGCGTTTTTCGGGGCGAAATATCAATTGCCAGCGATGCTTGCCAATGGCTCGGGATCAATGATCCTGACATCAAGCTTTGTCGGTTATTCTGTCGGCATGCCCGGCATGGGGGCCTATGCCGCCAGCAAGGCAGGCATGATCGGATTGATGAAGTCGCTGGCAGCCGAATACGGACCACAGGGCATTCGGGTCAATGCACTGCTGCCCGGCGGGACCGATACCCCGGCCAGCATCACCAACAAACCCGGTGCCGGGCCGGAGGTCGAACAATTCGTCAACAACCTGCATGCGCTAAAACGTATGGCAAAACCGTCCGAAATGGCGCAGGCCGCCCTGTTTCTGGCATCCGACGCGGCAAGCTTTGTGACCGGGGTGCCATTCCTTGCCGATGGCGGGGTTTCGATCAACCGAACCTAATCAAATCTGGGCCGGGTGCAATGCGTCCGGCCCGTTTTTACCTGCGCAAGAACTGCGTAATATCGACTTCGTCACATTGATCGGGTTGCAAATATTTGCGGCCATATTCGATATAAACGCCAGATGACAACAGCAGATCGAACAGGTCGCCATCAATCTGTCCTTTGTCTCGCATGTCGGCCAGGATCGCGATGCATTCCGATAACATCTTGGGCCGTTTATAGGGACGATCAACCGCAGTAAGTGCCTCGAAGATGTCGGCAATCACCATCACCTTTTCGAGAATGCCCATATCTTCGCCAAGCAATCCGTTGGGATAGCCCGAACCATCCATTTTTTCGTGATGGTTGCCCGCAATCGCCGGAATGCGTTGCAGTTCCTTGGGATAGGGCAATTGTGCGAGCATTTCCTGTGTCACGACCACATGATCATTGATCACCTTGCGTTCCTCGGATGTCAGGGTGCCGCGCGGAACCGAAAGGTTATAAAGTTCACCCCGGTTAATGCCCAGATAAGCCTGATCGCGGCGGTTATCCAGAAGCTTTTCAACGCCGGGCTGGCTGAATTTGGCACGGTCATCTTCGGTCAGGCGTTGATTTTCGGCCCATGAAAGCCCGATGGTACGGTCAAAATGTCGCACCCATTCCTGCGCCCCGATTTCATGCAGGGCAAAGACCGCGTCGGTATCGAGTTCCTCGTCACCAATATTGCTGTGCGCAACCATTGAAAACTGGCTTTCAAGTTCGGCAATCCGGGCGTTGAAATCGGCATCGCAACGTTGGGCATCCTCGCCCGCGAGCTTGCGTGTGAGCATCTCGATTTCGGCATCGCGGCGAAGCACTTCGAACCGGGTGCGGATTTCGTGAATGCGGTTATGGATTGTTTCAAGTTTGGTCGCCTTTTCCACCACATGATCGGGTGTGGTGATCTTGCCGCAATCATGGAGCCAAGCGGCCAGATCAAGCTCGTACCACTCCATATCCGTCAGATAGAAATTGGAAAATGTTCCTCGTTTTTCATCGACGGCGGCCTTGGCCAACATACGGGCAATGATGGGTACTTTCTCACAATGATGGGCTGTATGGGGGGATTTGGCATCGATTGCCTGCCCCAGAACGCGCACGAAACTCTCCATCAGGTCGCGCTGCGCCATCAAAAGGCGGCTATTTTCAAGTGCCACCGCCGCCTGACTTGCCAGCGCATTGATGATTGGTTCGATTGCCGGATCAAAGGCAATAATATCGCCCGCATCGTTACGCGCATTAATCAACTGCAACACGCCGATCACAGTACCGCGTGTATTTTTAAGCGGTACCGTCAGGAATGATTTCGACCGATAACCGGTTTTGGCATCAAAGGCGCGCGTGCCGGAAAAATCGAACCCGTCGGCGAAATAGGCATCCTCGATATTGATCGACTCACCCGTTAACGCGACATAGGTGGCGATGTTTTTGTGATTGGGGTTGCCCGCTGCATCATAAAGCGGCAGGGGTGGAAAAGGTTTCTCGTTTTCGCGGCCAGATACGAAGAACGTATCAAGCGTATCGTTCATCAGAATACGAAATTGAAGTTCCGTCTCGTCCTTGTTGACCAGATACAGCGACCCGCCATCGGCATTGGTAAACTGTCGGGCTGCCATCAGGATTTTCTGATGAAGCTCTTCGCGGCCCTGTTCAGCCGACATGGCAATGCCAAGATCGACCAACTGCGCAAGGTAATGCGCATCGGCGTCTACGCTCTCGGTTATGCCGTTCGGACGATTTTTCAAATCATCCCCGATACGCATCACAAGTACGGGTCATAGGTACGGGCCATTATCTGTGTCCACTCGCCATCAGAACGGTTTGCCGTCCTTGTTCTGGAATGTTCGTTTTACGAACTATATCCTTTAGGAGATTGAGATAATCTTAGCAGATGGCAAGTTCCATACGGATAAAAACGCGATAACAAACCTGTCATGTCCGATGCAGGGTTAGTAATGGTAATACGTTCGGTGTGCACACCTCCTTGAGAAACCGGATCAAAACTGCCAATTGGCCGGGACCCAGGCATAGCCAACATCCGTCTTGAGCATCCGGCCAAGGCCCGGGAACGGATAGTGGAAGCCGAGAACAAGGAGCCGGTCTGTCGCTGCCATGTCAAAGATGCGACGGCGAGAGGCAAGAGCCGTTTCCTTGTCGCGATCCGGCCCCGGCAGCCATGACCGGTCGACATTGACGATCGGATGATACGCAAGATCGGCCGTCAGCAGGAGCTGATCATTTCCGGATTGAACAAGGAAATTTGCCATGCCAGGTGTATGGCCCAATGCCGGAAGCGTGGTCAGCCCGGGGACGATCTCCTCACCGGCTTCGTACAATTCGATCCCGTTTGTGACCGGCTCGACACTCCGCCTGATGGCGGCGGCGAAATTGCGACGGAAATCCTCGGGCACCGGCATGTAGGAAAGGTCTGGATCGTTGGCGACAAAAAAGTCCCAATCGGCACGGGGCGCAAAGACAGTCGCCCTTGGAAATGCCTTGCCTCCATCGACAGTTCGAAGATTGCCGACATGGTCCGGGTGCGTGTGCGAAACAACCACAATATCGATATCCTCCGGCCGTAAACCTATGGCCGCCAGATTCTCGAAGATGCGACCGCCTTGCGGCCCCATCGTCTGCCCGGCTCCGGCCTCAAGAAGGATACGCCTGCCATTCGTTTCGATAAGAAGCGTGTTGAGGTTGAGCGTCAGGCGGTCGGTCGGCAGAAAGGCTTGCCTCAGAACTTCCTCCAGTTCTACCTCCGGCGCATTGCTGGCATAAATCCGCGGCGGGCCACCGATTAGCCCATCGCTCAACACGGTTGCGGATATATCGTCTCCGACGCGAAAACGATAATAGCCGACATTTCCACCCGTATGTCCACTTTGGGCCGGAGACGGCGCGCCGGCAGCAGCCTGCGCAAATGCCATGCAGCCGGTTGGCAAGATCAGTCCCGCCGCTGCCGATGCGGCTGTCAGCATGATCTTTCTGCGATTCAATGTGATTCCGCTCATACTCATCATCCTGTCCAAATATCTGATTGCAGATGCCGTATTTGATTTCAGCTTGTTGCAGCATCGCGATTATCCGCAAGCGACGCCCCGCAGCATGCTTTCTAGGGATGACACAGATCGAGCGCGCAGATAAGCTAACAAAAATGGATCAGCTTATTAAGCAAAGCTTTGCAATGAAATCGTTACGCCTCGACAGTCTGGAGATATTTGAGGATGTCGTGCGATGTGGTGGCTTCAGAGCCGCCGCGCTTGGCAGAGGCGTATCATCCTCTGCCATCAGCCAATCGATCAGTGTGCTTGAGGAAGCGCTGGGCATCCGACTGCTGAACCGAACGACACGCAGCGTCGCGCCTACCGAAGCAGGCGAGCGGCTTCTTGAGCGACTTGGACCTGCCCTTCACAATATCAGAACAGCCATCGACGATCTCAATCAGCTTCGGGAACACCCGTCCGGCACCGTGCGGATCAATGCGCCGGGACCGGCCGCCGACCATGTTCTGTGCCCTCTGGCCTTTGAATTCATGGAAATTTACCCCGACATCAATATCGAGATCGTCAGCGATGCCGCGATCATCGATATTGTGGCGCAGGGTTTCGACGCTGGCGTGCGCTTCGGACATCAACTCGCCCAAGACATGATCGCCATACCGCTGGGTCCCGCATTGCAATATGCAATCGTGGCCTCGCCCGATTATCTTCGCAGACGTGATCGCCCCGGCTCACCGGGCGACCTTCTTGCACATGACTGTATTCGCCGCCGCTTTCCCGGCGGAACCATGGTGACGTGGAAATTCGAAAAGGACGGTAACGAGGTGGAAATCCCCCCGAAAGGCCGATTGACTTTGAGTTCAGCACATCAGGAACGTCAGGCCGCCCTTGCCGGATCGGGCATCGCGCATCTGTTTGAGGATTATATCCGCGACGATATCGAACAGGGCAGACTTGTCGAATTGCTCGTCGACTGGAAGAAGAAGCTGCCGAGTTGGTATCTGTATTATCCGAACCGGCGCCATACAAGCGCGGCCATGCGAGCCTTTCTCGAATACATCCGCAATCGGAAATGATCCCCGATTGGAGACTAATGCCCGGCAGGCATATCGAGAAACATGTAGCAGCAATCGAAAAACACCGGCAAAGATGCCCCCGGACGGGGACGCTGCACGATGCAGGGTTGCCAATCGCGACGATTTGGACTATCCGACGCTTTGAAAGCGTGCCGGAACCAGCATCGCACTTCGCTAATCACGCAATCTGGTCATGACCCGGCACCCAACCATCCTGCCCGGAGGCGACTGCATGATCCCCCGTTATTCCCGTCCGCAGATGACATCAATCTGGGAACCGGCGAACAAATTCCGTATCTGGTTTGAAATCGAAGCACACGCTGCCGACAAACTGGCTGAGCTGGGCGTCATTCCGGCTGCCTCTGCCAAGCTGGTCTGGGAAAAAGGCAACAAGCCCTATAGCCAGGACCGTATTGACCGCATTGACGCGGTCGAAGCCGAAGTCAAACACGACGTGATCGCCTTCCTGACGGAACTGGCAGAACAGGTCGGCGACGAAGCCCGCTTCGTTCATCAGGGCATGACCAGCTCCGACGTTCTCGATACCTGCTTTAACGTGCAGCTCGTTCAGGCAACCGACATCCTGTTGGAAGATATGGACAAGCTTCTGGCCGCCCTTAAAAAGCGCGCCTATGAAACCAAGGACATCGCCTGCATGGGCCGTTCGCACGGCATCCATGCCGAGCCCGTGACCTTCGGCCTGAAACTGGCAACCTTCTATGCCGAATTCAAACGTAACCGCGACCGTCTGGTCGTCGCGCGTGAAGAAATCGCGACCTGTGCGATTTCCGGTGCGGTCGGCACATTTGCCAATATCGACCCGCAGGTCGAAGAACATGTCGCAGCCAAGCTTGGCCTGAAACCCGAACCGGTTTCGACCCAGGTGATCCCGCGTGACCGTCATGCCGCCTATTTCGCTGCCCTTGGCGTTATCGCATCCTCGATCGAGCATCTGGCAACCGAAATCCGCCACCTGCAGCGCACCGAAGTTCGTGAAGTTGAAGAATTCTTCTCAAAGGGGCAGAAGGGTTCGTCGGCAATGCCGCACAAACGCAACCCGGTTCTGACCGAAAACCTGACCGGCCTTGCACGTCTTGTCCGTTCGATGGCGATCCCGGCCATGGAAAACGTCGCCCTGTGGCATGAACGCGATATTTCGCATTCATCGGTTGAACGCAATATCGGTCCGGATGCGACCGTAACCCTCGACTTTACTTTGATGCGCCTGACCAATGTGGTTGAAAACCTTGTCGTTTATCCGGAACGAATGGACGAAATCCTCAATCAGATGGGCGGTCTGGTCTTCTCGCAGCGCGTGCTCCTCACCCTGACGCAGCATGGCGTCTCGCGCGAAGATTCGTACCGTATCGTTCAGCGTAACGCGATGAAGGTCTGGAACCGCGAAGGCGATCTGTTGTCGCTTCTGAAGACCGATGCAGACGTTACCGCGAAAATCCCGATGGAAACGCTCGAAAGCCTGTTTGACCTTGGTTACCACACCAAGCATGTCGACACGATTTTCGCCCGCGTGTTTGCCGACTGACGGTAGCACCGCACACTAAAATCAAAGCCCCGGTCAATTTGCCGGGGCTTTTTTCGTTTACGGGTTTTGCGACAATGTCAGTTCCCGTGCCTCGCCCAGCAGCCAGTCGCGAAACAGCTTCACCTGACCGCGCAGTTCCCGGTTTTTTGGGTGTACCAGATAGTATCCTGAAGGAACGACCAGAACCTGTTCGGGGAACAGATGGACCAGCTTGCCCTCCATCACGTCTTCTTCAGCCAGTAACGGATTGGCCATTACCACACCCTGCCCGTGGATCGCGGCCTCTATCGCCATCGATGTCTGATCGATTTCGATACGCTTGATCGTCGCGATCTCGGTCGGTGTCATTTTGCCAAATTTCCCCAGCCATTCTTCCCACCAGTCATGCAGAATATCGTTTAGCAAAGTGGCGCGTGCCAGATCGGCAGGATGCTCAAAGCCCATGCGGTCGCGATAGGCCGGCGAACAGAATGCCGCCGCCTGACCGCGATAGATCAGGACGGATTCAAGTTTGTCGTCATTGCCGTCAAAATACCGCACGGCAATATCGACTGGATCGCGATCAAAATCCGTAAATTGCACCGACGACCCGACATGAAGTGACGTTGACGGATAATCGATCAGGAACCGCGCCATCCGTTTGGAAAACCATTTCGCGGCAAAACTTGGCGGCATGACCACACGCACGGTATGTTCGCGCTGGCCGCGCAAATGCTGACTGGCATCGATGATCTGCAGCAAGGCGGGCGATATGCGCGCGGCATAATCAAGCCCGTCGGCTGTCGGTTTCACCTGCCGGACCGAGCGAACAAACAGTTCCACCCCTAGCCAGTCTTCAAGCTTTCTGATCTGCTGCCCGACGGCACCCGGCGTCACATTCAGCTCTTCCGCTGCACGAGAAAAACTATTCAATCGAATAGATGCCTCGAACGCACGCAAGGAATTGAGCGGCGGATATGAACTCATGATGCAAATTTTCTATTCCATAATCCAGATAACATGATTTGTACGCCGTTTGGACCGGACCTACAATCGCGACATGACCCCCACGAAAGTTCCGGCCATGAAGAACAACGCATACCTCGTCTTTGGCTTTCTTGCCCTGTGCTGGGGCATGACCTTTTTGTTCAACAAAACGGCAAGCAGCCTGATATCGCCGATGCAGGTGGTAACGGTACGTGTGATCATGGGCTTTCTGCCGGTTCTGGCATTTGCAACGGCGCGCAAGGTGCTGCATTGGCAGCATCTGCGTTATGTGCATCATTTCATCGTCATGTCACTTCTCGCGGCCACCGTCTATTACCTCGCCTTTGCCAAGGGCATCGCCCTTCTGCCATCCAGCGTTGCCGGAATGCTAAGCGGCGTGATCCCGATGTTTTCCTTTATCGCCGCGGCCATTTTCCTGCGCAGCGAACCGGTCAATATCCGTTCGATCAGCGGTTTGCTGTTTGGCTTTGCCGGTGTCCTGATCATTGCCAAGCCTTGGGAAAGTGGCACGTCGGGCGTCGATCTGATGGGTGTGGTTTACGTCGCCATTGGATCGGGCTGTGTCGGGCTTTCGTTCGTCTATGTCCGCAAATTCCTGAGCCCCCTTGGCATTTCACCAATTGCACTTTGCACCTATCAGCTTGGCCTTTCTGCTTTAACGCTTCTGCTGATTTGCGACTTTTCCGGCATGAATGCGATCTTCACCAACTGGAAAATTGCCACCGGGCTGTTCATCGGTCTTGGCATGTTTGGCACCGGCATTGCCTATATGTGCTATTACTTTCTGATCGGGAAACTGGGCGCGGTCAAAACCGCCGGGGTCACCTATATCCCACCGGTCATTGGCCTTCTGACCGGCAGTCTGATTTTGGACGAACCGGTTTCCGCAACCGATATCGTTGCGACCGCAATGATCCTGTCGGGTGTCTTCATAATCCAGTCGGGCAGAACGCCGCCGTCATCTGCAAACACGACATCACCGAATGTCCGCGCACACAACCTGCCCGAACGTGCCTGAGACTCTTCGTCTCGTGGACGGCACCCCCGCGTTGATCACGGGGGTGCCCTTTTGAGTGGCTATTTTTCCGATGCAGCTTTGACAAAGGCCGTGATCAGCGGATGATTTTCACCGCGCAGGGCGGATCGTTCCGGCTGAAATGCCGTGCCGATAAAGAAACGATGATTGCGCAACTCCACCGCACGTGGATCACCATCTGCATCCCAGGCACTGATCTGCAATGCCTGCCCTGCCAGCAGCCCCGCATAATCACGATTAAACCCATAACTGCACCGATAGGTTTCAATCAGATGATCCGATCCGCAATAATCACGGATCAGGCTACCCACGGCCAGATCAATTCCGCCATCCTGATCAATCAATGCACAGGTTAGCGGCGCGATCAGCGGCAATTCCGCATCCGGATCAATTTCGGCATTCGCGGCATTGGAAAGCCCCAGAACATTACGCGCATATTCCAGAACCGCATGCTGATAGCCACCGCACGTGCCCAGAAAGGCAATATCGTTTTCACGCGCAAAGCGGATGGCGGCAAGGGCACCTTCAAGACTTTCATACGGACTGGCCGGAACACACCACATCCCGTCATAGCCAGACAGTATCTGCCCCGCACCACCATCAAAACACGGCGTTGCGATCCAGTCATATTCAACGGGAATACCGATTTCGGCAGCCGCGATTCCAATGGCCTTGGGGATAGCCTGATGGGCAGTAACGGCGGGATTATAATCCCCGACAAGGGCGATACGGATGGTCATTTTAGTTCCTCGTTTCAGGTGACATTACGAGGGGAGTAGCCCAAACCGCCAAAGAAAAACGGCCCGTGAAATCACGAGCCGGGTTTCGAGCGTCAGATAGCGCTGCCTTTGACAAGCTTACTACAAGTTTCCAGCGCGCGCCATATCTTCAAGTGCGATTTTTACCGCCTGTGCACGGTTGGACACATGCAGTTTGCGGTAAATGTTTTTCAGGTGATATTTCACCGTAATTTCGCGCAGATCAAGATGCCGCGCGATATCCTTGTTCGGCCGCCCTTCGGCCAAAAGCGCAAGAACTTCACGCTCCCGCGGTGTCAACCGGCTGAAATCGCCTTCGTTGCCAAATCCGCCAGCCATGCGCGGTTCGCCGTCGCTACCGCCGCCAAATCCGTCCCCCATGTCATTAAGGATAGAGGATGGCAGATATTTTTCGCCCGCCAGAACCAACTGGATCGCATTGGCAAGTGCCTGCCCGCGCAGTGTTTTGGGGATAAAGCCGTGTGCGCCATTTTCGATGGCATGACGTACATCTTCGCTGCGATAGGCACCGGAAAGCAAAACGACCGAGGTTGTTTTGGATGCCTTTTCAAGTGTGCGTTTAAGTCCCTCAAGCCCGTTCATGCCGGGCATGCGCAAATCCAGAAGCACCAGATCGAAATCATTCTGAGCTTCAATATGCTCCAGTGCCGGGTCAAGCGCCCCGGCTTCGACCACTTCACAACCTTCGAAATATTGCTGGAATAGCAGTGATAATGCTTCACGAACCAGATCGTGATCGTCTGCCAACAGGATACGCAAAGCCTTTACCCTTCTTTACCTGACCCACAACCATGCCCGAACATTAACAAGCAAAAAAACGCGTGGCTGCAACCAGAAATCTTTCTTGATCCGGGAACAGAATACGAAACCGGCTAATGGTTTGCAAATCCGAACTTTTTCTTATTTCGGGGAAACAACTATTCCTCGAGCACTTCGGCACGTGCGATTGGGCGTAACGCTTCGAGTTTACGGTTAAGTTCGCTGACCGTCATATCGATATTGTGCCGTCCGAAATCGGCCAGAATCACCGAAATCACCCCGTTTTCCTGAGGATTTGTAACAACATCGCCGATGACTTTTGCAGCATAGGCCTGACTTTCGGCCTCGGTCATACCCATTTTATCGCCGGCCCAAACGGCAAGCATTTTATAAAGGTGGGCCTCGATGCGGAAATTCTGTTCAAGATCAAAGCTGTATTTTGCCTCAAAACCGCGTTCGCGTTCGGTCAAATTCGTCATGTGCGCACTCCTCCATCTGATTTGTTTTTTGGCGGGACGTTTCCCCGTTGTCCTTTATTTATGGACTGTACCACGTCATGCCACCGTGGTGCTGTGATACTTTTGAATTTGACAAATGCCGGTCCATGTCGCTTTGATCTGGGTCATGTGTACATTTATCATTCTGCGCCGCCCCGACCATGAATGGCCGGTGATTATCGGCGCCAATCGCGACGAAATGAACAACCGCCCATGGAAGGCCCCTGCCCGCCATTGGGAGGATCGCCCCGATGTTATCGCCGGACTGGATGAAACCGGCGGCGGAACATGGCTTGGCATCAACGAAGATGGCGTGGTGGCAGCGGTCCTGAACCGGTTTGGCACACTTGGCCCCGCCGACGACAAGCGGTCCCGCGGGGAATTGCCGCTTGAAGCACTTGATCATGCCGATGCCATTGATGCCGCCCAGGCACTTGCCGAACTTGATGGCACAGCCTATCGACCGTTCAATATGGTGATTGCCGATAACCGCGATGCTTACTGGCTGGCCAATCGGGGGGATGGCAAAATTGAAATCACCGATATTCCCGAAGGATTGTCGATGATCACCGCCCATGACCTGAATGACAAGACCAACAGCGAACGCACCAAACGCAACCTTCCGCGTTTTTTAACGGCACCGCCCCCCAATCCCGAAGCCGATGACTGGTTTGCCTGGCAGGCGCTTCTGGCCGATACCGGCTTGATGGAACCCGATCCAGAACATCATGACATCCGTGCTGATGCCATGCTGGTGCGCAGCAATATCGGGTTCGAGACGATCTGTTCTTCCCTGATCGGCCTTCCGGCCATTCCGACTCAGAAAAACGAACTGCCGCGCCGACCGGTCTGGCTGTTCGCCAATGGCCAACCAGACAGGGTTCCGTTTCACCCGGTTGAGATTTAGGCACCCCACTAATTTCGCCTCGCAACGCCCGGATTTGGCGGGCCATTTGCGCTGCAACAACCTGTCAGACGGACAGTTGCAAAATCCTATTATCAAGTCTGCGTAAATAGACCTACACGGCAATTGAGTTTCTGCGTCAGCACTGCTATACGGGGGGCGCGATTTTCAGGGTGCTCGGGGACACTCCCCGCGAGCAAAGATGTGAAAGATCCCGCCAATGTCCAGAAAGCAGCCCATCTACGAGGGTAAAGCCAAGGTTTTGTACGAAGGTACCGAGCCCGGAACCATCATCCAGTATTTCAAGGACGATGCCACGGCGTTCAACGCACAGAAGCGCGGCACCATTGCCGGCAAAGGCGTCCTGAACAACATGATTACCGAATTCGTCATGACCCGTCTGGCGGAAATCGGTATCCCGACGCATTTCATTCGCCGCATCAACATGCGCGAACAGCTTTGCAAGAAATGCGAAATCGTTCCGATCGAAGTCGTGGTGCGCAATATTGTCGCCGGTTCGATGGCAAAACGTCTTGGCCTTGAAGAAGGCGAACGTCTGCCGCGCCCGATTGTCGAATTTTATTACAAAGACGACGCCCTTGGCGATCCGCTGGTTTCTGACGAGCATATCCTTGCCCTTGGCTGGGCAAGTGCCGAAGAGCTCGAAGAAATCGTTGGCATGACCCTTCGCGTCAATGATTACCTGTGCGGTCTTATGCGCGGCATCGGCATCAAACTGGTCGATTTCAAACTTGAATTTGGCCGGGTGTGGGAAGGCGACTTCATGCATCTGGTTCTCGCCGATGAATTCAGCCCGGACAACTGCCGCCTTTGGGACGCCGTCACCAACGAAAAGATGGACAAGGACCGGTTCCGCCGCGATCTTGGCGGGGTAGAAGAAGCCTATCAGGAAGTGGCGCGCCGTCTCGGCGTCCTGCCTGAGTCAGCAGATATAGAATCGCTGAACAAAGACAAATAATCCAAAGGCCGCGCTTGCGCGGCCTTTTCTTATCGACGCCGGAACCTTCGGAACCGGTACATTATTGTTTGCAAACAAGTATCGCCGTATGGCGAGTGCGCACTCAAAGGAGCTTCTCGTGAAAGCACGTGTCCACGTCACCCTGAAGAACGGTGTTCTTGACCCGCAGGGTAAAGCCGTTCACCACGCCCTTCAGGGTCTTGGTTTTGCCGGTGTCAATGATGTCCGTCAGGGCAAGTTCATCGAACTCGAACTGGATGGCAGCGACGTCGAAAAGGCACGCGCCGAGGTCAAGGAAATGTGCGAGAAGCTTCTCGCCAATACCGTGATCGAAGATTACAGCATCGAGCTGGCCTAACTGCCCGGGCGGGGCTTTGCCGTTGCAGGGCCTTTGTCTGTCGCGATCAAGTAACGGATATTAATCGAGAGACGGTATTTCATGAAATCCGCTGTCATCCTCTTCCCCGGCATTAACCGGGAGAATGACGCCATTGCAGCACTCGAACAGGCCACCGGCACCAAGCCAACCGTGGTTTGGCATGGCGAAACCGAACTGCCAAAGACCGACATCATCATGGTCCCGGGTGGTTTTTCCTATGGCGACTATCTGCGTTGTGGCGCCATGGCGGCCAAATCCCCGATCATGCGTGCGGTTGCCAAACGCGCCAAAGCCGGTGTGACCATCCTTGGCGTTTGTAACGGTTTCCAGATTCTGACAGAAGCAGGCCTGTTGCCCGGTGCGCTGATGCGCAATGCCAGCCTGAAATTCATCTGCAAGAACACGCATCTGAAGATCGAAAATACCAATACGCGCTTCACCAACCATTACAAAACCGGCGACGTTGTCGATTATCCGGTGGCCCATCATGACGGCAACTTCTTTGCCGATAGCGAAACGCTTGACCGCCTTGAAGGCGAAGGTCGCGTTGTTCTGCGCTATTGCGATGCCAATGGTGTTGTTGATCCGGCAACCAATCTGAACGGGTCGCAGCGCAATATTGCCGGCATCATCAACGAGGCGGGCAATGTCCTTGGCATGATGCCGCACCCGGAAAATGCGATTGATCCGCTCCATGGTGGCACCGATGGCCGCAATCTATTCAAAAGCTTGGTGGAGGCAGCATCGTGAGTGCTAACGATTTCAACACCCCGATCACGCCGGAACTGGTCAAGGAACACGGGCTGAACGAGGAAGAGTACAAACTCGTCCTCGAAATCATGGGCCGTGAGCCCAATATCAACGAGCTTGGCATTTTTTCGGTAATGTGGTCGGAGCATTGCTCCTACAAATCATCGAAAAAATGGCTCAAAACCCTTCCGACCAAGGCAGACTGGGTCATTCAGGGTCCGGGCGAAAATGCCGGTGTTATTGACATTGGTGATGGTCAGGCCGCCGTATTCAAGATGGAAAGCCACAATCACCCGTCCTTTATCGAACCCTATCAGGGTGCGGCAACCGGCGTTGGCGGCATCATGCGTGACGTATTCACCATGGGTGCCCGTCCGGTTGCAAATCTTAATGCGCTTCGCTTTGGCGAGCCGGATCACCCGAAAACCCGCCACCTGCTAAGCGGTGTGGTCGAAGGCATCGGCGGTTACGGCAATTGCATGGGTGTCCCGACCATCGGTGGGGAAACCAATTTCCATGCTTCCTATAACGGCAATATCCTGGTCAATGCGATGACCGTGGGTCTGGCCGATGCAGACAACATATTCTATTCGGCAGCAGCCGGTATCGGAAACCCGGTTGTCTATGTCGGTTCGAAAACCGGCCGTGACGGTATCCATGGCGCGACCATGGCCTCGGCCGAGTTCGATGACGACAGCGATGAAAAGCGTCCTACCGTTCAGGTCGGCGATCCGTTCACCGAAAAGCTTCTGCTGGAAGCCTGCCTTGAACTGATGGCGACCGACATGATCGTCGCCATTCAGGATATGGGGGCGGCCGGTCTGACATCCTCCTCGTTCGAAATGGCGTCCAAGGGCGGCGTTGGTGTCGAACTGTGGCTCGATAAAGTCCCGATGCGCGAAGAAGGCATGACGCCCTACGAACTGATGCTTTCAGAATCGCAGGAACGCATGCTGATGGTCCTGAAACCCGGTTGCGAAGACGCCGCCAAGGCGATCTTTGACAAATGGGAACTCGACTTTGCCGTCATCGGTATCCTGACCGATACCAAACGCATGGTTCTGAAATGGCATGGCGAGGTTGCCGGTGATCTTCCAATCGATCCGCTGGCCGAAGCATCGCCGGAATATGATCGTCCGTGGGAATCGACCCCGAAGCAGGATCGTATCGATCCGGCCAGCATTTCGGGCAAGGTCAGCCATGTTGATGCGCTTAAAACCCTGATGGCGTCGTCCGATCTGGCATCGCGTCGCTGGATCTGGGAACAGTATGACCACCTGGTCATGGGCAACACGATTGTTCGTCCGGGCGGGGATGCCGGTGTCGTGCGCGTTTCGGGCACGAACAAGGGCATTGCAGCCACCACCGACTGCACCCCGCGCTATGTCATGGCCGATCCGGTCGAAGGTGGCAAACAGGCCGTTGCCGAAGCCTATCGCAACCTGGTTGCCACCGGTGCCAAGCCGCTTGCGATCACGGACAATATGAATTTCGGCAACCCGGAACGCCCGCGCATCATGGGGCAGTTCGTTGGTGCCTGTCAGGGCATTGCCGAGGCCTGCATCGCACTCGACTTCCCGGTCGTTTCGGGCAACGTGTCGCTGTATAACGAAACCAATGGCGTCGGTATCATGCCGACCCCGGCAATTGGCGGCGTGGGGGTGATTTCCGATCTGGGCCATCATGCCACCATCGCCATCAAACGCGATGACAGTGCGTTGATCATGATCGGTGCCGCGACCGGTGAACTTGGCCAGTCACTGTATCTTAAAACCATTGAGGGCCGCGAAGAAGGCGCCCCGCCGCCGGTCGACCTGAATGCGGAAAAACGTGCCGGTACGCTGGTGCGCGAACTGATCGAGCTTGGTCTGGTACGTACTTGCCATGATATCGCCGATGGCGGTCTTCTGGTCGCGGTTGCCGAAATGTGCCTTGCCGGCAATATTGGTGCTGACCTGCACCTGCCCGAAGCCGGCAGCGAAGTCGCATGGCTGTTTGGCGAGGATCAGGGCCGTTACGTGATCGCCACCCGCGATCCGGACAAGGTCCTGAATGCCGCTAGCAGCGCCAATGTCGCCGCGGTCATCATCGGTCAGGCCGGGGGTGATGCGGTGACCATTGATGGTGGTGCCAAGGTATCCCTTGCCGAGCTGCGCGAACTGAACGAAGGCTGGATGCCGAACTTCATGGCAGAAGCCGTCCAGTAAGCCGTCTACACTACAAACACAAAACCCCGTCAGAGAAATCTGGCGGGGTTTTGTGCTTTGGCCCGGTTCGGTTCAAATTAACGCAAGTCGACCGCCAGCCCCCGCAAAATGGCCGCCGTTTGGGTGTCGGCTGGCAACAGGGTTTCGATGGCAAGTTCGGACAATGTGACTTCGACCGGAGTGCCAAAGACCGTGGTTGTGCTGACAAAACGCAATTCACCGGCGTCACTTTGCAAAACCAGCGGCACGACAAGCCCGGACAGATCCCCCGCCCCGTCAGCGGCACCGGGTTCGTCCGCATTTGCGGGCGCATGATAACGACT
Source organism: Thalassospira sp. MBR-102 (assembly GCF_040549275.1). Classification (NCBI taxonomy): domain Bacteria; kingdom Pseudomonadati; phylum Pseudomonadota; class Alphaproteobacteria; order Rhodospirillales; family Thalassospiraceae; genus Thalassospira; species Thalassospira sp. MBR-102. The sequence continues at coordinate 123,181 of NZ_JBEPTC010000004.1, forward strand.
GGCTTCATCATAAAGGCAGCGCAGTTTTGCATCGGCCGTCACTACAATCTGGCGACGCAATCGATCCAGCAAATGGTCGCGCCATTCGACGTAATTCACGACCCGAGGTGCAAGCCCGTTAGGATGGAGGCTCAGCCGCAGGATATTGACCGGCGGTTTCAGAAATTGGGGATCAACCCCGCCAAGCAATAACGGTACGACCCGGTTCGCCGCCACCATGTTCCAGTGCCGGTCCATTGCCAGCGCCGGATAGGGTTCATGTGCGGTAAGGATTCGATCCACCGCCGCCCGGATTGCAGCCGACTGTTCGGTGCCAAGATCATGTTCGGCATAGATCGGTGCAAAGCCCCCCGCGATCAGCATTGCATTGCGTTCGCGCAGCGGCACATCAAGACATTCGGACAGATGCAAAACCATGTCGCGGCTGGGCCGGGCGCGACCGGTTTCAAGAAAGCTCAGATGCCGGGTCGATATGGCGGCCTCGCTTGCAAGGTCAAGCTGGCTCATACGGCGCTGCTTGCGCCAGACCTTAAGCACATTGCCAAACAGATCGGGTTTTATCGCGCTCATCAGATCACCATCATTATTGATGACGTAATCCTAACACCGATCAATTCGAACCAACATTACCTGTCAGGTAATCGTATTCTTTCGCACTTTTCGGCAAGGTTCGCGAACAACAATCAACCGAAAGGTCAAAAAGATGTCTATTGATGTGCCAAACAAAATGCTGAAAACCGTCCTGATGCTTGACGCGGCAACCTGCCTTCTCTTCGGCCTGCTGCTGTGTATCGGCAATGCTTTCCTTGCGGGCCTGCTGGGCCTGCCTGCCGATTTGCTGCTTTATGCCGGGATCATCCTGTTTCCCTGTGCCGTTTTGATGTCTGCCACCGGATGGCAAGCCCGTCCAAATGGCTTTCTTGTCCGGTTGATCGTTGTGGGCAATCTGTGCTGGGTCCTTGCCAGTCTTGCGGTGCTGATTGCCCCGGTTGGCGTTCCTACAGCCATCGGATATGGCTTTGTCATCGTACAGGCACTGGGCGTTATGGGCATCGCGGCACTGGAATATCGCTTTGCAGCATCGCATTCCTTGTCGGCAGCATCCTGACGCCCCATGTCTTCTTTACGGTACAGAAGCATCATCAGGGGCCAGAATGACATTTCCGGCAAGATTATTTGCCCTATTGATACTCGTCGTCGGCATGGCCTTCGCGGTCCTGATACCGGCGACGCAAAGCCATGCCGAAACCATTTATGTCGACGAAGCCAATCCGCCTTTTATGTATCGTGCCGGGGATGAGGCCGTGGGCATTTACCCGGCCCTGATCCGTGCAATTTTCAGACATGCCGGCATAAATGTCGATGTCGTTGCCGTCCCCTGGAAACGCGCCATTGAAAACCTTGATGCCAACAAGGGCGGTGCTGCCGGGATATACAAGAATCTTGAACGCCAGAAGAAATACGTCTTTTCCGAGCCGATCCATATAGAACAGCTGATGCTGTATCAACGCCAGAGCACATTCGACAATCCAACCGATATTGATGACCTGCGCGGCCAAACCGTTGGTGTCATTCGCGGATGGAGCTACGGGGATCAGATTGATGATGCGCGCAAACGCGGCGTGTTTAGCGCATCCGAAGCCACCGGGGACGAACAGAATTTTCAGATGCTGGCACTTGGCCGGGTCGATACCGTCATCGCGATTGGCGAGGCAGGGGATGTCTGGGTCAAACGGCTGGGACTAAGCGACAAGGTCGTCCGCAGCGAAACCCCGATCCGGGAAAACCCGACCTATATCGTATTCAACCGTGCATCATCGACAATATCGACGGTGACGATGATCAATCGATCCATCGAAGAACTGCGCGAAAACGGCACCCTGCAACGCATCACTCAAGAAGTTTTGCAGGGTGCCAGCAATTATTAGGCGAAAGTCGGGCGACCTAACGGAAGCTGATTTTCGGGAACAGGCTTTTCTTCGGTGCAGTTTTCGGTCCGACGCGTTCGTCAATTGCCGCGGCAATCTTGTCGGCAATCGCGGCATAGGCCTTGGAATGTTCGCCGTTCGGATCGGTATGAATGATCGGTTTGCCTTCATCCGCACCCAGCCGGATTTTAAGGTCCAGCGGGATTTCACCAAGAAACGGTACGCCCAGTTCATCGGCGGCCTTGCGTGCACCACCATGATCAAAGACATGATCGACATGGCCGCATTCCGGGCATTTGTAATAACTCATATTCTCGATCAGGCCAAGCACCGGCACATTGACCTTGCGGAACATATTAAGTCCCTTGCGCGCATCCAAAAGGGCAATGTCCTGCGGGGTGGAAACGATAACCGCCCCCGTGACCGGCACGCGTTGTGCCATCGAAAGCTGGATATCGCCAGTGCCCGGTGGCATGTCGACGACCAGAACATCGAGTTCGCCCCAATCGCTGTCGCGCAGAAGCTGTTCGAGCGCGCCCATCGCCATCGGTCCACGCCAGATCACCGGCTGTTCTTCATCGACCATAAACCCGATAGACATGATCCGGATGCCAAAGGCCGACGGCGGCACCATTTTGCCTTCCTTGTCGGAATGACTTGGTTTGGCATCACGAAGGCCCATCATCCGTGGCAGGCTGGGGCCATAGATATCGGCATCGAGAAGACCGACCTTAAGCCCCTTGGCCGCCAGTGAAAGCGCCAGATTGACCGAAGTGGTGGATTTCCCCACCCCGCCCTTACCCGACGCAACCGTGACGATCGAGCGGACACCCGTCATTTCGAGCGGCTTTTGCCCTGCACCTTGCGGACGTTGCCCTGCTTGCGGTGCGCCCTGTTGCGCCCCATGTGTATGATCATGAGAATGGGGATGCGAATGACCACCTTGGGCCGGGGCAGAAGCCCCTTTGGGACGCTCTGCGGTAAGGGCCACACGAGCTGTTGTGACCCCGTTCACATTGGCAACGGCACGTTCGGCCGCAAGACGCAGATCTTCAAGAGAAGCCCCGCGTTGCGGGTCAACAGCGATTATGACGTTCACGGTTTCGTCATGAATATCAATGCCTTGTACCATACCCTTTTCAACGATAGTCTTGCCGTCAGCCGGATCGATAACACTTGAAAGGGCTTCAGTAATGCGTTCCCGGTTGGGCGAGGTCATATTGCAGTCTCCGAAAAATGGCTTAAGTCCGTGATCGTACAGAACCTGCAGGCGCGTATCGTTGTTTTGCAGGACAAGCTGTCATATAAGGCCTTAGGGCGTGGCCCCATTAATTACATGCAACTCTGCTTCGATAAAAGGATTGAGACGGTTCTTGATGCGCAGATAGGTCAGATGACCGCGATAAGCAAGTGAACAGGCATGTTATTGATGGGCTCATGTCCCAAGCTCGGTAAGCATAAATAAACACCGAACGGCAAGAAGAGGAAGACACTCGATGCCTTGGAATTCACAAGGGGGCGGCGGCCCCTGGGGTGGTGGCGGAAACAATGGCGGCGGCCGCAATCCGTGGGGACAGCGTCCTCAGGGTGGCGGCGGCGGTGGTGGTAACACGCCCCCCGATTTTGATGAAATTATTCGTAAAGGCCAGGAACGCTTGAAGCGGCTGTTCCCCGGTGGTGGTGGCTATAAAGGCTTTGTCCTGATCGGTATTGCCATAATCGGGTTGTGGCTTTTGACAGGCTTCTATCGCGTCCAGCCGGGCGAACAGGGTGTTACACTTCTGTTTGGCAAATGGGTTGGCACGACCGGTCCGGGTCTGAATTATTTCCTGCCCGCCCCGATTGGCGAAGTCATCAAGCCGAACGTCGAACGCACCAACCAGATTGAAATCGGTTACCGTGGCAATGGCACCGGCACCGGTGGTGCCCGTGATGTCCCGGAAGAAAGCCTGATGCTGACCGGTGATCAGAACATTATCGACATTGATTATGTCGTTCAGTGGCGCATCAGCGATGCGGGTGCCTACTTGTTCAATGTTCGCGATCCGGAAAACACCATCAAGCTTGCAGCTGAAAGTTCGATCCGCGAAGTCATCGGCAAAACCAGTCTGGAAGAAGCCCTGACGGTTGGTCGTGTGCGCGTTGAAGAGCAGACACGCACCCTGCTGCAATCGATCATGGATGGCTATGCTTCGGGTATTTTCATTGCAGAAGTGAAAATGCAGAAGGTTGATCCGCCGCGTGACGTTATTGATGCGTTCAACGACGTGCAGCGTGCCCGTCAGGACCGTGATCGTTCCCAGAACGAAGCACTGGCATACCGTAACGACATCATCCCGCGTGCAAAAGGTGAAGCAGAACGTCTGGTTCTTGAAGCCCGCGCTTACAAGGATCAAGTTGTGAAGAATGCCCAGGGTGAAGCAGAACGCTTTATCTCGGTTTATAATTCCTACCTGACCGCGAAGGATGTCACCACGCGTCGTCTGTATCTTGAAACCATGCAGGATGTTCTGAAGAACTCCAACAAGGTCATTCTCGATCAGAAGGGTGAAGGTGCCAATGGCGTCGTTCCTTACCTGCCATTGCCCGAAATCCAGAAACGCTCGAACGCAGGAGGCAACAACTAATGGCAAGTCCTAAACTTATTGCCACCGGCGTCGTTGTCGTCATCGCGGCCGTGGTTGCATCCATGTGCATGTTTACCGTCCGTCAGGACCAGCAGGCACTGGTGCTTCAGTTCGGTAATCCGGTTCATGCGATTTCCGAACCGGGTCTGCATTTCAAACTGCCGATCCAGAATGTGGAATATTACGAACGCCGCATTCTTGAACTTGATCCGCCGGTGCAGCAGGTTCTTCTGTCGGACCAGAAACGTGTCAATGTCGACAGTTTTGCCCGCTGGAAAATCGTTGATCCGTTGCAGTTCCGTCAGCGCGCAACCAACTCGGCGAACTTTGTTCAGCTGTTTGGCCAGCGTCTGAACTCGGTCATTCGTGGCGAACTTGCACAAGCCCCGCTTGTCGCCCTGCTGTCGGACAACCGGTCACAGATCATGGAGAAAATCCAGGCGACCCTGATCGAACCGGCCAAGGAATTCGGTGTCGAACTGATCGATGTCCGTATCGGTCGTACCGACCTTCCGCAGGAAACGTCGCAGGCGGTGTATAACCGTATGCGTTCTTCGCGTATCGCCGAAGCCGCACAGCTTCGCGCCGAGGGTGAAGAGCTTAAGGCGAAAATTCAGGCCGAAGCAGATCGTGAACGGGTTGGCATTCTTGCCGAAGCCCGCCGTCAGGCCGAAGTCTTGCGCGGTGAAGGCGATGGCGAGCGAAACATCGTTCTGGGTGAAGCCTATGGCAAGGATGCCGGCTTCTTCGAGTTCTATCGTTCGCTTGAAGCCTACCGCGAGGCTCTTTCGGATGGCTCGACCATGGTGATTTCACCAGATTCCGAGTTCTTCCAGTACTTTAATAACTCCACGCTTGGCGCAACGCGCTAGACAAACGGGTGCTGGACAAAGCACTAGGGCGACCGGCATAGTGTGCCGGTCGCCCTTTTTTGTTTGAAAATAATGTCCTGTTGATAGTTATATCGCACACAGGTTCATAGAAACGCCGGAACGTCCACGCCCATGAAGGAACTCGCCACAGCTATTCTCCTGGCCATCGCGCTGGAGGGAATGTTTTATTCGCTGTTCCCGGGCGGGGCGAAACGTGTGATGGAGCTAATGCAGGAAATCCCCGAATCCCAGCTTCGGATCGGTGGCCTTGTTGCCGCGATTGCCGCCATTGCTGCGATCTGGGGGATGCGGGTCTGGCTTTGAGGGCAAAGTTTCAAGGCATTTCGCGCATGTTTGCGCCTTCTTGTGTGAAAACACAGAAAAACCCGAGCTCTTCCTTGATTTTTCTCAAGCCTGCCAAATTTCTGACAAACTCGGCGCTAACTTGGCTAGTTAAGCGGTGCATGAACTATCCAAAAGAACAGCATCGCGTGCTGCAAAAATTCAATACCGTGAACGCGGCAACGAACAGGATCAGACACATGCTAAAAGCATTATACAACCCGGCGCGAAGCAGATTTACGGCTGCGCTGGTGATTGTTCTTCTTGGCGTGACCAGCGTCTCGCAGATTGCGAACGCTCGCCCCGCTCCTGAAAGTTTCGCAGACCTGGCCGAAAAGCTTCTGCCCAGTGTGGTAAATATCTCGACCAGTCAGATGGTGGCCGAACGTCAGGGACCGGACTTCCAGTTCCCTCCCGGCTCGCCGTTTGAGGATCTTTTCAAGGACTTTATGGATCGCAACGGACAAGGCGGACAGGGCCAAGGCCAGACTCCTCAACAGCGCCGTGCGACCGCACTTGGTTCGGGCTTTATCATTTCGGCTGACGGTTACATCGTGACCAACAACCATGTGATCGATGGTGCCGACGAAATCACGGTGCGCCTGCATGATGGCGATACCCTTCCGGCAAAACTGATTGGCCGTGACCCGAAAACGGATGTCGCACTTCTGAAAGTCGAACCGGAAGAAGACCTGCCCTTCGTCAATTGGGGTGACTCCGATCATTCCCGCATTGGTGACTGGGCCATGGCGATCGGTAACCCGTTTGGCCTTGGTGGCACGGTGACCGCCGGGATCATTTCGGCACGCAACCGCGACATCAATCAGGGTCCGTATGACGATTTCATTCAGACGGATGCATCGATCAACCGGGGCAACTCGGGCGGGCCGCTGTTTAACCTTGATGGCGATGTCATCGGTATCAACAGTGCAATCTATTCGCCGTCGGGCGGTTCGGTCGGTATCGGCTTTGCCATTCCCTCGGCAATTGCACAGTCGGTTGTTGATCAGCTCAAGGAATATGGTCGGACCCGTCGTGGCTGGCTGGGTGTTCACATCCAGACCGTGACCGACGATATCGCAGACTCGGTCGGACTTGATAAATCGACCGGCGCGATGGTTGCCGGTGTATCCGATGATGGCCCGGCAAAAGCTGCTGGCATCAAACAGGGCGACGTCATCCTGTCGTTTGACGGCAAGGAAGTCGAAAGCATGCGCCGCCTGCCACGTATCGTTGCCGAAACCAAAATCGGCAAGGATGTCGACGTTGTGATCTGGCGTGACGGAGAAAAGAAAACCGTTCAGGTCGAACTTGGCGAACTTGAAGAAGACGTTGTCGCAACATCTGCGGAACCGGGCGAAGAACAGGCACCGGTCGCAATTGCCGAAGCCGAAATCAAGCCGCTGGGCATGAAGATTGCCAATGTCGATGATGAACTGCGCCGCCGCTATAACCTGGCCGAAGGCACCGAGGGTGTCATCGTGACCGAGGTTAATCGTGACAGCTATGCCGCCGAAAAGGGTGTTCGCCCGGGCGACATCATTATCGAGGCATCGCACAGCTCGGTTTCCTCGGTCGAGGAAGTTTCAGACGCGGTCAAAAAGGCAATGGATGATGACAAACGCACCATCCTAATGCTGATTGAAACCTCGGCGGGACCGCGTTACTTCGGCCTGACGCTGAATAAGGAAGATTAAGACCTTCGGGTTTTACTCTCCCAAAATCAAAGAGGGCGGCCTTTGCGGGCCGCCCTCTTTGCATTCCGGCTTATGATTGCCGCCATCAGCTCGAAAAATCGGATTGTGCATATCCTTGCAGATACAACAATGCGGTCAGATCACCATGATTGATGCAGATGCGCGCCTGTTCCTGAACCGATGGTTTGGCATGAAACGCCACACCGGTCCCGGCCAGTGAAATCATCTGAAGATCATTGGCGCCATCGCCAACCGCAATGGCGTCCTCAACCCCGACACCCTGCTGGGCGGTCAGTTTTTCAAGCGCATCGACCTTTGCCTGACGGTCAAGCACCGGTTTCTGAACCTTGCCGGTCAATGTGCCGTCTTTGGTGATCAGCACATTGGCCTGATCAAAATCAAACCCCAGTTCACGACGCACGGCACCGGTAAAGAAATCAAACCCGCCCGACACAAGGGCAGCGTAGGCACCATTGGCCTTCATGGTCGCAACCAGCGTTTTGGCACCGCCAGTATATTCAACGGTTTTCCATGCCTCGGCCAGCATGTCGGTCGACATGCCATCCAGCAACCCGACCCGTTCATCAAGGGCAGCCTCGAAATCCAGTTCGCCATTCATCGCACGCGCGGTTATCGCCGCAACCCGGTCCTTGACCCCGGCAAAGGCCGCCAGCTCATCAAGCGTTTCACCGGTGACCATGGTGCTGTCCATATCGGCAATCAGCAGTTTTTTGCGGCGCGTTTTGGCAGTCTGGGTCACGGCATCGACACCAAGAGCGGCATCGCGAAGAGCCGTATCGGCAATATCGAGGCTGAGCCCGCCAAAGCCGATATCGCAGGCCTCACCCGCCGCCAGCCACGAAACATCCCCGACACGCGCCCCAGCCCCGGCCAGAACGGTTTTGGCGCGCGCGACAATATCGTCACCTAGCGCATTCGAATTGGGGGCAGCGATCAGGGTCAGGACCAGATCCATGGATTGCGGGCTCCTTGACGGGACACAGGTAAATCAGATTTTCGTCTTTATCCGTATTGCGGGACGCGATGACAAGAAAAGTTTGATACATAACCGTTACAGACCGATATTCTGTCAAGCCGGGTTTCAAACAAGGGAGGTTAAGGAATGTCAGAAAACACAACAAGCAACGAGCGTAAGAAGACAAAATCTGCTTCCGAAGCTACCTGCGATGTTGTCGATCAGCTTGCCATGGCGGAGATTGCGAATATCTTGTTTGAGCCCCAGCAAATCAAATTTTTCATACGACCGGCAAACCTAGAAGAATGAATAACAAGACCTTCCAACCCGTCCTGATCGTTGCCGGACCGACCGCCAGCGGCAAGTCCGCCTTGGCACTTGATCTGGCGGAGGCGTTTGACGGTGTGGTGATCAATGCCGACAGCATGCAGGTCTATAGGGAACTACGTGTGTTGAGTGCGCGGCCCGATGACCGCGAGATCGCGCGCGCGCCGCATCGGCTTTATGGCGTACTATCCGGGCGCGAGGCATGTTCGGCCGGGAAATGGCGCGAGATGGCGATGGCGGAAATTGCCGAATGTCATGCAAGCGGCAAGCTTCCGATCATTACCGGGGGTACGGGCATGTATCTGAATGCCCTGACCGAGGGGATCGCGCCGATTCCCGATATTCCTGCCGGGATTCGCAACCAGGTCACAGCCGAGCTTGAAAAAGACGGACATCAGGCCTTTTTTGAAGCATTTGCCAAACGCGATCCCGACACCGCCGCCACCCTTGATCCGTCAAATACCCAGCGCCTGATTCGTGCGGCCGAAGTTCTGGCGGGCACGGGGCGCGGGGTGGCGGCATGGCACCGCGAAGCGATGGTAACCCCGCCCGACGGCATGGTTTTCAAAAAGCTGTGTTACATGCCACCGCGCGACATTCTTTATGATCGCTGCAACCGGCGTTTTGATTTGATGATCGAACAGGGCGCGATTGAGGAAGTTCGCGGACTTCTGGCTGAAAACCTGCCGAAAACAGCGCCCGTGATGAAGGCCGTCGGCGTGCGCGAGATTGCAGCCTACCTTGCCGGCGAGATCGATCTTGAGACCGCCAAAGAGAAATCACAACGCGAAACCCGGCGTTATGCCAAGCGTCAATTAACGTGGTTTCGTCATCAGATGAGTGACAAGGAGATCATCGACACGCAATATTCGGAAAGTTTGGCAGACAAATTGCGTAATGATGTTCACCAATTTCTGTTGACCACGCCAAAGTGAGGCGATAGGTTGGCCCTTCCGCCGTCGAAATGGCGGAAAACCGCCGTTTCGGCGGATTTTTCAACTCCAGTTCAAGGGTAATTGGATCATGTATCAACCACGCGGTTATCACGCGACACGTTGTTGTCGCTAAGGAAGAGGCTCGAAAAACATGGCAGAACGTATTTTAAGCGGTTCGGAAGTAGTGTTGCAGGCCCTGGTCGATCAGGGTGTGGAAGTCGTGTTCGGCTATCCCGGCGGCGCCGTCCTACCGCTATATGACGAGATATTTAAGCAAAACAGGATTCGTCATATCCTAGTACGCCATGAACAGGCAGCCGTGCATGCCGCCGAAGGTTACGCACGTTCGACCGGAAAGGTCGGCGTTGTTCTGGTAACCAGTGGTCCGGGTGCAACGAACGCCGTTACCGGCCTTACCGACGCGTTGATGGATTCGATTCCCATTGTCTGCCTGACCGGGCAGGTTCCGACCCACCTGATCGGCAATGACGCCTTTCAGGAAGCCGACACCACCGGCATCACCCGCCCCTGCACCAAGCATAACTATCTGGTGAAGGATAGTGCCAAGCTTGCCCGCACGATGCATGAAGCATTCCACGTTGCGTCAAGTGGCCGCCCGGGTCCGGTTGTGATCGACCTGCCGAAAGATATTCTGGTTGCCAAGGCACCGTATCTTGAACCGTCACAGGTTCAGCACCGCACCTATAACCCGGTTGTCAAAGGCGACCGTGGCCAGATCGAGGAAGCGCTGGAACTGCTGGCATCGGCGAAAAAGCCGATCCTGTATTGCGGTGGTGGCGTCATCAATTCCGGCAGCCAGGCCTGCAAGGTTCTGACGGAATTCACCCGTCTGACCGGTATTCCGATCACGCTGACGCTGATGGGGCTTGGTGCCTATCCGGCTTCGGATAAACAGTATCTTGGCATGCTGGGCATGCATGGTACGTACGAAGCGAACATGGCGATGCACGATTGCGATGTGATGATTGCGGTTGGTGCAAGATTTGATGACCGCGTGACCGGCAACCTTGATTTCTTCTCGCCGGGTTCGCAGAAAGTCCAGATCGATATTGATCAAAGCTCGATCAACAAAAACGTTCCGGTCGATATCGGGATTGTCGGCGATGTCGGTCATGTCCTTGAAGACATGATGAAAATCTGGAAGGCCAAACAGCACAAGATCGAAGCCAAGGCGCTTGATAGCTGGTGGGACGAGATCGAAGGCTGGCGGGGCAAGCATTGCCTGTCCTACAAGCAGCCCAAGGATATCATCAAGCCGCAGCATGTGATCCGTCGCGTTCATGCACTCACGCGTGATCGCAAGACATACATTACCACCGATGTCGGACAGCACCAGATGTGGGCGGCCCAGCATTTCGGATTTGAACATCCGCATGAATGGATGACGTCGGGCGGGCTTGGCACCATGGGTTATGGCATGCCTGCGGCCCTTGGCGTTCAGGTTGCCCACCCGGATGCCACCGTTGTCTGCTTTACCGGTGATGCATCGATCATGATGAATATTCAGGAATGCGCGACGCTGACCCAGTATCGCCTGCCGGTGAAAACCGTCATCCTGAACAACCGTTACATGGGCATGGTCCGCCAATGGCAGCAATTGCTGCACGGGTCGCGCTATTCGGAAAGTTACAGCGAATCCCTTCCGGATTTCGTGAAACTGTCCGAGGCATTCGGCTTTACCGGTCTTACCTGCAACAACCCGGCCGATCTGGACGATACACTTAAGCAGATGCTTGAGATTGATGGTCCGGTGATCCTTGATGTGGCTGTGGATGACAAGGAAAACTGCTATCCGATGATTCCGTCGGGCAAGCCGCATAATGAAATGCTGCTTGGCGCGGAAACCACCGGTGACGAAGCCATTGATTCCGACGAAGGGATGGTTCTGGTCTGATCCGCGAAACCCGTTCGCGTCAAGACATCATCAAAACCAAAATCAAAGGCCGGGCCGGGCTGCACATTGAATGCGCCCGCCCGCGCCCTAGCGGAGCAAGACCCGTGAGAGAAACCGAAATTTCGAAACACACGATATCCGTTCTGGTGGATAACGAAGCAGGCGTTCTGGCCCGTGTCATCGGCCTGTTTTCCGGTCGTGGCTATAACATCGAAAGCCTGACCGTGGCCGAGGTTGACGCCAGTTCCCATCAGTCGCGCATCACTGTTGTCACCTCGGGTACGCCCATGGTGATCGAACAGATCAAGGCACAGCTTTCACGTCTGGTGCCGGTTCACAAGGTCAGCGATCTGACCCTTTCGGGACCGTGCGTTGAACGTGAACTTGCCCTGGTCAAGGTGATTGCATCGGGTGAAAAGCGCGTCGAGTCCCTGCGTATTGCCGATATCTTCAAGGCCCGCGCAGTCGATGCGACCAACAGTTCCTTCGTCTTCGAAATCATCGGAAGCCCGGAAAAAATTGACGCTTTCATCAAATTGATGGAGCCGTTGGGGCTTTCGGAAACTTCGCGCACGGGTGTCGCAGCAATTTCGCGCGGCACGCTGACGATGTGAGTTCGCCGGGGGTGCCTTGGCAGTCCCGCTTTAACAATTTGATCCATCCGCCACGCAAAGAAAAATCGCGTGGTCCAACGTCCAGAGGTATCGAAAGATGCGTGTTTATTACGACCGCGATGCAGATGTTAATCTGATCAAGACCAAAAAAGTTGCCATCATCGGTTACGGTTCGCAGGGCCATGCCCATGCACTGAACCTTCATGATTCGGGCGTTAAAGACGTTGTTGTCGGCCTTCGTGAAGGTTCCAGCTCGCGCAAGAAGGCTGAAAATGCCGGCCTGAAAACCATGACCCCGGCCGAAGCCGCCGCATGGGCAGATGTTGTCATGATCCTGACCCCGGATGAACATCAGGCTGCGATCTATGCCAACGAACTGCGCGACAACCTGAAAGACGGTGCCGCCCTTCTGTTCGCACACGGCCTTAACGTTCATTTCGGCCTGATCGAGCCGCGTGCTGATCTTGACGTCATGATGATCGCACCTAAAGGCCCGGGCCACACGGTTCGTTCCGAATACAAACGTGGCGGTGGTGTGCCTTGCCTCGTTGCCATCGAACAGAACGCGTCGGGCAACGCGCTTGAACTCGCACTTTCCTATGCATCGGCAATCGGTGGCGGCCGTTCGGGCGTGATCGAAACCACCTTCCGCGAAGAATGCGAAACCGACCTGTTCGGCGAACAGGCTGTTCTTTGTGGCGGCCTGACCCAGCTGATCAAATACGGTTTTGAGACCCTTACCGAAGCTGGTTATGCTCCGGAAATGGCCTATTTCGAATGCCTGCACGAAGTGAAACTGATCGTCGACCTGATGTATGAAGGCGGTATGGCCAACATGCGTTATTCGATCTCGAACACCGCAGAATACGGCGACTATGTCACCGGCCCGCGCGTGATCGACGCATCGGTCAAAGAACGCATGAAAGAAGTTCTTGCCGACATTCAGGAAGGCAAATTCGTTCGTGACTTCGTTCAGGAAATGCATTGCGGCCAGCCGATGTTCAAGGCAACCCGTCGCCTGAACGCCGAACACGAAATCGAAGAAGTTGGCACCAAGCTGCGCGCGATGATGCCGTGGATTGCTGCCAACCAGCTCGTCGACAAAGAAAAGAACTAAGCTTTACGCTTTGTTTTGCAAAACGGCCGTCCCGATGGGGCGGCCGTTTTTGTTTGTCCGCACACAACAGCCATGATCTGTTTGGGGTAGATTTTACAAACTGATCCGCGTAATCCTGACCTTTAAAACTTTAACTCAACCATGAGCATTTTGAATGTCGGACTTTATCGATATCGCCCCGGAAGTTGCCGAAGCCCTTGCGGCGGGCAAGCCGGTTGTAGCCCTTGAATCCACCATCATCTCGCACGGGATGCCCTATCCGCAGAACCTTGAAACCGCGCAGGCGGTCGAACAGGACGTGCGCGATAATGGCGCGATCCCGGCCACCATTGCGGTGATCGGCGGGCGTTGCAAAATCGGCCTGTCGCCGTCGGAACTGGAATATTTTGCCAAGGGCACCGACATTCTGAAACTGTCGCGCCGCGACATCCCGTTCTGCATCGCCAAAAAACGCGATGGGGCCACCACCGTTTCAGCAACCATGATTCTGGCGGAAAAAGCCGGGATCAAGGTCTTTGCCACCGGAGGGATTGGCGGGGTTCACCGCGAACTTGCGGCAAGTTTTGATATCTCGGCCGATCTGACCGAACTTGGCAAAACCAGCGTTGCCGTCGTCTGCGCGGGTGCCAAGGCAATCCTTGATATTCCGATGACGCTTGAACATCTTGAAACGCTGGGCGTGCCGGTCATTTCATATGGCACCGATGAATTCCCGGCCTTCTATACCGTCAAAAGCGGCCAGAAAGCCCCGATCCGCCTTGATAGCCCGGCCGAGATTGCCGAGTTCCTGAAATCCAAATGGGACTTTGGTCTTGAAGGCGGGGCTGTGATCGGCAACCCGCCGCCTGCGGACAAGGCGCTCGAACTTGATGCCATCGAACATGCGATTGACAGTGCGCTGATCGAAGCCAAGGGCCTTAACATCCATGGTCGCGAAGTCACGCCCTTCCTTCTGGAACGCGTGACCCAGCATACCAAGGGCAAAAGCCTTGAAGCCAATATTGCGCTGGTGCGCAACAATGCGGTCCTTGGCGCAAAAATCGCGGTTGCGCTGGCGGGTTAAAGCCCGACCTGTTCCGATTTAAAAAGGCAGTCATCGGGCTGCCTTTTTGTTTATTCCGGTGCTTTGGCAACCAGTCCGGAATAGGCCGGATCAAGGCGGGTATCTGCCACCGGCTCGCCCCAGACATTCTTGCAGGGCAAAACCCCGGCCCAGACCGGCCAGCCGTAATCATCCTCGTCATCCACCGGATCACCGCTACGGACCTTGGCCGATACCTCGTTCAGGTCAAAACCAAGAAACATAGTGGCCTTGAGCTCCTGTTCGTTGGGATGACGGATCTGCTCCCAACGGCCTTTGGACAGCTTTTCAACAAACAGTCGGGAATGTTCCATTTTGCCTTCCGGATCGGCCACAATTTCGCCCCTGCCGTAAATCACGACCGACCGGTAATTGGCCGAGTGATGGAAGGCCGAACGCGCCATCACCAGGCCATCCAGATGGGTGATGCACAGGCAGGCTTCTGCGCCATTGGCGATGGTCGCCAGAATGCGGTTCTTGGATGCGCCATGGATATAAATCCGTTCCCCCACGCGCCAATGCGCGGTCGGGATCATCGAGGGGCGACCATTCACAACGGTTCCGACATGGCAGATCAGGGCATCGTCGATAATGCCATGCACGAGTTTACGATCATAACTGGCGCGTTTCGGCCCACGCACCACTTTGGTCGCAGGATGGACTTCGTACTGTTCGGGAAGCTCGGTGGTATCAGGCATTTTCTGTTTCTCTGTAACTTGTGGTGGCGCAACGGGCTGGCGTCATCATCGGTAGAATTGGACTTTATCAAAGGTCCGTTATAATAATTTTGATAGAACCAATTTTGCTGAACCTGATTTTTGATAGGCCACCATGCGCAGCGACTTTACCTGGATCTATCCCAGCCATGCAGCCACGGCAGGCGATGAGAACGGCGATGCGGCCTATCGCCGGCTTTATCTTGGCATCCGCCAGGCCATTCTGGACGGGCGACTGCATCCGGGTGAAAAGTTACCCGCCAGCCGTGATCTGGCCAAAAGCCTTGGCATTTCGCGCAATACGGTGGTGACGAGTTTTGATCTTCTGGTATCAGAAGGGTATCTCGAAACCCGGATCGGGGCCGGAAGTTTCGTTGCCAGTAGCCTGCCCGACAGGGAAATGACGGCGACCACCCTGCCCGCCTCGGCCGATCAGGCCCGTAAATCCGCAAACCTTCCACGGCTTAGCCAAAGTGCAACCCGCATGCTGGCCTATGATCGACGGTTTCCACGGTTTCGCATGGCGCGTCCGTTTAACCCGGCAACCCCCGATCTTGATGCCTTTCCGTTTGATGTCTGGGCGCGGTTGCTGCGCCGAAGCTGGCGGGCACCTGCCCTTGACCTGACCATTCCGGTTGATCCGCTTGGCATGCCGGCATTGCGCGATGAAGTTGCCAAGTGGCTGCGCCAGTCCCGTGGGGTCAAATGCGATGCCGATCAGGTGATGATTGTTTCAGGTGCGCAGCAGGCACTTGACCTGATTGCGCGTGCGCTTGTGGATCCGGGTGACGTGATCGCAACCGAAGACCCCGGTTATGAAGGCATTCGCGGGGTCCTTGCCGCCAGTGGCGCGACGTTGCTGCCGATCCCGGTCGATGCCGATGGATTGCAGGTCGACAGGCTTGATCAGGGGCCCCCGGCGCGCATTGTGGTCACGACGCCATCGCGCAATTACCCGCTGGGCACGACATTGTCGCTTGCCCGTCGTCTTTCCCTTTTGGCATGGGCGGATGCCCATGATGCGTGGATCGTCGAAGACGATTATGACAGCGATTATCGCTATGACGGACCGCCGTTATCGTCCCTTCAGGGCTTGGACCGGCAAAATCGCGTGCTTTATGTCGGCACGTTTTCGCGCGTCCTGTTTCCCGGTATTCGGCTTGGATATCTGGTTTTGCCACCTGACCTGATCCCGGCATTTCGCGGGATGCGGGGCTTTGCCGATGGTGTGCCTGCCCCAACGGCACAGGCGGCACTGGCCGCATTTTTTGCCGAGGGGCATTTTGGCGGCCATGTCCGCAAGATGCGGCTGAGTTATGGTGAGCGCCGGGCGCATCTGCGTGACCTGATCGAGACACGCGCCAGCGATATTTTGCAGGTCCTGCCATCGGATGGGGGATTGCATCTTTGCACGCGCCTTATCGGTGACCAGGACGATGTGGAATTGCAGGACCAGATGGTCAAGGCGCAACTCGATTGCCGGGCGCTTTCATCCTACTATCATGATAAATCGACACAAAATCGCGGCAACCTGCCCCACGGACTGGTGCTTGGATTTGCCGGATGGAAAAAGAATGTGATTTCGCAAAGTTTCGATGAACTGATCAATCTGGTCCGCCGTACATGATGATGTACCCCGAGCCAGAGAGAGCGCATCGACATCCCTCTATGCTGTCACAGTCGATGTGCTCTCTCACCCTTTTGCCCCCTCCCTCCCCCAAGGTACGAGTTCCCGGATGCCTTCTGCTTCTGCCGCACCGATTGCCATCATGTGGTTTCGCAATGACCTTCGTCTTGCCGACAACCCGGCATTGAACGCCAGCGTAAAGTGGGCTCAGCAAAATAACGGCATCGTGCTTCCGGTATTTATCCTTGATCGGGTGATTGATGCCCAATTGGGCGGGGCGACGCGCTGGTGGCTGGAAAAAACCCTGACGCGTCTTGATGAAAGCCTTGCAACAGTGGCCGGAAAAAAGGCCCCCTGTCTGCGGGTTTTCAGATCGGATGCGCGGGACGTTTTCAATCAGTTGCAAACTGATCACAAAATCGGCGCGCTTTTCTGGAACCGGCTTTATGACAAGGCGTCCATCGCGCGCGATGCTGATATCAAATCATCCTTGCGCGATCAGAATATCGAATGCGAAAGCTTCAATGGTCAATTGCTGTATGAACCATGGGAAGTCAAAACCGGGGCCGGAACGGACTTCAAGGTTTTCAGTCCGTTCTGGCGGGCGTGTTTGAAACTGCCACCCCCGGCAGAACCCAAAAAAGCCCCTGAAAGCATCCCGCTTGGCGATCTGCAACTGAGCGATGAAGCAGATATTGCCGGGCTTGATCTGTCGCCCAAGCCGTTTGACTGGGCCACCGGCTTTGCCGATCGGTTCACGCCGGGTGAACAGGGCGCGATGGATCAGCTACATGAATTTATTGATGGCAGGCTTTCTGATTACGCCGACCTGCGCGACCGGCCCGATCATCGGGTGACGTCGGAACTGTCCCCGCATCTGCGGTTTGGGGAAATCAGCCCGCGGCAGGTGTGGCACGCGGCAAACCATTATGCCGACGCCCATCCCGGCCAAGGCAAAACCGCATCAAAATTCATGGCCGAACTGGGTTGGCGGGAATTTGCCCATCACATCCTGTTTCATGCCAGGGATTTGAAATCCGTGCCGCTTCAGGGGCAATTCACCGATTTCCCGTGGGATGATGATCCGAAGGCGCTTGAACGCTGGCAACGCGGGCAAACCGGTTTTCCGATTGTCGATGCCGGAATGCGGGAACTTTGGCATACCGGCTATATGCATAACCGGGTGCGGATGATTGTCGGGTCGGTTCTGGTCAAACACCTTCTGATCCATTGGCGCGAAGGTCTGGCATGGTTCGACGATACGCTTGTCGATGCCTGCCCGGCCAATAATCCGTTTTCCTGGCAATGGATTGGGGGCTGTGGTGCCGATGCCGCCCCCTATTTCCGGATTTTCAATCCGGTCCTGCAAGGCGAGAAATTTGACCCGGACGGCCGTTACGTCCGGCAATGGGTCCCGGAACTTTCCGATATGCCCGCGCAATATATCCATAAGCCGTGGGAAGCATCCCCGCTGATCCTGAAGGCCGCAGGGGTGGATTTGGGGCAGAGCTATCCCGAGCCCCTGATCGGGGTCAAAGAAGGCCGTGAGCGGGCGCTGGCGGCTTATCAGGATATGAAACGGGCAGCGACCTAGCCGCCGCCCGGTTTCGATTTGCCGGGCGGGCTACTTCCAGAACGGTTTCTGCTTTTCGAATTTCTTCCATGCCTTATCAAGTCCCTGAAGGCGATGATCGGCGCGTGCACCGAACCAGCCGGAAATCAGGCCAATGGCGATCATGCCGTCTTTGGAAAGCTGCGGCCGCAAGGCCATCAGGCGGGATTCTGCCACGGCAACATCATTCAGCCAGCCAAGAATTTCCTGCAAACCCGTCAGTTCCTTGCGGAATTTATTGACCGGTTTGGCCGCATAAACCTCGCCAAAGAAATCGCTGCCATAGCGCATCTGTTTGACATCCAGACGCAAGGCGTGAAGTTGTGGCACCGTAAGCTTGCCAACGTCGCCGCCGCGTTTGGTCACGCGTTTATAGGCCCGGCTCAACAGCGGTTCTGCCAGTTTTGTGACAGGTGCAGACATCGCCTTCATCTGGCTGGCATCCGCCCCCGATGCCCAGCGCGAATAACTCGACCATGCGCCAAGCAACAGTAAAAGCTGCTGATACTCGAAACTTTCAAGCATTTCGCGCGCGATTACCAAGGCCGCTTCGCGCTGCTTGGCGGCAGCCTTGCGCAGATCGGCGACGCCGGGATGATCGGGAAACCGTTCCTCGACCATCGGCAGGGTTTCGGTCAGGAAAACATCCCAGTCGCGCAGGCCATCAAGCGCCTTGGTGCAATGTTTCAGCAGGCGGCGGATCAGAACAGCCTCGCCCTGCGGCAGGTTTTTCTTAAACAGGTTGAACGCCACCCGAAGGCGGCGCATCCCCACCCGCATCTGATGGCAGCCTTCGACATGAAGGTCATCACGCACGCAGACCTCGTTGCCAAGGATCATCCGAAGCCCTTGCGCAAGAACCGCCCGAAACGAAATTTCGGCCGACATATCGGCAGCAAGCCCGACCGGAGGGGCCTTATAGAAGCCTGGTGTCTCGTTAAGATAAAGCGCCCGTCCGCGCGATGCCTTTGAGCGCAGGCTCAGGAAAAGGGGTACGGTGCGTTGCAGTTCAAGTGCCAGATCAAACAGGGCGGCGGGATGGCCTTCCTTCAGCTCCAGCTCCACCTCGGACAGGGGTGATTCTTTTTCCGCGGTGCGCACCACACCCTGATCGATTGCCAGTTCCATGATCGCGTCGCGATAGGTCAGATCAACCGCACTGCGTTTCAGATCGGTTTCAAAAATCCGTTCGATCTTTTTCTTTTTAACGTGCTTATCAAGCAGCCCGACGACGTCTTCATCGGTGAATTTATCCAGATCAAGAACGCCATCGGGCAGTTCGACATTCCATTCATGACGTTCCGGCAGGGCTTCGCGCAGTCCGTTTGATGCCTTGACGGTCTGCTCCCACCCGTTCGTTCCCTTCTTGCGCACACGCAACGCCAACCCCTTGCGGGCCAGCGAAAGTTTGGGGGTGTCGTGATAGATGGACACAAGATGGGTGGTCAGAAGACGGCGGCCTTCCTTGACCTCGCGCAGGACGGGTGCCTGCTTCAAACGCGATACATGTTTCGGATCGATACGGAGCTTCAGTTCGATCTCGATCTGCTTTTCGGCCATCAGGGTCCCCTGGATGTTTGTTATTGCAGCGCAGAACACGCTGTCTGCCATAACGTCATAGCCCGATTTGTGTTTCAGCAGTTTGAAACCAGCCGCCAGACATCATGGTAACGGGATGTAAAATTTCCGCAACATTCCTGACATAACTGTCTCTTTTCAAGCGTTAATGTTGCGGCTGACATCTTGCGCGCACGGTTGTTTTCATTTGAAAACCGAACCGACGCGATACGTTCGTTTGAGCAGCAAAGGTATGAGGAATCATCAAAACACCCGGACGAATCGCAAATTTGTCGAGGGTGAAAAGGTGCCGTTGCCCGCGATTCCCTCCCCTTTTCTGACGGCATATAAAGTTTTTCAAAAAAGTTCTTGATTTGTTCTTTTATTTATGGCATACGATAAAAGTCAACGGGAGAAATACACCCGGACCGAACCCCGCAAAGCCTTGTGCTTTGCGGGGTTTTGCGTTTGGGACCGGATCAAAGAGGTGATCAGAATGCGGGAACAAAGAAACAGACAGGACTGTGGGGTAATCCGCAGGATATGGGTCGGCGGATGGCGGAGCCATTACGGCGGCATTCCGCGTTCGTTCTAACACGCTTTTAATACGCTTATTTATCATGACGGGAGAGGTGCGTCTTGTCGGGGAAAGGACCCCCGATTTGCCGGAGGCGGCAGCGATGGCAGCAGCGGGCTTTGGCCCGCCGATGGTGGAAAGGTGGGGCCGTGCGCACGAAGTCCGTCTTTGGCGCGAATGACAGACGCCCGAAGTGTGTCCGGGCCGAACCGGTTGCCGGAAATGCCATCAGGGCCGAAAGTGATCAGAGCGGGTCAGAAGCCCGAGAGCCGTCGGTTGGCGAGGATGGCGAAGGCCCGAAGTTTGTCCGGGCCACATCCGTTGCCGAAAATGCCGTTTGGGCCGAGAGTGACCAGAGCAAGGTGGAAAGGCCGTCTGTCGGCGGGAATGGTGACAGCCCGCGCTGTGTCGGGGTTTCCGGGGAAGGGGCCATGACGACGCCAAGCATCCGCCGTCTGCTGTCCGGATTCCTGATCCCGGATCATCCCGAGAGATTCGTTTGAGCCGGAAAAGTATGAGGAATCGTCAAAACACTCGGACAAATCGCAAATTCGTCGAGGGTGAAAAAGGTACCGTTGCTTGCAATTCTCCTTAAAACTTTGCCTGTAATCCGCACCACCCCACACTTTCGGACAGGTTGCGAGGCATCCCCCAGTTGCTATTCTGAACCTGGACGTTAATTGAGGGATAGAATATGAAATTTGATAAATTTACTTTTCTGGCAGTAATTGCCGGAGCATTAGTTCTGAGCGCATGCCAGACCACGCGTGATTATGCATTTTCGGAATGGCAAGAGATGCCGATTGGCAAATCGCGATTTAATGTGCCATCCGTTTCCTCGGTACCAGTCACGAAGCTGGAACAGAATGACCGCAATAATGGTCAGGTCCAGAACGAAAAGTGGGAGCTGGCGTGTGGTCAGGGATATGTAACTCTTCAATACACTTTCGACGTCTGGTTTAAGCAGAGTGTTGAACAGGATCTTGATAATCGGGAAGAATTCACATCCCATTTCAGAGAACGCAGCATCGAGGTTTCGAACCTGAAAAAGGTATCAAACCAGAATGGCAAGTCGATGGGGTACATGGCCGACGCCAAGCTCTCTGATGATACCAGTTGTCAGGTAGCCATGTTTGGTTTCAGGGCGACGAGCAATAGCAAAATCTATGACAATGACCGTGGCGGCATAGATGCTGTTGTTAACGCTATTTATTGCGGGTCAAAACCGCTTGATATGGAAAAGCTGACATCGCAGATCACGCTGGTCGAAAACCGCGACGCATATGCGGTTGCAGCGCAAAACCTGCCAACGATGGAATGCACTCCAAAAGCCAAAAACCCAGAACAAGCCAGTTGACTTGATCGCAACAATAAATGGCCGGACTACAAAACAACGGCCATGACATGGGGTAGCAAGCTGACAGAAGGTTATCTGAAAACTGATGTCGACATTGTATCTGGCGGCGGGACTTTAAAATTCTCTGGTGCAGAAAGCTCCAGT
The DNA here is from genome assembly GCF_040549275.1 of Thalassospira sp. MBR-102. Classification (NCBI taxonomy): domain Bacteria; kingdom Pseudomonadati; phylum Pseudomonadota; class Alphaproteobacteria; order Rhodospirillales; family Thalassospiraceae; genus Thalassospira; species Thalassospira sp. MBR-102. Next base: position 145,202 of record NZ_JBEPTC010000004.1, read on the forward strand.
TGCATGACGAAAATCGAACTAACAAAGTTCGATTTTCCCGAGCAAGGCATCTGGTCAATCGATTGTACCAACGGTGATCTCGCGTCTGGAAAGTTTTATGTAGATGATCGCTATAACCTTGTCGCATCCGGAAAGGACAAAACTGGCGAATCCGTCGATTTCATAGTTTGGCTTTAAATTTCGCGCAAATCGAGGAAAACAAGACACAAAAAAACCCGGCCAATGGCCGGGTCGTTTTGGGCTACCTAAAGATGGTGCCCGGGGGCGGATTCGAACCACCGACACGCGGATTTTCAGTCCACTGCTCTACCAACTGAGCTACCCGGGCGTTCTTTAAGCGTCTCCGTTTCCGGAGCGTTCCCTGCGGAACGAGCGGGGTTATACAAACTCCTTCGGGGCTTGTCCAGCCTCAAATCGCATTTTTTTTATGCGCGAAAATCTTCTTCATCTTCAAGGTCTTCAAGATACTCCGGCGGTTCGGTCGCCGGGACGGCATAGCTTTCATTGAGCCATTTGCCGAGGTCGAGATCAGCGCAGCGTTTCGAGCAGAACGGCTTGTATTTTTCCACCACCGGCTTGCCGCACATGGCACAGCCCGAGCCTGCTGTTTTAACTGTGTTTTTTTCAACCATATCAGAGTTTCTCCAGCCTGTAGTCAGCGCGCGAAAGGCTTTCGTCGGCGGCCAGTTCCGGCGCCATCCCCATCGCACGTTCAAGAATTTGTTGCCCGTGGCTTCCCGGCGCAAGGTCCGCGACAAGGCCCTTTGACAGATAAAGCCTGTATCGCCCGCCCTGTCCGCCCTGCCCGCTGCGCATATCGCGAATCACGGAACGCAGCACAAAATTCAATGCTGCCGTTCGCGTCGGCATCGGATCAGGCAGCCTGCCTTGCATCAAATCGACAAGGGCAATACCGCCGCGCTGCCGGGTCAGTTCAAACAGGCCCAGCCGGGTAAAACCGCCAAACTGGACCGCACCGCTCATTTCCGGGCCAAAGGCATCGCGAAGGGCGGTTTCGAACCGGTCGCGCGATGCCTTGCCCGCCATGCGAAGCGGATCAATCACCACCAGACCGCCAATATTGCGCAACTGCAATTGGCGGACAATTTCGGGTGCTGCGCGCAAGTTGACCCGCTCTGCCCGCCTTGCCTGATCATTGTCGGAATCCGATCCGCCCGCATTGACATCAATCGCACAAAGTGCGGTCGTCTGTTCGACGGCGATCCAGCCACCGCCCGGAAGCGGCACACGCGGTTGCAGGGCGGTTGCGATATCGTCTTCGATATCCTGATCATCAAACAGCAGGCGCGCGCCGTCATGACGGATCAGGTGCGCATCATCCAAACCACGTACGCGCAACAATCCACGCAAACGAACAAATTCATCCGAACCATCAACAATGCATTCGCCGCCCGCCATCACGTGGCGTTCGATCAGCTGATCGGCATCCGACAATGCCTTGAAAACCACAACCGGCTTTGCCGGTGATGCAAGGGCCGCCTGGGCGCGTTTCCACACAGCCCGAAGCTGTCCAAGTTCGCCTGCCAATGCGCCGTCATCCCAATCGATTGCCAGACTGCGCAGCGTGATGCCTTCTTCGCGGGCGATCAGCCCCTTGAACAGGGTCATGAGCACCGCACGCCGGTTTTCGTCCTTGAGCTTGCGGGGGAGTTCCAACAGACCGCCGCGCTTTGCGTCGGTGGGATGCTCGTTCGGGCGCAGGATCATGCCCAGCCCCTCTATCGCGATGCGGCCGGTCAATTTCGGGCCTTTATCCTCGAACCCGAGGCGGGAAATCTGCACGATGACCCATTGGCCTTCATGAAGCGGGCCGTCAATGCGATCAAACGGCAGCAGACCATCGTCGACACCGTCAAGAACCACCATGGCCGCAGCCATTTCAGGAAGAATTTTCGAAACACGGCCCAGATGGATATCAAACCGCGCCGGGCCACCGCGATCAATCCATAAACGCGCCAGCCGGTCATTGCGGATCAGGGCGATGCGCCGTTCGCATGCGACGGCATCAATCAGCAGGCGGTCTGTTTCTGTTCCGCCAGCCACCATGATCACATCCCCTGTTTGAAACCAAGACCGCGCAGCATCCCGTCAGCCTCGCACAGCGACAGGCCAACGACATTGGAATAGGACCCGGTGATGCTTTTAACAAACGTTGCGGCATATCCCTGAATGGCATAAGCGCCGGCCTTGCCCTGCCATTCGTCATAGGCCAGATAGCGCGCAAGATCGTCATCGCCAAGGCGGCGGAAAATCACCTGTGTTTCGATCACGCGCGCGCGGGTCGTACCATCAGGCGCAACCACGCAAAGACCACCATAAACACGGTGACGTCGACCGGAAAGCAGCGAGAGGAATTTGCGGGCCTCGTTCGTATCGGTCGCCTTGCCCAAGGCGCGACGGCCACAGGCCACAACCGTGTCAGCGGCAAGAACAAAACATCCCGCATGGCCGGCGGCAATTGCACGTGCCTTTTCCTCGGCCAGGCGCAAGGCAAGCCGACGGGGGCTTTCATCATCATGCGGAGTTTCGTCGATATCAGCAGGGATAACCTGATCTGGCACAATTCCGATCTGTGCCAGCAGCTCAAGACGCCGCGGCGATGCAGAGGCCAAAATCAGTTTCGACAAGTCGCGGCTCCCCACAGACATCCAAAGCCAAACCAGAAGGGTTGTAGACACAGCAAAACGCAACCTTGCGCGCAAACCTAAACTGCGCGCCCGGCAACGTCAATTTTTGCGGTATTACAGGTTCCGGATTACTTGAAACGGAAGGTAATACGACCCTTGGTCAGGTCATAAGGCGTCATTTCGACGCTGACGCGGTCACCAGCAAGAACACGAATGCGGTTCTTGCGCATCTTGCCCGAGGTATGAGCAAGAATTTCGTGATCATTGTCCAGCTTCACGCGAAACATCGCATTGGGCAGAAGTTCGACAACAGTGCCCTGAAACTCGATAACGTCTTCTTTAGCCATGAGACTCCTAGCTTTCGTATTGCAATACCAATTACCGGTGGCCCGCAAACTGCTCCGAACGCGCAAAAAGGTCAAGCCCTTTCACGCAAGGGACAAAGCGGCCCAGCACTGCATTTCAATCATGCCCTGCGTGATGGCATGACCCCGCACCGGGAAATCATGTTGTTTCCCATGACCGATCCCCTTTATGGTTCCAAGGCCCCCATCAAGGACCCTGAGCATGACCGCCAATCATCCCCATCCCGTCAACCCGCCCCAAATCCGGCCCGCAACCGCACAGGATGTTGACGATATCCATGCCATGCTGTTTGAAATTGCCCGTGCGACCGGGTGCGAGGATAAATTCAAAAGCACAGCGGAAGATCTGGCGCGCGATGGTTTTGGCCCCAACCCGGCGTTCGAGGCCCTGATTGCGCATAACGGGGATACACCGGTTGCACTTTGCCTTTATTTTCCGAGCTATTCGACATTTCGTGGCAAGGCCGGAATTTACATTCAGGACCTGTTTGTCGCCCCGGAATATCGTGGGGGCGGTTTTGCCCGTCATCTGATTGCAAAGGTTGCCGAACGGGCCCGAACACGTGGCCAGCATTATATCCGCCTGTCAGTCGATGCCGAAAACGTCATCGGGCAGCGGTTTTATGCCCGTATCGGCATGCGGCATGCCCATGATGAACGCATTCATGTGCTGGACGGGGATGCGTTTGACGCGCTGATTGACGGCCCGTACGGGGCGTCTGTTTAAACCTTGGGGGTCAAACCTTGGGTGCAGGGCCAACCGGGAAACGTTCAAGGATGCGTTTTTTGATCTGGTCGCGGACCTGCCGATAGGCTTCAAGGCGGATTTCGCGTGAACCTTCGACAATTGTGGCATCGAACGTATTCCAGAATTCGACATCACAGGCCATGGTGCGGGTCATTTCAACCGCCCTGTGCTGGGCTTCTGGTGACAGGGTGATGATCAGATCAAAGAACCCGTCTTCCAGTTCGTCAAATGTCTTGGATTTATAGGTCGAGATATCCAGCCCGATTTCTTCCATGACCGCGACGGCAAAGCCATCAAGATCACCGGCACGCAAGCCGCAGCATTCAACATATACCTTCGTTCCGTGATAGTGACGCATAAGCGCAGCCGCCATCACGGATCTTACAGCGTTGAAGCTACAGGCAAAAAGAACCGAACCGGGGAGTTCTTCTGCCACCGTGCCCTAACCCCGGATATGAAGGACGCAGATCAGGGTAAACAGGCGACGCGCGGTGTTTTCATCAATCGTCACCTTTTCCGACAGCAGTTCACGAAGCTGTTCGGATCCTTCGTTATGCAGGCCGCGGCGCGCCATATCGATGGTTTCGATCTGTGCGGCGCTCGCCTTTTTGATCGCGTCATAATAGCTTTCGCAGATCATGAAGTAATCCTTCACGATCCGGCGGAACGGGGTTAACGGCACGACAATGGTGGTCAGGTTTTCGGTATCGTCATCGCCGCGCACATCCATATAGATGCGGTTGTCTTCGATGCGCATGTGAACCGAATACGGACCTTCGAAGCCGCCTTTTGGCGCGAAATGGTTTTCTTCGAGAAGGTCATAGATGGCCACCGCCTGCTCGTGCTCGACCTCGGGGCGGCGACGCACCTTGTATTTCTCGTCGAGATAGATACCGGCAATGCATTGGTTATCTGCAATTTCTGCCATCTTAGTCTCCCTGCGATCCCTCGGCGCTGCACTGCAACAGCTTACATGCGGTTGGACCGGATCGCCACAGAAAGTCCGTGTGCCTGCAAACCTTCGCTTTCGGCCAGTGCAATCGCCGCCGGGCCGATCTTGGCCAGACTTTCAGGCGTGCATTTGATCAATGACGACCGCTTGATGAAATCAAGCACACCCAGACCCGACGAGAAACGCGCCGAACGGGCGGTTGGCAGAACATGGTTCGGCCCGGCAACATAATCGCCAATCGCCTCGGGCGTGTAACGGCCCAGGAAAATGGCACCGGCATGGTGAATGTCTTCGGCAAGTGCGTCCGGGTCATCCACAGCCAGTTCAAGATGTTCCGGTGCGATCCGGTCAACCAAAGCCGCAGCCTGCGTCAGATTTTCGACCAAGACAATTGCACCAAAGTCGCGCCAGCTTGCCCCGGCGATTTCAGCACGCGGCAGTTTTTCAAGATGGGCATCAATGGCGTCCTGAACGCGATCAGCAAAATCCGCATCATCGGTAATCAGGATCGACTGCGCGACCGGATCATGTTCGGCCTGCGACAGAAGATCGGCCGCGACCCAGCTCGGATCATTGCTGCCATCGGCAACAACAAGGATTTCCGACGGGCCAGCAATCATGTCAATCCCGACCTGCCCGAAAACGCGACGCTTTGCGGCCGCGACAAAGGCATTGCCCGGACCAACGATCTTGTCGACCGGCTTGATGGTTTGCGTCCCATAGGCCAATGCGGCAATCGCCTGCGCCCCGCCGATACGGTAAATTTCATCCACCCCGGCAATCCATGCGGCGGCCAGAACCAGCGGGTTCATTTTATTGTCGGGGGTGGGGACGACCATCACCAGACGTTCCACACCGGCAACCTTGGCCGGAATGGCGTTCATCAGCACCGAAGACGGATAGGATGCCAGCCCACCGGGCACATAAAGCCCGGCAGCCGATACCGGACGCCAGCGCCAACCGAGTTCGACCCCGGTTGCATCGGTATAACGTTCATCAGACGGCATTTGCCGGTCATGGTAGGAACGAATGCGTTCAGCGGCCAGTTTCAGCGATTTCAGAAGATCCGCATCGATTGCGGCAATCGCAGCATCGACTTCGTCCTTTGTCACAATCATACCGGCGGCATCAATATTCAGGCGGTCAAACTTGTTGGTGTAATCACACACCGCTTCGTCACCGCGCGCACGGACATCGGCAATGATATCGGCAACCGCGGCATCAACATCGGCGTCCGATTCCCGCTTCATGCCAAGCAGTTTGACAAAGCCTTCTTCGAAATCGGCATCGGTGATCGAAAGTTTAATCGGCATTGCGCACCTCGGAGAAACGGTCAATCCAGGGCTGAACTTCGGTCGGGCGGGTTTTAAGTGCCGCCCGGTTGACGATCAGGCGCGAGGTGACATCGGCAATATGTTCGATTTCGCGAAGCCCGTTGGCCTTAAGCGTATTACCGGTCGACACAAGGTCAACGATACGACGGCACAGGCCAAGGGTTGGTGCCAGTTCCATCGCCCCGTTCAGCTTGATGCATTCGGCCTGAACCCCGCGCGCGGCAAAATGATTGCGGGTGACATTGGGATATTTGGTGGCAACACGGACATGCGACCAGCGCGACGGATCATCGCCATCGATCATTTCTTCGGGTTCGGCCACGGCAAGGCGGCAATGCCCGATATCGAGATCAAGCGGGGCATAAATTTCGGAATAATCGAATTCCATCAGGACGTCATTGCCGCAGACACCGATATGCGCCGCCCCAAAGGCAACAAATGTTGCAACGTCAAAGCTGCGCACACGGATGATATCGATATGCGGATGATTGGTGGCGAAACGCAGGGCCCGGGATTTCGGATCGTCAAATGCTGCTTCCGGTTCGATCCCGGCGGCACGCACCAGCGGCATTACCTCGTCTAGAATGCGCCCCTTTGGCAGGGCCAGCACCAGCTTTTCGTCACTCATCAATCAGTCGCCTTACGCGTTTATCTGTCTGTCCCGGCCTGCTGGCCGATAGCCCATGTCATTATGCAGGGTAATTATGCAGGAACACGGACACGTTCGATCTGCGCCCCGCAGGCGCCAAGTTTTTCTTCCAGCCGCTCATAACCGCGGTCCAGATGATAGACACGGTTAATAATCGTCTCGCCCTCGGCTGCCAAGCCTGCAAGTACCATCGATACCGATGCACGCAGATCGGTCGCCATGACTTCGGCCCCCGACAGTTTGGCACTGCCGCGCACGATGGCGGATCGGCCATGCACATTGACATCAGCGCCCATGCGGCTCAGTTCCGGGACATGCATGAAACGGTTTTCAAAAATCGTTTCGGTGATCATGGATGCGCCATTGGCGACTGCCATCAGGGCCATGAATTGCGCCTGCATGTCGGTCGGGAAGCCGGGATAGGGTTCGGTCATGACGTCAACGCCCTTTAGGGCAGCGCGATTGCCGCGCACGATCATGCCGTCTTTGGTTTCCTCGATCTCGACACCGGCCTTGCGCATCGACACGATCAGGCTTTCGATCAGTTCGGCCTTTGTTCCGACCAGCTCGATCTCGCCCCCGGTAATGGCGGCGGCAATGGCATAGGTACCGGTTTCAATGCGGTCCGGCACGACGGAATGTTCCGCACCATGCAGGCGCGGCTTGCCGGTGACTTTGAGCGTATCGGTGCCGATACCTTCGATCTCGGCCCCCATCGCGACAAGGCAATGGGCCAGATCGGTGACTTCGGGTTCGCGGGCCGCATTGGCGATTGTGACCACACCATCGGCAAGGGACGCCGCCATCAGGGCGTTTTCGGTCGCGCCAACCGATACCTGCGGGAACAGGATATGCCCGCCCTTGAGCCCTTCGGGGGCGCGGGCTTCGATATAGCCCTCGGTCAGGTGGATTTCAGCACCCATGGCTTCAAGCGCCTTCAGATGCAGGTCAACCGGACGGTTGCCAATCGCACAGCCACCGGGCAGCGACACACGTGCCACACCACACCGCGCCACCAGCGGCCCCAGCACCAGAACCGATGCCCGCATTTTGCGGACCAGATCATAGGGTGCGGTTGTCGATGCGATTTCCCTGGCCGTCATTTCCAGAACCCGACCGGTATGGCCGCCATTGGGCGCATGGCCGTTCAGATGCAACGCGACACCATGCTGCCCCAACAGGTTGGCCATCGATGTGATATCGGCCAGATGCGGCAGGTTGGAAAGGGTCAGCGTCTCATCGGTCAGAAGGGCTGCTGCCATTAGCGGAAGGGCCGCATTCTTGGCACCGCCAATTGCAATTTTGCCCTGCAAGCGGCGACCGCCGGAAATCTTGATCTTGTCCATTCAATCCTCGTATGACCATGCCGATTGCGACATGGCGGTTACTCGTGTCTTTGGCGATGCCGCCTTTATGCCATTGCCTTTATCACAGGCGCGGCAGCGTGACACCTTTTTGGCCCATATATTTTCCTGCGCGATCCGCATAGGAGGTATCGCATTCGCTGTCGGCTTTCAGGAAAATGAACTGGCAGGCACCTTCGTTGGCGTAAATGCGGGCCGGAAGCGGCGTGGTATTGGAAAATTCAAGGGTGACGTGCCCTTCCCATTCCGGTTCCAGCGGCGTGACATTGACGATGATGCCGCACCGCGCATAGGTCGACTTGCCAAGGCAGATCACCAGCGTATCGCGCGGGATACGGAAATATTCGACCGTGCGCGCCAGGGCGAAACTGTTGGGCGGGATCACGCAGACATCGGTCTGGCGATTGACGAACCCTGCATCGGAAAATTCCTTGGGATCGACAATGGCCGAGTCGACATTGGTGAAAATCTTGAATTCGTCGGCAACCCGGGCATCATAGCCATAGGAACTGACCCCGTAGGAAATCACGCCATCGCGCCGGAAACCGTCGACAAACGGTTCGATCATGCCTTTTTCCTGCGCCATCTGGCGTATCCAGTGATCCGGTCTTACCGACATATCGCCACCCCTGTTGTGCAAATTGGCATTGTGCCTTTGGTTTTACCCGCGCGGGGCATGCAAGATCAACCGGACGATGCGGGCGACGGGGCCAATTTGGTATTTTTCTTGAAATGGGGCTTCGAAACCGGTGGGAAGCGGACTAATCCTTGTCCGAACCGTCCGAACCGCTGCCCTGTTCGTCCGCCTTGGTATTCTGATCCACCGTCTTGCGCGAACGCTGCTGCTGCTTTCGGCGCGCCAGATTGGCACGCAGCGCTTCGGCTTCGCGTTTTTTGCGTTCTTCGTTGGTCGCGGGATATTGCTTGCTTTGCTGTGCTGTCATCTTGCCAATACGTTTCTGGTTCCAAAGGTCCGGCTTTTATAGAATATTCCGAGGCAGAATGCAGCCTTGACCAACAAAATTGCACCATCCGACCAAGATCAAAAATCTTCGCATAATTCGGGCTTGACCAATTGCCAGCCAGTGGCCTATAACCCGCCCGCACCGCAAGGGCTCGATGCTGCTGTAGCTCAGGGGTAGAGCACTCCCTTGGTAAGGGAGAGGCCGGGAGTTCAAATCTCCCCAGCAGCACCATTGCCCGACGATCAGCCTTTTTAAAGGGCTGCTGTAGCTCAGGGGTAGAGCACTCCCTTGGTAAGGGAGAGGCCGGGAGTTCAAATCTCCCCAGCAGCACCATTTTCAGCCAAACATTTCCTATCGGGTTCGAGCAACGCGCACATTGACTGCGCGATGGCGCTTTTTGCCGTCCAAGATGCATTTTCTGCCTATTCCTTTGATGTGGGCGGCACTCTTTTGCATAGCGACGGGTCAAATCCCCCTCTTCGAATGGCAACTTCTGCGTGTAAATCCCGGCATATTAATTGCTTGGATTGTTTCCTCAATTGCATGGGGAACGCATCATGACCATCCTGACAAACACATATAGTGCCAGCTCCGCAAATGCTGCCTATGCGTCTTCGACGCAATCTTCAAACGGGTCGCATCCGACCTTTAGCGAGGAAATGTATTCCGATCCGGAAATGCGCCCTTATCTAGAACAATATTACGAGAAGGCCTATGCGCCAATGCGCGAGCGCATCGCGGCGATGCGCGAGGACGGATATACGCCCAAACCCATCCAGACCGAAGACGGTGGCATTGCGCAGGAAATTTCGGCGGATCAATATGAAGCCATGATACCGGATTTCGACAAATGGCTTGAAGGTCAGAAAACCATCATTCCGGGGATTCGTGACTCTGTCGACATATTCCGCGAAGGTGCGCAAAGGCATGTTGATTATCTGGAAAAAAATCATCCGGACAGTCAATCGGACGTCCGGGCCGTGTTTTCCAATGGTGATCAGATTCTGGGATATCTTTATGAAAACGGGGGAATGGTGACGCACGATAGAGGCAGCCATCTGCGGACATATAGCGATCAGGCAGACAAGCTGGGTTTGAGAGGCCAGGCGCGTGTTGATTACATCGCCGATGCCGTATCGCGCGATTATTCCAGCATCGATGTTTCGCGCTATGACGACCAGAACGCACCGACACGGCGTGAATTTTCAGAACGCTGGTATCCGGATCACGATGTCGACCAAGCATACCAAGCCAACCTGCAAGAGGCACGATCACAGCTTGCGGCGGCAGAGGAACGCTATCGCCAACAGCAGAGCAACATCACCGAGATGCATGGCTATCTTCTTGGCCTGATGGAACAGGAACATTTCAGCTGATTACTTCGGAAACTTTTACTCATAAAGTATCAGGTCCGACCCGATAATCGGCCAACGCCAGCTTCAAACTATATCACTTATAAAGCACGTTCGAGTGATATAAAGACACGTTATCTCTGAAGCAAAAAGCGTAAAGAAAAAATCGTCGTATCAATACCCAGAGCTTTATAGCAAATAACGGCAAGCAGAAGAGGGTAACCTGCTGTAGAAATGGCAGCGACCAAAACGCCCCCAGAGATTCCATACACAGTCATAGAAATCAATAATCCACATAAGACAAGGCAAGTCCAAAGCATCATAATTCGTGAAGTTACCTTATGGAGACCGGATATATTCAGAAGAGAAATACTAGGACCAGCAGCAACATGAACAACATATGCACAGAGCATTATTCGTAAAAAGGGAACTGCTTTAAGATAATCCGCTCCGAATGCAGAAAGAAGAACAGGTGAGAATAAGTATAAAACAATACAAACTGGAGCCGCAATAAACATAGAAAAAGCCATCGCCCTTGTAACAATTGACTGAACTTCCATTTTATCGCCAACAATTATCGCGCGAGATAAAAAAGGTGTAATTATTGAATTTACAGCGGTTAGAGCAAATGACACGAGCATTGCCAACCTACTAACTGCACCAATCTCTCCCGCGTCAAATGCAGATAAAACAATCCCAGCTATAATTACAGGTGATTGATTAATTAAAGATATCGAAATATTTGAGAAGACAACGCTCGCACCAACATTCAACCACAGTCGAATATCTTTAACTCCAATTCTGGATTCAAAATTCCAATCAACATACCTCTTCTTAATGATGACAATGAAAGCAAAAAAATTAGAAAAAATTAGAGCAACCGCATAAGAAAAAACAATAGAAAGGAGGCTTACCGTCTCCATGCGGGCAAAGAGAAAAACTGATATACAAATAGAAAAAATCAAAGGCCGAACAATTGCCTCTGGCATCACAGCGATAGAAACGTTTTCATTCGCTCGAATGATTCCTTGGGAGACGACTAAAACAACTGAAAGCGGCAGGCATACTCCTGTAGAAATCCCGATTCCCCAATCGTATCCTCTAAAGTTGACGAGTAAAACTGCCAGCCCGAGCCCACCCAAAAGTGAAATTGAACCAGAGAAAAACAAAACAAAGCGCTGTATTCTACCTACAAGGCTTCCCCTCCCCTCACTCCGATATACTGGCAAAAACCTTACAATGGCAGCATCCATACCAAATGTCGCAACAGGTGTTGCGGCAACAATCAATCCAAGTATGACACTGAAAAAGCCAAATATCTCCTTTCCACCATAGCGAGAAATGAGCAAACTGATGAGAAACATCATGCCCGCAGAAAAGGCATTGGCAAAAAGAACAAAAATTGCAGCAAATTTCAATTCAGGTTACTCGTAAAAGAATCGGAACCACTCGACAAACTTACCAATCCCCGTTTCAATCGAGGTTTCCGGCTTGAAGCCGACGGCATCGGTCAGGGCATCGACATCGGCATAGGTCGCCGGAACGTCGCCGGCCTGCATCGGCAGCATGTTTTTCTCAGCCGTCTTGCCCAGTGCCTTTTCGAGCGTTTCGATCATGTGCATCAGTTCTACCGGACTGTTGTTGCCGATATTGAACACGCGATACGGGGCAGAACTGGTTGCCGGGTCCGGCTTGGCCGGGTTCCAGTCGGGATTGGGGGATGCGATGGTTGAAATGCAGCGATGAACACCTTCGACGATATCGTCGATATAGGTGAAGTCGCGGCGCATTTTTCCTTCGTTAAAGACGTCAATCGGTCGTCCTTCCAGAATAGCCTTGGTAAACAGGAACAAGGCCATATCAGGCCGCCCCCAAGGACCATAAACCGTAAAGAAACGAAGGCCCGTGGTCGGCAAGCGGTAAAGGTGGCTGTAGGTATGCGCCATCAGTTCGTTGGCTTTTTTCGATGCGGCATAAAGACTGATCGGGTGATCGACATTGTGATGCACCGAAAACGGCATTTCGGTATTCATGCCGTAAACCGAACTGCTTGAAGCATAGACCAGATGCTTCACACCGTTATGACGGCAACCTTCAAGGATATTGGTAAAACCGACAAGGTTGGCGTCAATATAGGCATGCGGGTTTTCAAGCGAATAGCGAACGCCAGCCTGGGCCGCAAGGTTGACGACATAGGTCGGCTTTTCGGTTGCGAACAGATCAGCAATACCATCGCGATCTTCCAGATTCATGCGAACAAATTTGAAACCGCCCCGCCCTTCAAGCCGTGCAAGCCGGGCTTCTTTCAGCGTGACATCATAATAATCGTTGACGTTATCAAGCCCGATTACGGTGCTGCCCTGATCCAGCAGCTTCTGGCAAAGATGCGATCCGATAAAACCGGCAGCCCCGGTAACCAGAACCGTTTCATTTGCGGGAATGACAAAGTCGGACATCACGATCAGTTTTCCTGTCTTGAAAGGCTATTGCCCAAGAATTGGGGGCATCCAAAATCCAGACTTTCCTGTAACAGCCTATAGTTTGGCACGCAAGACAGCATGCTTCATGCAAGGCACCAAAGGTATAGACACCGGGCGAGACTCCTGCGAATTTTCCTGCTATCCTTAGGTATCGATTTTGTATCGCCACGGAAAACCATTTCGATCCGATGATTACGACCGGTCAAACCATAACGAACCCCGCTGGTGGTGGATTGGGCATTGTCCTGAATGTCAGGCAGATTGCGCAAACCGCTGATGGCAGTGTTTTGGCCGAATACGAAGCGATAGAAGTTAAGTCTGGCGAGAAGTCAGGGCTGTCGCAAGGACCTTATGGTATTGGAGGCGAAGCAGGCACCGGACTTCGCACCCGAATTGTAGACCCCAGAACGCTGACCGAAGCACAGGCCGTTGCCAATGGCGCCAGCCGAAGCGAGTATCGCGAAGCCCTTGAAGCAAGCGACAACAAGGCGGACAGCAATAATTCCGGCGCAAAAACTTCTGGTGAGCTGAGTGCGACGGAAAAAGCCGACATATCGCGATTGCAAGCCCGCGATTCTGCCGTAAAGCAGGAAGAAAAAGCGCATGCTGCCGCGGCAGGGCCTTATGGATCTGCCCCGCAATATGAATACCAGATCGGACCAGACGGAAAGGCATATGCCATTGGTGGACATGTTGATGTCGGAGTCAGCCTTTCGGGTAGCGCAGAAGATAAGGAACGCGCGCTTGCGACCCTTCAGAATGCAGCGCTTGCTCCCAACGCACCATCAGGCGCGGATATGGCGGCATTCCGACAGGCAAGCCTGCAACGTGTAACGATTGGTGGCGATCAGCCAAAACCGATCCCGGGTTACGGACAACCGCAGAACGACGCGAACGACATTTTTTCGATTTATGCCTGATTAAAGAATCCAGACACCTTAGAATCCGGTCAGTTTCACTATGCAATATGCGACAGTATTTTCATCATCCTTAAACAAATACTATCCTCACGGATAATTCCACCCCCTTAAATCCATCCTGCAGTTTGACAGGACATCAGAATTATTTAATGCTGCGCTCGCGTCCGGGGGGACGCGAAATTTGGAAGATGACAACTTTGCGTGTTTCCGTATGTTTGGGTGCGGGACGCGATACCGGTACCGCCTTTTGCGGGAGACGGCTAAAAACGGGTACGGCACAATAACATGAACATCCTGCTAGCGGACGACCATGACCTCGTTAGAGACGGGATCACATCCTTTCTGAAAACGGCGGCGCCAGAAGTCGAAATTGCCCAGGCAAAAGACTTTGCCGAAGCACTTTCCATCGTCGATGGCGATACGCCGGTCGAACTGACGATCCTAGATCTCAACATGCCGGGCATGAACGGGCTTTCGGGCCTGACCGTAATGCGGCAGAAACATCCGGAAATTCCGGTCGTCATTTTGTCGGGATCGGTCAAACGCAGCGATGTGCTCAATGCACTTGAACATGGTGCGTCGGGCTATTTGCCCAAAACCCTGTCTGGCAAGTCGCTGATCAATGCGCTCCGCCTGATCATGTCAGGGGAAAAATACATTCCCTCGGCACTTCTGGAAGATGATGGCAGCAACACGCGTCCGGGTGAAATTGATCTGGATGGGCTTGCTCCTGACAATCCCCTGCGTCAACTGACCAATCGGGAACGTGAAGTTCTGGCCCTGCTGACCAAAGGTCTGTCCAACAAGGAAATCGCCAAACAGCTTACGGTCCGCGAAATCACGGTGAAGGTTCACCTGACCGGCATTTTCAAAAAGCTTGGTGCCGCGAACCGTACACAGGCAGTTAAAATAGCCATGCAGCTTGGCTGGGAAGCCTGATTTTCCCACATAAAGCCGAAGCTTTCAAAACCCGGCCCCTTGGCCGGGTTTTTTTGTATTTCAGCCGGCAACGACTTCGGAAATTTCATCAAGCGTTGCCAGAAGCTCTTTTAAATCAAGCGGCTTTGCCATCACCATGACCGGCGCATCATCCCCATCCTCTGTCGGTCTGTCGGCATCCCCCGGATGACCGGTCATAACGATCACCGGCAAAGCGGGATTGCGTGAACGCAGTTCCCGAACCAGACTATTGCCATCCATCTGTGGCATCCGGATATCGGTGATCAGAATGTCGGGCTGCACAACACCGGCCAGAGCAAGCGCATCTTCGCCGTCGCTTGCCGCCGAAACAGAGAATCCCTGCGCTTCGAGATAGGCTGCGATGATCTCCATCGCATCAATTTCATCATCGACAACCATGATCCGCAAATCGCGCGACCTTGCCTCCGGAACTTTTTCCTGCTGAGGCAATAACGGGGCATCATCAGACGGGTCATTCTCATCCCCCTGCGTTTCGCCGATATGCGTCGCAGGCAGAACAATCTCGAAACAGGCACCGTCTCCTTCATTGCGAACATCAATATGCCCGCCCATTCCCTCGACGATGCCATAGCTTACCGAAAGGCCAAGCCCCGTTCCCTTTCCGACATCCTTGGTCGTAAAGAACGGATGGAAAATAAGGCCAATGGCGTCCTCGGGGATGCCGCCGCCATTGTCATTAATCGCAATTCGAAGCACTTCCTGATCGGGATCAAGCATGGCTGTTAATCGAATGAGCCCGCCAATCCCGCCGGTATCATCGCCGTTTTCCGTGATTGCATCACGCGCATTGGTCAACATATTGACCAGAACCTGTTCAAGCTGGACCTGTCGCCCAAGCACCTGGCAACTTTGTGCGGATGGTACGACATCCACCACGATCCCCGCCAAACGGCAATCATGCTCGATCATGTCCACCGCACGGGTGACCGCGCGCATCGGATCGAAAAGCTCGAAATCATCCTCGTCTGGCCGACTGTATATCTGCAAATGTCGAATAATTTCGGCCATACGCTGGGTTTGCCCGCTGATCAGGGACAATCGCTCTCTCTGGAAAGAGGGCTGGACCTTTTCAAGTTCATATTGAAGCGCGCAGGTATCAGCCGCCATCCGAATGACATTAAGCGGCTGGTTCATTTCATGGGCGACGGATGCAGCCATTTCGCCAAGGGTCGCCAGCTTGGAAGTCTGAACCAGTTGCCGTTCGATTTTGCGCTTTTCCGTCACATCCTCGGCCAGCATCAGCATGGCTGGCGCGCCTTCGTGGGTGAAGGCGATGGCGGATACTTCAAGCTCGACATTCTCGCCGTCGCCCCGTCGGCAGATGATGACAAAATCCGCCCGCCCCGTATAACCGCCAGCGTAACGGGCAATATATTCGCTCATGATTTCGCGGCTGTCGGGATGGACCATCTCCATGAAGCTGCGCCCGACCAGTTCGGAACTGTCGTTCCCATGCAGAATGGCAACGCCCTGCTGGTTGATATAGGTAATTTCCTCACCGCTCAGCACCGAAATCAGTTCCGGTGCCAGTTCCACCAGCTTGCGATACCGTTCTTCGCTTTCCTTCAAAGCCTGCTCGGCACGCGACCGTTCAATCGCATAACGGATGGATCGGCGAATGGTCCTGCCGTCGGGGAATTCTTTGGTCAGATAATCTTCTGCGCCGTGCTGAAGGGCTTCAAAGGCAAGTTCCTCGTCCTTGTGCCCGGTCAGGACAACAACCGGTGCGCTATGCGCACAACCGCGAATTCGGCGGATGGTCTCAACCCCCGATGAATCGGGCAGCGTCAAATCCAGCAGGACAACATCAAACTGTCCATCCGGTGACGGATCATTCAGAAGGGCCATGGCCGAAGCAAGATCGGACCGATGTTCGATACCGAATTGCTCACCGGTTTCCTCCAGCAATGTTTTTACAAGAAACGCATCGCCGGGATTATCTTCGACCAGAAGGATGCGAAACCGGTTTTCGGTCATATGGCACGGCCCATTCATTTCAGAATTTCAGGATTGGCAGCTCGGATCAGACTGATTCTGCATATATTTGCCTCTGCTAGCAATCCTGCACATCAATCAGCAAACGCCCCCGAACCTGCCCTTTGAGGATTTTTTCGCCCCACGGCAGGATATCACGAAGTCCAACCTTTGTTGTCACAGCATCCAGTTGATCCATGGGCAATTCCTGTGTCAGACGTTTCCAGGCTGTGACGCGCTTTTCATAGGGGCACATCACGGAATCAATTCCGATCAACCGGACCCCGCGCAGCAAAAACGGGAGAACCGTTGCAGGCAAATCCGGCCCGTCAGCCAACCCGCAAGCAGCAACCACGCCATGATACTTCATTTCCGATAAGACATGCGCCAGTGTCGTGCTGCCGACACTGTCAACAGCCCCCAGCCAACGCTCGCTCAGCAAGGGCTTGCTTGCCTCGCTTAACTCTGATCGATCCAGAATTGAATGCGCACCAAGGCTTCGAAGATAGTCATGCGTGTCAGCACGCCCGGTCGAGGCGGCAACACGATAACCAAGATTGGAAAGAAGACCTACCGCGACCGACCCAACACCGCCCGCCGCCCCGGTAACGAGGATTTCGCCATCCTGATCGGGTGATATGCCCTGCTCTTCAAGGGCCATCACGGCAAGCATGGATGTAAAGCCCGCGGTACCGATGGCCATGGCGTGCGCACCATCAAGTCCATCTGGCATTGGCACCAGCCAATCGGCTTTGATGCGGGCATACTGGGCATATCCGCCCCAATGGGCTTCGCCAACCCGCCATCCGGTCAGGATGACCTGATCGCCGGGCGCATAACGCGGATCATCCGATGAAATCACTTCGCCCGCAAAATCGACACCGGGCACATGCGGGTATTGCCGGACAAGACGGCCAAGCCCGTTCAGGATCATGCCGTCCTTGTAATTCAGGGTCGACCATCGTACCCGAACCAGCACATCGCCGTCAGGCAGATCATCAAGTGTCAGATTTTGAAAATCGGCCTGAACTGATTTTTCCTGCTGGCGCAGAACCAAGCCACGAAATGTATCTGCCATGGTCGTATCCCCGTTTCATGATGGAATTGCATCCAAGCTTAAAAGGGAGCGGGAAAGACTGTCAAAGGCGCAAAAGTCGTGTCTTAACCAGCAGACGGAGTTTTCAGGAAGCTGTCATCAGGTCCTGTAAGCATCACAATGCCAATCAGAACCACGATCAAAATCAGAAGATATAACCATTTACGAGACTTTGTCGGCCCTTCGGAATCCGTTGATGCCATATCCGATTTTATGGATGGCGGCAGGCTTTTATATGAAAGCCATCCCAACAGGGGCACGATAACAAGATCATCAATCCAGCCAATACCGGCAATGACATCGGGCAACAGATCAATCGGGCTAACGAGATAGATAATCCCGGCCAGCAACAGGATCTTGCTTCGCAGTGGCACATCCGGTCGAAACAGGCTGCGCAACAAATTGGGAATAATCGCCCAGACAGTCGAATTGGCCATTGGATACTCCAGACATTAACCCAGCATTACCAACGCGTCAGGTCGACTTGGCGATATCAGCGACGCGCCGTATCCAGAGGAAGGCTTACCTGCATATATGCGCCGCCTATTGAACTGGCCTTTTCCAGATCAAATGCACCGCACAGACTGCCACAAGATGCGTTATCGGCATTCCCATAACGGATGGCATACATTTCAAACCCGGCTTTATAGTCCGGAACCGGCACAAGATTGAGCTGGGTTCTCTGTTCCCCCACAGCCACCTGAAGCCACGCCATGGAAACGGCAAACAGCAACACCACGATCATTGTCAGATGCTCGGTACGGATCATCTTTCTGGTCCGGAACAGTTGAAACAAAATTCACATGATAAGCAAATGCATTAGCATGCGAATTGTTCCCCGTTCATTCCAAACAAGATTGTCCCGACCGTGAGACTCCTAACATAAAACCGCGAGCCTATTCGTCATCGTAACGCGCTTTAAGGTAGGACAGTAACGGGAACAATGCGGCAAACAAAGCAATCAGAAACCCCATTCCCTTTTCCTTGTAACCCTTACGGGAAACAAAGCAGCGGAAGAACCGGGAAAAGATGCGGCGAAAATTGTTTGCAAAACTGCCTATGTTGCCGCTTGCCCGCAAATCGGCGGCACGGGCGGTGGTATAGCTATCGAGCCTTTTGATCATGTCGGAAATATTCCTGTCGACATAATGCAAAAGAGCACCATCAAGCCTCGGCCCGGTACGCCCGATCAATTCAAAAGAAGGGTGGACGCGCTGAAGTCCCCAGGTCTTTCGCCCCGCGCGAAACAGACGTCTTACAGCGGAGGTTCCATAGGATGCCCCCCATCCATACCGGACCAGTCGTTTGCCAATATAATTGTGGACAGAAATTACAAAGCAATCGAACTCGGTATCGACGATGGCGTTGCGGATCGATTTGCCGAGTTCTTCGTTCACATGCTCGTCAGCATCGACTTCGAAAATCCAGTCGCCGGTTGCTTCCTGAAGCACCCGGTTGCGTCGTTCACCTTCAATATCCCAACTGCCAACAATCGTCTTTGCGCCAAACTCGCGCGCGATTTCTTCCGTGCGATCCGTGCATTTATCGCACAGAACAATGATCTCATCGGCAAAGCCAAGATGCGCAAGACACGATGGAAGTCGCTCTTCCTCGTTATGAGCACACATAACAACTGAAAGACGCGGCGCTTTGTCAGCCATTCTGCTTTTCCTCTTTCCGATAATCTTCCAGAAGCACTCTGGTCGCAGAGACAACCTTTTCGACCGGTAAGGTATCCATTAAAACTTCTTTGGATAACGGGCTTGAACGATTTTCGATGATTTTATCATAGGACCAATCGGTACGAACGGCCCGGCCCCACTTTGAATACGGGCGATAATGTTCATCACGCGATGGGCCAAACAATCCTATGGTCGGGTTACCTGTCGCGGCCGCCATATGCATAAGCCCCGAATCATTTCCCAGATACACGTTGGCGCGACGCAGACAGGCCATGACCGTCAGAAGATGTTCGGTGCCAAAAATCTCGGTTCGTCTATTTTCTGGAATGGACGCAATCACAGGCTCGGATGCCGCCCGTTCGTTCGGGGCACCAACAAGCAACACATTGGCATCTTCAAGGGGCCCGCCAACGGCTCTTAGTTCGGCAATCGCCTCGGCAAAACGTTCGGGACGCCATGTTTTGCCAATCCAGTTGGCACTTGGCCCAACGACCAGAAGCAGCCGCCCGTCATCGGGAAGAATTTCCGAAGCACGATTTTCATGCTCAGGCGCGGTCCAGACGAATGGCTCGGGTGCGGGATCAACACCAATTAATTGTCCAAGCTGTTCAACCCGGTGCATTTCATCGTCATTTCCCGGCAGCACCACCCGCTTCCAGCCCGGCAACACATAAGCCGTCGCACTGCCGCGCAGGTCGACGATGATGTCCCACCAGCAAAACGCGACCGACTTCCAAAGCTTCCACCAATGGCCGCCGCGTTTCTGCTTTGGCATTTCGATGATGCGTTCAAGCCCCGGCACCGCTTCAAAAATCGGGGCCGCAACCGGACCACAGGCAACCGTCACCCGGATGCCGGGATAGGTTTCGACATAGTGACGCAGCACCGATGTCGAAAGAACCGCATCGCCCAGCCGGTTCGAGGTGATGAACAGTAACCGCACGGTTTAAAGTTTCTCCAGCTCGCCAGCGACGTTAAGCCATTCGCGGCGGCTGTTGCGCGCCGCTTCGGACTGGCTGGCAAAAATCTGCCGGTCGGCCAGCAACTGCATCACCAGATTGCCATAAGCCGTTTCATCGGGAACGATATAGCCGGTCTTGCCGTTTTCGACCCGCGCCGTGGCAATCCCGCCATAGGACACAACCGGGGTTGCCGCCGCCAGCGCGTCATAAATCCATTGGCCGACCTGATCATTGCCGTATTTGCCGTGATGCAGAAACGCCCGCGCGGTTGCGACACGTTCGGCCATGTCGGCCTCGGGCATCGGGTGGCAAACGCGAACACCCTTGTCGATATTGTCGCGCACCATATCGACGAGTTCGCCGGAAACATCGTCATTTTCGCCCGCCATCGCCAAGAACAGGTCGGCAGCATAGATTTCCAGAATGGCACCGGGCACCTTGGGCGCGACATAAGCCGACCAGATGCGGATGATCTGGGCAATGCCGGTTTTGCTGTTGGCGACCGTCACGGCCAGGTTTTCGCGGCTCTCGAACGCCCAGTGCATGTTTGATGCCATGGCAAAGGCCGGACACGCCCCCGGCGCAATCACAATGGGGCGTTTGGCGATATCGCCATCAAATGCCCTGCCTTGATCCTCGTGGGTGAAAATCACCTGCGCACCGGTTTCAAGCAATGCCAGACGTGCCTTATCCGCATTCAGATCGGATACCATGCCATCAAACCAAAGCCAGCAATCGGCACCTTCGGGGATTGAGGGATGACGCAGCAATTCCGCATCGCGCCATACCAGAACCCGATCCACCGGATCCCCGCCAAAGGGCGGCATGGCACTGTCAAGCTGACGCCAGGCGACACCATGATGATCAAGGTCAATGCCACCGTTCCGGCGGGCTTCAACCTTGTGGCCACGGGCAACAAGGGCTTCGGCCAGCGCGATAAATCCGCGTTGGCGCGATCCCAGCGGGCGGGCTTCACGATCCTTGGGATCAAAGCCGATGGAACGATCAAGCATCAATATTTTCATACATTGCGTTCTATCGGTTCCCGCGCGATTTATGAAGGCTTTTCTTGTGGCGGGTTGCTTTTGCCTTTGCCAAACCACCCCTTGCCAAATGCCCCCCATTGCCCCACATTTCGGCCAACAATTCCGATAAACCGGAGCCATAAGAATCATGAGTGAGACTTTATACGCCCCCCTGCCTGACCGGGCCGTTATCCGGGTCAGCGGGCCTGATCGCGTCAGCTTCCTTCAGGGACTGGTGTCGAACAATATCGAAAAAATCACGGCTGATCATTCCGGCTATGGCGCGCTTCTGACGCCGCAGGGCAAGTTCCTGTTCGATTTCTTTGTCTATCAGCAGGACGAGGACAGCCTTCTGATTGAATGCGAACGCGGCGAAGATGGTGCGCGCGCAGCCGAGCTGTTCAAAAAACTGCGCATGTATAAATTGCGCGCCAAGGCGGAACTGACCGACGTCACCGAAAGCTATGACGTTGTGGCCGTTTTCGGCGATGGTGCCCTGGCCGCACTTGACCTACCCGATACGCCCGGAACCACCGCACCGTTTGCCGACGGGATCAAGGCGGTTGATCCGCGCCTGAGTGCGATGGGGGCGCGCGTGTTGCTGCCCAAGAACGAACTGGCGCAAATGGCGGCCATCGGTGCCACCGAAAGCGATGAAAGCACCTATCATCAGCATCGCGTGCTGCTTGGCCTGCCCAATGGCAGCGAGGAAATGGAAATCGACCGTGCCATCCTGCTTGAAAACGGGTTCGAGGAACTGGGAGGCGTTGATTTCAAAAAAGGCTGCTATATGGGGCAGGAACTGACCGCGCGCACCAAATATCGCGGGCTGGTGCGCAAACGCCTGCTGCCGATCACGATCACCGGCCCGGCCCCGGAAATCGGCAGCCTGATCATGAATGGCGACAAGGAAGCCGGCACCATCCGCAGCATCCATGGCAATGCGGGCCTTGCCCTGATCCGGCTGGAGCGGATCGGCGATGATGCCGAGCTTACGGCGGGGGATGCCAAAATTTCGGTCAAGATTCCCGACTGGGTCAAGTTGCCGGAAACAGCGGCCTGATCCGCCAACCGATAATTTCATCAAATGCAAACGGCGGCAGAAATTCTGCCGCCGTTTGCTTTATCAGTGCTGCCCGTCAGCAGCCTTATTTCTTGAGCGCGGCCTGTGCGGCCGCCAAACGCGCAATCGGCACGCGATAGGGCGAGCACGAAACGTAATCCAGCCCCTGCGCCTCGCAAAACGCGATGGATGCCGGATCGCCGCCATGTTCGCCGCAAATGCCAAGCTTGATGTCAGAACGCGTTTTACGGCCACGTTCAGCCGCAATGCTGACCAGTTCGCCCACCCCTTCCTGATCCAGCGATACGAACGGATCACCGGCAAAGATATCCTTGGAAATATAGGTATCGAGGAACCGGGATGCGTCATCACGCGAAAGACCAAAGGTCGTCTGGGTCAAATCGTTT
Source organism: Thalassospira sp. MBR-102 (assembly GCF_040549275.1). Lineage (NCBI taxonomy): Bacteria > Pseudomonadati > Pseudomonadota > Alphaproteobacteria > Rhodospirillales > Thalassospiraceae > Thalassospira > Thalassospira sp. MBR-102. The sequence goes on from NZ_JBEPTC010000004.1 coordinate 168,169, forward strand.
GTCCCGAAGCTGAAAAATTCGGCTTCTTCGGCGATTTCACCGGCCCGAAGGGCGGCCCGCGGCAATTCGATCATCGTGCCGACAAGGAATTCGAGCTTGGCCGATTTTTCGGTTTCGACTTCGCCTGCAACCTTGATGATCACGGCCTTGAGGATTTCAAGTTCCTTCTTGCCAACAATCAGCGGGATCATGATTTCCGGAATGACCGGATCGCCGCCATCCTTTGAAACCTCGATCGCGGCTTCGAAGATCGCGCGCGCCTGCATTTCGTAGATTTCCGGATAGCTGATGCCAAGACGGCAGCCGCGATGCCCCAGCATCGGGTTGGCTTCGGACAGTTCCAGCAACCGGCGTCGCACGACGACCTCTGCCACACCCGCTGCATTGGCGACCTCGGCAATTTCGTTGTCGCCATGCGGCAGGAATTCATGCAATGGCGGATCCAGCAGACGGATCGTCACCGGAAGGCCCTTCATGATCCGGAACAGGTCAATAAAGTCCTGCCGTTGATAGGGCAGAAGTTTATCAAGTGCCGCACGACGGCCCTTTTCCGTGTCCGCCAGGATCATTTCGCGCATGGAAATGATGCGTGCCGGGTCAAAGAACATGTGTTCGGTCCGGCAAAGGCCGATCCCCTCGGCACCAAAGCCACGGGCGGTTGCCGCGTCATCGGGTGTTTCAGCGTTGGTGCGGACCTTAAGACGGCGCACCCCATCCGCCCATTCCATCAATTGCGAAAAATCACCCGACAGGTCGGGCTTAAGCGTTGCCACCTCGCCCAGCATGACCTCGCCCTTCGCACCGTCAAGGGTGATGACATCGCCTTCGTTGAGCGTCACGCCGCCCGACATCATGGTCTTGTTGGTATAGTCAATCTTGATCTGACCGGCCCCGCACACGCACGGCGTTCCCATGCCGCGCGCCACCACCGCCGCGTGGCTGGTCATGCCGCCGCGTGATGTCAGAATACCCTCGGCAGCGTGCATGCCGGCAATGTCTTCGGGGCTGGTTTCGATACGCACCAGAATGACCTTGCGGCCCCGGTTATGTACCCAGTCCTCGGCGACTTCGGCGGAAAAGACGATCTGCCCGGATGCCGCACCGGGCGATGCCGGAAGCCCCATGCCGATCACCTTGCGTTCCGCATCGGGATCAAGGGTCGGATGCAGCAACTGGTCAAGCTGTGCGGGATCAACACGGCGCAACGCATCTTCGCGTGTGATCACATTGGCTTGGCACATTTCAACCGCGATACGCAGCGCTGCCTTGGCCGTGCGTTTGCCCGCACGGGTTTGCAGCATGTAAAGCTTGCCGGACTCGACGGTGAATTCCATGTCCTGCATATCGCGATAATGCGATTCAAGCCTGTCGCGAATATCGCAAAGCTCGCCAAAGACGCCGGGCATGGCTTCTTCCATCGACAGAAGGTCCGAACCCGACTCTTCGCGTTCGATTTTGGTCAGCGGGGCCGGGGTACGGATCCCCGCCACGACGTCCTCGCCCTGTGCATTGATCAGATATTCGCCGTAAAAACGGTCTTCGCCGGTCGACGGATTGCGCGAGAAGCAGACACCGGTGGCACAATCATCACCCATATTGCCAAAGACCATGGCCTGAACATTGACCGCCGTGCCCCAGCTTGCCGGGATATTGTGCAGGCGACGGTATGTATTGGCGCGCGCATTCATCCAGCTTCCGAAAACCGCACCGATGGCCCCCCAAAGCTGTTCGCGCGGGTCCTGCGGGAAGGGACGCCCGAGTTCGGCATCGACCTTTTTCTTGAAGCCCTGGACAATCGCCTGCCAGTCATCGGCATCCATATCGGTATCAAGGACATAGCCCTTGTCTTCCTTGTGGATTTCAAGGATTTCCTCGAAATGGTAGTGATCGACACCAAGGACCACATCGCCATACATCTGAATGAAACGGCGATAGCTGTCATACGCAAAACGGCGGTCACCAGAGACCGCCGCCAAACCTTCAACCGTTTCGTCATTCAGGCCCAGATTAAGAACCGTATCCATCATGCCGGGCATCGAAGCACGTGCGCCGGAACGGACCGAAACCAGCAACGGGTCTTTGGGGTCGCCAAATTTGCGCCCGACCAGGGCCTCGACAGCAGCAAGCGACTTTTCGACTTCGGCTTCAAGACCATCCGGGTACGCACGGTCATTGTCATAAAATGCCGTGCAGACTTCGGTCGTGATGGTAAAGCCGGGCGGGACCGGAAGGCCGAGATTGCTCATCTCGGCAAGGTTGGCACCTTTGCCGCCCAAAAGCTCGCGCATATCGGAACGTCCTTCGGCGCTACCGCCACCGAAGCCGTAAACCCATTTGGTCATCTTGCCTTTTCCTCATCTGGTCAAGGCGTTCCGGAATTCCGGGCGACCCCGACCTTATTTATGACTCGATCTTCGAGAAATCGGCAATGTCATGCAAGGCAGTGCGAATTTGCGCCAGCAGTTTAAGGCGGTTGGCACGTTCGTCTGCCTTGTCACTATTTACCGTGACCCCTTCGAAGAATGCATCGACCGGTCCGCGCAGATGTGCGAATTCGGCCATAGCCGCGGCATAATTCTCGGCCCGCAGAAGCGGCAAGGCCTTATGCCGGACATTGATGAGCGCCTCATAGAGCTTGCGTTCCTCGTCCTGCGTCAGAAGATCGGCGGACACATCCGCATCATAGGATTTTTCATCCTTCTTCTCTTCGATACGCAGGATATTGGACGCGCGCTTGTACCCGGCCATAAGGTTGACGCCGCTTTCACCCGATACAAAATCGGCAAGCGCATCAACACGAGCCAGAAGGCGGACAAGATCGTCCTCGCCATCAAGGGCAAACACGGCAGACACCAGATCATGGCGCACGCCCTGTTCACGCAGATGGACTTTCAGGCGGTCGCCAAAGAATGCCAGAAGTTCGTCAACCGCCTCGTCACGACGAATGGAGGCCGGATATTGGGAAACGGCAAAGGCAAATGCACGACGCAGCGGTACACGCAATCCGTTTTCCAGAACCAGCCGGATGACACCCAATGCCGCACGACGCAGCGCGAACGGGTCTTTTGAACCGGTCGGCTTTTCATCGATGGTAAAGAACCCGGCAAGGGTATCGAGCTTCTCGGCCAAGGCAACAGCCACCGAAACAGGCGCGGTCGGACACATATCCGACGGACCAGCAGGTGCATAATGCTGTGCAATGGCGTTGGCGACTTCGGGGGCTTCGCCGTCATTCTCGGCGTAGTATTTCCCCATCAGTCCCTGAAGTTCGGTAAATTCGAACACCATGTTCGACACCAGATCGGACTTGGCAATTTCCGCCGCCCGATCAGCAAGTTTGACATCGCAGCCCGGAATATCGGCTGAAAGTTCGCGTGCCAGTCCGCGCAGGCGCAGAACACGCTCCGCCAGCGAGCCAAGCTTGGCATGGAACACGATGTTATCAAGTTTCGGCAGACGCGCTTCCAGCGTCACTTTCCGATCCTGATCCCAGAAGAATTTCGCATCATGCAGGCGCGCGCGCAAAACGCGCTCGTTCCCGGCAATGATCTGCGCATTCGCATCCAGCGTCACCATGTTCGAAATGGTGATGAAGCGCGCGGCCAGTTTGCCGTTGCTGTCTTCGACGACGAAATATTTCTGATGTTCACGCATCGAGGTTTCCAGAACCTCGCGCGGGATATCCATGAACTGGTCATCGACCTTGCCCATGACGGGTACGGGCCATTCGACCAGACCGCAGACTTCCTCAAGCAGTCCGTTATCTTCCAGAAGCGTAAAGCCTTCTGATGCCGCAAGCTTGCGCGCACCGTCCAGAATGACTTTCTTGCGTTCTTCGCGGTCCAGCATGACCTTGGCAAAGGCAAGCTTCGCCTTGTATTCTGTGGCATTGGCAACGCTAAAGGTGGCCGGGGCAAGGAACCGGTGGCCGCTTGTGATATTGCCCGCCGTCACCGGGCCAAAGGATGCCGGGATCACCTTGCCGTCAAACAGGCACAGGATCCGGTCAAGCTGACGGACCCAGCGGACTTTCTGATCGGCCCAGCGCATCGATTTCGGCCAGGGCAGTTTTGCCATGGCGTCTTCGATGATGTCCTTGATGACATCCGCGCTATCGCGGCCTTTCTGTTCGACAATCGCAAACAGGAAAACACCCTTGGGCGTTTCGCGCTTTTCGCATTGTTCCAGCGTCACACCATTGCCCGCCAGAAAACCGGCAATCGCCTTTTCCGGGGCATCGGCACGCGGGCCTCGGCGTTCTTCGCGAAGGTCCGGCTGTTTGTCCGGCAAACCATCAATGATCAGGGTCAGACGGCGCGGTGTTACCAGTGCCTCGACATTATCAAACGCAAGGTCGGCGGCCTTCAGGCCATCGGTGACCAGTTTGGTCAGGTCTTCGGAAGAACGCGCCTGCATGCGGGCCGGAATTTCTTCCGAAAACAGTTCAAGCAGCAATTCGGCCATGACTTATGCCTCCTCTTTCAAATGCCCGCGCGAACGAAGCCACGCCTCGCAGCAGGATTTCGACATGTCGCGCACACGGCCGATATAGGCCGCACGTTCGGTGACGGAAATCACGCCGCGCGCATCGAGGAGGTTAAAGATATGGCTGGCTTTCATCGCCTGCTCATAGGCCGGAAGCGCAAGGCCGCGTTCGATATTGACCGCACATTCGGCCTGCGCGTCCTTGAAATGCTGGAACAGCATATCGGTATTGGCGACTTCGAAGTTATAGGTCGACTGTTCCTTTTCATTCTGAAGGAACACATCGCCATAGCTGACGCCATTGCCGTTATAATCAAGGTCATAGACGTTTTCGACGCCCTGGATATACATCGCCAGACGTTCCAGACCATAGGTCAGCTCGACCGGGACCGGGTCGCATTCAAAACCGCCGACCTGCTGGAAATAGGTGAACTGGGTGACTTCCATCCCGTCCAGCCACACTTCCCAGCCAAGGCCCCACGCGCCCAAAGTCGGGCTTTCCCAGTCGTCTTCAACGAAACGGATATCATGCGCCATCGGGTCAATGCCCAGATGGGCCAGCGAGCCAAGATAAAGTTCCTGCGAATTGGCCGGTGACGGCTTCATCAGGACCTGGAACTGGTAATAGTGCTGCAAACGGTTCGGGTTTTCGCCATAACGACCATCGGTCGGGCGGCGTGACGGCTGCACATAGGCCGCATTCCAGCTTTCCGGGCCCAGCGCGCGCAACGTGGTTGCGGTGTGGAAGGTGCCGGCACCGACTTCAAGGTCATAGGGCTGCAGGATGACACAACCCTGATCGGCCCAATAGCTTTGCAGGCGGAGAATGATTTCCTGGAATGAAGGGGGACGTTGCGACCCGTCGAGCGCCATTGCGCGAACTCACTTTGATGTTGTCGGTAAATTTAGAGCGGCAAGCTACCGCCCCACCCCGTCGGGGTCAAGAACGCAAAAGCCCTGAGTGGGCCTGAATTTAGCGCTTTTTATGACGCCCTGCGAAATCTCATACCGCGTTGCAGCATACAACATCCGTGCAACAACCGGTTTTTCAAAGCGAAATCACGGCCTGTTGGGCGAAAGTCGAAGAAATCAGCAAAGGAAAATATGCCGCTCGCGCAATTCAGACTTCGCAAACATGCGCGCTGCCTTCGGCGTGATAGACACCGCATTTCGGGCATTTTTCAAGATCATGCGCCACAGCTTCCTGTTTCTGCTGCTTGGCTTTTTTGTCATGCCCGGTCTGCTTGGGCGGCTCCTGCCCTGACACCTGATTCTTGCGGGTAAACAGCTTGAAGCCCTGCCATACCACCACAACGATCAGTGCGGTAAAAAGGATTTTCGACAAACTCAGCATGGCATTTCCCGTCAATTGGGCATTGGATGTGCGCACCGTAAAGTCAAAAAGTTCGCGGTTCAACCCAAATGGATAGGTTGATATCGCCAAGGACCGGCCATCTGTCACAAACACGAATGCCGCCCGGCGAGCCGGGCGGCATTTTTCATTTCATACCAATAGCCTAGGCGGTTTTCACACCGGACAGGAATGCGTTGACGATCTCACGCATTTTTTCGGCTTCATGCGACAGCTCCGAAGACGCCTGCAATACGTCTTTGGCAACCCCGCCGGCACTTTGAACCGCATTGGTAACTTCGTGAATGTTTTCATTCACGTCTTCGGTACCTTTCGCGGCTTCATCAACATTTCGGGCAATCTCGCCGGTTGCGACCTGCTGCTGCTCGACGGCGGCGGCAATACTGCTCGAAATTTCGTTTATCTTCTCAATGGTTTCCGCAATAGAGGCAATGGCAGCAACCGCTTCTTCAGTCGCGGCACGCGTTGCTTCAATTTGTTCGCCGATATCGGCCGTTGCCCGGGACGTCTGGCTCGCAAGGTTCTTGACTTCGCTTGCCACAACAGCAAACCCCTTGCCAGCCTCTCCGGCGCGTGCTGCTTCGATCGTTGCATTCAATGCCAGCAAATTGGTTTGTCCGGCAATGTCATTGATCAGATTCACGACTTCGCCGATCTTGACGGAAGCCTGTTGCAGATTACCAACAACCTGTCCGGTATGACCGGCCTGATCAACAGCCTGCTTTGAGACCTGGGCTGCCATCGAAACATCCTGTGCGATCTGGCTGATCGACGCCGAAAGCTCCTCCGCCGCAGAGGCAACAGTCTGAACATTGCCCGCCGCCTGCGTTGCAGCCGATGCCACAGCCGACGACTGCGTTATTGCCTGCTGCGAAGTTGCCGACAGTGTCGACGCATTTGCCTGAAGCTCCGTTGCAGCCGAGGCAACCGCCCCGATGGTTTTTCCGGCACTCAGATCAAAATCCTGGGTCAGTTTTTCAATACGCGCGGACCGTTCTGCGCGTTCTTTCTGATTTTTCGCCTCAATCTCGGCAAGACGCTCTGCCTCTATCATGTTGTCGCGGAAGACCTGAACAGCATCGGCCATGCTGCCAACTTCGTCACCACGCCCAACGCCCGGAATTGTAACGGTTTTATCCCCCTCGGCAAGACGGGTCATCGTCGCTGTCATATCGCGGATCGGATTGGCAATAAGTCGCGTAAGCCCCATCGAAAAGATAATCGTCAAAATGGCAACAATCACTGCAACAGCAATCATCAAGATTCTGGCAAGTGCAAATTGCTCGTCACCGGTATTGGACGCCTGCAGACCACCTGTTTCGTTAAGAGTTATCAGTTCGGACAAAAGCCCCCGAAGCTCGACATTTACACCTTGAGCTTCATCAAGCATGACCTGACGGGCCTGCTCATTCTCGTTTTTCATCGAAAATGCCAGCGCACGCTCCCAAAGCTCGTTATTCTTACCGATCAGACCCTTGGCTTTCAGCCAGGTTTGACGCTCCTCATCCGATGAAATCAAAGATTCATAAATCCTGATTTCTTCGACCTGTTGTTTCTGGAGAGCGACGATCCGTCCTTCATATTCTTCCATATCCGCCTCGTCAGTTGACAGGATATGCGCAAGACTGGAAAGTCGCATGGTATTAACAGAGGTATTAATATCATTCACGGCCTTGATACTGGGCATCCAGTTCTCGGCAATGACTGTCGAAGTGTTGTTGATTGTGTCCATTTTCACCACGGCAAAAACGCTGGTAAAAACGTTCAGGATCAACATCGCCCCAAAGGCGAGAATCAGCTTTTTAGATATTTTCAGATTGGTGAGCGCGTTCATTTTCAGCCCCAAAACGAAGTTATTTTCGCATTCAGGCGATTGCAAAAGCACGAATTTCGCATTTTCGCAAAGCTCTGCCCCCCCCCCTACAGGGAAGAATTAATGACCGCTAGTCACTAATTAAGCGAAAAATCAACAACATATACCATTGATTACTATTCCTTTGTACATAAAAATAATACCAATGACTAAAAATGCTATCCATTGGGATGCGCCAGTCGACGCATCCCGGAAAGGGCCTTGAAATCAACCAAATACAATAAAGCTACGCCATTACTCGTCTAAGCTTGTACTAAGCCGAGAGATAGCAGTGATCGATACCTAGATAATTTGCAGAAATTATATCCGGAGCCCCAGAGGCCCCCGCAAAATCGCCTCGCATTCAGGCAGATAAGCCCCGGCCTCGTCATGCAAAACAATTCCGCGTCGCAGGGTAACCGGCGATGAAACGCCCTTGCGCGCCGAAACAATCACGCGAAGCGGTGCATCGGCACTGGCCTTGCTCCAGACCGGATAGATGGTCATGTCGCCTGCGCGACCATGCAAAAGCCCGATGATCCGGTCGAGATGATCCGCCCGGTGTACGATGGTGATCCGGCCCTTCTGGCGGACCATCTTAAGGCAGAAATGGATCCAGTCCTTAAGATCAGCCGTGCCTTCCTGATGCGCCTTCGCCCGGCTTTCATTGGCGGGGCGGGTTCCCCCGGCATAGAAGGGCGGGTTTGAAATCACCTGATCAAAACTTTCGGCCACCAGCAGCAAGGACCGGTCATTGATATCGCCATGAACCGGCGTTACCCGGCCAACAAGATCATTTTCGACAATGTTGCGGCAAAACAGCGCATAGAGATCGTCCTGCAACTCGACCCCGGTCACTTCGGCATCGGGCAGACGGCGTGCCACACATAACCCGGCCGATCCGACAGCCGCCCCGACATCGAGTATTTTCTGATCGCGTCTGGAATTGATCGAAACGGACGCCGCCAGCAAAACAGCATCGACCGCCGCGCGATACCCATCGACCGGCTGTTTTAACGTCACCGAACCGCCCAGCAGAAAATCGTGGCTGATGCGTTCTTCCGCAAAGTCGGGAACATGAAATGCGCTATCGGTTCGGGTCATAAATGCCTTAATTCCTGCAACCTTGCCGATGTCGGACTGATTTTCAGTCCTGAACTTCCTCGGTATCGGGATCATGCTGTGCGTTATGCGCATCAAGTTCGCGCCTGGCAATATCAAGGATGTATTTGGCCCGGCTTTCTTCCTCGGGGGCCACCATCAAACGCCTTGGCAATGCGCCGATGGATCCTTCGAGAATGCTGGCGTGGTAATCAAAAATATGGCTGGCGATGCCTTCGTCGGCGAGAACCGATTGCGCCCAGCTGAGCTCGATCGGGTCGTTGCTGCGAAATAGCTCGATCATGCGATTTATGCGCCCCGGTTGTTATTGTATGTTTATGTTATCCATATATATGTGTGTAGCAGAACATATTCGGGTAAAAATGACGGCAAAGCGGTTATTGTTGCCTGCCTGGCAACCATTTGTCCACTTGACCGTCACCACCCGGCATCTCTATGTTGAGGCCGCCCACTGAAATCAGCGTTACCCGTCCCGGTGGGCGGGGTCAATACGCGAGAAATTGTTTCGGATTACAGCGTGACCAATATCGCAACGCAGCAGACGACCGAACCCAGCCTGGACTCCCTGATCCGCCTTGTCGATGCCGACATGAAGCGCGTCAATCAGGTCATCATTGACAACATGCACAGCGAAGTCGCGCTGATCCCGCAACTGGCAAGCCATCTTGTCGCTGCTGGTGGCAAGCGCATGCGCCCGATGCTGACACTGGCATCCGCCCAGCTTTGCGGCTATCAGGGCGGCACATCGGCGGTTGATCTTGCGGCCTGTGTCGAGTTTATCCACACCGCAACGCTTCTGCATGACGATGTCGTTGATGAAAGCCTGCTGCGCCGTGGCCAGGCATCGGCCAATGCCCTGTTTGGCAACGAAGCCAGCGTTCTGGTCGGTGATTTCCTGTTTGCGCGCGCCTTTGTCGTGATGGTCAGAAACGGCTCGCTCAAGGTTCTTGATATCCTTGCCAAGGCGTCCGCCGTCATTGCCGAAGGCGAAGTTTTGCAACTTTCGACCGCCAATGACATGGCGACCACAGAAGAAGCCTATCTTGAAGTCATCACCGCCAAAACCGCCGCCCTGTTTGGTGCGGCGTCGCAGATCGGTGCAGTGATTGCCAATCGTTCGGCGGAGGACGAAGAAGCCCTTCGCCTTTATGGCATCTATCTTGGCACCGCCTTCCAGCTGATCGACGATGTTCTGGATTATTCCGCCCATCAGGCGACGCTGGGTAAAACCGTTGGCGATGATTTCCGTGACGGCAAGGTGACCCTGCCGGTGATCATTTCCTATGCCAAGGGTGACGACGCGGAAAAGGCCTTCTGGCGCCGTTGCATGGAAGATCAGGATTTCCAGGATGGCGATCTTGATCGCGCGCAGGAACTGATTCGCAAATATGACGCGCTTAGCGCATCGATGGATCGTGCGCGCGAATTTGGCCAGCTTGCCATTGATACCCTGACGCGCTTTGACGATGGCCCGATCAAGGATGCGATGATCGAAGCGGTCGAGTTCTGCATTTCGCGCCCATACTGATATCGCATGCCGGTATCGCATGCCGGGGTCCCGGCGGATTGGCGCAAAAAATCCTTGCGTCGGTCGGTATTTGGGATTATCACCCGGCTTCGCAGAATGACGGAGCGTAGCTCAGCCTGGTAGAGCACTGTCTTCGGGAGGCAGGGGTCGGAGGTTCGAATCCTCTCGCTCCGACCATCATTCAAAGGCCCTGAAACGGTTTTACGTTTCGGGGCCTTTTGCGTTTTGGCACAAACCCCGCCGAATTCACCCGCAAAGCGATTGATGCCCACACCGCGCAACCGTGAAATCATCTGTCGTAAAATGGCAAAGTTTTTCAGGCTCACCGACCGGTTTATGCTTGATCCAGCCCTGAAGACGGGCTAAACAACCGCCCACTGACGGAGCGTAGCTCAGCCTGGTAGAGCACTGTCTTCGGGAGGCAGGGGTCGGAGGTTCGAATCCTCTCGCTCCGACCATCAGTCGGGAAGCCTTTTTCAAAGGCTTCCCGTTTTCATTTCCGGATACTTTCCCGCCTGACATGCCCCGCCTTAACCATGCGTTATATCGGGTGCCGGCATCACAAGGTCCTCTTTCCGCACGGCTGACCAGAAAGCCCTTCGCAAACCGGTTCTTCATCAAATCAAACCAGTTCGGCCGCACTGCGCCGCGCCGCAACAAATCCGCATTACCGTTCGCAAGTGCAAACTTTCTCATCATGCTTTGGCATCGATTCCACTCACCTTGCCAGTCTTGCGCATGACGGCACCACAGCCCGTCAACAATCCGAAAGCAGTTGTTCTGCCAATCGATTCGCAACCATAGCGCGGGTTACCGGGCCTTTCTGCCATAACAACTTTAAATGAGAGCTATGCAATATGCTGAACCCCGTATAAATACGCATTTCCATGCGTAAATCCCGGTTTTTTGAGCGAAATCAAGTCATTTTTGTGCGTTCGCGAAGATATTTTCTTGCGTAGCGGGCGAAACAAACTTGCTCATACTTGCGAAATACGCTTAAGCTTCGCCCTGCAACAAGAGGAACGGGACGTTTTCGCCAGCAAGAATAAAAGCAAAAGGCGGTTATCGCCCCGACGTGGTAATACCAATTTCGGACTTCTTAGGGAGGAAGCTACGAATGAAATTTTCTAGTTTTTTGAAATCTGCAACCTGTGTGGCCGTACTTGCAGCGGCTACTTTGACGACGGTTGCGCCTGATGCGGATGCTGCTGATCGTGTTCGCTGGAAAATGGGTTCGACCTATCCGGGCAGCCTGACCCAGCTTGGCACGCTTGGCAAACGCGTTGACGAAAAGATCGACGAAGTTTCCGGCGGCAACATTCAGATTAAATTCTATGAGCCGGGCGCACTTGTTCCGGCACTTGAAGTGTTTGATGCGGTTTCAACCGGTTCCATCGATGCCGCCTTCTCCACCCCGGGTTACTGGGCGGGCAAGGTTCCGGCACTTCAGCTTTTCGGTGCCGTTCCGTTTGGTCCGCAGGCTGGTGAATATCTGGCATGGGTCAAATTTGGCGGCGGTCAGGAAATCTTTGACCGGCTTTACGCCGAACATGGCATCAAGTCGCTGTTCTGCGGCCTGATCGCACCAGAAGCCTCAGGCTGGTTCTCCAAGGAAATCAACACGGTTGAAGACCTTAAAGGCCTGAAAATGCGCTTCTTTGGTCTTGGCGCAAAAGTGATGGAAAAGCTTGGTGTCTCGACCCAGCTTCTGTCGGCTGGCGACATCTATCCGGCACTTGAACTCGGCACGATTGACGCGACCGAATTCTCCATGCCGGCGATCGACCTTAAACTGGGCTTCCATCAGGTCGCCAAATACTACTATTTCCCGGGCTGGCATCAGCAATCCACCTTCTTCGATCTCATGATCAACAAGGAGAAGTGGGAAGGTCTTGATAAGACCCAGCAGGCACAGATCGAAGCCGTCTGTAACGACAACCTGGCTTATGGTTTCGCCGAAGGTGAAGCGATCCAGTTCGCAGCCCTTAAAGAACTTCAGGAAAAAGGCGTGAACATCAAGAAATGGTCGCCTGAAATGCTTGATGCCATGCGCGGTGCATGGGAAGAAGTCGCAGGCGAACTTGCTGCACAGGATGCGGACTTCAAAGAAGCCTATGACAGCCTGCAGGGCTTCCGTGCCAATTACAAAATCTGGAAAGACATCGGATATCTCGATTAATCTTTCCCGGTCCTGATGCGACCTTGTGTCGGACCACAAAAAGTCTCGGCAAGGCCGGGCGCCAATGGCCCCGGCCTTGACCGCGATTAAGAAAAGACCCGGGAGGCTTTTTAATGGAAGCGCTACTAAAACTGAGTGACGGCATTGATGCCATCGTTTCCCGCATCGGGAAATGGGCCGCCCTGCTTGCCATTCCGCTGATGCTGACGATCATGTTTGACGTGATCCAGCGTAAATTCGGCGGCCAGGGTTCCATCAAGCTGCAGGAACTGGAATGGCATCTCCATACCGGCCTGTTCATGCTGTGTTTCGGTTTTGGCTATATTCGTGACTCTCATGTCCGCATCGAACTGATCCGTGACAATTTACGCCCGCGCACACGCGCCATCGTCGAGATGATCGGCGCGATTATCTGCATTCTGCCGTTCTGCGCACTGGTGATTTATTTTGGTTATGATTTTGTCCTTCGATCCTTCGAAAACCACGAAGTCTCCGCCTCGACCACGGGGCTGACCCATCGCTGGCTCATCAAATCAACCATCCCCATCGGCTTCGGCCTTCTCGCCATGGCCGGTTTTTCGGTCTTCCTGAAATGCTATGTCTTTGTGTTCGGCCCCAGCAACCTGCGCAGCCGTGCGGGTCACTATGTCGGCGCAACACATCACGCAGACCTTGGCAACGAAGCCGCCAGGCTCAAAGACTGATTGCGGAACGGGGATAATTCCAAATGGAAAACTTCTATATCGAAGACTGGTTTCCGCTGATCATGTTTGCCTCGCTGGGCATTCTGGTCTTCTCGGGGCTGCCGGTCGCATTCGTCATTTCGGGCATCGGGATCGCCTTTGGCTTCCTTGGCATGGCCTATGACGTCTTCTCATTCATTGAATTCTTCAACATCGTATCGCGCATCTGGGGTGGCATCGCCGAAAACATGGTGATGGTTGCCGTTCCGATGTTCATCTATATGGGCACGATGCTGGAAAAAAGCGGCGTTGCCGAAGACCTGCTTGAATGCCTGAACGTGCTGATGCGCAAGGTTCCCGGGGGGCTGGCACTTTCGGTTACCCTGATGGGTACGATCATGGCCGCCACCACCGGTATCATCGGTGCATCGGTTGTGATGATGACCCTGCTTGCCCTGCCGGTCATGCTGCGCCGCAATTATGATCCGTCGCTTGCGACCGGGACGATTGCCGCATCGGGAACGCTCGGCATTCTGATCCCGCCAAGCATCATGCTGGTCCTGATGTCCGACCTTCTGTCGGTTTCGGTCGGGAACCTGTTTCTGGCGGCGATCATTCCGGGTCTGTTGCTGGCATCGCTTTATACGATCTATATCTTTGTGCGGTGCCAGATGCAGCCCCATCTTGCCCCGCCCCTGCCCGATGCCGAAGCGGTCCATGGCACGGAGATGGTGCGCATGATGGTGCGAAGCTTCATCCCGCCGGTCTTCCTGATTGTGCTGGTGCTGGGATCGATCTTTGCCGGTTTTGCCACCCCGACCGAGGCCGCAGGCGTTGGTGCGGTAGGCGCGACCTTCCTGGCACTGGTCAAGGGTCGCCTGAAATGGGATGTGCTTAAGGACGTCTGCGAACGGTCGGCTTTGACCGGGGCGATGCTGTTCTTCCTGTTTGCCGGTGCAACCGTCTTTTCCTATGTGTTCCGTTCACTGGGCGGGGATGACCTGGTTATCGATCTGGTCGATAGCGCCGGCCTTGGGGCGTGGGGCGTTCTGTTCCTGCTGATGCTGATCGTGTTCATACTTGGCTTCTTCTTCGACTGGGTCGAAATCACCCTGATCGTGTTGCCGATCTTTGCACCCGTCATTGCACAGCTTGATTTCGGCGATCACCTTGCCGTTGCCGGGATTGGCCCGACCGAGACACAGGTTCTGACCTGGTTTGCCGTCATGGTTGCGGTCAACCTGCAAACCAGCTTCCTGACACCGCCCTTCGGGTTTGCTCTGTTCTATCTTAAGGGCGTCGCACCGAAATCGATCACCATCCAGCAGATTTACAAAGGCATCATTCCCTTTGTCATCCTGCAGGTGATCGGGCTGTTGCTGGTGATGTATTTCCCGGAACTGGCGCTGTGGATGCCAAATACCATTCTTGAATAGGCTTATGTCTGTCACATCAAAGGCACCGTGCAAACGGTGCCTTTTTTGTTGCCCGCAATCAGGCACACCAGACAAAGCAAAACCGCCCGAAACGGGCGGCTGCAAGATCACGAAGCTGCTTGCTGGTTAGGGTTACGGCTGAAGGTTCCGCTCGCTTGGCAATTGCAGCATGCGGCCCATCAGGTAATCGACATCGTCTGAGTCAAACTCGACACCAAGATCACCATACTGGGTCAGAACCCGTTCGATCATCCGGCGCGAATAGCGTTCCCGATCACGTTCCCCGCCATCAAGGTCGGTTTCGCGCGCGACTTCAACCGCGGCACGAACCCCCGGGAAGAAATGAGCAGGCATGTCGGCCTTGTTGTAAATCGCTTCAAGCCCGAACGGGCCGCTATCATGGATCAGAATGCGGGTATTGATCAGCGATACCCCGGCACGGCGCGCAAGGGCAGCTTCGAAAAAGGCAACATCGCCCATGCAAAGCGCACGCAGGATCAGACCGCTGGTCAGACGGTTGTTGGTGTGAAGATGTTCGACCAAAAGCTCGACATCGCGTTCTTCCGCGCCATCCCCCAGAAGGCCGATGGTCGCACTTTCCTGCGACTGGGTCATGACCGCATTCACGATCCCCTCGGGGATGTGGCCGCGCGCAATCAGTTCGGATCGCATCCGGTCAGACACCAGCGTCACAAGCCGTTCGGCAATCGTGATCGGCAGATGATTGCGTTCGATCATCGGCTTCTGGATGCGCTCGTTCTCGCCGAATTCATCCACAACCTTTTGCAGGGAATGTTCACTGATCTGTGCGCCGTCATTGGAAATCAGATCGACCATCACGTCTTCATGACCGATATCGACAAGGGTTGCCGAAACGATTTCCGACACATGCGGACGCGATGCGATGGCACGCTGTTTTTCAACACTGTCGGCATTGTCACCGATAATGTCGACCAGATCCTCGTCATTGAGAACTTCGGAAAATTTCAGGATCGGCAGGGCCACATCATCGACATCGCGTGCAAGGGTCGCTGCAACATCGTGGGGCACAAGCGGGGTCTGCTTAAGGTTCTTGGCCAGCGCCTTGCGCACACGCACTTCCGCGTCACGCACCATCAGCCGGAAAATATCCTCGGCAAGCAGACGTTCGCTGTCACTCAGGCTTTCAGCAGAAAATTCACGGCTGATTTTCTCGGCCGTTTCCGCACGATTCTTCCCGGAAGGATCCTGGATCAGATTGTTAAGATCTTCTTTGGTTATACGCGGCAATGGAGTTCTCCCGGCACGCTAAGCAATCGGCTGCCAACCATTTGTAATTCTTTATACACCGTAGGGCCGATTGACTAAACGCAAATTATTCAGTTCCTGCATGTGGTAAATGTCGTGTCGAATTCGGGAAACTCAACAGTAAGCCGATCTTTTTTAACGAAAAGCGAATTTTTGCTTCCGTTGATGTTTTTCGGTTCACTTGTGAAGCAACCAACGACACAATGTAGTGGGGACCCTACCACCGCAGACCATGAGAGGCCGCAATATGAATTTGACCAAAACACTTACCATCGCCGCCACCCTGGCCGTACTCGGCATGGCACCGGCAATGGCTGGTGATGCCGAAAAAGGCGAAAAAGTTTTCAAGAAATGCGCTGCCTGCCACAGTGTGGAACCTGGCCAGAACAAGGTCGGACCATCGCTGGCGGGGGCCTTTGGTGCGCAATGTGGCCATGTCGCCGACTTTAAATACGGCAAAGGCTATCAGGCTGCTTGTGAAAAAGGTTTCACCATCGATGAAGCCTTCCTGGTTGACTATCTTAAGGATCCGTCAGCCAAGCTTAGCGAAATCTCGGGTTCGAAAGAACGCTCGAAGATGACCTTCAAGCTGAAAAAAGAAGACGAAATTGCCGATGTCATCGAATATCTGAAAGCGCACTAAGCCTTTCGATATCCGGTACCGGAATAAAAAACGGCCAGTGCTTCTGCATTGGCCGTTTTCATATGTCCGAAGATATCACGCTGCGGCGCGGCGCCGACCAAGTTCCTCGGTGATCGCGCGGATTTGCTCCTCGACCCGGATGTCGATGGTCGATGTAACTTCCAGTTCGCGATCTTCGTAAACATCGCGATCAGGATGCTTTTCACGCCATTCGTTGATTGTCATATCACGCAGGCGGATCAGCTGTTCGATTTGCGGCCGATACAAAAAGATCATCCCCGATATCCAGCGATTTACCGGCCAGGATGGTTGCGCATGATCAATGATGAAGTTTTCGAGCATATTGATCACGGTTTCGCCGTCATACCAGACTTCGCCGGTCACCCAGCGGTTGGTGGTGAACAGACGCTGGGCAAAACCGTATTCATCCATCGATACCGCAACCAGATGCGACAACGCGTCATTTGGCCCTTCGGGATAGTCAAATCCCTCAATCGGTAACGGCTTTGACCCGGACGGCATGCCGCGCGGTCGCAGGAAGGTATGGAAGTGTCCATGCTCGTTCCAACTGCGCTGTTCGTCTTTGGGATGGGCATGATAATAAAACTGGG
Organism: Thalassospira sp. MBR-102; assembly: GCF_040549275.1. NCBI lineage: Bacteria > Pseudomonadati > Pseudomonadota > Alphaproteobacteria > Rhodospirillales > Thalassospiraceae > Thalassospira > Thalassospira sp. MBR-102. The sequence goes on from NZ_JBEPTC010000004.1 coordinate 185,367, forward strand.
CGTGCGAATTGCGGTCATACACATCCCCTTCGGGATAGTGCGTCCATTCATAAAAAGGCCCCGCCGTCTTGATCAGTTCACCGACAATATTATCGCCGGTCACCGTCAAGACCCGGTGGCATTCCATAACATCGCGTCCCGCAGTCAGCATCCGTTCAAGCCGTCCGGTCGGAAGCGATGTCCAGTCAATTGCAATTTCGGTCATTCCAACACCAGTAACCTTGCGATGAGAATCCTATCCGCAGCGGCAGAAATAACCCGTCCATGACCATGACGGCCAATTAATCCCGTTCAAGAATTAGTGATTCTGTCACAATGTGCAAGCCTGCTTCGAAAACAGGCCACTATTCATGCATCAACCGAAATCCGATAAGGATATGCTGCATATGTTCCGGCCTGCCATGGCGGGCGGCGGGGCGGCAAACACCGCATCCCCGATCATCCCAAGATCCGCCCTTAACAATACGGTATCCGGCTTGCAAACTGGTGGCCGTCCATTCAAACACCTGCCCCGCCCCGTCATACAGCCCATAAGGTCCGGGTTCGAACTGTCCCACCGGAACTGTATCAAACGGGCCGCGATCGGCACTGTTCAATTGCAGCGGGTCATAAATATTGCCCCAGGGATAGAAAATGCCGTCCGCACCGCGAACCGCCTTCTCCCAATAGATTTCTTCGGGGATGCGCCACTTGATGCCGGTTTTCGAACTTAGCCAGGTGGCATAATCCTGGGCATCACGCCACGACACCAGAACAACCGGATGATTGCCCTTGCCACGCGGCGGTTCGCCATTCTGCCATGCAAAGGGACGGGTCGCGTCATATCCGTAAATCAGACCAAGACTTTCCCAGTCTTCCTCGCTGATATCGGGCGCTTCACGACCGGTATCCCGGACAAAGGCGGCATACTGATCATTGGTGACCGGCGTTTTCATGATGAAATAGTCGGGCAGATAAATGTGCCATTTATCGACTTCAACATCGTACCAGCGATTCCGGCGGCTGATGTCATGGCCATAGACCTGCTCATCAATCTGATAGGCATATTGCCGTTCAACCGCATCCGACCCCTGAAAGAACCAACCGGCCGGAATTTCCGCCACATCGGCATATGGTACATCCGCGGACTGCGCCCGCACAGAACCGGGCAACGACATCGTGGCCAAAACGGCCGCAAAAAGCCCGCCGATCATGTGACTCTGCTGTTTTTTCATTGTCTGTTCCGGTCTCCGTGATGGCTGTTCTCACGGTTTATTCAACCGTACGCCATGCTCCGCTCCCCGTATCCCCGATTTCTTAAATGCGTAAAATCTATCGGTTTTTCAATCGTTTTGATACCAAAGCATAAAAAATCAAACATGAATTGTTCGCGACTCATTCAACCGTGGGCATATTTTGACCGCTTCTTTCACACGGCTCTCTCACATAACAGTGAAACCATGTGACGTTCCGGGCGACCTGATTTGGCGCATATTGGCCTGCATCGGACGAAAAACATTCAAACGTCCCTAAGTCAGATCGAAATGAACGCTTAATCAGTGAGGCAATCAATGTCCAAAAAATCCAGCTTCTTCTCCCAGTCGGCCCTGATGCCCGCGATTGCCGTTGGTGCCGGCCTTGTCATGGCAGCCCCGATGGCAATGGCGGCCCCGCTTCCGACACCGACCGCCGAAGTCGCGACGTGCACAGCCAATCCTTGCGCGGCCAACCCCTGTGCCGCAAACCCCTGTGCCGCAAACCCGTGCGCGGCCAAAAAGGTCGTCAATCCCTGCAGCCCGTGCGCGGCCAACCCTTGTGCTGCAAATCCTTGCGCGGCGGCTAACCCCTGCGCTGCCAATCCGTGTGCGGCAAATCCCTGTGCTGCCAAATAACCGGGCCGATCCGTCGCCCTGACCATGCAAAAGGGGCAGTGCTTTTGGCGCTGCCCCTTTTTCGTGTCTGTCCGGAACGATAGCAATCAGTCGCGAACCACCATCACCGAACAATCGGCATGGCGAACAACCCGCGCGGCATTCGGCCCCAGAAGGTAATCCTTCAATTCCGGGCGGTGTGCCCCGATGACGATCAGATCGCAATTGGTCTTTTTCGCCATTTTCAGGATCACTTCATAGACCGTGCCCTGTCCCACGATATGCTGGACCTTAAGGTCGGACGGAATATGTTCGGAAACGAACTGGTGCAGTCTTTCGTTATAGGCATCGAGAACCTTTTTCTCGTAACCCTTGGGGAAAAACTGCCCGACCATCGACATCCCGACCGTGGGAACCACGGTCAGGACATGAAGGCGCGCATTGAATGCCTGGGCTTGCCTGATCGCGACCGGAATGGCTTTTTTCCAGGACAGATCGTGATCAAGATCCACTGTAACCAGAATATCCTTATACATGGACTTGGCCCTCCTTAGGCCGCTTCGGCACGACGGCGACGGCGTTGCAATACGATGATCCCGCCCAGCAGAATAAACGCCGGGATAAAGAACACCTCTTTGGGCATGCGGTCGGCTTCGATCTTGATCGCGGTGATTTCAAACTCGAAATCAAGTCCCGCTTTCTCGGCCGGACCACCAAATACCAGATCATCGATAAAGACCTTGCCGTCTTCGTTGCGAACCGCAATGCCCGCATTGTAAAGACGATCTTCACCCGATGCTTCCGGTCCCAATGGCAACATCACCGATTTGCTGACTTCGTCGCCTTCAAGACTGATGCCCTCGACATCCAGAAGAATGCTGGTATTGGCGGGCATATCGGCCGCCTTTTCAACAATCTCGGTTGCGGGCAGGTTTTCATAGGGCGGCTCGAGCAGATCAAGCCAGAAACCCGGACGGAACAGGGTAAAGGCAATCAGCAGAAGTGCCGCACTTTCCCAAAGTTTCGAGCGGGTGAAGAAATACCCCATCGTCGCTGCGGCAAAGACCAGCATCGCAACAATCGCGACAAAGATCACCATCACCACTTCAAACGGATGATCAAGCCCGATCAGCAGAAGCTGCGTGTTGAACAGGAACAGGAACGGCAGAACGGCGGTACGCATGCTGTAAAAGAACGCGACAAAGCCGGTCTTCATCGGGTCGGCCCCTGAAACCGCGGCGGCGGCAAAGGATGCCAGACCAACCGGTGGTGTCACATCGGCCATGATGCCGAAATAGAACACGAACAGATGCACCGCAATCAACGGCACGATCAGGCCGTTCGCAGCCCCCAGTTCAACAATCACCGGTGCCATCAGGCTCGACACCACGATATAGTTCGCAGTGGTCGGCAGGCCCATGCCAAGGATCAGACTGATGATCGCGGTAAAGATCAGGATCAGCATCAGATTGCCGCCCGAAATCAGTTCCACGAATTCGACCATCACCTGACCGATCCCGGTCAGCGACACCGTACCCACGATGATACCGGCCGCCGCCGTCGCCACACCGATCCCGATCATGTTGCGCGCCCCGGTGGCAAAACCGTCAATCACATCGGCAATGCCTTCCTTCACACTGGCCATATAGTCCGGCTGCTTGCGGAAGAACGCCTTGACCGGGCGCTGGGTCAGCATGATGAACAGCATCAGAACAGTCGCCCAGAAGGCCGACAATCCGGGTGATTTCAACTCGATCATCAGGAACCAGACCAGAACCACGACCGGCAGCAGATAATGCAGGCCGGACTTGGCGGTTTCGCCCAGCGCCGGAAGCTCCAGCACCGGCTTGTTGGGATCATCCAGTTCAAGATCAGGATATTTCGCCGCATAATACAGACCGGCAAAATAGATCGCGGCACATTCGACCGCGACAATCCAGCCCACCGCGTTACCGAATATCTGTTTCTGGAAATTGATCGCGTAGTAAATCACACCCGCAAGAATAACCAGCGACAGCACGAACAGAAGCGAACGCATCAGCACTTGCTGCACGGTCGATGTCTGACGTTTCGGTAGGCCCTTCATATTGGCCTTAAGCGCCTCAAGATGGACGATATAAATCAGCGCGATATAGGAAATCGTCGCCGGCAGGAAGGCATGCTTGATGACTTCCGGGTAAGGAATGCCGACATATTCCACCATCAAAAAGGCCGCAGCCCCCATGACCGGCGGCATGATCTGCCCGTTGACCGACGATGCGACTTCGACCGCACCGGCCTTCTCGCCCGAGAAACCGACACGCTTCATAAGCGGGATGGTAAAGGTCCCGGTCGTCACCACGTTGGCAATCGATGAACCGGAAATAAGCCCGGTCATTGCCGATGCCAGAACGGCAGCCTTTGCCGGACCGCCACGCATGTGGCCAAGGGCGGCAAACGCCACCTTGATGAAATAGTTGCCGGCCCCGGCTTTATCGAGCAACGAGCCAAACAGCACAAACAGGAACACGAAGCTGGTCGAAACGCCAAGCGCAATCCCGAACACGCCTTCGGTCGTGATCCACTGATGCGACATCGCCTTGGAGAAGCTTGCACCCGCCCATTGCAGGACATCGGGCACCCACGGTGCATTGCCAAAGAAAACATAGGCAAGGAACACCATGGCCACGATCATAAGGGGCGGACCAAGTGCGCGGCGCGTTGCTTCAAGCAACAGCACCAGACCGGCACCGGCCACCACAAGATCCTGCGTGATCGGCAAGCCCGGACGCGATGACAGCTCGCGGTAGAAAATAAAGATATAAAGAGCACAGAATGCCCCGGCAGCCGCCAGGACCCAGTCAAAAACCGGAATATAACTTCGCGGTGAATTCTTGAAAGCCGGATAGGCCAGAAACGCCAGGAACACGGCAAAAGCCAGATGGATCGACCGTGCTTCGGTCGAATTGAAAACCCCAAAACTGACAATATAGGGCAGTGGCGATGCCAGCCACAGCTGGAACAGCGACCAGGCCACGGCAACATACAGCAAAATTATTGCCGTCATGCCGGTCGGCTGGCGCGCGCCTGTATCATTTTCCGCGATCAGATCCTGAAGATCCTGGTCCGATGGACCCTGTGTCGCGCTTTTATCGTCGGTCATTGCAAACTCCCGGTCTGAACGCGGTTTCTGTTTCGGGCGGCCCAAACCGATAGCCCAGAAACAAAAAACCTCCGTCGACACTTACCCGGTCGCCCACGGAGCATATCGGCACATCATTGTGCGCCATTTTGATCAAATTTTTTAAGATGCCCGCAGGACGGAAGAAAACAAAACGGGAGGCACGGCGTGCCCCCCGTTTCAACCTGACTTACATCAGGCCAGCTTCTTTGAAGTATTTGACAGCGCCGTCATGCAGCGGTGCCGAAAGGCCGTCTTTGACCATTTCTTCTTTTTTGAGGATCGCAAAAGCCGGGTGCAGCTTTTTGAAATCCTCGAAGTTTTCAAAGACTGCTTTGACAACATTGTAAACGACGTCCGCATCGGTTGCGGTCGAGGACACGAAGGTCGCGCCGACACCGAAGGTCTGAACGTCGTCCGGGTTACCGCGATACATGCCGCCCGGAATGGTGGCAACACGGTAATACGGGTTATCGGCAACCAGTTTGTCGATTTCCGGACCGGCAACTTCGACCAGAACAGAATCACAGGAAGATACAGCTTCCTGAATCGAACCGGACGGATGACCAACGACATAAAGCATCGCATCGATCTTGTTATCGCAAAGCGCCTGCGACTGTTCAGCCGGCTTCAGTTCGGATGCCAGTGCGAAATCGTCAAGGGTCCAGCCCTTGGCGTTCATCACGATTTCCATGGTGTCGCGGCTACCCGAACCCGGGTTACCGATATTGACACGTTTGCCTTTAAGGTCATCAAAGGTTTTGATGCCGGAATCAGCGCGGGCAACAATGGTGAACGGCTCCGGATGGATCGAGAAGACGGCACGAAGTTCCGGGAACGGGCCGACGTCTTTGAATGCTTTTTCACCATTCAGGGCATAGTACTGAACGTCAGACTGGGCAACGCCAAGATCCAGTTCGCCCGAACGAATGGTGTTGATGTTGTAGGACGAACCACCAGTGGACTCGACCGAGCAACGAATGCCATGCTCTTTACGGTCTTTGTTCACCAGACGGCAGATTGCACCACCGGTCGGATAATAAACGCCCGTCACGCCACCGGTACCGATGGTGATAAAACGGTTTTCCTGTGCCGATGCCTGTCCGGCGAACAGCGACGCACCAGCCAAGGTGGCAATGGCACCCGCTACAGCAATAAGTTTCTTCATCAGGATTAGCTCCCTATTACACCCTGTTATAAAGTTTTCAACCACACCGCGAGGATGTGGCGGAAAAACATCGAAACATCAGATAAATCAGATGTTTCAGCGAGGGGATTATAATGACGAGCCCCAAGAATTGAAACCCTATAACCCCGAAACCCCCTGATACTTTTATGTCAGGTAACCATTCTGTTTTCATTGGCGCGCCAGAGTCTACCACTGCGGTTGCATGATTTTTCGCGCCTGATCGCCGGTCGCAACAGTCCGACCCATAAGATACGCGCCTTCGCGCGCCTGAACGATCAAAGCAGCATTGTCGACCGCACCCGAACGGTCAACCAAAAGATGATTATTTTCAAAACCAATGCGCGCATGACCACCCAATCCGGCCGCCGTCAACGCACAGGCATTTTCATGTACCCCGAAGGCGCACACCATCCATTCCGATACAAATGGCGACGCATCCAGATACGGCAAAAGGTCCTTGGGGTCGGATACCTGCCCCGTGGTGTAACGGCCCAGAACATAAAGCACCGGCAGCTTTTCACCCGGAATGACACCATCACGCACAAGCTGGTTGAACCGGATCACGTCTTCTGGCGCATAAAGGATGAATTGCGGCAGGATATCCGCCTCGCGCATGAAGGCAAAGAAATCGCGCAGTTCATCAAGATCGGCATTTTCCGGCGCAATTTCGCGCACTGCAATCGATACCGCCTCGGGCACAAGTTCGCGGATCATCGCCATCTGATCCTGCGCGCCATACATGCCGACCGCCTCGCTCGTGACCTGCAACAGCATGTCATCACCAACACTTGCGCGCACCTCGGTCAGCATTTCACGATACCGGCCCACATCAATGCTGTGCTTCTGGTCATCATCACGCACATGCAGATGCATCATTGCCGCCCCGGCGGCCTTGCAGTTGGCGGCTTCCTTGGCCAGTTCGGCCGGGGTTATCGGAATGCTGGGCAGATCGGCCTTGGTTTTGCGCGCCCCATTGGGGGCCGATGCGATCAGAAACGGGGTTTCACCATAAGACATTACAAAAGCCCCTCGGCGGCAAACACGTCATTCATCGCCAAATCAAACAGATCAACGATCCTTGCGACATCATCCCCGGTCACGATAAAGGGCGGCGCAAACAGCACATGGTCACCCCGCACGCCATCAATCGTGCCGCCCATCGGATAAGCCATCAACCCGCGCGCAAAGGCTGCCTTCTTGATCTTGGCGTTGATCTTGCGCGCCGGATCAAACGGGTCTTTGGTTTCGCGATCCGCGACCAGCTCAAGCCCCCGGAACAATCCCCGACCGCGAATATCTCCCACAAACGGATGCTGCCCGAACCGTTCGCGCAATCCATCGGCCAGCAATTCGCCCTGCCTGACGACATTGGTCAAAAGGTCGCGTTCGCGAATGGTTCGCTGGGTTGCAAGGGCTGCGGCACAGGCGGTTGCATGCCCCTGATAGGTATGGCCGTGCTGAAAGAAACCCGATCCATTGGCAATCGCATCATCGATTTTCTTCGACACCAGGATCGCACCAATCGGCTGATATCCGGCACCCAGCCCCTTGGCGATGGTTTGCAAATCACCCGAAATGCCTTCCTGTTCAATCGCATGCAGGGTGCCGGTGCGGCCCATCCCGCACATGACCTCGTCAAGGATCAGCAGCACACCATACTGATCGCAAATCTCGCGGATGCGTTTGAAATATCCCGGCACCGGGGCCAAGGCACCCGATGTTGCGCCGACAACCGGCTCGGCGACAAAGGCGGCAACGCTGTCGGCCCCGAGTTCAAGGATCGCGGTTTCAAGTTCGTTGGCGACCCGCAAACCATACGCCGCGTCACTTTCGCCCGGCATCTGGTCACGATACGGATAACAGGGCGCGATATGGCTTGCCGTAATCAGCAGCGGCTCGAACTGCTTGCGACGCCACATATTCCCGCCAACCGAAAGCGCGCCCAGCGTATTGCCATGATAGGACTGGCGGCGCGCAATCACATATTTCCGGTCCGGCTGCCCGATCTCAAGGAAATATTGCCGCGCCATTTTAAGCGCCGCCTCGGTCGCCTCCGACCCGCCCGAAACGAAATACGCCTTTGCCATGCCTTCGGGAGCATGGGTTACAAGGTCTTCGGCCAGTTCTTCCATCGCATCGGTGGAAAAGAAACCCGAATGGGCATAGGCAATCTGATCAATCTGGGCATGCATGGCCGCACGCACCGCCGGGTCGGAATGCCCAAGGCATGAAACCGCGGCACCCCCGCTGGCATCCAGATAACTTTTGCCATTCTGATCAAAGATATAAACACCTTCGCCCCGCACCGCACGCGGCGGGGTTGCGACACTGCTGCGATGAAGGACATAGGTTTCGGGCTTGCTGTGGGGCTGGTTCATGATCGGGAATTCCGGGTGGAGGCGGCTTCTTCATGATAGGTATCGAAAGCCGCAAGTTGTTCTTCCGCAACGGCAATCCGTTGCAGTACCTTTTGACCGCCGCGCGCAACCAGAAGGGCGACAAGCGCCTGCATGACCGAAACGCTGGTGGTAAAGCTTTGGAAAAAGGATGGGGAACTGTCTGATACGACCAGCTTTGCAACCGCATCGACCGCAATCGGCGCAACGTCCGAATCGCAAACCGCAATCACCGGGCAATGCTGTTTGCGGGCAAACGCGACCGCGCGCACCGTATCGCGAATATAGGGCCGTGCCCCGACGGCAATCAGAACGTCCCGCGGGCCAATCCCGCGCAACTGATCCCCGAATGCCCCTGCATGCCCGTCAACCAGAACACCATTTTCGTTAAACAGCCGATAGGCGTAGGCAAACTGATACGCCGCCGGATAGGCCGCACCACGCCCGACGACAAAAACCTGACGGGCGCGCGCAATATGTTCACACGCATCCTTCATGCGTTCGCACATTTCCGGTGCGAATGCCTGACCGATATTGGCAATCTCGGCCTGCGCGATGCTTTGCAGCAGATGTGCATCGCGATGGATATCGGCTTCGCTGTTTTGCAACGCGCGCGCCCGGTGTGCGTAACTTGCCGGCAGGTCAAGCAACCGGTTCTGGTAACTATCGCGGAACTGCTGCCAGGTATCGACACCGATGGCTGCCATCAGGCGGGTAACCGTACTGGGTGGCACATTGGCCGCCCGCGCAAGGGCGCGCATCGAACGCAGGGCCACATCATTGGGATGATCAAGAATATGGCGCGCCGCCTTCTGCATTTGCGGGCTCAGCGTCGCATAATCGGAAATCAGCTTTTCGCGCAAATCGGTGTAAACACCCATTTTCCCGGGTTCCTGTGATCAATTGATCGGAAAACTACGCCACAGCGCCACCGGATTTGCAACGAATGTTTCAATTACATGACTTAATGAAACGTTTGTTTCGCAAAATGTTTCATGGCCAAGGCAGCCTTGCGGGCTGCAATTGGTAAAAACCATGGACTTATAAGAAAAAGATGTAACAATACCAAATTCGCGGCAGGAACGTTTACGTTTCATATAAAGATATAAATCTACATTCGCGATGTGGGACTGGGCACCGAATCGATAAGGTGGCCAATGAATAATCAGATCATCGATGCACTGGCACAGACAAGTGCGGGCATCGCTCTTTTTGACAGCAATGAACGGATCATCTATGCGAACCCGGCATGGGAACAGCTGATTACCGGCGTTGCCGAAGAAGACCTGCTGTTTTCCGAGACCGAGCTTGCTGACGGCGGCATGATTTCCGTGTGCTTCGTCAAACCGCAGGCGGAGCATCCCCACCCGATTGCCCTTCCGGCATCGGCCAATGACAGTAAAATCGGTACCGTGATCATCGCCGATGACAGCGAAAGCAACCGCATGGTCGCGCGCCGCATCCTGCAAGCCGAAGGATACGGCATTGTCGAGGCCACCAATGGGCAGACCGTGCTGAACATGCTGCGTCGCGGGGTGACGGCCGATCTGATCCTGATGGATGTTGAAATGCCCGATATGGACGGATTGCATACGACGCGCCGCATCCGCCACATGCAGGGGCCGGTTGCCCATACCCCCATCATTGCCTTGTCTGCCCATCAGTCGCGCGACTGGAACGTCATTGCGCGTCAGTCCGGGGTTGATGAATTTATCAACAAACCGATCCAGCGCACCAAGCTGCTTGATACCATCCGCGACCTCATCAGCCGGTCCCCGGAGGGGGCTGCTTCCGCCCCGCGCCTTTCGCCGCCGCCGGTATTGCGATCCAAGGGGGCACGCATCACCCGCCCGGAACGCCTTGATCCGCCTTCAAGCCCGGTGCTTGATATCCGCACCCTCGAACAGCTTTATGCCGACGCCGGGGACGAAGGCGCATCATGCGGTATCGACCTTTTCATCAATGAAACCGAAACCCGTCTGGTCAAAATTGACAACGCGCTGTCAAATGACGACCTCGCAACCGTCCGGGACGAAGTCCATGTGCTCAAAAGCACCTCGGGCACCTTTGGCTTGCGCCAGCTTTCCGATTTGTGCGGGGTCACACAGAATTTCTTTGAAGAAGACGATATCGACGAAGGCCGCATCCTCGCCCTGTCACGCCAGGTGGTGCAACTGGCACCAACGGCCCTGACCGCGCTTAATCTTTATCGCCGTTCACGCGGCTGGGGGCGTTCCGGCATGTAACCCCCTGTCTTGATGCGTGCTGCAAACAATGCAACATTTTCCACCATTGCTGTGCTGATGTTTGCCTCTCCGATATCCGATTGCCAACACTCCTCCCGCAGTCGCCAGACCAGCATCGCCCAAAGGCTTAACGCCATATCCGGTGCCCTAGCTTGTGTTGCCCTGTGCCAGTAATGCCGCCGTTGGCGGTTTGTCACCGGCAGATCGCCAAACAAGACCTCAATGATCCGCCCCTCATTTCCCCAAAGCAATGCGCCAAGCTTGACCAACCATTCAGCGATCGGCGGGTTGAAGCCGATTTTGCCTGCACACAGATAACCATCAGGCATCATCGGCGCGATGACCGCCCGCAACAGGGCCTTCCCCCCGCCGCGCAGATGCGCCCCTGCCTGAACATGCCCGGCGATTGCCATCACCTCATGACCAAGCAACGGCACCCGATATTCAAGCCCATACGCCATGCCGCACCTGTCCGACATGGCAAGCTGATTGCCCGGCAAGGTGATTTTCCGGTCAAACGCCATCAGCCGGTCGCTCAATTCGCCATTTGGCAAATCCGCGGCCAATGACAATTTCGATGGCACTTGCGAAATACCGGCGCGATCATTCCAGAAATGAAACGCATCCTCGGCGCTTCCCTGCCCGCCTTGAACAAACCGTTCGGCCCCACGCGGCAATGTCCTCGCAAAATTCCCGGCCATCGCGCGCCGAACAACACCGGGTATATGCTGCCAAAAACGGAACATCCGGGCGGCCCGATAGCGCGGATAACCGCCAAACAGCTCATCCCCGCCATCCCCGGCCAGACAGACCGGCACATGCTTTGACACGCCCGCACTCAATGCCTGCATCAGAACAATCGACGGATTGCCAAAGGGTGAACCAAAAGCCCGTAAACCATCCTTCAGATGCCCCAAAATTTCCTCAGGCTCCTCCGGTGCCGCAATGACATGCAGCTCCATTCCCAGATGCTTCGCCAACTGCCGCGCACGTGGTGTTTCATCCATCCCGGCATCGCGGAACTGCATGACAAATCCCGGTGGCGGCTTTTGCCCGCGTTCACGCGCGACATCACACGCCATCGCGGCAATCGCACCACTATCCATTCCACCGGACAAAAGCATGCCAACATTACGGTCCGCATCCATCGCATCGGCCACCGACTGGCGAATGGCCCCGCGCAGATCGGCAACTGCGTCTTCGCCGTCATATCGGTGGCAAGTGGCTGGCCGGATCATCCGGCTATCAATCTTGCCATCCTGCCAGCAGATCAGCTCCCCCGGCCGTAACTGCCGGATATCGGCAAAGCCGGTCGCCGGTGCCGGGACAAACAGATGTGCAAGATAATGCGGAAAAACATTCTGGTCCGGCATGGTCGGTACGATGCATCGCAGGGCGGCAATCTCGGACGCGAAAGCCACATTGCCACTGCCGTACTCCACGAAATAAAGCGGCTTTATCCCGACCGGATCACGCCCCAGCCAAAGCTGCCGCAAGGCGCAATCCCAAAGCGCAAAGGCATACTGCCCGGACAGATCGCCAAGCGGTTTGGCAGGATCACCACCATCACGCAGGGCATTACCAAGAACCGTCAGAAACAGCGCCGCATCACTGTCGCTTTCAACAGTGAAACCATCTTGGCGCAAGGATGAAATACGCCGCCGATGCCCGGCAATATAACCGTTAAACGCCAGAACAAACCGGCCATCGGGTGAAATCAGGGGCTGATTTGCCGCAGCCCCCGGATCGGTCGTGATCAGCCGACGCACGCCAAGCGTTACCGCACCCGCGGGATCAGACCAGCACCCTTCACCATCCGGCCCCCGATGGGCAAGTGCATGCAGTGCTGCGTGAACACGTGGTTGCTCCCCGCTGGCTGTCGCCCCTGCCAGTCCACACATTTATTGATCTTCCGGTGCTTCTTCGTGACCCGATGGCATATCAGGGTCACGATCCCGCCCCAACCGCCCCTGCAAATCCGCCAGCACATATAACCGCAAGGCGCTTGAAAGGTTGCCGTCGCGGCCTTCGTCAACCTCGGCAACCAGTTCGGCAATTGCCATGTCGCGCCGTGTTGCGATGCCCTGAAGTTCGGACCAGAACGCATCTTCAAGCGAGAAACTCGTCCGGTGTCCGGCAATTGTCACAGATCTTTTGCGAACGTCGCTGCTCATCGGCCTGTATATCTTCCCAATCCTCGGCAACTCGATCATCATGCCGGTGGCGTCACCCGATCATGATAAGGCATCCCTATGAAATTCATACATCTTTCCGACACGCATCTGCTGGCCCGTGATGATCTTTCGCGCCCACCACATGCGGGTGAAACGCTGCGTGCCGTCATTGCCGAAATCAATGAATATCATGCCGATGCCGCGATCTGCGTGATTACCGGCGACATTACCCATCATGGCCGCCCGGAACAATATGACCACGCGGTCGAACTGTTCGCGACCCTTGCCATGCCGTTTATCATGATCCCGGGCAATCACGATATCCGCGAACCGATGCTCGCCGCCTTCCCTGATACGCCGCGCGATGAAAACGGCTTTATCAATCATGGTCAGACAATCGGCGGCATCCGCTTTGTGATGCTTGATACCATCGTGCCCGATGCGCATCACGGCACATTGTGCGACGCCCGGCTTGACTGGCTGAAACACGAACTGGCAGACCACCAAGACCTACCGACCTTCCTGTTCATGCATCACCCGCCGCTTGATATGGGCCTGCCGTTCCTTGACTCGATCCGGATGGATGCCGACGCCGAACTGGCCGTCATCGTCAAAGACCATCCGCAGATCAGGCATATCTTCCTTGGCCACCTGCACCGTCCCGGCAACGGCATCTGGCAGGGGATTCCATTCAATGTCGGCGGCAGCAGCCAGAAGGGCGAACCTCTCGACATGCGTCATGAAAAGGAAGAAGAACTGTTTGAACGCGCCCCGTTAAAGCCGATGTTCGGCATCGTACTGACCGATCCGTCGGGCAATGTGCGCTATCATTATGAAACAGTGCCGTTCGACTAGGATCACGGCGCGGGGCGCGCCCATTCCGCCAGCACCACCGGATCACTTTCCATGCGTTCATGACGGGATCGCAGGGCGTCAAACGCCTTGCCATCCATCAATTGCGACAGCGCCCAGACCGCCGATCCGCGCACAAGCGGGCTTTCGTCGGTCAAAAGGCTCTCGACACGCGGCACAAGATTGACCGCCCCGCTATTGCCCACCGCCGTCAGAACATTGCGCAAAAACTTCGCCCGCCCGATCCGCTTGATCGGCGATCCGGTAAAGAAACTGCGAAATGTCTCGTCATCAAGATCAAGGAAATCGGCAAGCCTTGGCGCGGTCAGTTCGGCGCGCGGGATAAAGGCCATTTCCTGTGTCCGGCTGGCAAACTTGTTCCACGGACACACTGCCAGACAATCGTCACAGCCATAAATCCGGTTGCCCATTGCGCGTCGAAACTGGGGCGGGATCAAGCCATCATGCTCGATCGTCAGATACGAAATGCATTTGCGCGCATCAAGTTTATAGGGCCCCGGAAAGGCATCGGTCGGACAGGCCGAAAGGCATTTGGCGCATGACCCGCAATGATCGATTTCCGGTTCAGCCAGATCAAATTCAAGGGTCGTGAACACCTCGCCCAGAAACAGCCAGCTGCCGTATTCGCGCGACACAAGATTGGTATGCTTCCCCTGCCAACCAATCCCGGCGGCCTGCCCCAACGGCTTTTCCAGCACCGGGGCGGTATCGACAAACACCTTGACCTGTTCGCCATCAGCACCCGCTTTCTGCGCCTGTTCCATCATCCAGCGCGCAAGCTGCTTGAGGCGTTTTTTGATCAGATCGTGATAGTCGCGATTTCTGGCATAGACCGAAATCATCGCCCGGTCGGGATGGTCCAGAAGGGTTAGCGGATTTTCCGCAGGGCCATAGTTGGAACCCAGAACAATGACGGATTTGACATCCGGCCACAGCATTTTCGGATCGCGACGGCGCGGCAGCCGTTCCGGGTCATTCATCCAGTCCATGGTGCCATATTCGGCAGCGGCGACAAATTCATCGAGCCGCGCCTGATTGCGTTCGTCAATCTGCGGGCGCGCCACGCCACAGACATCAAAGCCGATTTCACGAGCTTTGGCCTGAAGGCTTTCAAGGGTTATCGCAGCACCAACCGTCATGGCAAAACATCTGGGTCGTTTTCTCTCTCTGTGCTGCCTTATATAGGTTTGTCGCCGAAACGCAAAAGGCCGCAGCACATGGCTGCGGCCTTTAAGTCGACGCCGGGCGAAATCAGAAGCGATATCGCAGCGTCGCCAGAATTGTGCGTTCCTCGCCATAATAACAGTTATCCGACCACTGCGTGATCAGACAGGACGCGACATATTCCTCGTCCATCAGGTTGTTCACATTCAGCCGGAAATCGGCATTGTTCATGCCAACCTGCGCCAGATCATAGTTCAGCACGACATCAACCAGCGTGTAGTCCGGAACCATAAGGGTGTTGGCCTCATTCGCAGCCGTTTCACCGACATAGCGGATCCCTGCCCCGATGCCGAGCCCGTCAAGCGATCCCTGATCAAAGCGGTAATGCCCCCAAAGCGACACCATATGTTCGGGTACCTGCTGCGGACGATTGCCATCCTTGACCGACCCCGGCGCATCAAAGGACGCATCGGTATAAGTGTAACCGGCCAGCACGCTAAGATTATCGGTCAGTTCGGTGCGTGCCTCAAGCTCAATACCTTGGGACTCAATCGTTCCAACCGGCTCCCATGCCGTTGTCAGGTTGTTATAAACCGCAACGTTTTCCTGTTCGATATGGAATGCCGCCGCACTCAGCATCGTTTTGCTGCCTTCAGGCTGGAATTTTACGCCGACTTCATATTGCGTACCTTCGGTCGGTTCCAGCGGCTTGCCCGATGCGTCACTCGACAGGCTGGGATTGAAGGATTCCGAATAATTGAAATAGGGCGCGATGCCGTTATCAAACAGATAAAGAACCCCGGCACGTTTGGTCAGCTTGCTGCGGTCTTCACCCTGTTCAACATTGGTCAAACGGTTCAGGTTGCTGGTTTCCAGCCAATCCTGCCGAAGACCCAGCGAGAAACGCCAGTTTTCATAGGCCAGCTGATCCTCGGCATAAAGCCCGGCCTGTTCAAGGGACCGGCTGTTGCTGTTGGTGATTGCTCCCAACGCAACCCCGGGGCTGCCATAGACCGGATTGAAGGCATCAATGTTCGATGCCCCGGTAAACAGCCATTTGTTTTCGCTTTTGCGATCCTGATAATCAAAGCCCATCACAACCGTATGATCAACGTCACCGGTGGCAAAATTGGCTTCGGCCTGGTTATCCACCGTAAAGGCGCGAAGGCTTTCATCCCCACCGCCATAGGTTCGCGTCAACTCATTTGAGGTACCGCTCCAGCCCGTCTGGTAAATCTGGTCAAGATGCACATCGGCATCAAGGAAGCGGAAGTTCTGGCGCACCGTCCAGGTATCGTCGAAATCATGTTCAAACTCGTAACCAACCATGTTCTGGGTACGCTCATAACTTTCCAATGCCGGATCACCGTCAAAGAAAGTGTTCGAGATATACTGGCCGTTACTCGGGAAAAGCGTGCCTTCGGACGGCAGGCCATTATGGGTGCCGCCTTCCGGGTCTTTCTGGAAATAACCCGACAGGGTCAGGCGTGTATCATCGCTGATATTGGCGGTCAGCGACGGGGCAATGGCATAACGTTCTTCTTCAGTACCTTCGAACTGGGTATCGGATGCATCGGCTTTGCCGACAACGCGATAGGCAAGCTTGCCTGCCTCGTCCAGCGGACCGGTGAAATCAAAACCGACCCCGCGCTGATTGCGATTGCCATAGGAAAGCTCGACCTCGCCCTGCTGTTCGAATTGCGGTTTCTTGCTTGATAGTGCGACAAGACCACCGGGCGAACTGCGACCATAAAGCACCGATGCCGGTCCTTTGACCACATCGGCACGTTCGACGAAATAGGGATCGATCTGCATCGAGCTATAGGTAGAATCATCGCTCATGGTTTTCAGGCCATCGAGATAGATATTATCGATGCTGCGATCCACCAGGCCGCGCAGGATAATGTAATCGTACCGGTTTGACGCACCGACCTGCCCGGTGAAGGCACCGGGGGTATAGCGCATCGCCTGCATCACCGTCTGCGATCCCTGATCTTCCATCTGCTCCTTGGTCACCACGCTAATGCTTTGCGCTGTTTCAAGGATCGGTGTGCCGGTTTTGGTCGCCGCACGCGACCGGGTCGCGACATAGCCGTCCACCGGGCCATCTGCGGTTTCGGTGACCGCATTGGCTTCGACCCGCACCGGATCAAGCACCGTTTCACCACTGGCGGCGATCTGTTCAATCGTGACCGTGTTATCCTCGGTAAAGCGCCACGTATAACCCGTCCCGCTCAGAAGCTGGCCCAGCGCCTGATCAACCGTCATTTCCCCCTGAATGGCGGATGCCTGAACACCGGAAATTCCGCCGGACGGAAAGAACAGACGCACGCCTGCCTGATCGGCAAGGCTGGTCAGCGCCCGGTCAAGGTCCTGTGCCGGGATGTTGAAATCAATCACGCTCGCCTGTGCGATTTCGGCATTGTCGCGCGACGCGGCAATATCGGCCGCCGTCGCACAAAACGGTGCAATAGCAACAACGCCGGAAATCACCGTGGTTACCGCAAGACGGCGTTTCCAGCCCATCAGCATCATCCGCCGGGCCACACAAACGTTTGTATTCATTCCATAAGCCTTTTCGTCAGAAACCCCAATGCGAATGAAATTAAGAACCGAAATCATTCGCTGTTATTTCTGAGACGAAACCGGCTAACGTGATTTGCAGTAAAAAATTCAAAAAATTTTCAGATCGGGAAAAAGCCCGGAAACCCTTGGCCTTCGCCAGAAGGATCAATAGATGATCGTCAGCAACGGCAACCGGGTAACGCGTGCGGATGTCGTTTGCGCGATAGAGGCAAAAACCGCATCAAGGTCAGTCGTTTCGAACACACCCGTAACCTTAAGGTCGCGCAACGTATCGCGCGCCACAACGATCCTGCCCGGCTGGTAGCGTTGCAGTTCCGCCATCACATCCGAAAGCGTCCGCTGATTGAAAATCAGCTTACCACGCTGCCAGCTGCCATAGGCCGCAAGATCGGCATCCGTAATCTTGCTCAATCCACCATCGGTGTCATAATGCGCCTGCTGCCCGACGGTGATCCGCACCGGCTCACTGTCGCCACGGGTCACTTCGACAATGCCTTCGCGCACGGTGACATTCGCCCCGCCGTCCTCAAGCCGCACCCCGTAAACCGTACCAACCGCGCGCGCCGCCCCGCCATTGGCGGAAACAATAAACGGATGATCGGCATCCTTCGCCACGTCAAAAATTACTTCGCCCGCTTCAAGGCGGATTTCGCGACGTGGGCCGGAAAAATCAACGGAAAAGGCCGATGCGGTATTCATGTGTGCAATCGATCCATCGGCAAGCGTCACCGCCCGCTGCTGCCCGATGGCCGTGCTGTAATCCGATGTCCAGCGCGCAATCGGCCCGGTTGCTTCCAATCCGCCAAAGATCGCCAGCATCAAGGCGCAAATCATTGCCCCCGCAATGGCAAGGCGTCCGGGCCGGGCCCCAAATACCCTGCGCTGTGCCGGTTGTAGCGAAGGTTGCCTGCGGGTCGGGGCTGCCCCCGGCGCGAGGGATCGGAAACTGCCGATCTCGTTCTGAATGTCGGGATTTTCCTGCCATTGCTGCGCGGCTTCGGTTTGACCGATGGCGGCAAAAAGGCTTTGGGCCTCGGCCGCGGCACGGGCGTGATCGGGGCTTTGCGCGCACCAGTCGGCAAAGGCCGCACGGTCGCGCATGGTGGCATCCCCCGATTGCAGCATCACCAGCCATTCAATCGCCTGATCGCCAAGATCGGCGGTCAATGGCCTGCTGGCTGGTTGCTGATCCGATAACCCGGTCTTCAAAACCCGATACCCCGAAAATGATTCTGTCCGGCCCCGGTTGTGGAGCCGTTATTGTTAAGACGTTTGGGCATGGGCAAATCTACAATGATTTTTGCCATTATTTTTCGCCCTCGCGCAAAAGCTCGTCGCGGCAATGTTGCAGGGCGCGCACGATATATTTCGCGACCATGCTGTTTGATACGCCAAGACGCGCGGCAATTTCACTGTGTGACAACCCGTCGACCCGAAACATCAGCAACGCCATACGTGGCTTTTCTGGCAGCTTTTCCAGCGCCTTATCAAGCAGTAAAATCTGTTCACGATCGAGCACGATGTTTTCGGGGCCGGGTTTGGGATCGTGGATCGCGTCGGTATCCTCGTCCATATCGTGATGGGCGGTAATGCGTTTATCACGCCTGATCCCGTCAATCGCAAGATTCCCGGCCACCCGATAGATATAGGCACGCGGATTGTCAATCACGTCCCCCTGATCGGGTGTATCGGCAAGCCGCACATAGGTATCCTGCACCACATCGGCTGCGCGTTCATGGTCCCCGCCCAGCTTTCGGGTCAGAAACCGGAAAAGCTGTTCGTAATTTTCCTGAAAGCTTGCGATCAGAACCGATGCGCTATTGCGCGCCATGGCCTTGCCCAAACATATCGTTGCCAAGTGTCGCAGGTCATCCTGCCCGCCCGTCTATTAGCAAGAACCAAAACCCAAAACAATGAGAATAATTCGCATTGTTAATAAATACACATACCGGTAATGCCCGAAAACAAAAAGGCTGCCACCGGTTTCCCGACAGCAGCCTTTGATTTCGCAGCAATTCCGGTGAGCCTAGCCCCGACCGCGATAGGGGGCAACGCCCTGATCGGGGATCCACACCCCTTCGGGGGCCGGGCCGGTCTGGTAAAACACGTCAATCGGAATGCCGCCGCGCGGATACCAGTATCCGCCGATGCGCAGCCATTTCGGATCAAGCGTCTCGACGATGCGTTTGCCGACCTTGACCGTGCAATCCTCGTGGAACGAGCCATGATTGCGAAACGACGTCAGAAACAGCTTCAGCGACTTGCTTTCCACCAGCCAATCCCCCGGCACATAGTCAATCACCAGATGGGCAAAATCCGGCTGACCGGTGATCGGGCAAAGCGATGTGAATTCCGGTGCAACAAACCGAACACAGTAATCGGTTCCGGCCTGCGGGTTCTGTACCCGTTCAAGAACCGCTTCATCCGGGCTGGCAGGCTGTTCGGTGGTGCCACCCAGCATGGTCAGGTTGTCGTAAATGGTTTGATCGGCCATGTGATTAATCCTCGCTGATCGGCACGGGATCAATATCCCCGCCTTCTTGGCCTGCATAAAAATCACGGGCGAACTGTTCCATGCGGCCCGCGGCAATGGCGTCGCGCATGCCACGCATCAGATCCTGATAATAGGCAAGGTTATGCCAGGTCAGCAGAACCGCCCCCAAAATCTCGCCCGCCTTGATCAGGTGATGCAGATAGGCGCGCGAATATTTCGTGCAGGCCGGACAATTGCACTGATCATCCAGCGGACGGTCATCATCGCGATGCCGCCCGTTTTTAAGGTTCAGCGTGCCGCGATGGGTAAAGGCCTGCGCATTGCGGCCCGAACGGGTCGGCAAAACGCAATCAAACTGGTCAATCCCGCGCATCACCGCGCCCACAAGGTCCGATGGCTTGCCAACCCCCATCAGGTAACGGGGCTTGTTGGCGGGCAGCATATCGACACAGAAATCAAGCGTATCAAACATGATCTGCTGGCCCTCGCCAACTGCAAGACCACCGACTGAATGGCCCAGAAGGTCAAGCTCGGCCAGTTTTTCGGAACTTTCGCGCCGCAGATTTTCAAAAACGCTGCCCTGCTGAATGCCATAAAGCGCATAGCCTTCGCGCCCGACAAATGCATCCTTGGACCGTTTGGCCCAGCGCATCGACATGCGCATGGACTCTGCGGCCTGCTGTTCGGTCGCCGGGAACGGGGTGCATTCGTCAAACGCCATGGTAATCGTCGATCCCAGCAGATGCTGGATTTCCATCGAACGTTCCGGCGACAGGGCAAATTTGCGCCCGTCGATATGGCTTTTGAACGTAACACCATCTTCGGTAATCTTGCGCAGCTTGGATAACGACATCACCTGATAGCCGCCGCTATCGGTCAGGATCGGCTTGTCCCAATTCATGAATTTATGCAAACCGCCAAGGCGTGCAATGCGTTCCGCACCGGGGCGCAGCATCAGGTGATAGGTGTTGCCAAGCAGGATTTGCGCACCGGTATCAGCGACATTTTCCGGCAACATGCCCTTGACCGTGGCAGCCGTGCCAACCGGCATGAAGGCCGGGGTATCGATCACGCCGTGGGCGGTATGAATGCGGCCGAGACGGGCCTTGCCGTCGGTCGCCAGAAGTTCATAACGGAATTCAGTCATCAGCTTTTTTCAATCTTACTGGCGCATTCAAGCAGGCTGCAATCGCCATAGGAATAGAAACGGTACTTGTTTTCAATCGCGTGGCCATAGGCCGCCTTCATGCGCTCAAACCCGGCAAAGGCCGATACCAGCATGAAAAGCGTTGACCGTGGCAGATGGAAATTGGTCAGCAGCATATCCACTGCCCGGAATTTATAGCCCGGCGTGATAAAGATGTCGGTCTCGTTCTCGAACGGTTCAACCACCCCGTCTTCGCGCGCCGCACTTTCAAGCAACCGAAGCGACGTCGTCCCGACCGCAACAACCCGCCCGCCCTTGGCGCGCGTTTCATTGATCAGGCTGGCGATTTCGGGCGATATGCTGCCCCATTCGGCATGCATTTTGTGGTCTTCGGTATCATCCACCTTGACCGGCAAAAACGTGCCCGCCCCGACATGAAGCGTGATCGTGCGGCGCTCGATACCGCGCGCATCAATCGCTGCCAGCAGTTCCGGGGTAAAATGCAAACCCGCCGTCGGGGCTGCCACCGCGCCGTCATGCTGGGCGAAAATCGTCTGATAATCCGATCTGTCCTGATTATCCCCACCCTTTTCCCGCCGGATATAGGGCGGCAACGGCATCACGCCATATTTTTCAAGCGCGGCAATCAGATCAGCCCCGGCAACGTTAAAGCGCAGCAACACCTCGCCGCCGTCTTTCTTTTCCATGACCTCGGCTTCGAAATCATCGGCAACCTTGAAGGTTTCCCCAACGCGCAGCTTCTTGGCCGGTTTGGCAAAGGCGCGCCATTGTGCAAGACCTTCCTGCTTGTGCAGGGTCACTTCAATGCCCGCCTCCCCGCGCTTGCCAAACAGGCGCGCCGGGATCACGCGGGTATCATTGGAAATCAGAAGATCACCGGGCCGCAGGATTTCGGGCAATTCACGAACGATGCGGTCATGCGTCTGCCCGCCCGTCAGATCAAGCATGCGGGCACTGTCACGCGGGTTGGCCGGATGTTCGGCAATGCACTCACGCGGCAGATCGAAATCGAACAGATCGACTTTCATCAGAAAAACAAAACCTGCAATTATCAGAAAAAATCAGAGGGGCGCCTTATACCGCCCCCCTTTGCAAAATCACAAGACGCCCGCCGGAATATCAGCCCTGCATCACCCTTTTGCCGGTTCGATATTCAGGCGCGGGGTAATAATTGCCATCAGCAAACGGAACGGTGCCAGACAGGTCAGCGCCATGATGATCTTGGCGCTGAAATCGCCCATCGCCCATGTATGCCACGGAAGCCCGGTACCGACAAAAGCGATGGAAAAGAACAAGGCCGTATCCACCGCCGACCCGATCCCCGATGAGATCAGCGGGGCTTTCCACCAGGTCGCCCGGCGCAGCCTGTCAAACACCGTCACGTCAAGCATCTGCGCAATCAGAAACGCCGTGCCCGATGCAATCGCAATGCGCGTATCGGCAACGATCAACGACAGAACAACCGCAATCGCAAACCCGGCCAGCACGACAAGGCGTGCCGCCGCTGCCCCGCGTGCGCGGTTGGTCAGGTCAGTCACCAGAAACGCCACCGGATAGGTAAACGCCCCATAAGTCAGCCAATCGGCCAAAACGCCCGGCAGCGGATATTCAACCAGAATGTTCGATGCAACAACCGTCACGGCCATTGCCAGAACGCCAATAATGATGGCTTTCATCGTTTTTCCTTAACCAAAATCCTGACCAAAAGCAGAACGCACGCATAGGAAATCTCGCGGCCCACTTTGATTGGGCGACGATTCGGCACGGGTTTGTTTCAAATTATGTCGCGGTAATTACGCTTGCAGGCCCCAGGCGTCAAGGAAAAACGGCGGTCAGACAAAGCCTGACCGCCGCTGCAGATCGCCACAAGCTGCTCCGGGGAAAAGGAGGAGCACCGTGCCGCGAAACGTCAATTCTGCGCCTAATTCCGACGGAATTAAAGCATGATCCCGCGAATGGTGAAAAACAGCAACGCGCCAAGGAACGCCCCGGCCGGAACCGTGATCACCCACGCGGTCGCAATCGTCACCGCATACCGACGCCGCACCAGCAACCGCTTGCGCAGTTTCTTCTCGGCCTTTTCGGCCTGTGCCGGGTCAAGCTGACGCAGGGCTTCGATATGCTGTTTCTGTTCGTCACTTTCCGGTTCCGCACCGACCAGCATCGGCGCACTATCCATCCGGCGACGATGGCTTAGCGTTTCACGCAGGAACCCGACCCCAAACACCGCACCAACCGCAATATGGGTCGAACTGACCGGAAGACCCAGCGCGGATGCCACAATCACCGTCAAAGCCGCCGACAGCGCCACGGTATAGGCCCGGATCGGATCAAGCTTGGTGATTTTCGATCCGACCGTCTTGATCAGTTTCGGCCCGAACAGGATCAGACCGGCAGAAATACCAATCGCCCCGATCACCATCACCCAGATCGGGATCGGGGCCGATGTCACGATCTCGCCGCTATCAACACCCGAAACGATGGCGGCCAACGGTCCAATGGCATTCGCCACATCATTTGATCCATGCGCGAATGACAGAAGGGCTGCGGACACGACCAGCGGAATGCGAAACAGCGATGCGATTTCCTTGCGCCGCCCGGTCATGTTACGCGACGCATGCAGCACGGCCTTGCGGGTCGGCAACAGGGTGACGAAAAAGGCTGCGATACCGATAACAATGACCTGCCACGTATCAGCAGCCCAGATCTTTTTGATCCCCTTCATCATCAGATACATGGTGAAGGCCGATACCATCACACCGACCAAAATCGGCACCCATTTGCGAGCCGCTTCGACGCAATTTTCGGTATACAGAATCTTGAACTTGATAAAGGCAAGGAACGCGGCTGCGATCACCCCACCCAGAACCGGTGAAATCACCCAACTTGCGGCAATCGTGCCCATGGTCGGCCAATTGACCGCGCCAATGCCGACGGCTGCCATCCCCGCCCCCATCACACCGCCAACGATGGAATGGGTGGTCGATACCGGCGCGCCCAGCCATGTAGCAAGGTTAAGCCAAAGGGCGGCTGCCAGAAGGGCCGCCATCATCGCCCAGACAAAGGTCTGTGCATCGGGCATCTGGGTCGGGTCGATAATGCCGTTCTTGATCGTGCCAACAACATCGCCACCGGCGATAATCGCCCCGGCTGCTTCAAACACGGCTGCAATCAAAAGGGCGCCAACCATGGTCAGCGCCTTTGAACCAACCGCCGGACCAACATTGTTGGCCACGTCATTTGCACCGATATTCAGTGCCATGTAACCGCCGATCACCGCAGCGGCGATCAGAAATCCGCTTTGCGGCAGGCCGCCCATGTGAAAGGCGACAAAGGCGCTGCACGCCAAAAGAAAGACAAGCGCAAGTCCGAGCTTCGCACTCAGGGAGGCAGTCTCTCCGGCACCCGCATCCATGCGGCGCTGCCATTTGAGATCCTTATCCAGAGCGGTTTTCTTTGCGACCATGATCAACCGTTACTTAAAAAGGGAATCGACGCGCGGATCATGTCGAAGCAAACCCGGTTTGTTAAGGTTTTTTTGCCTTTTTATGACAGCCATGTCCCGACCGCATCCCGCCAATAGCAAAACGGCCCCGCACTGCAGGGCCGCTTTACGTTTGGAACAGTTGTGAAAAGTTATCGACCGAACTGGTTCAGAAGCCCTTTCAGAACATCCTTGGCCGCATCCTTGCCCGAACTTCCCGATCCGTTATCGGATGAACCACTCCCGCCCAGTGCCTTATCAAGGATATTATCCAGAACCTTGATCGCGACCTTGTCCATGCGGCCGGTAATCGCCGGGTTGCTGATATTGCCCTTGGCGTAAACGCTAAATGGCGGCAACTCTTCGATTTTCTCGGAAAAATCGAAATCGGCCTGCGTATCCATCTGCCATTTCGGCAGATCAAGGGTCGCATCGGCATCCGCCGTCCCCACACGCGATGTCGCTTCGACACGGGTGGTTTTGGCAATCCCGTTGGTGATGGCAATGTCGGCTTCAAGGGTCTGAACCAGATCGTTGTTACCAACCCCTTCAACCACCATCGCCTGCGGGCCCTGCTGTAACAATGCCTGAATGTTCAGCTTCGGATCAGCAGACCGTTTATCGGCATTGCTGAACCGGACATTATTCAGGACAAGGTTCGCCGTGCCATTCAACGCACTGATCAGCTTGCGCGATGTATTGCCCGATGCGGTGACATCAAACTTCGTCGCCGCCCCGCCGATCACCGTGTCATTGGCAACCCGGATCGGGGTCAGCTTTTCGATATCCGCCCCGTCAAGATTACCTTTAAGCGCCAGTTTCGGCGTATCGGAATTGCGCGCATCAAACGTGCCATCAATCGACAGATCACCATCGCCCAGAAGGCCGGTGAATTTCTCGATGGTCAGAAGCCCGGTCACGAGTGTCGCCTTCAAATCAGGCTTCACAAGGCTGTAGGTATCGAAATCAAGCTGATCAAGTGCGACCGTGATATCGGCATCAATCGACCGCAGGGCCGACACATCAATCACCGTATCATCCCACGGCGTGCCGTCACGGGCATCAACAGTCGTAACCTTCATCGTGGTCGGCATATTGAAAGCCGCCCGGCGCGCACCGCTACCGCCTTCGGGCATCAGTCCGGCCCGTTTTGCCGCGGGCACGAACGGATCAACATTCAATACCCCGCCTGAAAGGGCCACGGCCAGTTTCGGCTGCGCCCCGGTGGCGTCGAAATCAACATCACCCCTGGTTTCAAACGGACCGATCCCGAACTTCGCGATATCAAGCGCGATATTCTTGGCATTGCCCTTGACCGTACTGTCCAGAACCAGACGCCCCAGATTGCCCGATGGCTCATAGGTCGGTGCCAGCAACGGCAACACACGGTTCAGGCTTGATGCCTGCATCGCAAGTTTGCCATCAATGCCCGGTGTTGCCCCGAACAGGTCGCTCAGCACCCCGTTCAATGCCACCTGCATCAACGGGTTGGATACATCAAGATCAAGGTTCGGGCCGGTCACCGGGCCATTCAGCCCGATATTGGCCTGAATGCTTTTATATTCGCTGGCCGGTGCCGGAAGCGTCATACCGGTCAGCTTCGCCAACGGCGCCAGCGTTTTGGCCGTGACTTTAAGCTTGATCCCCTCGAATGCCGGAACAGCCACATCGCCACGGAACACACCGCTGGCACTGGCCGAAAGCCCGGCCGCATCGGCCACTGCAAAATTGTTCAGCGTGATCTGCGAACCGCTCAGGCTGCCATCAATCGAAATGCCCTTGATCGACACACCCGATGAAATGATTTCATCAGCCGCCAACCGATAATTGGCCGCAACACCATCAAGCGGTGCCAGCGCATCCTTGATCATCCTGACCATGGCATCACCGCCCGCCGCGGGTCCCGACGACGGGGCCGCATCCGAACCGTTCGCTGCCGTGCCGGAATCCGTTGTTGCGGAATCGTTGCCCGCTGGGCTTGCCGCATCGCCATTTCCGGCGGCTGGTGCTGCCGAAACATACTGATCCAGATTGATACGATCGAGCTTAAGACCAATACCAAGTGCCGGAAGCCCCTCGCCGCTCAGATTGGCGACAATCGCACCGCGAATGGCCGTATCATCAATCCGCATATCCAGATCGGAAATATCAAGCTTGTTCGGTGTCCCCTTGACCCCACCGGTCAACGAGAAACGACGCAACCGGTCCGCCCGGATGCCATCAACATCCACCCCAAGCCAGCGCGCCACCGCCCGAATATTTTCCGATGCCATCTCATAGGAAAGGGCCGCACTCGGCTTCGGACCTTCGCCCGAAATGCTACCAAACACCGAGAAATCCGTCCCCCCCGGCAAACCGGCGGAAACTTCGTTCAATGTGATCTTGCTGTTGGCAATCGCGGCATTGATCCGAGCATTGTGAACCGGCGTCTGGTTATAGATCAGGGTTTCAACTTCGAAATCAATCGATGCCGTCAGATCAGCCGGGATCATCGGACCATTGGCCGCACCCGATGTCTTGTCGCCCTGCGACGGGATGGATTGCCCACCCGCATCGCCCGCCGATCCATTTTCCGGGGTCGCCATGCCGCTGTCGCCCGTGCTGCCCGCGCCTGTGTCCGGGGCGTCACCATCGCCCATATGCGTCAGCACAAGGATTGAATCAAGATCAAGCTGATTGAAACGCAGCGCCACATCGGCCCGCATTTGCGGGTCCTGATCAATCGCAATTGCCCCCGATCCACGGGTTTCACCAAACCGGATCGACAGGTCATTAACCGTGACAGATTTGGCATTGGCGGCAACCTGCCCGCCCAGATTGAACGGCTTGGCGGCGATATCGGGGATGTCGGCACCGTCGCCTGCAATCCGAAGGGCCGCTTCGCGCAGATCATCAAACTTGCCGTCAATCTGGCCGTTAAAGCCCGGATATTCCGCCGAAAGATCAACCTGACCGCTTAAATTGATACCGCCATCGACCTTGTCGATGCCAATCTGCATGCCGACCGGGAACGGGCCGGTCTGGCTGATTTCGCCGACATTGAAATTAAACGTCAGCGGAATCCCGCGATAGAAAACATATCCCTCGCCCTTTGCCGGACCATTCAGGCTGTCGGCCGAAACGCCAAGGGTCAGCCCCTCGATCCGCTCCGTGCTGCCCGGTGTGTGATAAAGGATTGTCGCATTTTCGATTTCTAGACGGTCAATCTGGATCGTGCTGGCAAAATCGGATGATCCGGCGTCGCTTCCGCCCGATTGTGCATCGGGTGCCGCCTGTTCACCATTCGGTGCCGGGGATGCGGATGGCGGTGTCGTGATCGTGCCGGCATCCGGCCCGCTTGGCGCGGCCTGTGCCGGATCAAACACCAGATTGTTGCTGCCGTCTTCAAATGTCTCGATGGAAATCACCGGATCAATCAGGCTGATCTCGGTCACCTGCACATTGCCAGTCAGAAGCGGCATCAGGGCGACCGAAACCCGGACTTCCTTGACCGACACCATGTCGGGGTCCTGCGCGCCGGGCAGGTTGCCAAGCGTCACCTGTTCGACCGATAATGCCGGGAACGGCAGAACGGACATCGAAAGATCGCCGCGAATTTCAAGATCGCGACCGGTTGCTTCACGCACTGCCTGGGTGATCTGTGGCTTGTAACCGTTCCAGTCAATCAGGGAAGGAATGACCAACAGGGCAGCGATGATCACGACCAGAATGGCGCCAATCACGGCAAGGATCTTTTTCAACAGTCCGGCTCCGCTTTTTGCTTGGCACCGCTGAAACAGACATGTTTGCGCGGTGCGATGTTGTATTTATCTCAGTAGCATATGGCTCGTACCGCTCGTCGCAACAGAAAATGGCAATAAGTTGGTTGATGATACCATTTCCGCACGTTTTCGGTACGCGCATTTCCCTTTTACCGGTTCACCTATGAATTTGTGCGCAAGACCAGCGGTAATCAAGCACCCCCTATGGAAAACCGCCCCCGCACCCTCATATGAAAAACCTGTGCTATTGAACACAGCCGATACTGGCAATTGTTTTGCGAAGTGATACTATAAACAAAAAAGAACACACCATCAGGGCGTTGAGCCTGTGTATCAGCCACCTTGATCAATTCTGATCAACAGGGTGCAGGGAGGATGCAGATGTCCGAAACCACAATCGAACAACCAACAGGTTCCATCGGCGGGCTTCCGCAAGGCATTGCCATCCGCGATGTCACAAGTGACCAGTCCGGCAAATGGCTTGAAGCAGGCTGGCGCGATTTCAAACGTACCCCCGCCATCGGTCTTGCCTATGGCGGGCTTTGCGTCATTGCCGGTTATCTTATTCTACTCAGCCTCTTTCAATCGGGTCAGCCCTATCTGACCCTGCCGCTGGGTGCCGGTTTCATGCTTCTGGCACCGGTGATTGCCGTTGGCCTTTATGAAACCAGCCGCCGCCTTGAAATGGGTGAAAATGTCACCCTGTGGCATAGCCTGAACGGTTTCCGTCGCAATCCGGGTCAGCTTGGCGCGATTGGCGTCGTCCTGATGCTGTTCTTTCTGGCCTGGACGCGCATTGCCATGCTGTTATTTGCGCTGTTTTACAATGGCTCGGTCCCGTCGCTTGATGTGCTGGTATGGGAAACCTTCTTCTCGCGCGATGCCATCACCTTCCTGATTACCGGCACCATCCTTGGCGGTGTGCTGGCGATGATGGTGTTTGCCATTACGGTCGTCTCGATCCCGCTTCTGGTGGATCGTGATATCGATGTGATTACCGCCCTGATCATAAGTGTTGCGGCGTTTCGCAAAAACTGGCGGGTCCTGACCGGGTGGGCAGCCATGATTGCGGTCATGGCGGCGTGTGGCATGGTGGTCTTCCTGCTGGGTCTTGCGGTCATGATGCCGCTTCTGGGCTATTCAAGCTGGCATGCCTATCGCGGCCTGATAGACACTGAAAAGGCCGAAGCCCGACGCCTGCGGCGTGTGGTACCATAACACCCGCCAAATAGCATTTCACATCGGCGCAAGGATGCCTGAAACCAGCCTTGCGCCTTTGTTTTTGCCAAAAGAAACTCGGCAAAACTAACCCGTGTTAGCCAACCCGGATACCCCATGTGCTAAACCTTTCGATAGCTTGGCGGAAGTTCCGTCGAGCCTTGTTTAAGGCACACGCGCATGACACAGAAAACTGTCGAAGCCGACAAAACGGCCACCTCAATTCCCGCGCCCCTTCTCGAAGTTTTTAACGGACCGCTTGCATCGACGGTTAAAAACAATTCCGAAGCCATCGCCAATAGCATGCAGGTCGTTCCTGCAAAGCTTGGGGAATTTGTCGCAGGCCGGATCAAGGCCAATGTACAGCTTTACCAGACGTGTCAGGAATGCACGGATTGGTCGGACCTGATGGATGCGCAGCAAACCTGGCTAAAAGACACCAATGCCGCATTCGCCGATCAGACCAATACCATTATCGCGATGACCCAGTCCCTTTTTGGCCAGATCGAGGTCCCCAAAGGCACCCCGGAAACAAAAGCTTCCGATAAAGCGCACAAATAAGATCTGACAACATTGACGACCTTCAATGTCACAGACATCGAAACACATCACGAAAAAGGGCGGGATTTTGCGCGATGCAGAATCTCCGCCCCTTCATGTCGGGATATTGAATAATTCCGCCTGAAAAGCATTTGCCGAAAACCGTTACGCCCGACTAAGCGGGATGCCGTACCGAATTGCCACCTTTGATGATTGCTTTGATCAGATCATGAACGGCCTGATGATGATTGTTCACTTCCCCCCCGGGTTCGCCGGTGACATGCGCGCTGGCCGCATCTTCAAGAATACCGATAACATCCTTGTCCGTCATCAGCCCCATATCTCCCAGACAAAGCAAGAGAGACTCACAAATCGAAAGGGCAGCAGCACCTTGAACGCTGTATTGATCATCCATATTATTTATCCTTTAAATAATCTTGAATTTATCGCATCTATGTTGCGAAATATGACCAAAAGATTTATCATCATGTTTTACAACTGGCGTAAACACAGATCAGGATTTTGAAAATATTGGCATAATAATTTTTATTATTTTGTCAGGAAAGAAGAACACATGATTTCGTCTACAAAATTTGTTGTTAAAAAGCTGAAATCTTTCATCGATCTGACCGATAATGAAATTTCTACATTTTCTTCGCTACCACACAGATTGATCACACTTTCCGCCGGGCGCGAAATTGTTCACGAAGGACAGCGGGCGCACAATGCCTTTATCCTGCTTGATGGCTGGGTCGCGTCTTACAAACTGCTGCCCGATGGCACGCGCCAGATCATCGATTTTCAAATTCCTGGCGACTTCCTCGGCCTGCGCAGCCTGTTGCTGCGCACCTCGGATCACAGCTTCGAAGCGATAACCGAAATCACAGTCGCCGAAATATCAGCCCAGAACATGATATCCACCTTCGCGAAATCCCCCCGTCTGGCAAGTGCCATTCTCTGGGCGGCGTCGCGCGATGAGGCAATGGTTGTCGAACATCTGGTAAATATCGGCCGACGGTCCGCGATTGTGCGCACGGCCCACTTCCTGCTGGAATTGGGGACCAGATTGAATCTGATCGGGGTCGGCACCCCAAACAGCTACCCCTGTCCGCTGTCACAATACCTTCTGGCCGATGCCTTGGGCCTAAGTGCGATCCATATCAATCGTGTACTGCGCCAATTGCGCGAACAGGATCTGATGACCTTCCAAAAGGGGATCGTGCATTTCAAAAATCTTGAAAAGCTGATCGCCCTTGCCGATTTTCAGGTCGGCTACCTTGATCAGGACGAGCCCATCATCCGGCATTGATACCGGCCATATCGAGCATTGATCGCCCCCGTGCGATCAAAAAACCTTGCCTGCCATCCACGCATCGACATCCTTTGTCGCCTGTTCTTCGGACAGGCTGGCGCGGACTTTGATCATATTGCAAAACTGCCCCTTGGTCCGGATCGTCGAAAGATCATAATGCGTCAGGAATTTCCAATGCTTCTGCGCATCCCTGAGGTAACCCTTTTTGCGGGCAACAGCTTCGGCTGTTTCGTCACCCTGGAAACCAAACATTTACACTCTCCTGTTTGTGATATTATTGAATTTCAAAATGAAATGGATAATCCAAATCAACCGGGCAAACCGGGCGATATCGCCCGGCCCGTTGATCAGATCAAAATGCCTTGGTCGCAGATATCGGAATGTCAGCGAATAACCATCGCAAAGGGTGATCTGGCAGATGAAACCCGGCTTGCACGGTGTATTTCGCCCAGCAAGTTCAATTCCTGTTCGGAAATATCGGCATCAAGAAGGGCCAGTTCTTCTTCCGCGATCTCGTCCATCATCAACGCAAGATCAAGTTCTTCAAGACTGACCAGGATTGAAAGCCGCGCCGCATCAGAAGCCGGCGTCCCATTGATATGCAAAAGCGACAGGACCGGTTGATAGGTGACGAAACTATCGCCCTCCGCCAGCTCTTCGTATGTCTCCACACAATATGTACCGGCTGGCAGATTTCGTGTACGGCCTGTCAAATTGAACGGATGCCTGAAACGGTAAACATTGCTGATCGTGCGGACACTCATGGAAGCCTCCTGTGTACTCAGGTGAAATCCTGCTGTTGCGTCATGGCCTGTTTGAAAAAAACCACCCCGACGAAACGCCGGGATGGAAGATGTCAATAGGGGTAGGACATCAAAGTTCAGTTCAAAGCTTTGGTCGCTGCGTCGAGCGATTTGATACATTCAGGATCGTTTTTGGCCTTTTGGGCCGTTTCGGCAGCCTGATAATGCTTCAACGCCGCTTCTTTTTTCGGACCGGAAGGTGCCTTGTCCCAGGCAGCCTTGACAGTCTTCATTTTCTCGGCAGCGGACTGCCCTGAACTCTGTTGTTCTTTCATAGCCATTGACCTTAAGTCTTGATTTCATGAGGGCAAAATAGGGGGACTTGTCTTGAGAATCGGGGGTCCGACTGTGGGCGACAAGTATTGCTCTGAAAAAACCGAATTTGAATAACTGAACATTCAGCATTCATGATGACTTTTAACCGAAATTCCAAAGCACAGAACTAACCTGTGTTTGCTTAGGCCAAAATTTTATATCGCCATTACATTAGAAAAACACCTGAACATCATTTGTGAATGAAACACCAATGATGACAACAATCAATACAAGCATGATCGAACAGGGAAAATAGCCCCACCTGCGGCTAAAGGACCAGATTGGCATGGTCACGACAAATATCGATCCCAAAATCATCAGTATCAGGAATGTAAGCGACATGATGCCCTCATTCAATCGAGTGGCCGCCAAGATAAAGAACCTATCCAAACGGAAAAAATTCATTCTTTCATGATTATACAAATTTGAAACCCGTGCACTGATCTGTGTTTATTCATCCATTAAAAAACAAAAATAGAACATTCGATAAAATAAACGGATCAGCGTACAATAATATTCAAAACAAAATGAAACATGTGAAATGAAATGAAAACATCTTCGAACAGGATACTTCACATATCCACGGCACAATCAGACTTTCCGCTTGAAGGCTGTCCGTTCAGCACACCGGTTCCCTTGCCAAAAAAAGAACCGGACGAAGGATATCCGCTGCGCTCGTAAAATGATTTTGCCCTCCCCGCCGAATGTCCCGCGCACCGTCGGACAGGGTCATTGCCGGGGCCACCGCAAATGGAGCCTCATGACATGACGACCATCAGAACAATCCAGAAAACATACGCCTTCCACCATCCTTTCCACCTGAAAGGCTTCGATCACAGTTTCCCGGCTGGCTCGTACAATGTTGAAACCGAAGAAGAAATGCTCGAAGGGCTGTCTTTCGTTTCCTACAAACGAACCGGAACCACACTGCATATGATCCGCACGGCAACCACCATCATTGAACCCAAAATATTCAATATCGACCCGCGCGATTTCGACCTTGCCGTGCTTCGTGATCGCCATCAATGTGCCGAGGAAACCGAATTGTCAGACGCGCCATCGATGATGTCGCGCGTCGACAAACTGGCAATTGAAAGAGGCGAAAACGAAGGCATGACGCCCCGTAAATAGGGACACAACGGCACGATCCGCCCCACCGCCAGATACCCCGAAATACAAACCACCGCCCGGCGATACGGGCGGTGGTTTTCTTTGCTCAAGGGCGTGATCAAAGCAGGCATCGAGCCCCTAACTGGTCGCCGAAGCCCGACGATCCGATGGGCGTGCGGGCCGGACAAGGAACGTCCCCGCCACCACACAAGCCAATGTCACGATCAGTTCCGGGCGCAATGTTTCCCCCAGAAGCAACGTACCCCCCGCAAGACTGGTTAGCGCCATGACATAGCCGATCTGGCTGAGGAATACCGGGCCTGCCACGCGCTGCAATTCGAAATGGCAGATATACATCATGCTGGCGACCGCCATCTGAACCCCGATGATCAGCCACGCCATGCCATTGCCGAAATCGGGCACATGCAACTGGTCCCGTCCGGTTTCGAACCCAAGGCACAGGATCGCACTGGCCAGCATCATCCCCGACGCCAGCGTCAGCGGCGACGCCCCCGCGGGCCATGCCACGGTCCGGTAAACATTGCCAACCGCCAGACTGACCGGGATCAGGGCCGCCACCAGCAGGTAAACCAGAAGGGTGCTATCGGGTGCACTGATCTGCGGCACATACAAAAACAGCACACCGCAAAAACCGACCATCAACCCCATCAGGCGCTTGAATTGCGCGGTTTCAATCCCGATCCCCATCGAAATCAGATAGGTCATCAGCGGCGGCAGGGCGGTAAACACACCGGCCATCGATGCCCCGATATAGGGCACCATGAAATAACCAAGCCCCATCGGGATCGCGAGACTGACCAGACCGGCCACAAAATAATACCGGATATACCTGGCCCGCAACGGCGGCAAACCACCCCGCCCGACCGACAATATCGCCAAAATCAATCCGGCACCAAGGCACTGCCAGAACAGATAGGAAAGGGCGGGAATACCTTCCTGTGCCGCAACCTTTGACAGCAGGATCGAACTGCCGCCCATCGTTCCGGAACCAATCAGCAATAAAACAGGTTTGAGCCAGGTGGCGCTCATGGTCGTGATCCTTCCTCGGGCCTGCGCGGATATGTGGGGCGCGCAGGCAATTTCAATTTTGGTGAAACTAACACAACATTACCAGTCGATCTTGCCGCTATTTGATCGTAGTTTATTTCCAGTATGGAAATTATAGGGTTATTTGACCGGAATACGGGGAACAGGAATGGACCGTCTGCGCGCACTGGAATGTTTTCGTAAAATCGCCGAACGCGGCACATTTGCCGCCGCCGCCCGCGAACTCAACATGACACCCGGCTCGATGACCAAGCATATCAACGCGCTTGAAGACCAGCTTGGCGTGCAGCTGATCGCGCGCACCACGCGGCGCATGAGCCTGACCGAAGCCGGCGAAACCTATCTCGCGCGGATTACCGGCATTCTGGATGACATGACCGATGCGGATGAAACCGTGCGCGATCTTAACGACGGGCCGCGCGGACGGGTGCGCATCGCCGCCCCCATGTCGTTTGGCATCCGGCAACTGTCCCCGATGATTGCCGAAATGATTGATGCCTATCCCGAACTGACCATCGAACTTGAACTCAATGACAAGGTCGTCGATCTGGTGGACGAAGGATTTGATATTGCCCTTCGGGTCAGTGAATCGCTGCCCAATTCAAGCCTTATTGCCCGGCGATTATGCGGCTATTCCAGAGTCTTGTGCGCAAGCCCCGCCTATATCGCCAAATCACCCCCGCTAACCCGGCCAGAGGATCTGTTGCACCACAACTGCTTTGTTTACACCAATGACAGCCGCCCGGGTTTCTGGACCTTCGTTGATGGTGAACATGAACGCAGCGTTCAGGTCAGAGGCCGCTTTTATGTCAACAGCAGCCTTGCGAAGCGTGACGCACTGCTGCAAGGTTGCGGCATCACGCTGACACCGCGTCTGGTTGTTGACGATTTACTGCAAGATGGCAGGCTTGTCAGTCTTCTGGATGATTTCGCCCCGCGCGAGCTGGGCCTTTATGCTATATGTGCACCGCAACGTCATAAACTGCGTAAAATCAGAACCGTGATCGATTTCATGGTGCGGAAATTGCGCGTCAATAATGATCAGAGCATTCGATGACATCGCCCAAAACCATTTCGAAACGTCTTCTGGCATCGCTGCCCGTCCTTGGTGTTCTGACCCTGGCAAACATCGCCCATGCCCAGCAAAACACCGCATCCGGTCCGCAATCGACCCGCACCCCCGATGATAAATGGGGGGTGTCGCTATCGGTTGAAAACGATCTGTTCACCAAAAACAATCAGGACCAGCATTACACCAACGGTGTCCGGCTTGCCTTCGTCTCCCCCGAAGACAGTGCGCCCGAACCGGTCTTGACCGCGGCCAAGGCCGTGCCGTTTTTCGCCTCGAACGGTCGTATCCGCACCAGCTACGCCATCGGGCAAAGCATGTTTACGCCAAACGACATCTCGATTGCCGAAAACCAGCCCGATGACCGCCCGTGGGCCGGCTTGCTGTATGGCAGTGTCGGGCTTCTGTCCGATACCGGATTGCAACGCGACGACGACAGCAACTATTCGCGGATCGACACCCTTGAACTGACCCTTGGCGTTGTCGGTCCTGCATCCTTTGCTGACAATACCCAGAAAGTCGTTCACGAAATGATCGACAGCCCCGACCCCAAAGGCTGGGACAACCAGATCCACAACGAACCGATCGTCAATCTGGCTTATGAACGCAAATACCGAAGCTGGTTCGAAGGCGATGTTCTCGGTCTTGAATATGACGCCACCCCGCATGCCGGTTTCATGCTGGGCAATGCCTATACCAATGCTGAACTTGGCACCATGTTCCGGCTGGGCTTTGACCTGCCGGGCGATTACGGCCCGCCGCGCATCCGCCCCAGCCTGCCGGGTTCGGATTTCTTTGTCCCCGACACACGCGGCTTCCCCGTCAGCGGCTATCTGTTTGCCGGGGCTGCGGGCCGCTGGGTGCTGCGCGACATCACCCTTGATGGCAACACGTTCCGCGACAGCAATTCCATCGACAAGGAACCGCTGGTTGGCGATCTGCAAATCGGCTTTGCCGTCATTGTCGGTCAGGCCCGCTTTACCTACACCCACGTCTATCGTACCGCCGAATTCGAAGGCCAGGACAAGGGCGATCAGTTCGGGTCGCTGTCCATGTCCGTCCGTTTCTGATCCGATACCCGATATTACCGCACAAAAAACGGAGCCTCTTGGGCCCCGTTTTGCATGTATCTGACAGATTGACCGGACGACCTCAAAGCCCCGGAATAAGCTTGCCCGGATTCATCAATCCTTTGGGGTCAATGGCGCCTTTGATGGCGCGCATCAGGGCAATCGTATCCGGGCCATGTTCGGCTTCCATGAAATCAAGTTTGCCATAACCGATGCCATGTTCGCCGGTACATGTCCCGCCCAGTTTAAGCGCACGTTCCACCATGCGATCATGCAGGCGTTTGGCTTCGGCCATCTGTGCCGGATCTTCGGGGTCCAGCAGGATCAGGGTATGGAAATTGCCATCGCCGACATGGCCGACAATCGTGCAGGTCAGCGGGCTGGCATCGCAATCTGCCCGCGTTTCGCGGATTGCCTCGGCCAGTTTTGAAATCGGCACGCAAACATCGGTCGGCATCCCGGCCTTGCCCGGTTCAAGCTGAAGCGACGCATAATAGGCCTTGTGGCGTGCCGCCCAAAGCTTGTTGCGGTCTTCCTGACGGGTGGCCCACTGGAATTCCTCCGCCCCGAATTCCTCGGCCACCGACTGCACAAACTCCGCCTGTTCCTTCACACCTGCTTCGGTGCCATGGAATTCGAAAAACAGGGTCGGCGCTTCCTTGTGATCGGTCTTGGAATAATTGTTGATCGCCCGGATTTGCATCTCGTCCAGAAACTCGATGCGCGCCACCGGAATACCGGCCTGAATGGTCAGGATCACGGTATCGACCGCTGCATCAACGCTTGGGAAGGCGCAAACGGCTGCCGACATCGCTTCGGGGATGCCATACAGCTTCAAGGCGATTTCGGTAATCACGCCAAGTGTCCCTTCGGACCCGACAAACAGGCGCGTCAGGTCATAACCCGCCGATGATTTGCGCGCCCGGTTGGCGGTCTTGATGATCTTGCCATCCGGTGTCACCACCGTCAGGTTCAGGACATTATCGCGCATGGTGCCATAGCGCACCGCATTGGTGCCCGATGCACGCGTTGCCGTCATGCCACCGATCGACGCATTTGCGCCCGGATCAATCGGGAAAAACAGACCGGTATCGCGCAGATGATCGTTAAGCTGTTCGCGCGTCACCCCGGCCTGAACCCGGCAATCAAGGTCCTCGTTATTGACCTCAAGGATCGCATCCATCCGCGAAAGATCGATGCAAATCCCGCCGCGAAGGGCCGCGACATGCCCCTCAAGCGACGATCCGGTGCCAAACGGCACGATCGGCACGTTATGTTCGGCGCAAAGTGTGACGACCTTCGCGACTTCTTCGGTCGAGGTGGCAAACACCACCGCATCAGGTGGGGATGCCGCGTGCCAGCTTTCATCCTTGCCATGCTGTTCAAGAACGGCGGCAGCAGTCGACAGGCGATCCCCCAGCATGTCGCGCAAGCTCGCGATCAGGCTTTCGGGGGTTTCAATGCGGTCATATTGACGATGGGACATGACGTTCCTCTTGGTCTTTGGTGGCAGCCTGCCGCTATCACGCGGTATCAAACGGGGCGCATGCCCGGCAGGTCAAAATCTGGCCCCCAGCCTAATCCGATACATCCCAAATTGGTATTACCTTTTGCCGCGAAATGCAAAAAACCGCCCGTGACGTTACGGGCGGTTTTGCAAATCCGGTCACGATATCCGCCTGTCTCAGACGCCAAGTGCATCCTTGACCGCGGCCAGTCCGTCGCCGCCATCCTTGGTGGTCACCCCCTCAAGCCACGCATCAAGAACCGACGGGTCTTCTTTCAGAAGCTTGGTCGCGGCATCATTGGGTGCCATGCCATCATTGATGATCAGCCCCATCATGGTGTTTTCCATATCAAGGGTGAAGCTGACATTATCAAGCAGCTTGCCAACATTCGGGCAGGCCTTGGCAAAGTCGCCGCGCACCAGCGTATAGACATCCGCCCCGCCGTAATTCGGGCCGAAATATTCATCCCCGCCTTCAAGATAGGTCAGATCGAACTGGTTGTTCATCGGATGCGGTGCCCATGCCAGGAACACGATCCAGTCCTTGCCGCGCTCAAGGCGCTTGGCCTGTGCCAGCATCGCCTGTTCGCTGCTCTCGACAAGTTCCCAGCCCTCAAGACCGAAATCACCGGCATCGATCATTTTCTGGATCAGCTGATTGGCCGGTGCACCCGGTTCGATCCCGTAAATCTTGTGATCAAACTCTTCGCCATGTGCGCCCAGATCGGCAAAGCTTTTGATGCCCTCGGCGGCAACATATTCCGGCACGGCAAGCGTGAATTTCGCCCCCTTCAGGTTGACACCCAGATTTTCAATGCCGCCCTTTTCATTGGCCGCATCAACAAACTTCTGCTGGGCGGGCATCCAGTTGCCCTGAAACACGTCAACTTCCCCGGCACCAAGCATTTCAAAGGTCACCGGCACGGAAATGGTTTCAATCTTCTGCTCGTAACCAAGTGCTTCAAGAACCACACCGGTCAAGGCATTGGTCGATGTGATATCGGTCCATTGCGGATCGGAAAACACCACCGTATCGCATTCCTGCGCTTGGGCCGCGCCCGTCATGGCAATGCTGCCCAGAATAATGGCCGTTGCCCCCGCCGCCATCATTCCCCGTCGTCCCGCAAAACTCATGAAATTCTCCTGACTTTTATAATTGGTTTTCGATCCGCGCCACCGCGCAGTTGATCCACCCGCACTTGATCCACCCGCACCTGGTCCACCGGCACTTGCTCCAAACGCCGGATCACACAGCAAGTTCCGCGATCTGCCCTTGTGGCATTCACAGAAATGATAGGTATCGCCGTCATGGATGGATATCGCCAATTCTTGCCTATCGGAATTCCTGTGTGAAGGCCGCTTGCATCGATCATTGGTATCAATATAATTCATATCATGAAATTCCATCACATCCCCTCGCCGCATGCCCTGATCGCGTTCGAAGCCGCCGCCCGCCGCGCCAGCTTCACCGCCGCCGCGCGCGAACTGGGTGTGGGCCAACCCGCCGTCAGCCATCAGATCACCGCCCTTGAAGAACAGCTTGGCCATCCACTGTTTCGCCGCAAACATCGCGGCGTGTCGCTGACCCGCGCCGGGCAGGAACTCTTTGACTGCATTTCGGTCGCATTCGGGCAGATCGACCGCACGGTGGAACGCATCAAAACAAGGCGCTCGGCCCGGCTAAGTGTCGGCACCGACTTTGCCTTTGCCTCCTTTATCCTGATGCCGCATCTGCCGGAATTCATCGCCCGCCACCCCGATATCGAAGTCAATGTCGTCACCAATCAGACCGGGCGTTTTACCACCGACCAGAATATCGATATCGAAATCTCGTTTGATCATCACCGCCCCGAAGACGTGATGCTGATCCCCGAACAGGTCACACCGGTGTGCAGCCCCACCCTGCTTGAGGCCCGCGGCCATCCGAAAAACATCGCCGATCTGCGCCATTATCCGCTGATCCATCTCGATGATGAAATCGACCATCGCTGGTTTAACTGGGAAAGCTGGCTGCGCACCGCCGGGGTTCGGGAAACCGGCCCGCTTTACGGCCACCGGTTCAATACCTATCTGCTGGTCCTGTCGGCCACCCTGTCGGGGCAGGGCGTGGCGCTCGGCTGGACCGCCCTGTTGCAGCAGCACCTTAAAACCGGGCAGCTCGTCACCCTTGGCGATGTCACGCTGGGCTCGGACCGGGGATATGTCCTGTCCTGCCGGTCAAACACCCACCGGCAGGAACAGATCAATGCCTTTCTGCGCTGGATGCGCGAACTGGTCGCGCAAACCGCCGCCTAACCCTTGTTGCGATCCTTTGGCAGGGCTGCGGCAATCCGGTCAGCCAGCCTTGCAAACGGCAATGTCTGCAACCACACCGTTCCCGGCCCTTCAAGGGTCGTGACAAAAAGCCCCTCCCCACCAAAAAGCGCATTGGTAAAACCGCCAATGAACTTGATCGAATAATCGACCGATGGCGTCATGGCGACAAGTGCCCCGGTATCAACACGCAATGTCTGGCCTGCCTGCAAATCCTTGCGGATGATGGTGCCGCCCGCATGCACAAATGCCAGCCCGTCACCGCGCAACCGCTGCAGGATAAAGCCCTCCCCGCCAAACAAACCGGCACCGAGTTTTTTGGAGAACGCGATATCGATATCAATGCCCGATGCCGCGCATAAAAACGCATCCTTCTGGCAAATGATCTCGCCGCCCAGTTCCGGCAAATTCATCGGCACGACCTTGCCCGGATAGGGGGCGGCAAAGGCGACATGCCCCTTGCCCGATCCTTCATGCACGAAGCTTGTGATAAAGAACCCCTCGCCGGTCAGCATCCGCTTGAAACCGGAAAAAATCCCGCCGCCCGTGCCGGTCTGCATGGCAATGCCGTCCGACATATACATCATCGCCCCGGCTTCGGCGCGCACCCCCTCGCCCGGATCAAGTTCGATCTCGACAAGCTGCATTTCCTCGCCATGGATTTTGTAGTCGATCACGTCTGCCATCGGGGCGTCTCCCTCTTCGGGCTTTGGTTAAATCTTCGTCATTGATCAAGTTCAGCATGACCGCCCCCTGATCGCAACCAAAAGGGGCGAAATTTCGTCTCCTGTCATCGCAACAACACCAAGCACTTGTAAAAACACCCAAATCGCACGAGGATGAGGTGATCAAGGGCAAGCCGGAGCACCCGGTGAACACCAGATCAGGGTCAAGGCATTTTCATCGCGTTTTCTGGCTGCTGCCACTTCTGGCCGCAATCCTGTCTTCCTGCGCGCCGCGCGATCCCTATCAGTTCAATATCTGCCGCCTTGCCCTGCCGGGGATCGAGGATGCAGATAAACAGATCCGCCTTGTCACCCGGTTTGACGAAACCTCTGATGGCAATGCGATTACGCTGCGCTATCAGTTGCTCGCCCCCGGTGAAATCCCCCTGCCCTCGACCGAAACCCACGCCATCACCTGCCATTTCGAAGCCGCCACCAAACCCAATACCCCAACCAACCTTTATGCGATTGAAACAACCCGCCTTGGCCCGGTATCAGACGCGCATATGGTGTTGCTGAAACGGTTCTGGATCGAACGGGTCGGGCGCACCGCCCTTGAAAACTATATCGATCCGGAAAGCCACGGCCTGCGCGCCGATGTGCCCGATATCGGGCTACCTGCGGCCTATGCCACCCAACTGGTGCTAAGCGGTTTGGCGCGCGGCGCGATTTACGGCTTGCTGGCCCTGTCCTTTACCCTGATCTATGGCCTGATCGGGCGGATCAACCTTGCCTTTGGCGAGGTGGTCATGACCGCTGCCCTTGGCACCATCATCACAAGCCTGTGGATTTCAAACATGTTCGGCTGGCTGATCCCGGTGATGGTGGTGGGATCGGTCATGATGGCGGCCTTTGTCGGATCGGGGTTAAGCCACCTGACATGGCGCAATGTGTTCGGGCCCCTTGGCCGAAAGGCTGCTGGCGGACGGGCGATGATTGTCGCATCACTTGGCTGTGTGCTGGTCATTCAGGAATTTATCCGGATTGTCATATCAGCACGCAATTTCAATCTGCCGCCGATCTGGCAGTTTTCCGTGCCGCTTCTGCGGGGTGATCATTTCGTCGTCCGCCTGCACGGGTTTGACATGCTCGCCATTGGCGGCGCGGTTCTGGTTGCGGGCGTTCTGGTCTGGGTCATGGGCAAAACCACCTTTGGCCGGAACTGGCGTGCGATCAGCCAGGATCGTCTGGGGGCGGCCCTTTGCGGGGTGTCGCTTTCGCGCACCGAATCCCAATCCTTTGTTCTGGCGGGATTTTTATGTGGTCTGACCGGTGCGATGCTGGCCCTTCGTTATGGTGTCATTAATTTTCACAGTGGTACGCTTTTCGGGTTCAAGGCACTGACTGCCGCCATCCTCGGGGGAATAGGACGGATGCGCGGTGCGTGGCTGGGCGGGTTATTGATCGGTTTGACCGAAACATTATGGTCGGGATATTTCGGCGGGGCCTATCGCGATGTGGCGGTTTTCGGGCTTCTGGCGGCGATCCTCGTGCTGCGCCCTCAGGGGATTTTGGGGATAAATGACAGACATGACAGCTTGTTCTCCGCACGAAACGGACAAATATAAAAAGAACGGACCCCTGAAACGTCTGGTCACGTCGCTTGGGGCGCAAAGACCGGAACCATCAGGGAAATGGAGGGACCGGGGGCGTCAGGATATGGTGCAGTTCAAGACCCGCGACTGGCTTGCCGATGATGATGCCATCGCGCCGTCACTTGAAAAGTGGCAGCGTGCGGTCGATCTCATGACCGAACTTCTCGGTGCCAGTGCCGGCTTCATTGTCGAATATAATGACCGGCTGGGTTACCGCGCCGCCGTCACCAGCACCAATGACGCCAATCCCTATGCCGGATGCGACACCGGCATCACCAAGCTTGATACCAACATCTTCTGCCGTCGCGTGATCGCGCAGGGCGGCAGTTTTTACGAACCCGATGCGCGCGGCAAATCCGAATGGGCCGATAACCCGGAACTGACCGAGGATGGTTTCTGTTCCTATTTCGGGGTGCCGGTCACATGGTCGAACGGCACGATCTTTGGCACGATCTGTGTGTTTGACTGCAAACCCACCCAATATTCCGACACGCTGCAAAAACTGATCGAAACCATCCGCGACCTGATCGAAGCCGACCTTCGGCTGTATGAACAGTTTCAGATCATGCGCAGCATCTCGCTATCTGATCCTTTGACCGGGCTTAACAACCGCGCCGGGTTTGAAATGCTGGCCCAGCAGAAAATCCGCATCGCCAAACGCTATCACCATCATATCGGCCTGATCTTCATCGATCTCGATGACATGAAACACTGGAACGATGATTATGGCCATGCCGCGGGGGATGCCGCACTCAAGGCCGTGGGCGCGGCCATCACCGCCTCCATCCGCGAGGTCGATATCTGCGGGCGGATCGGCGGCGATGAATTTGCCATTCTGGGCTATGTGCGCAATCGCGGCGATTTGACCACCATCATCACCCGCATCCGCAATGTGTTGCAAACGACCAGAATTTCGGTGCCGGGATCAAAAAAACCGATCCACGAAACCCCGAAAATAAGCGCCGGGGCCTCGGTCTTTTTCGAACCGGTCAAGGAAAGCCTCGAAGAAATGATGGATATGGCCGACCGGGAAATGTATCGCGACAAAAACCGCAAAAAATAAATCGCCTTTTTA
Source organism: Thalassospira sp. MBR-102 (assembly GCF_040549275.1). NCBI lineage: Bacteria > Pseudomonadati > Pseudomonadota > Alphaproteobacteria > Rhodospirillales > Thalassospiraceae > Thalassospira > Thalassospira sp. MBR-102. Next base: position 229,632 of record NZ_JBEPTC010000004.1, read on the forward strand.
TCGTCCCTTGTGTGCCACATCACTGCACGCGACCTCAAAAAATGCGACTTTCACCCAAAGTTCAACCTGTGCTGTGGTGACATTCAGACACACCTTTGGTATGAGCCTCCCACGACAGTCAGGATCAGACTCAAAACGTGACAACAGCCCGAAAACCCGCATGTTCCGGGCACCGACTATCGCCTGAAAAGACGCAACAATAAAAAGACAACGAGCCACGAATGCAGATCCGCAAAGGCACGGCCAACGACCTCCCCTTCATCCGCGACCTTACCAAACGCGCTACCGATTCAACCTATTTCATCGAAGGCATGGGCGATGCCGCGACCGCGACGGTTGCCCGCTATGTCGATATGTCGACCGGTGTGTTTGAAAATGCGCTTTCAAGCGACAATCACGGCGTCATCGTCGCAACCCAGGGCGACGACCTGCTGGGCTATGTCATTGTCATACATGACAATCCCGAAATCGACTGGATCATGGTCGACCCGGCGGCACATGGGATGGGCGCGGGCAAGGCATTGATGATCGCAGCCCTTGATGCGCTGGCCGAACGCAAACCGCATGCGACCGTCAGACTCTCCGTCGTCGCGCACAACGAACGCGCCAAGGCGTTCTACCGCAAATTCGGCTTCCTCGTCACCGGCCCGATCCCGGGGCGCGATATTCCGACCGTGGAGATGCAGCGGGCGGCTTAAGCCAGAGATCAGCTAACCCGCCCTATCACATCACGCGCGGAACATTACGACGAATCTGCAGAACCGCGTCGCAATAGAAAAATCAGAACCCAACCGGATTATTAACCGGATAAAATTGCACGCAGGTTTGAACAAAGAGAGGGGCTTTACTCAAGAATGAATACACCTCTTTTTTTTCACTTAAAAAATGTCTCTAAATTTCTTTAGCAATCTAAAATATAAGTTTGTGATTTCGAATACACTTATAATATATTTTCCGACTTATCAGCCTGTTAGTACCAAAACCAATCAACGGAAAAATATTATGACGGACGCAAACAGTGTAAGCATCGAAACCAATAACGATGAAGGTTTCACAGGCAACATCCGCCTTATCTACATTTTATATCTTGTCGGTATCATCATGCCGCTCGTAGGGCTCGTAGGTGTGATTTTTGCCTATGTCAAAAAGGGCGATGCACCGGAATGGGCCAAAACCCATTATCAGTTTCTCATTCGAACTTTCTGGATCTACATGCTGTTCCTCGTGATTGGATCCATCACGTCGATGATCATCATTGGCTGGTTTATCCTTATTGCCGCGTTGGTTTGGTTCATCATCCGCATGGTTAAAGGACTATCGTCTTTGAGCACGGGAACATCACACCCCTCACCGACCAGCTGGATGTTCTAGTTATAGCCAACTTCAAAAGCCCGCAGGTCGTCACCGGTGGGCTTTTTTGAACTTCAAGCAAAAACTTACCAGCTCTTTGCTTCTTCATAGGCTTCCGGGTAGACAAAAAGAAAGGCATTCACGACATTCTCAAGTCGCGTTTCTTCCTTGAAATTGACGTTTCTGGCTTCGCAACCGTATTTCTCAACACTCACCATGTCGATATCTCTCTTCCAGTCATTTTTCACATACTGGTTTACAAGAAACTGCGTCGCTTTGCGTTTGACGACCTTGGCATTTTCTGCTGACAAATCGGCACGTTCCTGCAATGTCAGATCGTCGAAATTTTCATAACATTTGAAATCGAACGACACGGACGCCAACGAATGTGGACGTCCGGTTTCACCCTGCCAGAAAACGTTTACCGGCGTTGACGTAACCTCGGCAATCGGACCTGCGGTTAAGTCCAAGTCAGGCGCGCTCTGTCGGGCACATGCCGAAACCAGAACAGACAGACAAACAATCGCTGCCACACGAAACAATAAAACTCGACTTTGCACCATTTCACCAAAACTCTGCACGTAGTGAAAACATCTTCCGCTTCGGCAAACTGCGTCAGACGGAACATGTCGATCCCTACCCTCAATGATTGATGATCCCAGTGACAGTGATCACTTTGCGGTGAATTTTCTTTTGATGTAAAACACGCCCGCAACGAGAACGTTGAGCTTCGTTCTCTGTTTTCACACTCTGGCCCTGCCATCGTCTGGGAAAAAGCAGATATTTTTCACGGACACGCAGTCATGCCGAACCTGACGACCTCATTCCAGACAATCGTTGGCAACTATAAAAGCTCTGCGACGAAATTGTTCACTTCAGACATGCAGAAGCGTGTCGATAGCAACCTTGCCAGCCTGTCGACACAGATGACGGAACTCGACAATGCATCCGCAGCCACCCACGGCAAAGCATTGCCTTCCCCCCAACAGGCAGCAAAAACGCTGGCACAGGCCACCTCGGCGGTTGAACTGTCTCTTAACGCGCTGGAACAGCTTTTTTCAAGCCTCCGACGCGAAAGGCAGACTTTCATAAACAACAAGGCCCTTGTCGAACAAAAGGCCCTTTTTGCAACCGACAAAGTCCAGTCCGAACTCGATCAGAAACTTTTGGCGTCGATGCTAAACCTCGCGAACTCGATATTGTTTGCAAATGGCCAGAACTACCTTCCGCCACCCAAAACAATCATCCGATCGAAGGAAGACCTTCTGGCCGTTGACACCAGCAGTTTCGAGGCGTGGCTCGCGGGTTTTGCCGCGCAGTTCCGTTGACCAAGGGCACAATACCCATCTATTTCCCCGGGAGATCGCAATGCCATATGTTGAACGAACAGACGTCATCATTTCCGACACCGAAGTCCTGATCAAGGCAATCGCAAAATGGCAACGCGACAATAACACCAATGGCTTTGGTCTGACGGGTAACAATCCCGGCACCGATTTACTTAATATCCTGAAGGATATGATTGCTGACCTGCCTGCAACTGTTCAGGCTGGATACAATCTCAGGTTCCCTGACATGACGACCGGGCCAAAGGTTCTGTCGCTGATCAAGGCCACCTTCTATGCCTATGCCCGGCATGTGCATAGCGGCGGCCCGAACATCGACATCGCAACCAACGAAGTCGATATCACCGATCCCGGTTATGGCCTGTCATGCACTGATTTCGTCAAATATGTGTTTCTGATGCTCCGGCTGCTTCTGGTCAGCAGCGCACTTAGCCTCGAAGGCGCAATTGCCATTGCCGTCGCCTTCCTGACATGGCACGCCACCGCAGTCGGCGAACAGGACAACCATTCCGAACTGTATGTAAACATCGCCGGAATGGCGACGCAGTTTGTTCTCTGGATCGCGGGCTGGTTCGCACATGGTTCCTTGCGGGTTGAATGGCAAAAAACCCAAACCATCGCCGACAAGGCAAGCTTCATCACAAGTCAGGTCGGCACGGTTGCCGCCGCGGCCTCAATGGGTGCACTGGCCTATTTCGGCACAGAGGCGGACGCATCTGACGAAATCGGCATCATGCTCTTTGTCCTGATTGGTGTTGTTCTGCTTCAAAACAACAAACCTGCAATCTTGCAGATCGGCAAAGGCATCGATGTGCTGATCCACATCATCTTTGCCCTGCTCAGCCTCGTTGGATGGTTCCTGGGAGGCGGAGTGGCTTTTACTCGATATCTACCAAGAAGGCCAGTAGGTGTACCAATGCCTATTCAACCATGACACAGAATATTCAAAAGCCTGCCCGCCGGGTCACGAACATAAAACCGTTTCACACCCCAAGGCTCGACCGCCGGGCCGTATTCGATGCCGATCCCGGCTTCCTTCACGCGCGCCAGCATATCCTCAAGGTCATCGACCTCTATCGAAAGATCAGGCACCGGCGTGCCGGAACCGCCCTCGGTCGCGAAGCTGACCTGCGGCATGACATTCTGGCTTTCGGCGGCAAAGGTCGCGATCCAGCCGTGATCCATCACGCAATCAAGGCCAAGGACATCCTCGTAAAACGCCCTGATCTTTGCGATATCATCGACGGCAAAGTTCGAAACGATGCGTTTGACGGCCATGGGATGCCTCCTGCCTTAATGCCTCCTACTGCGCTGCCCGCTCACCTGCCATATTCGCATGGCGCTTGAACGGCCCGAACGGGATTTCCTTGGGCGCAAAGGTTTCCGCCGATGCCCGGTCCCAGCGCGAATACCAGTCATGCAGCCCCTCGATCTCCGGCCCGCCGGAAACAAGGAACCCTTCGGGCAGGTAGGGATAGGCTTCGTTGCCATCAAGAAACTCGTTGTCCTTCTGGCGCACCATGAAGTGATAGGGCATGAAATTGCGCGGATCGGTCAGGCCCGCCGCCCCGGTAATTTCGGCCAGCGCATGCATGGTATTATGGTGGAACCGCGCCACCCGGTCGCTTTTGTCACCCACATTCAGGGCGCGCTGGCGCAGCGGGTCCTGGGTTGCGATGCCGACCGGGCAATGGTTGGTATGGCATGACTGCGCCTGAATACAGCCCAGCGCAAACATATACCCCCGCGCCGCATTGCACCAATCCGCCCCCAGCGCCAATGTCTGCGCGATATCAAACGCCGAAACGATCTTGCCCGCCGCCCCGATCTTGATCTGATCACGCACACCCGCACCGCGAAGGGCATTATGAACAAATGTCAAACCCTCGCGCATCGGCATGCCGACCCGGTTGGCAAATTCGACCGGGGCCGCACCCGTACCGCCTTCCTTGCCATCGACCACGATGAAATCGGGCAGAATACCGGTTTTCAGCATCGCCTTGACGATGCACATAAACTCGCGCCGATGCCCGATACAAAGCTTGAAACCGACCGGCTTGCCGCCCGAAAGATCGCGCAGTTTCGCGATGAATTCCATCAGGCCGACGGGGGTGGAAAACGTGCTATGCGCGGCAGGCGAAATGCAATCGATCCCCATCGGGATGCCGCGTGCCTCGGATATTTCCGGGGTGATCTTGGCGGCGGGCAACATGCCGCCATGGCCGGGCTTGGCCCCCTGGCTCAGCTTCACCTCGATCATCTTGACCTGCGGGTCGGATGCGGTTTCGGCAAAGCGTTCCTCGGAAAAAGTGCCATCATCATTGCGGCATCCGAAATAACCCGATGCCACCTGATAAATCAGATCCCCGCCACCTTCGCGGTGATAGCGGCTGATGCTGCCTTCACCGGTATCATGGGCAAAACCACCCTTTTTCGCCCCCTTGTTCAGCGCCAGAATCGCATTGCCCGATAACGAGCCAAAGCTCATCGCCGAAATATTATAAAGGCTGGCGTCATAGGGCTGCTTGCATGCCGCCCCGCCGACCCGAACCCGAAAATCGATATCGGTGATGCTGGTCGGCGCAACCGAATGGGTCAGCCACGCATAGCCGGAACCATACACATCCTCGATCGTGCCAAACGGGCGCTTGTCCTCGACCCCCTTGGCACGCTGATAGACAAGCCCGCGCGACTGGCGGCTGAACGGCACCTCGTCCTGATCGCTTTCGATCATATATTGCCGGATTTCCGGGCGAAAACTTTCAAGGATAAACCGGATATGCCCGCTAACCGGATAGTTGCGCAGGATCGAATGCCGGGTCTGGCGCAAATCAAACCAGCCCACCACCATCAAGGCCCCGAAAATTACGACCGGCACCCAGAACCAGACATTGACCACGGCGGCACAGATCAACGAGGCAAAAGTCAAAAGCGTCACACCGGCCAGAACCGCATAACGCTGATTCAAAATCAGAAACTTCACAGTGATCTATCCCATCCAATGGTGCGGGGAGTGTTGAATGCGGTTCCCGATCCTACCTTCTTATGCCGCCGCCGTCAGGGTGAAATCGACATGCACGGCATCAAACGGGAAAATGATCTGGCCGTTTTCCTCCCGATCCAGAACACCGGCATCCAGCAGGGCATGAACATCACCATGCACGCTTTTGACATCGCGCCCGACACGGCGCGCGGCCTCGCGCATGCTCATCGCGCCCTGCCCGGTCATCGCCTTAAGCAATTCCCACCGCTTGGCGGTCATGGTCTGCCACAATAATTCGACCGACGCGAACGAGATATGCGCGCCTTGCGCCGTGCCTTCAAACGCCGCAAGGGCGCGCTTGGTCACGTCCTCGCGTGACGCGACAGACAGGGTGACGGTATTGGCTTTGGAACTGGTTTTGGTGGTCATTCATGCCTCCATCCATCGACATCGGCCCAAAAATCACGCAGCAATTGCGCCGGTGTGGAAAAATCATAGGCTGTTTCAACATCGCCGATATGCTTGTGGTCGCCCTTGCCCGCCTCATTGTCATAACGAATCACACATTGCCGGGCCACGACATAAGCCAGCGCATATTTGAACATATGGTCCGAGCCCCGCACCGATTGCGGCACCCGCCAGATCCGCAATTCAACAAATGCGTCGGGTGCAAGCTGATGACGCTCGCGCATAAGCAATTCGGCCTTCATGTTGGTGTTTATACCAACAAAAGCGGAGTGTTGTCAATTGCACCAACACGTTTCGGCGCATTTCGCGGACAAAAAAACCGCCGGTTTCCCGACGGCTGCAAGTCTGACAAGTAACATCCTGTCGGGAACACCCCGTGATGAGGGGCGGGTGTTCCCGAATGTCCTGTCGCTCTGAGTGTTATGATCAGGCTTTGCCGTAACCGCCGCCACCCGGCGTCTCGATGATGAAGACATCACCGGGATACATTGTGGCGCCATCCGTACCCTTAAGTTCCTCGACCGTGCCGTTGGTGCGCTCGATCGCATTGCGGCCAAGCTTGCCCGGCTCCCCGCCGCCAACGGCCTGAACCGGCACGCGACGGTGGTTTGACAGGATCGATGCGGTCATTTCTTCAAGGAAGCGCACCCGGCGAACCGTGCCGTCCCCGCCCTTGTGCTTGCCGGCCCCGCCGGACCCTTTGCGGATGCCAAAGCTTTCCAGCAGAACCGGGAAGCGCCATTCAAGGACTTCCGGGTCGGTCAGGCGCGAGTTCGTCATGTGCGAATGCACACCCGACGTCCCGTCATAATCCGGGCCCGCACCGGTCCCGCCACAGATGGTTTCGTAATACTGGTGCGTATCATTGCCCCAGGTGAAGTTGTTCATCGTGCCCTGCGCACCCGACATCACGCCAAGGGCGGCATACAGCGTATCGGTGACATGCTGCGATGTTTCAACGTTCCCGGCAACAACGGCGGCCGGATAACGCGGATTGAGCATCGATCCTTCCGGCACGATCAGGTTGACCGGCTTCAGGCACCCGGCATTCAGCGGAATGTCATCATCAACAAGCGTTCTGAAGACATAAAGAACCGCCGCCCGTGTCACTGCCGATGGGGCGTTGAAGTTGTTATCAAGCTGATCGGACGTACCGGTGAAATCAACCGTGGCCGAACGGGTTTCCTTATGGATCGTGACCTTGGCTTTCACCACCGCGCCATTATCCATTTCGTAAGCAAACTCGCCGTCTTTAAGCACATCAATCACACGGCGAACGCTTTCCTCGGCATTGTCCTGCACATGGCCCATATAGGCATGCACAACATCAAGCCCGAAGTGATCGACCATCTTGCGCAATTCCTGCACGCCCTTTTCATTGGCGGCAATCTGTGCGCGCAGATCGGCGATGTTCTGATAGGGGTTACGCGCCGGATATTTCGCGCCTTCCAGAAGGGCGGTCAAACCGGCCTCGTCAAATTTGCCCTGATCAACCAGTTTGAAATTGTCGATCAGAACGCCTTCTTCCTCAAGAATACGGGAATTTGGTGCCATCGAGCCCGGGGTGATCCCGCCAACATCGGCATGGTGGCCACGCGATGCGACATAGAACAGGATTTCCTTGCCATCATCGCCAAAGACCGGCGTGATCAAGGTAATATCGGGCAGGTGCGTCCCGCCGTTATAGGGATCGTTGAGCATATAAACATCGCCGGATTTCATTTTCCCAGCATTGTTTTCCATGACAGCCCGAACAGACTCACCCATCGATCCAAGATGAACCGGCATATGCGGTGCGTTGGCAATCAGAAGACCTTCCTGATCAAACAGCGCGCACGAAAAATCAAGCCGTTCCTTGATGTTGACCGAATAGGACGTGTTGGCAAGCGTGACCCCCATCTGTTCGGCGATATTCATGAACAGGTTGTTGAACACCTCAAGCATCACCGGATCGGCCTGCGTGCCAATCGCTTCCGATCGTTTCAACGGCACAACACGCGTCAACACAAGGTGATCCCGGCCATTGACCTTGGCCTCCCAGCCCGGATCAAGCACCGTGGTGCCGACCGGCTCGACAATCACCGCCGGGCCGCGCACGGTGGCACCGGGTTTCAAATCTTCGCGTTTATAGAACGGCGTATCTTCGGATTTGCCATCAAACACCACCTTGCGGGTGGCAAGCGGATCGGGTCTGACGCCGTCCTTGGCAACTTCGGTTTCGGCATCGGGCAGGCCTTGGGTTTCGCCAATCGCCTCGACCGCGACGGCCTCGACCACCAACGGCTTTTCATCCATGACAAAGCCGTAACGCTGCTTGTGCTGTTCTTCGAACTGCGCCTTGATCGAGGCAACATCACCGAAATCAACGATCAACGGATTATCCGTGCCGTCATAACGCAGATGCAGCTTTTTAAGCATGCTGATCTTGGCATCCCCAATGCCCTGCTCATGCAGCTCGCCACGCGCCTCAAGTGCCAGCGCATCAAGGCTTTCATCAAGCCCGGCAAGGGCAGACGTTTCAAGCTTCGCCTCAACCGCCTGTTCGCGCATTGCGCGGATATCGGCAAGCCCCATGCCATAGGCCGACAGAACACCGGCAAACGGATGGACAAATACGCGCGTCATGCCCAGCGTATCAGCCACCTGGCAGGCATGCTGCCCGCCGGCCCCGCCAAAGCATTGCAGAATGTAATCGGTCACGTCATAGCCGCGCTGAACCGAAATCTGCTTGATCGCGTTGGCCATGTTTTCAACCGCGATGCGAAGGAACCCTTCGGCGACTTCTTCAGGCGTGCGGACCTGACCGGTGGCTTCCTTGATCTTGAGCGCCATGTCGGCAAAGCCCGCCTTGACCGCATCCGCGTCAAGCGGCTCGTTGCCTTCGGGGCCAAACACATTCGGGAAGAATTCCGGCTGAACCTTGCCCAGCATGACATTGATATCGGTCACGGCAAGCGGCCCGCCACGGCGATAGGCCGCCGGTCCGGGATTGGCACCGGCACTGTCCGGGCCAACGCGGAAACGCGCGCCATCGAAATGCAGGATCGACCCGCCACCGGCCGCAACCGTATGGATTTTCATCATCGGTGCGCGCATGCGCACACCGGCAACCTGGGTTTCGAAATCGCGTTCATATTCGCCGTCATAATGCGAAACGTCGGTCGATGTGCCGCCCATATCAAAACCGATGACCTGATTAAAGCCATCCATTTCCGCGGTCCGCACCATGCCGACAACACCGCCCGCCGGGCCGGACAATATCGCATCCTTGCCCTGGAACTTGGCGGCATCGGTCAACCCGCCATTGGACTGCATGAACATCAGCTTCACACCGCCAAGCTCGCCCGCAACCTGATCAACATACCGGCGCAGGATCGGCGACAGATAGGCATCAACAACCGTGGTATCGCCGCGCGACACCAGTTTCATCAACGGACTGACCTGATTGCTGACCGATACCTGGGTAAAGCCGATGTCACGTGCGATTTCGGCGGCTGCATTTTCATGGGCGGTATAACGATAGCCATGCATGAACACGATGGCACATGCCCGGATGCCGTCATCAAAGGCGGCCTGCAAGTCACGGCGAAGGTTCTCACGATCAAGGGCTGTCAGTTCCGCGCCCTGCGCGTCAAAGCGGCCATCCGCCTCGATCACGCGCTCATACAGCATTTCCGGCAGCCTGATATTGCGATCAAACAGCTTCGGGCGGTTCTGATAGGCAATGCGCAACGCATCGCGGAAACCGGTCGTGGTCACCAGAACCGTGCGGTCGCCTTTGCGTTCCAGAAGCGCATTGGTCGCAACCGTCGTGCCCATCTTGACGGCTTCGATTTTCTCAGCCGGGATTTTCTCGCCCGCCGGAACGTCAAGCAGCTCGCGAATGCCCTGAATGGCGGCATCGGCATAACGTTCCGGGTTTTCCGACAGCAGCTTGTGCGTCAGAAGGCTGCCATCGGGCTTGCGCGCGACAATATCGGTAAAGGTACCGCCACGGTCGATCCAGAACTGCCATTTCGGCTGTCCGGTGGTCTGGTCAGTGGTCTGATCAGTAGTCTGCGAAGCGGGCGAATTTTGGGTGTGCGAAGCCATGATGCTTACTCCTTCAGCATCGTATTCAAACAAATCTTGCGAATGCGCCGACCGTTAAACGGCGCGGGTCAGCCGTTCATTTTCTGCGGAAGCCAGGTGGCGATTTCGGGGAAGACCGTAATCAGCAAAACCGCCAGCAAAAGCAGGAAGAAGAACGGCAGGGAAGCCCGTGCAATGGAAAACAGGTTTTTGCCCGTAAGCCCTTGCAGAACAAAAAGATTGAAACCGACCGGCGGGGTGATCTGCGACATTTCGACCACCAGCACCACATAGATGCCAAACCACAAAAGATCGATCCCGGCGGCCTGCACCATCGGCAGGATCACCGAGGTGGTCAGAACCACCACCGAAATCCCGTCAAGGAAGCAGCCCAGCACGATAAAGAACACCGTCAGTGCCGCGAGAAGCGCATAGGGCGAAAGGTTCATTTCCGCGATCCATGCCGCAAGCTCGCGCGGAATGCCGGTAAAGCCCATGGTGACGGTCAAAACCGCCGCCCCGGCAAGGATGAAACCGATCATGCACGATGTGCGCGTCGCCCCCATCAGGCCATCGATAAAGCTTGCCCGGTTCAGCGACCCGCTGATGGCCGACAGGATCAGCGCACCGACGACACCAAAGGCCGCGGCCTCCGTCGGGGTAGCAATCCCGCCATAGATCGACCCGATCACGCTGGCAATCAGCACGATCACCGGGATCAGGCGGCCAGATGCCCGGACCTTTTCCATAAAGCCCATATCCGGCCCGGCAGGCGGCATCTTGTCCTTGTTCGCCGTCGCCCAGATCATGACAAAGCCCATGAACAGGATGATCAGCATCGCACCGGGCAGAATGCCGGCAATAAACAGACGCGCAATCGAAAGCTCCGCCGAAACGCCATACACGATCAGGATGATCGAGGGCGGGATCAGAAGCCCAAGCGTGCCGGAACCGGCCAGCGTGCCAAGGATCAGCCGGTCGGCATAGCCCTGCTTGCGCAGTTCCGGGATCGACATCCGGCCAATCGTGGCCGCCGTCGCCGCCGACGAACCCGATACGGCGGCAAAAATGCCGCAGCCCAGAATATTGACATGCAACAACCGCCCCGGAAGCTTGTTCAGCCACGGCGCAAGACCGGTGAACATGTCCTCGGACAGCCGCGACCTAAACAGGATTTCCCCCATCCAGATAAACAGCGGCAGCGGTGCCAGCGACCAGCTTGCCAGCCCCGACCACGCGGTCGTCGCAATGATCGGTCCGGTCTGCGCGCTGGTAAAGAATTCAAGTCCGATGACACCAACCGCAAATAACGACAATGCCACCCAAAGCCCCGCCCCCAGAAACAGGAACATCAACCCCATAAGGATCAGGCCGATTTCAAGTACTTCCATGACCGTCCCCCTATTCCGTCAGTTCGCTGGTTTCGCGCGTGGCAAAGACGGGCGCACGACCGCGCGCCACATCAAACAATGCTTCAAGCATGGCGATGGTAAAAACAATCGGCCCGAACGCCATGGCGGCCTGCGGTATCCAAAGCGGAAAGGCCAGAACACCGGGCGACGTATCGCCATATGAAAAACTTTCCTCGGCCAGCACGGCCATCCAATAGGCAAAATACCCGCCCAGGAAACTTGCTGCCGCCAAAGTGATACTTTCAACCACCCGGCGCAAACCGCCCTTAAGGTGGGATAACACGATCAGAACCCGGATATGGGTGCCCGCCCGAAGTGCCGGACCAAGTGCCAGGAACGTCCCCGCCGCAAGCGAGAAACCGGCAAGCTCGTTGGCATCATGCACGGCAATTCCGACAAACCGGCCCAGCGACGAGGCCAGGATCAGCAATGCGATGGCAACCAGAAAAATGGCTGCTAACCCCGCACTGAATTTGAACAAATAATCTAATGATCTGCGCACAGCAGTCCCCTTTCCGCCCGCGGGATTTCCCAGTGGTGGCTAACAAGGGTCAGGACCCTTCGGACAGTCATATCATGAATTTCGGCGGGGCGTCCCGATCCGGGCGTCTTCACCCGGATCGGAAAAGTCGGTTCGTCGCTTACTTTTTATAAGCGTCGATGATGGCAGCCCCGGTATCACCGGCTTCTGCCTGCCAATCGGCAACCATCTGTTCGCCAACCTTGGCCAGACCGGATTTCAGCGCGTCGCTCGGTGCGGCAACATTCATGCCGTTATCGGCCAGAACCTTTTTCTTCTCGTCGGTTTCGGCCATGCTCATTTCCCAGCCACGCGTTTCGGCTTTGGCGGCTGCGTCCATGACGGCTTTCTGCACTTCCGGCGACAGACCGTCAAATGCCTTGGCATTGACGATCACCATGTTTTTCGGAAGCCATGCCTGAACGTCATAGAAATTCTGCACAAAGTCCCATGCCTTGGAATTCGCACCGGTCGAGGGCGAGGTCATCATCGCTTCGACAATGCCGGTCGCAAAGGCGGTCGGGATTTCCGGCACTTCAACCTGGGTGCCGACCATGCCGGTCAGGTCTGCCAGTTTCGACGTTGCCGAGTTATAGGCACGGAACTTCATGCCTTTAAGGTCATCAACCGTGCTGACGGGCTTGGCGGTATAAAGACCCTGTGCCGGCCATGCGACCGCATAAAGGACCTTAAGGCCATCACCGGCCAGTTTTTCTTCAATCGCCGGGCGCGATGCTTCCCAAAGCTTTTTGGCTTCGTCATAGCTGGTCGCGAGGAACGGGATCGCGTCAACGCCGTAAACCGGGTCTTCATTCGACAAAAGCGAAATCAGGGTTTCACCGGCCGGAACCAGACCGCGCTGCACCGAACGCTTGATGTCCGGGTGCTTGAACAGCGAACCACCGGAGTGAACGGTGATGTCAAGCTCACCGCCGGTCGCTTCTTTCACGTCCTTGGCAAATTCGATGATGTTCTGGGTGTGGAATGTCGCGTCCGGATACGGGGTCGCCATATCCCATTTTTCGGCGGCCATGGCAAAACCGGCCGACATCGTGATTGCGGCAACTGCGACGGTGGAAAGTGCCTTTTTAAGCATCAGTCAAGTCTCCCTGTGTGTGATGAGGCCGACATGCATTTTTTCGCGCATCTCGTGACTCCGAAGTAGCCTCCCAACAGAACGGTCACATTTTACTGATAAATTGTCAATGTTATTTCATGGCTGATATGCATAATGCGGGAAACTAAGCATGATATGGTGCCCAAACCCGCCCTGACAGAGCGCGCCATCAATATGATATTCCTCGATTTATGGCCGTGTGCTAGGCTCCGCGCAAATAACAAACAGGGAGAAAGCCCGTGCATGATCTTTCGGGGAAATCAGTCTGGATTACCGGTGCCGGAAGCGGCATCGGCGAGGCAATCGCAAAATCGCTTGCCGCGGCGGGCGCGCATGTCGCCCTGTCCGCACGGCGCGAAGAAACACTTCAGCAGGTCGCAAACGAAATCACGTCAGAGGGCGGCAAGGTCGAAATCCACCCGCTTGATATCAGCAACAGCGATCAGGTCCTTGATGCCGCCCGGAATATCAAAAATTCCATGGGCTCGATCAATGTCCTGATCAATTGTGCGGGCATGAACACCCCCAAACGGCATTGGCGCGATCTTGATATTGCCGACTGGCACCGCATCGTCGCGGTCAATCTCAATGGTGTGGCGAACACGGTTTGCGCAACCCTGCCCTTCATGCGTGATCAACAGGACGGGTTGATCATCAATATCGCGTCATGGGCGGCAAAGCATGAATTTCCCGTCGCGGGCCCGGCCTATGTCGCGTCCAAACGCGGCGTTGTCGACCTGTCACACAGCATCAATCAGGAAGAAATGCACAACAATATCCGCTGCTGCTGCATAAGCCCCGGCGAAGTCGCCACCCCGATCCTTGACCAACGCCCCGTCCCGATCAAAGAAGACGAACGCGCCCTGATGCTAAAACCCGACGATCTGGCCGATATGGTCGCCTATGTCGTCGCCGCCCCGGCACGGGTTTGCTTCAACGAAATCATCATGTCCCCGACCCATAACCGAACCCTTCTGCCGCAGCCCTAAAACGCAGACATGAAAAAGGCAGCCCCGATACCCATCGCGCTGCCCTTTGTCTGCTCTTCAGAAACTCTGGAAGTCAATCACATCGCACTCGCCGCACGCGATGCCTGATCATAAACACCCGAAATCGCGCGCAGCGTCTTGGCCACATCGCCGACTTCCTCATGATTGACACCCAGCCGCTGGAACGTCTCGATCAGGCAGGCCTCGCGGACGTCACGGTATTTCTGGCACATTTCGCGGCCTTCCTTGGTCGTCGAATAATGCACTTCCTTGCCGCGCTTGATCCCGTCAACCAGCCCCAGCTTGCGCAGTTTTTTAAGCGAGTAATTGACCAGATGGCTGTCTTCGACATTCAGAACGAAACAGACCTCCGACAGGCTCTTTTCCCGCTCGCGTGAATTGACGTTATGCAGAACAAGGATATCAAGAACCGAAACATCGGGCATGCCCGCCGCCCGCATGCACCGCACCATCCAGCGGTTAAACGCATTGCCCGACAGGATCAGGGCAAATTCAAGCTCGGAAAGCTCGGCCGCGCGTTCCGAAACAAGATGTGACGATGATACGATACGTGGTTTGTCGGTCCGTGGTGTGTCGGTCATGCGGCGTTCCTGAAATCCCGTTGTTAACTTTCGCGATGCGCTTTGCGGCATTCACTTATACGCTTTGTCGGGATTTTATCGCAAAAAAAGCAGCCCGGACAAGGCCGGGCTGCACATTAATGTCGACATTTCACCGTCAAAGTGATCGCATGCGTTCCAGGAACCCGTCAATCTGACCGCGTAAATTGCCGCTTTGGGTATCGGGATTGTCAGTGGAACGCTACATATTCTTGGCGACAGCATCCACAGCAATGCGGCAACATCGGTTTCGGCCACGGCCGATACGTTAAGGGGAACGCAGAACTTGGACCTTTTTACATCAATGCGCTATTTCGTGCGCGTCTATGACACGAACTCGTTCAGTGCTGCCGCGAAATCATTCGATGTCGGTCAATCGACCGTTTCCAAGGCAATCGCAGGTCTGGAGCGGGAGCTCGGCGTATCCTTGTTCCTGCGCTCGACACGGCAGTTAACGCCAACCGAATCAGGTCGGCTTTTCTATGAACATGCCCTCAAGGTCGTCGAGGAAGTTAACGAGGCGATTTCAACGGTTGGCACGAAGTCGCTTAATTTCTCGGGTCAGATCCGCCTCAGCGGAACACTGACCTTCATGTGCCAATACATCATCCCGAAGCTGCCCCAGTTCCTTGACGCGCATCCCGGGATCGAAATATCCCTTCATCTTGATGACCGCAATATCGGCCTGATCGAACAGGGTATCGACATCGCCCTGCGCATGGGAAAGCTTGATGATTCAGGTCTTGTCGCCAAACGGATTGGCCGGTGCAGGCGCATCGTTGTCGGCGCGACATCCTATCTTGCCCGGCATCAGGCCCCGCAAACGCCCGAAGACCTTGCCGACCATTCGACCATCGCGCTTTCCCAAGGCGAAGGTGGGGACCGCTTCACCTTTAAAGGCCTGCATGGCACGAAGGCGGTCTCCATACATCCGAAATTACGGATCAATGCCACCGAAGGCGTTCGTTCCGCCGTACTTGCCGGGGCCGGGCTTTCCGTCGCGACAGAATGGATGTTCGAGGCCGAGGTCAATAACGGTCTCGTACAGGAAGTCCTGACGGACTGGACCATGCCCGACCTTGATCTTTGGGCGGTCATGCCTGCCGGGCGACGGACAGGCGCAAAGGTCCGGGCACTGCTTGAATTCATTGAAATGCAGGTCAATGCGACAAAATTCGGCATCACCAAAAATTCCAATACGGAATAAATTTTATTCATGACACCATTCTAGTCGACCGATATGGAATAAATTACCTGATGGGCTCGTCGTCATCGAAATGACTACCCCATCAGGAGAAAATCATGTCCGTCAAAATCTATGGTGATCTGGGCTCCGGAAGCCTTCGCCGCGTCATTACCGCCGCCAAAATCATGGGCGTCGATTACGAACGCGTGAATGTCGATCTCTTTAAGGGCGAAAGCCACACGCCCGAGTTTCTCAAGCTGAACCCGCACGGCCTGACGCCGGTGCTTCAGGACGGCAGCACCATCATCTGGGAAGCCTCGGCGATCAACATCTACCTTGCCGACAAGGTCAATTCCCCGCTTCTCGGCACCACGTCACAGGAACGCTATGAAGTTCTGCAATGGATGTTCTGGTCGGGCGAACAGTGGCGCATCTTTTCGACGCTGACATTCGACGAACGCGTCGGCGGGCGGGTGATGGGAAAGCCCGAAGACACCGCCATCGTCAATCTTACGCTGGCTAAAATCCGCGCGACGGCTGCGGTTCTCGATGCCCATCTCGCCGACCGTCCCTTCATCGTGGGGAACGGCCTGACGCTGGCGGACATTGATATTGCCGCACCGTTTTCGCAGGCGCACCGCACCAAGCTGCCGCTCAACACATTTCCAAACCTTGCGGCGTGGCAGCAACGCCTTCTTGATACCGTTCCCGCATGGGCCGAAACCAGACGCGATCTGGATGACCGGATGGATACCTTCCTGAACGCTCTCGACATCACCTTGTGATGCAAAGACGGAGCGAGGCATGATTGATACACGCCTCGCTCCGACTAACCATCTTCGCAACGAAAAGATGTCATTCCGGCTTAAAGTGATCGCATGCGTTCCAGGAACCCGTCAATCTGGCCGCGCAAATGACCGCTTTGCGTGCCAAGATTATCGGCCGAACCATGCACGTCATTGGCGGCAACATTGGTTTCGGCGACTGCTGCCGATACGCCCTGCATGGCGGCGGATATTTCCTCGGTCCCGGCGGCGGCCTGTTCGACATTCTGCGAAATCTCGCTGGTCGCGACCGTCTGCTGTTCGACTGCGGCGGCAACGGCCGATGCCCGTTCGCTGATGTCGGAAATCATCCGCACGATTTCATCAATCGCCTCAACCGCCAATCCGGTCGCCTGCTGGATACCGTTAATCTGGGTGGTGATTTCATCGGTGGCCTTGGCCGTCTGATTGGCAAGGTTCTTGACCTCGCTTGCCACAACCGCAAACCCCTTGCCGGCATCACCCGCACGGGCGGCCTCGATGGTTGCGTTAAGCGCCAGAAGGTTGGTCTGCCCGGCGATATCGCTGATCAGGCCAATGACCTCCCCGATCTTGAGCGCCGCATCATTCAGCCCCTGAATGTTTTCATTGGTATGGCGCGCACGCTCGGTCGCTGATTGCGCCATGTTCGATGTTTCGCTGACCTGACCGGAAATCTCGTTGATGGATGCCGCAAGCTCGGTCGCCGCCGTCGCGACAAGCTGCACATTCGCCGATGCTTCCTCGGTCCCCGATGACACCGCCAGGGACTGGTTTGCCGCAGTATCCGCACTTTTGCGCAGCACATTTGACACTTGATGCAGCTGGTCAACGGCACCGCCAACCTCGGCCATGACGGCCACCACCGCCTGATCAAACTCGCGGATATACCGCTCCTGGGTTTCCAGGCGTTTACGGCGGCGCTCATCCGCCTCGCGCTGGGCGGCCTCAAGCTTGACACGTTCGATCCCGTTTTCACGGAACACCAGAACCGCCCGGCCCATCTCGCCGATCTCGTCGGCCCGATTGACTTCATTGATGTCGACATCAAAGTCGTTATGCGCCAACCGCGTCATCTTTGTCGTCAGTCCGGCGATCGCGCGCACAATTGCTTTTGACAGCAATACGGACAGCACCAGCAACGCCAACGCCCCCACAACAAACATCACGACCGTCGTGATCAGGCTACGCTGCGAAATGGCGTTTGCCTCTGCCTTCTTCGCGGCCGCGATGGCCGCTATATCGGCACTAAGCTGTTCCAGAACCGGTTCTGCCGCAGCGTAATAGTCGCTCAGCTTGCCCAATTCTTCCTCGCGCTGAAGGATACCCGCCGCCAGCGCCTTGAAATCCGTCACATAGGATTTCATCAGATCGGCAATCTTTTGCTTTTCCGCAGCAGGAATACTGTCGGCGGCGCTCAATGCCGGACCAAATTCCGCCAGACGGTCATCAATGCGCGCAACATATTTCGGATCAATCCGCGCCAGGAAATCCTTCTCGTGGCGGCGCATCATCAACATGATGATTGTCAGCTTGTCGGCTTTGTACTGGTCCAGCGCTTCCTCGACATTGTGAACGGACGCGCGCAGACTGCCAAGCAGGCCGCTTTCTTCATCCAAACCGATTTCGCGTTGCAGATTGGCAATCGTCTGGAACTCATTGGCATAATTGTCAAACGAAGTCTCGATGGACGAAATTTCATCATCAAACGGATCAAGGGCCGAATCATTGGCCAGCTTTTTCAAACCGGCCTGAACAATCGTGACTGTTTCTGCATGGTCGGCGGCGTATTTTTCATCCAACCGCAGCAGAAAGTCTTTTTCACGCCTCCGGGCGTTCAGAAATTCCCGGGTGATCCCGTCAACGATCAATCGGTCATCGACGGCTTCCTCAGCAGTCATTTCCGCAGTTTGACGCTGATAATCCGCGACAAACAGGACCACGGCAACGATCGCAAAAATAGAAAGCGCAGCGAAACCTATCAACGAAATCTGATAGATCAGCTTCATGCGCGACAAAAAGCTCATTACGAATCTCCCAAGAGACTTATATTCAACAGGATACTAATCCTAGGTGTAGTACTATACACTTTAGTATAGTAGGTCACGCATTTTCCGCCCTATTGCCCTGCATCTGATGCATGAGTGCTATCTTGGGCTGCACCTGTGCCTTTTCATCTCCGGTTGGGTTACCGTTTTGTTACAATGATGCACGCCGGACTGAAAGACGCCACTTGCCAAGGCCTCAGACCCTTGAAAGGACGCGACATTTACCCCCTGCCGCCACCGCGTCCGGTACACTGCAACGATTCCCTGAATGAAAAGACTGGCTTCCTGCTTCACCTGTACTATCTAATGCGCTTTGCCTGTCGGCATCTGGCCGATACGGCGATAAATGAATGTCCTTTTCGCAACCAAGAGCCTGATCAGAAGTATGAGCATCTGGGGTAAAATCATCGGCGGCACTGCGGGCTTTGCCCTTGGCGGGCCGCTTGGCGCCATTCTGGGGGCGGCGGCCGGTCATGTCGTCGACAGGATCAAGCACAATATCCGCACCGCCCGCATTGGCGGCTATAGCGGCAGTACACAGGGCAGCTTCCCCGGCGGGCAGGATGCGCGTCAGGTCGCCTTTGCCACCGCCGTTGTCGTGCTTTCGGCCAAGATGGCCAAGGTCGATGGCGTGGTGTCGCGTGATGAAATCAACGCCTTCAAGCGCGTGTTCCACATCCCGCCCGGCGAGGAAAAGAATGTCGGTCGCCTGTTTGACATGGCGCGCAAGTCATCCGACGGCTTTGAACCCTACGCCCGGCAGATCGCCCTTCTGTTCCGCGGCGAACGTGCTTTGCTCGAAGGCATCCTCGAAGCGCTTTATCAGATCGCGCTGGCCGATGGTGCCCTGCACCCGGCAGAAAAGGACTTCCTGCAAAAGGTCGCAACCATTTTCGGCTTTGCCGATATTGATTTTGATCGCGTGCACCACGCCTATACCAGCCCCGGCGGCCCCGATCCCTATGAACAGCTTGGGCTGGGCCGCGATGCCAGCGACGATGACCTCAAGGCCGCCCATCGCAAACTGTCGCGCGAAAACCATCCCGACACCCTGATCGCCAAGGGCATGCCGCCCGAATTCATCGAACAGGCAAATCACAAGATGGCCCGCATCAATGCCGCCTGGGATCAGATCCGCAAGGAACGCAATATCCGCTAGGGTCACGCCCTGATAACAGCCACTTGCGACGCACCCCTGCCCTGCATGTAATGATTTCCCTTGCAAGATGCCGCGATTTGCGGTTTGCAGGGGGCCAGTTTTCATGACCTCAAGCTTATCGGTTTTTCCATGGCGCCACCGCTGATCAATATAAACGATATCCGTCTGACCTTTGGCGGCAACGATCTGTTTTCCGATGTTTCCTTTGCCATCGGGGATCGGGATCGCCTGTGCCTTGTCGGGCGCAATGGCGGCGGGAAATCGACCCTGCTTAAAATCATCGCTGGCGAAATCGAAGCCGATGGCGGCGAACGCTTCGTTCAGCCGGGCTGCAAGATCGCCTATCTCAATCAGGAACCGAAATTCGACGGCTTTGCGACGGTCGAGGAATATGTTCTGTCCGCGCTCGACGAGCATGAAATCGATTATGCCTATCGCGTCTATATGCTGCTGGACTCGGTCAATATCGATCCGCAGGCCGACCCGACCAAACTCTCGGGCGGCGAAGGCCGCCGGGCGGCAATCGCGCGCGCTCTGATCGCCGATCCGCAGGTCCTTCTGCTCGACGAGCCGACCAACCATCTTGACCTGCCGACCATCGAATGGCTTGAGGGCGAAATCAAAAACTTCCGCGGTGCGGTTGTCGTCATCTCGCACGACCGCGCCTTCCTGAACGCGATTTCAACCGGCATCCTGTGGATTGATCGCGGCGTCATGCACCGCACCGATCAGAACTTCTCGAAATTCGAAGAATGGTCCGAGGAAATCTTCCGCAAGGAAGCCGAAGAACGCGCCAAGCTTGATAAACTGATCGCCCAGGAAACCGTCTGGTCCGTGCAGGGCATCTCGGCGCGTCGCAAACGCAACCAGGGCCGTCTGCGCCGCCTGTGGGACATGCGCGAAACCCGGTCGCAGCAGATCGAACGCATCGGCAATGTGTCGCTGGCGGCTGACGCCGGCAGCACATCGGGCAAGGTCGTGATCGAGGCCACCGACATCACCAAATCCTTTGGCGACAGAACGATCCTGACCGGTTTCTCGACCCGCATCCTGCGCGGCGACAAGGTCGGCATCATCGGCCCGAACGGGGCGGGCAAAACCACCCTGCTTAAAATGCTGACCGGGCAACTTGAACCCGATAGCGGCACGATCAAGATCGGCACCAATCTGAATGCCAGCTATTTCGATCAGAAACGCGCGGCCCTTGATGACAATATGACCCTGTGGGATACGCTGTGCGATATCGGCGGCGACCAGGTCATGGTGCGCGGCAATCCGCGCCATGTCGTAAGCTATCTGCGCGATTTCCTGTTCGACGAAAAACAGGCGCGCAGCCCTGTCGGTGCCCTGTCGGGTGGCGAACGCAACCGTCTGCTTCTCGCCAAACAGCTTGCCAAGCCGACCAACCTTCTGATCATGGACGAACCGACCAACGATCTGGATATGGATACGCTTGATCTGTTGCAGGAAATGCTGGCCGACTACGAAGGGACCCTGCTTCTTGTCAGCCACGACCGTGATTTCCTTGATCGCGTCGTGACCTCGTCCATCGTGATGGAAGGCAACGGCATCGCCACCGAATATCCCGGCGGCTATTCCGATTATATCGCCCAACGCAAACTGTCCGCCGCCCCGGCTGTCGCCGAGGAAAAGCTGGGCAGCACATCGGGCAAGGGCGGCAAAAAATCCGTCTCGTCACAGGCCGCCAAGCCCAAACCAACCGGCAAGATGAGCTATAAGGACCAGCGCGAATACGACAACCTGCCCGGCCAGATCGCCAAGCTTGAGGCCGAGATTGCCGAAATCGAAGCCGCCCTTTCGGATGGCAGCCTGTTCACCAAGGACCCGGATGCCTTCCAGAAAAAGGTCGACCGCATGGCAGCGGCCCGTGCCGAACTCGAAGCGGGCGAAGAACGCTGGCTCGAACTCGAAATGCTGCGCGAGGAACTCGGGCTGTCATAAGCCCGGGACCGCCGCCCAAAGGCTGGCCACACCACTTGCAGCTTTTCGACTGAAACCGTAATCTTCTGACGGAACATTACGGGGAAATCGGTATGCGCGGCACGGTAAAACAGGATGCAATCGACGCGATTTCGAGGCTTCCCGATGATGCCAGCATGGATGACATCATGTATCAGCTTTACGTGCTGAAAAATATCCGCTGCGGGCAGGATGACATCGCATCGGGCAAATGCCATGACATGGACCAAGTAAGGGCCAAGCTTAACTCTTGGTAACCAATGCTTTACGGCACTATTCGGATCGGTCACAATTTACCCGACAACTGAAAACAATTCACTTGTCGGGTTGCTCTTTCCATCCGATGAAGGGGCATACCGATAAACCCGCAAACGCGCCACCAGCGCCGATGCGCTTTGCCGAAAGCCCCTGCCATGCCCCTCAAAGCCGTTCTGATGGCCCTGTCCGTTGCCGTGATCTGGGGCGTCAATATGCTGACCGTCAAGGGTGCGGTCAGTGAAATACCGCCCCTGATGCTGACCGCGATCCGTTTTGGATCGGTTGCGATCCTGCTTTTGCCCTTCACCAAAATGCCCTCTGGCCGCTTTGGCCGTCTCGCCATTCTGTCGGTCATCTTTGGCACCGGCCATTTCGGGGTGCTGTTCTTTGCGCTTTCGATGCTTGATGCCGGGCCGGTGGCGATTATCGTTCTGCTCGGTGTGCCGTTCTCCTCGATGCTGGCGACCTATTTCTTCAATGACCGGCTGGGCTGGAAACGGCTTTCGGGCATGACGCTGGCCTTTGTCGGGGTGATGATCATGTTCTGGGACCCGACCATGACCGACCTGCAATTGCCCCTGTTGCTGGTGGTGTTTGCCGCCTTCATGTGGGCGGTTGCCAATGTCATGATCAAAAAACTCGGCAATATCGATACTTTCCAGCTTAATGGCTGGATGGCTTTGATGGCCGCCCCGCAATTGCTGATCCTCTCGCTGTTCCTCGAACCGGCTGCGGTTGAGGCGGTGTTCAATGCAAGCTGGGTCGCATGGGCCAACACGAGTTTCACCGTCGTGATGTCCTCCATCGTGGCCTATGGCTTCTGGTATCATTTGCTGAAAACGCAGGATGTGAATGTGGTGGTGCCGTGGTCGTTGCTGGCCCCGGTGATCAGTGTTGCCGGATCATTCATTGTCTTTAACGAACCGATCAGCACCCTTAAAATCATCGGCGGCCTGACGGTTCTGGCCGGGGTTGGCGTGATCATGCTGCGCAAACCGCCGCAGCAACAGGAACAGGGAATGGACTGACCCGAGATGTCTGCTGGAAACACGGATTTCAAGAACCACATCATCGCCCGCCCCTCGCCCAATTGCGGCGACAGGCCCGGTGATGGTGCGGGGGACCGCAAGGTCGATATCCTCGTCCTGCATTATACCGGCATGCAAAGCGGTAAGGCCGCGCTGGATCGTCTGTGCGATCCGACGGCCTCGGTCTCAAGCCACTATCTGGTCGAGGAAGACGGCACCATTTTCCGTCTGGTGGACGAGGATAAACGCGCCTGGCATGCCGGGCGCGGTCAGTGGCAGGAATGCGATGATGTGAATTCCAGTTCCATCGGCATCGAAATCGTCAATCCCGGCCATGAATTTGGGTATCGTCCCTTTCCCGACATCCAGATCGACGCGGTCATCGCGCTATGCCGCGATATCCTGACCCGCCACGATATCCGACCGGATCGCATCATCGCCCATTCCGACATGGCCCCGGACCGCAAGGAAGACCCCGGTGAACTTTTCCCATGGGATCGTCTGGCGGCAAACGGCATCGGCCTGTGGCCCACGGCGGACATCACGATAATGGATGAAACCTGCACCGAAACCGAATTCGATGCGATGCTCGACCGTCTGGGATATGGCCCGAATGACGCGCTTAAACGCCGCATCGCCTTTCAGCGTCACTGGCGGCCTGCCGATATTTCGGGGAAGGTGGACGGAGAATGCGCCGCAATTTTGCGCGCATTGCTCGATAAAGCCGGACTTTACTGAACGATCAGGCCACCCGGATTGGCAATCGGCACATCCGATAACCCGACATAGCGGGCAAAACCGACCCGGCTAAAGCCAAGATGCCGGTGATAGATACCATCCACCACCCCGGTCAGAAGCCCGCGTGCCATTTCCCGGTCAAAATCGTTCAGCACCGGCGCCAGATCGGACCGCAGGCTCAAATACCGCTCCTCAATCTCGACCGCAGGCAAAAGCACCTTGAACCCCGTCAGGCTTTTCTGATCCCCGCCAGCAAAACGCAGAAAGGCCAGATCGCTAAACAGCACATCGACATGGTGCCGTTTAAGCATCTCGAACCCCTTGGCATATTCGGCAACTTCCACCGGATGCATGGTTTCGTTGGCAAGGATTTCCGCCGGATAGGACTGCCCGATCACTTTAAGCCAGTTGGTGTTATCAAGGCTGCGCACCCCCTGATAGGTCGCAAGGCTGAAACCCGAATTGACCACGGCCACCGTCACCTTGCTAACCAGGGACTGGGACGATATCACAAGCCCGGTTTCATCAGCCTTGGCAAGATCATCAAGCAAAACGCCATCCACCGCCCCCTGCCGCAGCGAGAAACGGCACCGCGCCATCGGCATCGCGACAAAACTGACGGAATGCCCGGCATTTTCAAGGAACCGGGTCGCCAGATCCACCGCAAGCCCGCGCGCAACACCCTGATCGTCATAGGCATAAGGCGGCCAGTCGTCATAGCACAGACGCACGTCTTTCGCCTGCGCCCCAAAAGACACAGCACAAAAGATCAATATTGCGCCTGAAATCCAAAGCGCCGCACGCATGGCCAATCCTTCAAATGAAAATCCGGCATCATCAATATGAGCCTGAAAACACGACATACCCCCTTAGGAGGGATATGGCAAACCCGCAGTTTTCCGGGCTTCCATGCGTTTTTGGCATGGTTCGGATAACGATCGTATAAGTCCCTGTACAAACTGCTTTTTCTTGACGACGCGATCAATGTCACCTACATCACGCCCACCAGATGGCCGGATGGCCGCCCCTGTTCTTCGGAACGGGGGAGGAAAGTCCGGGCTCCATGGAAATACGGTGCCAGTTAACGGCTGGCGGGGGCGACCCTAGGGAAAGTGCCACAGAAAGCAAACCACCTGATCGCGCAAGCCATCAGGAAAGGGTGAAAGGGTGCGGTAAGAGCGCACCGGTCCTTCAGCAATGCGGGACGCATGGTAAACCCCACCGGGAGCAAAACCTAATAGGAATGGTCGGCCGGATGCTTCGGCATTGTCGGCAGGCGGGTTTCCGCGCCACCATTCGGGTTGGTTGCAGGAGGCGTCCGGCGACGGGCGTCCCAGATGAATGGCCATCCAGTGCGGTTCGCCGCATGGACAGAACCCGGCTTACAGGCCATCTGGTCTATTTTCTTTGATACCCGATATGACATCGGCGGGGACATGCCCCGCCGTGAATGCCTTAACCGCGTTCGGCGATGGATTGCGCAAAATACTTATCGGCATCTTCCTGGGTGCCGACGTCGAAATTCGCTGATGTCTGATCCTTGATGATCTTGCCAAGGGTCGGCATCACCTTGCGATCCACCTGGCTCTCGATGCTCCAAAGTTTGGACCGCATCAACGATTTCGCACAATGCAGGAACGCTTCCGCGACCCGGATTTTGATCACCGTGATCGGCGGTTTTGGCGTATCGGCAAAATGCGCCAGCAATGCCGGATCATTATGGATTTCCGCCGTGCCATTCACACGCAGCGTATCATTGAAACCGGGCACGAAAAACAGCATCCCGACATTCGGGTTTTCAATGATGTTCGATAACGTATCAACGCGATTGTTGCCCGGACGATCCGGCATCAGAAGCGTATTGTCATCAAGCACCTTGATAAAGCCCGGCCCGTCGCCGCGCGGGCTGACATCGGCATTGCCTTTGGCATCGGCCGATGAAATCACCGCAAAGGGTGCCAGTTCGATAAAATGCCGGCAATGCGGGTCCAGTTTCGTCAATGCCTTGGCAACCGCCAATTCCATCGGCATTCCGTAAATCTCGCGCAGCTTCTCGGCAGTATCGATCTTGGTCATGGGGCAAACCTTTTCAGGGGACGATTATCATGGTGACGGGCGGCAAAACTGCGACAAACCCAGATGCAAGTCAATCGCAATCCCCCCCGATCATCTGCTCCGTCGTGCAAACCCTGGCAAACTCGCCATTCAGGCTCGCCAGTGCCACATCATGCACAAGATCGGCACCAAACACCCGCCCATCGGGCAATTTGCGCTCAAACGCAAAACAGGCATCACTGACAATCGTCACCTCAAAGCCAAGGTTCGCCCCCATCCGCGTTGTCGTATTCACGCAATGATCGGTCGATATCCCGCAACAAACGATCTGATTGATCCCGCGCGCCCGCAAATCGGCCTCAAGGCGCGTTCCGATAAACGCCGAATTGACCTGCTTGCCATAAACCGGCTCACCATCCTTCGGTGTGGCAAACTCAATAAATTCATGCCCCGGATGATCGGGATGCAGGCGCGATATCGGGGTTGTTGAATCATGACGCACATGAATAACCGGTGCGCCCTTTGCCCGCCAATGCGCCAGAAGCGCCGCGCCATTGG
Organism: Thalassospira sp. MBR-102; assembly: GCF_040549275.1. Lineage (NCBI taxonomy): Bacteria > Pseudomonadati > Pseudomonadota > Alphaproteobacteria > Rhodospirillales > Thalassospiraceae > Thalassospira > Thalassospira sp. MBR-102. The sequence continues at coordinate 256,321 of NZ_JBEPTC010000004.1, forward strand.
CCTCGGCCTCCGGGTTGTTGCGCTGCCCCCAATAATCCAGATCGGCAAAACCCTGCTGCCAGTCAATCAGGATCAGGGCGGTATTTGCGGTTTTGGTTTCGGTCATTCTCAATCTCTCCGGCGCGGTTGAATGTTGGCCCTAGATTATCCGATCCCCAAATGGCATAAATGACAACAACCCCTCATTTCAGGACAATGCCGCGTGACACCCCGCCTGCCCCACCTCATCGCTTTCATCCTCACCCCGCAAACCGTGATGCTTGATGTCACCGGCCCCTTACAGGCGTTTCACGAGGCCCGCGATCCGGCAACCGGCACCCCGCTTTATCGCACCTGTCTGGCCTCAAGCCACGGCGGCCCGATCATGACCGATACCGGCATTGCCCTTGATACCGTCGCCCTTGCCGATCTTGATCCGGGTGAAATCCACACCCTGATCGCCGCCGGGTCCGATGAAATGCTTGATGCGCTGGGTGATGCCAATCTGATCGGGTGGCTTGAAAAATACCGCGCTCAAATCCCCCGCATCGGCTCGGTCTGTATCGGGGCGTTTATTCTGGGCGCTGCCGGGATGCTTGATGATCGCGCCTGTGTGACGCACTGGCGCTGGTGCGACCGTTTGCAGGCCATGTTCCCGCAAAGCCGTGTCGCCCCCGATCCGATTTTTGTCCGAGATGGCCCGGTCTGGACCTCGGCCGGGGTAACAACCGGGATTGATATGGCGGTCGCGATGATCGAACAGGATCTTGGCCGGGACGCCGCCCTTGCGGTTGCGCGCAGCCTGATCGTCTTCATCCGCCGCCCCGGCGGCCAATCACAATTCAGCCTGCCGCTTGAACATCAGGCCAATGACAATACCGGGCGCTTTGATGCCCTGCATGGCTGGATCACGCAAAACCTTCAAACCCGCCTTTCGGTCGAAGACCTCGCCGAACAGACGGGCATGAGCCCGCGCAACTTTTCGCGCACCTACAAAACCGCCACCGGCCTGAGCCCGGCGCGCGCCGTCGAACTGATGCGTCTCGAAGCCGCAAGAACCGCACTTGAACAAACCGACAAACGCATCAGCCAGATCGCCGTCACCTGTGGCTTTGGCGATGACGAACGCATGCGCCGCTGCTTCGTCAAACATCTGGGTGTGGCACCCAGCGACTATCGCGAACGGTTCAAGGCTACCACCTAAAGCCACCCTTTCCGCTTGAAATACCAAAGCGGAAGAACAGCCGACAGCACCATCAGGCCAATCGCCAGCGGATAACCAAACTGCCAATCCAGTTCCGGCATGACGCTGAAATTCATGCCATAAATGCTGGCAATCAGGGTCGGCGGCAGGAAGGCAGCCGCCGCGACCGAGAAAATCTTGATGATATTGTTCTGTTCCAGATTGATCATGCCCAGCGTCGCATCAAGCAGGAACGTCACCTTGTTGGCGATGAAATTGGCATGTTCGGTGATCGACACGATATCGCGTGAAATGGTTTTAAGCCGCGTCTTGGCATCCTTTTTAAGCCGCGTCTGTGTTGACAGAAACAGCCCCAGCCGATGCAGGTTCAGCAAGCTGTCCTTGGCCTTGCCCGAAAGGTTCCCGGCCCGCCCGATGCGGCGCAGAACCGCCCGGTGATCCTGATCATGGGCCGGGTCATCGGGATTGGCGAAAACGATGTTTGACAACCCTTCAAGGTCGGCCGCCGCCTGTTCCATGATATCGGCCAGCCGGTCAACAATCTGTTCCAGCAACCCGAACAGAACCGCCTCGGCACTCGATGCCAGCGACGGGCTGCGATTGACCCGCCGGATAAAGGTCTTGAACGGCACCGGGTCGGCATAACGCAGCGTGATCAGGGTTTTCTTGACCAGGATAAAGGTGATCGCGGTGGTTTCGGGCTCGTCACTATTGGCCTTGTTTAGCACCGATACCGTCATGAAAAGCGCGCCGTCTTCGTCATACAACCGCGATGAAAGCTCGATCTCCTGCATTTCCTCGCGGGTCGGCACCTCGATGGCAAACCGTTTTTCGATCTCGTGAATTTCATCGTCGGACGGGTTCAAAAGGTCGATCCAGACCGGCGTGCGCTCCGCCTTTGGCGGCTTTGCCACACTTCCCGCGCTGTTAACTTCGCCATCAACAGCATCGTCGCTACTGACCAATGCAGCATCATCCGCCGGGGCGGCGGTATCGTCGGACGGGGTCCGGGCCGGGGCAAAAAATTCGTTGCTGTCCATGGTCACTCTCCATCCGCGCCGGTTGACCGGACATTGCCGGGTGCCGGTCTATTTCGGGCTTGTGCGCTTCCTGTCATAGGCCCGAAGGCCCCGTTCTGTCACGCGCCAAGCCATGACAAATCGGTTAAACACCGCCAAGGCACATCATCGCGCTATTGAAACGGCAGAACCGTCTGAAACGCAAACGGATCAATATCCGCATCGTTCCCGCGTTTTTCATCAAACTGCGCCTTGGCATAGGTCAGGAACTCATCCTTGCTGATCATTTTGTCAGAATTGGCGTCAACACTGCCAAACAGCAATTCCAACCGTCGGCTTTCGGTCCGCAACCGCTGGCGGTTGGCCTCCGCCGTGCCCGGCAATGCCTCAACCGCGGCAAATTCCCGGCCCACCAGAACACTATCGCCATTGATATCCCGCCGCCGGAACATCCAGCTCGCATAGGCCGCCGCCTCGTCCGCACTGATCCGCCCGTCATGATCCATGTCGATCGGGTGATATTGCGCGCGATACATCGTGACCTGCTCGGGGATGCCGGTCGCGGCGGCACTCGCCGCATTCTGATTGGCCAGCGCCTTGGCAATCGCATCCTCAAGTCCGGGGATTGCCGCCGCACCCGTGCCGTTGGTGCCAGTCCCCGTCGGCAGACCCTCGCCATCCTCAAGCCCGCCCAATCCGTTAAGCGCGCCCAAGCCGCCAAGCCCGAACTGCCCCATCAATTGCGGATTATTCTGCAACTGCTTCATGATCAAGGGCAATAACTGGCGCATTTCCGGTGATGTGACCTCGGGCGAGATTGTCGCACTGCCCTTATCCATCTGAAGGCTCTGGGCATGCACCGGCCCCCGAAGGCCCAAAACCGCCACAACGGCACAAGTCATTAACAATATGGCAGCTTTTTTCCGCAACACTCGTTCCCTTCGCCTGTCCTGACGCCGCCCCGCATCAGGATCACCATCATAGCATATCAGCACGGACCAGATCGCGGGCAACATTGCCCCATCAAAACCGATTAACGATCAAATGCCAATCCCCGAAGCCGGGATCGGCCCCCAAACCGGATCATCGCCATGTTGCGTGAAATGCCTCTCCGTCATCCCGTCAAATCCCATGCCGATCAAAAAAGGTCTGCGAATGGATTTGCATGGGCGCGCGTGGGGGCATCTATGGGCTTTCATGGGCAACAGGTAAAAATCACCCAGAAAACGGTTACTTTTGGCCCATTTTCACCCCATTCCGATCTGCCGCAAAGCCGCAGGAAACCACATTATCACCCTATTTGATCCCATCAATTCCCATTGACCCCCATCAAATCCCATGGTACCCCATAACTAGGCACATTTACGGTGTCATGCGGGGCATATCCATTTCGACGCGGAAACTGATCACTCTCTGGCGGTTCGAAATGGGTTTTTGATCAGGGGAATGGCGAAGTGCTGTTCACAGGAACGCACATTCACAAGCTGGACCGAAAAGGGCGCGTCTCCGTGCCCAAGCGGTTCCGTGCGACCCTGGAACGCGAAACCTTCGCTGGCATCTATCTGTACCAATCCCACAAGGAAGCCGCCCTTGAAGGCTGTGGCGAAAGCCACATGGACCGCATTGCCGCGTCGATTGACGAACTCGCGATGTTCTCCGACGAGGCCGACGACCTTGCCGATACCATTCTTGGCGCATCCCACATGCTGCCGTTCGACGGCGAAGGCCGCATCATTCTGCCCCCGGAACTGATCGAATTCGCCCGCATCGAAGATCAGGTCGCCTTTGTTGGCCGTGGCCGCACCTTCCGTATCTGGAACCCGGAAATCTTCAAACCGCTGCAGGACGCCAGCCGCACCCGCACCTTCAATCGCGGATCGACCCTCAAACTCAAACCGGCATCCGATTTCGCGCCGGGCAGCCGCCCCGCTGCCTCCGCCGCTGAAATCGCCCCGGATGAAGAGGGACCAGATGATGGGGGGAGCGCGTAATGAGCATCCATGACCTCAGCTTCGCCACAGGCGATGGCCCGCACAAGCCGGTGCTATTGCGCGAAGTTCTCGATGCCCTGGCCCCCAGGGCGGGCGAGATCATGGTGGACGGCACTTTTGGCGCGGGTGGATATTCCCGCGCCATTCTCGATCATGCGGACTGCGAACTTTACGCCATTGACCGCGATCCGACCGCCGTTGCCACCGGCAAGGCCATGGAAGCCGATTATGCCAATCGCTTCCACATGCTCGAAGGCTGCTTTGGCGATATGGGCACCCTTCTGCCCGCTGCTGGCGTTGATCAGGTTGACGGCATCGTCCTTGATATCGGCGTATCCTCCATGCAGCTTGATCAGGCCGACCGCGGATTTTCCTTCCGCGAAGACGGGCCGCTCGATATGCGCATGTCGATGTCCGGCCCGACGGCGGCTGATTTCATCAATACCGCCGACGAAGAAGACATCGCCAACGTCATCTATCGCTATGGCGAGGAACGCGCATCGCGCAAGGTCGCGCATAAAATCATTGAAATGCGCGCCGAGGCCCCGTTTGAAACCACCCTGCAACTGGCCCGCGCGGTGCGGTCGGTCGTGCGCAAATCCAAGGACGGCATCGATCCCGCCACCCGCACCTTCCAGGGCCTTCGCATTTACGTCAATGACGAGCTCGGCGAACTCGAACGCGCCATGCAGGCGGCTGAAAACCTGCTCAAACCCGGTGGCCGTCTGGTGGTCGTGACCTTCCATTCGCTCGAAGACCGCAGTGTCAAAACCTTCATGAAGGAACGGTCCGGCGATCTGTCGAAAATGTCGCGCCGCCTTCCGGGCGAGCCAGAGGTCGCAACCCCGACCTTCACCACCCTCACCCGCAAGGCCGTGACCGCACAAAAAGACGAACTGCGCGCCAATCCGCGTGCGCGTTCGGCCAAACTGCGCGCGGTTGCCCGCAATGAACAGCCCGCAACTCAAGGGGGGCGCAAATGACCCGCGCCATGACCTTTATCGGGCTGTTTCTGACCATCGTTATTGGTGCTGGCACCTATTGGGTGTCGCACGAAGTCGAACGCCTTGAAAAACGCTATTCCGCCATTCAGTCGGAAATCCTCAATGAACAGGAAAGCATCCATGTCCTCGAAGCGGAATGGAGCTACCTGAACAATCCGCAACGCATCGAAAGCCTGGCCAAGACTTACCTTAAACTCGATCAGATCGCCCCGCTTCAGATGGCCAGCATCGATGACCTGCCCGAAGACGCCGATCTGCATCAATATCGTCTTGATAAATTCGGCGAGGCCGTCGCCTTCCTGCCGGTCCCGCGTGCCCGCCCCGATGAACTGGCCCCGGACGAAGCCGCCGAAGCCATGATCATCAATGCTCCGTCGCTTGCCGCAACCCGGTCCGATGCGCAGGAGGGCGAGCAATGAGCTTCCATCGTTTCTCATACTGGCTGCGCGGTGACCGCCCGGAACTCAGCCCCGATCAACGCGAACGTCACGCGATTGAAACCGCGCGCAACCGCATCTTCATTACCGGTGCGATGTTTGCCGTTGGCTTTGTCTGGATCACGGCGGGTCTGGTCGATGCCACCGTTCTGCGTCAGGGCAACGAACCCGAAATGGCATCGGGATCGGATACCCGCGAACTCAAAACCGAGCGCGCCGATATCGTTGATCGCAACGGCATGCTGATTGCGACCGATCTTCCGACCAATTCGCTTTATGCCGATGCGCGCGTGATCAAGGACCCGGTCGGATCGGCCGATCAATTGCTGACCGTGCTACCCGAACTCGATCGCGATACCCTGATCCGTCATCTAAGCTCGCAAAAGGCCTTCGTCTGGATCCGTCGCAATCTGACCCCTGAACAGCAATATGCCGTCAACTCGCTTGGCGTGCCGGGGCTTAATTTCCAGCGCGAAGAACGTCGCGTCTATCCGCATGGTCGCCTGTTTGCCCATGTGCTGGGCTTTACCGATATCGACAATAACGGTATCGCCGGTGCGGAACGCAAATTTGATAACGAACTGCGCATCAATAACGGTCCGCTGCAACTCTCCCTTGATACCCGCATTCAATACGCGCTCGAGGAAGAGGTCGAAAACGCGATGAAGACCTATGACGCGGTCGGTGCGACCGGCATGGTCATGGATATCTATACCGGCGAAGTGCTGGGCATGATGTCGCTGCCCGATTTTGATCCGCACCGCCCCGGTCAGGCACCGGCTGACGCGCGCTTTAACCGCGCGACGCTGGGCGTTTATGAAATGGGCTCGGTGTTCAAGCTGTTTAACACCGCGATTGCGCTTGAAACCGGCACCGTCAATCTGCAAAGCATGTATGACGCCTCCCAGCCGATCCGCGTCGGGCGCTTCGCGATTAGCGACTATCGCGGCGAAAACCGCTGGCTGTCGGTGTCCGAGATCATCAAATATTCGTCAAACATTGGCTCCGCCCGCATCGCCCTTGATTTCGGGACCGAGACCCAGCGCAAATATCTCAAGAAATTCGGCATTCTCGACACACCACAGATCGAGCTGCCCGAAGTCGGCTCCCCGCTTGTGCCCAATCCGTGGCGCGAAGTGAACACCATGACCATCTCGTTTGGCCATGGTCTTGCCGTGACACCGCTTCAGGTCGTCAGCGGCATTTCCGCCCTTGCAAATGGCGGCATTTTGCGCCCGGCAACCATCCTCAAACAGGACGGCGCACCGGCGGGCGAACGTATTATTTCCCGGCAAACCTCGGACAAGATGCGGCGTTTGATGCGCCTCGTCGTGACCGATGGATCGGGCAAAAAGGCTGAAGTTCCGGGTTACTTCCTTGGGGGTAAAACCGGGACGTCGGAAAAACTCGTGAACGGGCGCTATGTCAAGAACGCCCGCATGTCGACCTTTGTCGCCGCCTTCCCGATGCAGGACCCGAAATATGTGGTCCTGGTGACGTTGGACGAGCCCAAAGGCACCAAAGAAACGTATGGATTTGCCACAGCCGGTTGGGTGTCCGCCCCGGCAGTAGGCAAGGTTGTGACACGTATTGCTCCCCTTCTGGGCATTGAACCGGCGAATGCGAAGGCGCCGGAGATTGAGCAAGCGCTGCATATCGACCTTCGCAAGGGGGAGCGCAAACTTGCGTCTTTCTGAACTCATGGCAGGTGATCAAGCGGCACTTAAACATGCCGACGGACAGGACCCGAACATTACGGGCCTGACAGCAGACTCACGCACCGTGAAGGATGGCTATCTGTTTGCCGCCCTGTCCGGTGCCAAAACCGACGGATCGAAATACATCAATGATGCGATCCGGCTGGGTGCGGCCGCCATCCTTGCAAAGGAAGGCACCCCCAAACCCGTCGCCGCAACGGTTCCGCTGATCCCGGTGGAAAACCCGCGACAGCGTTACGCGCAACTGGCCGCGCGTTTTTATGGCAAACAACCGGCCAATATCGCGGCCATCACGGGGACGAACGGCAAAACCTCCACCGCCGTTTTCACCGAACAGCTCTGGACGATCATGGGCAATATGTCGGGCTCCATCGGAACGCTCGGCATTCGTGCCGCCGGGGCCAAAATCCCCGGTTCGCTGACCACCCCCGATCCGGTCGCCCTCCACCAAAGCCTTAATGAAATGGCTGAAATCGGTGTCACCCACGTCGCGATGGAAGCCTCCTCGCACGGGCTTGATCAGCATCGTCTGGATGGGGTGAAAGTCACGGTTGCCGCCTTCACCAACCTGACCCGTGATCACCTTGATTATCACGGCAATTTCGAAAAATACTTCGCCGCCAAGGCCCGCCTGTTTGCCGATCTTCTGGCCGAAAACGGCACTGCGGTTCTGAATGCCGATGTCCCGCAATTCAAAATCCTGCGCTCGATGTGCGAGGGACGCGGCATTTCGGTGATGTCTTATGGCTTGGCCGCCGATGACATCAAACTGCTCGAAGCCAAGCCCGATGCCACCGGCACCAGGCTCAAGCTCGCCATTGAAAAGGGCGAATATGGTGTGCATCTGCCCCTCATGGGCTCGTTCCAGGTGATGAACGCGCTTGCCGCCCTTGGCATCGTCATTGCGTCGGGGGCTGATGTCGATGATGCGGTTGCCGCCCTTGAAAAGCTTGAAGGTGTCCGGGGCCGCATGGAACTGGTTGGCAAAACAAGCTTCGGCGCACCGGTCTTTGTCGATTACGCCCACACCCCTGACGCGCTTGAAACCGTGATCAAGGCGGTTCGTCCGCATGCCAAGGGCCGCATCATCTGCGTCTTTGGCGCAGGCGGTGATCGTGACACCGGCAAACGCCCGGAAATGGGCCGCGTGGTCAAGGAAAACGCCGATATTGCCATCATCACCGATGACAACCCCCGAAGCGAAGACCCCGCCAAAATCCGTGCTGCGATCAAGGCCGCCTGCGACGGTGCGGTTGAAATCGGCGACCGGGCCGAGGCAATCAAACGCGGCATCGGCATTCTGCAACGCAACGATATTCTTATTATTGCCGGAAAAGGCCATGAAAGAGGCCAGATTGTCGGCGATACGGTTCTGCCTTTTGATGATGCCGCGGTCGCGCGCAACATCCTTCTGGGCGGTAACTGATTGATTTTAAAACCAGCCACGACGCCAAAGATCGTGCTGGATGCGGACACGAAAGAAACCCAAAAATGACCAAGGCTGTTTTATGGACGGCAAAAGACGCCGAAAAAGCCACCGGGGGCAAGGCCACCGGCAACTGGCAGGCGTCCGGCGTATCAATTGACAGCCGCAAGACCGCAAAGGGCGATCTGTTTATCGCGCTCAAAGGCCCCAATTTCGATGGTCACAAATTCGCCCAGACCGCCCTTGATAACGGCTGTGCCGCCGCCATGGTGTCGGACACCAAAACCCTTGGCAATGGCGCACCGGCCCTTGTGGTCGATGATACGCTTGATGCCATGGTCCGCCTTGGCCTTGCCGGGCGCGAACGCAGCACCGCCAAAATCGTCGCGATCACCGGCTCTGTCGGCAAAACCGGCACCAAAGAGGCGCTTAAATACGTTCTGAACGAACAGGGCCAGACCCACGCCAGCCCTGCGAGCTTCAACAACCATTGGGGTGTGCCCATGAGCCTCGCCACCCTGCCGGTGGCGGCCGAATATGGCGTGTTTGAAATCGGCATGAACCATCCCGGCGAAATCAGCCCGCTGGTCAAGATGGTCCGCCCCAAAGTCGCCCTGATCACCACGGTGGTTGGCGCACATACCGAATTCTTCAGGGACGAGGCCGAAATCGCGCAGGCCAAGGCTGAAATCTTCGATGGCCTTGATACCGACGGCACCGTGATCCTCAACCGCGACAACATGCATTATTTTGCACTCGCACGTCGGGCCAAGGAACTCGGTATTAAGAACATCAAATGCTTTGGCACCGATGCCATGGCCGATTACCGCCTGTTCGAAGCCAACATTGTCGCCAATGGTTCTGCCGTGCGCGCCCGCATTGGGGGCCGCGATATCGAATATTTCATCGGCTGCCCCGGCGAACACTGGGTCATGAACTCGCTTGCCGTTCTCGCCTGCGTTGATGCGATTGGCGGCGATGTGCTGCGCGCCGCACAGGATCTGGCCGATTTCACCCCGCCCGCCGGTCGCGGCGAAACCCATATCCTGCCGGTCCCCAATGGGGTTGATGGCACCTTTACCCTGATTGACGATGCCTATAACGCCAACCCGACCTCGATGATGGCGGGTTTAAGCGTGCTGGCGCAAAGCAAACCCGAAGGATCGGGGCGCAAAATCGCGGTTCTGGGCGATATGCGCGAACTGGGCGATGATGCGCAAAAACTGCATGCAGACCTGCATCAGCCGCTGGTTGCCCTTGGCATCGAACGTGTTTATACGGTCGGCCCGTTAATGGCCAACCTGACGGAAACCCTGCCTGCCGACCTTCTTGCTGGCCATTTTGACACCGCCGAAGACGCAATCGACCCGATAAAGGCCGATTTGCAGGCCGGTGACGTGGTTTTGATCAAAGGATCGCTTGGCATTTACGTTTCGAAAATTGTCTCGGCCTTAAAATCATCGGATGGCGCATCTGGCGCACCCTCTAAAAATTAAGACGCAGAAGGAACCCCCGGGGCGATGCTCTATAATCTGCTTTATCCGCTGGCCGACCAGTTTCCGATCTTCAACCTGTTTCGTTACATCACGTTTCGGACCGGCGGGGCGATTATCACATCCCTTATTCTGGCCTTCGTGCTGGGCCCGTCCCTGATCAACTGGCTGCGCTCCAAACAAAGCGAAGGCCAGCCGATCCGCGATGACGGCCCCGAAAGCCACCTTCTGACCAAAAAGGGCACGCCGACGATGGGCGGCCTTTTGTTGTTGCTGTGCACCTCCATCGGCACCCTTTTATGGGCGGATCTGTCGAATGCCTATGTCTGGGCGGTATTGCTGGTGACCATCGGTTACGGGTTCCTGGGCTTCCTTGATGATTTCCTGAAAGTCTCCAAACGCAATACCAAGGGCCTGCCGGGCAAACTGAAACTGCTGGGGCAATTTTCCATTGCTGCGGCGGCTGCATGGTGGATTTCCACCAACACCGCCGATCCGCTCTCGACCGCGCTGGCCTTCCCGTTCTTCAAGAACTACCTGCTTGATCTCGGCTGGTTCTTTGTACCGTTCGCGATGTTCGTCATGGTCGGGGCGTCCAACTCCGTCAACCTGACCGACGGCCTTGACGGCCTTGCCATCGTGCCCGTCATGATTGCGGCGGCCAGCTTCGCGCTCATCACCTATCTGATCGGCAACATCCAGTTTGCCGAATATCTGCAAGTCCACTATGTCGCCGGATCGGGCGAACTGACCATCTTCCTCGGTGCCCTTGTCGGGGCTGGTCTTGGCTTCCTGTGGTATAACGCCCCACCCGCCATGGTGTTCATGGGCGATACCGGGTCGCTTGCCCTGGGTGGTGCGCTGGGTGCGGTGTCGGTTGTCACCAAACACGAACTGGTTCTTGCCATCATTGGCGGTCTGTTTGTCCTTGAGACGCTTTCGGTGATCATTCAGGTCGGCTCGTTCAAACTGACCGGCAAGCGCGTATTTCGCATGGCGCCGCTGCATCACCATTTCGAAAAAAAGGGCTGGCAGGAACCGACGATTGTCATCCGCTTCTGGATCATCGCCGTCATTCTGGCCCTTGTCGGGCTGGCCACACTTAAACTCCGTTAAACTCCGTTAAGTTAAGGACACCCCGCCTTGATCGACCTGTCACATCTGCGCGGCAAAACCATCGCGGTTCTGGGTCTGGGAAAATCCGGCCTGGCCAGTGTCAAGGCACTGGTCAATGGCGGTGCCATCGTCTGGGCGTGGGATGACAACGCGGAAAGCCGTGGCCAGCTAGAGGCCTTCGGCCTCGCCCCGATCAATCTGGCGGAATGTGACTGGACCGAACCCGACATGCTGGTCATCAGCCCCGGCATCCCGTCCACCTTCCCGACCCCGCATCCGGCGGCTGAAAAGGCCCGCCGGGCGGGCAAGCCGATCATCTGTGATGTCGAACTGCTTTGCACCGCCCTTCCCGATGTGCCCAGCATCGCAATCACCGGCACCAACGGCAAATCGACCACCACCGCACTCACCGCCCATATCCTGTCCAACGCCGGGATCAAGACACAGGCGGGCGGCAATCTCGGCAATCCGGCCCTGGGCTTTGATCCTGCCGGTGCTGACGACTGCTTCGTGCTGGAACTCTCCTCCTATCAGCTCGAACTGCTCCATGACGCCAGTTTCGATGCCTGCGGCCTGCTCAACATCACGCCCGATCATCTGGATCGTCACGGCGGCATGGATGGTTATATCGGTGCCAAACGCCTTGTCTTTGCCCGCAACAAGGGCCCGAAATGGGCGGTGATCTCGGTCGATGACGATCCGTGCGCGCGCATGGCGGTCGAACTCGCCCGCGAAGGCGGTCGCCGCGTGATCGAGGTCTCGGTCCATAAACCGACCCCGCATGGCATTTACGTTGAAAATGGCTGGCTGATCGATGACCTGACGGGCGCACAAACCCGGATCATGGATCTGGTCACGGTTGCCCATATGCCCGGCGTCCATAACTGGCAAAACATCGCCTTTGCCTATGCCCTTTGCCGGGCGCGCGGGGTGGCGGCATCCCAGATTATCGAAGGCATCATGACCTTCCCCGGCCTCGCCCATCGGCAGGAACGGCTGGGCATGGTCGATGGCGTGACCTTTGTGAATGACAGCAAGGCCACCAACGCCGAAGCCACCGCCAAGGCGCTCTCGGCCTATCGCGATATCTACTGGATTCTGGGTGGCAAGCCCAAGGAAGGCGGCATTGACGGCCTTCAGGCGTTTTATCCGCAGATCAAAAAGGCCTATCTGATCGGTGCGGCCGCCGATGCCTTTGCCGAAACGCTCGGCGATGATCTGCCATGGCAGAAATGCGAAACCCTTGATCGCGCCACGGCGGCGGCCTTCCTTGATGCCAAGGACGCCATCCAATCGCGTGCGGTCGATATGCCGGTCGTGCTGCTCTCACCCGCCTGCGCATCGTTCGATCAATTCAAAAGTTTCGAAGCCCGCGGCGATACCTTCCGCGATCTGTTTAACGCGCTGACGACAACCGGACGGGAAAAATCATGAAAACCCTGTTTGGCAACAGCACCAATCACAACATCGCCTTTTCGCGTGCCGATACATCCGTGCTCGGCATCTGGTGGTGGACGATTGATCGCTGGATGCTCGCCGCTGTCATCCTTCTGATGGGGATCGGTGCGCTGCTCGTCATGTCGGCAAGCCCGCCGGTGGCGGATCGCATCAATGTCGACAGCTTCCATTTCGTCCGCCGCCAGTTCGTGTTTCTCGGTCTGGCCGCGATCTGCGCCTTTGGCATTTCGCTGCTCTCGATCAAATGGGTGCGGCGTCTGGCCTCGATCATGTTTCTGGGCGTCATCTGCCTTCTGATCATCACCCCCTTTGTCGGCTCGGAAATCAAGGGCGCTGTGCGCTGGATTCATCTGGCTGGGATCACGCTGCAACCCTCCGAATTCCTCAAACCGGCCTTTGCCGTCGTGGTTGCATGGATGCTGTCCGAAGGCCGGCTTAACCCGAATTTCCCCGGCTATATCGTCTCCTGCATGCTGCTTGCGACCTGCATCATCTTACTCATGATCCAGCCCGACTTCGGCCAGACCGTGGTGGTCACCGCCATCTGGTCGACGCAGATTTTCCTGGCTGGCCTGCCGATGGTGCTGGTCTTTGGCCTTGGCATGGGTGTGGTCGGGCTTGCGGTCGGGGCCTATCTGATCCTGCCGCACGTGCAGTCGCGTGTGGACCGCTTCCTTGATCCGGCATCGGGCGACAACTATCAGATCGACCGCTCGATGGAGGCCTTTATGAATGGCGGCCTGATGGGTCAGGGCCCGGGCGAGGGTTCGGTGAAAAACTACCTGCCCGACGCCCATTCCGACTTCATCTTTGCGGTTGCGGGCGAAGAATTCGGCCTTCTGTTCTGCGTTCTCGTGGTTGGTGTGTTCAGTTTCGTCATCATGCGCGGCCTCTCGCGCCTGATGGGCGAACGCAACCTGTTTGTCGTGCTGGCCGTCACCGGCATTCTGGTCCAGTTCGGCTTGCAGGCGGTAATCAACATGGCCTCCACCCTGCAACTCGTCCCGCCAAAGGGCATGACCCTGCCGTTTATCTCATACGGCGGCTCCGCCACCGTCGGCATCGCGATTGGCATGGGCTTCGTTCTGGCCCTGACCCGCAAACGCCCGGGCGAATAAGCCACCCGCCACCGCCCGGCCCCACACCTCCACAAAAACCACCGCCCCTCCCGCGAAAGCGGGAGTCCATCTCGCCAAATGTTCTTCACGTCCGCATCCGGCCTTTTTGGCATTGACGCCACCGTCAATTAAGCGGATTATGCACCGTACACGGTACAGATCAGGATCATATGAAGAAACTTGAAGCCCGTTTCTTCCGGACCCTTGGCGGGATTGAACCTGTCCGGGAATTTCTCAAGGAACTTGCGCCGCAAGACCGCAAAACGCTCGGCATGGACATCGCCACCGTGGAATATGCCAGCCTGCCGGTCACTCGGCAAAGGTCTTTGGGAAGTCCGCAGCAACATATCCGACAAGAAGCAACATTTCCGACAAAAGGATTGTCAGGGTTGTTTTCTGCATCGCCGACGGACAAATGCTTTTGCTTCATGCCTTCATCAAGAAAACGCAAAAAACGCCCCAAACCGACTTTGACCTTGCTCTGACGCGCAAGAAGGAACTGGAACAATGACCAACCATACTGGCTCTTCTTTTGACGACTTCCTCGAAGAAGAAGGCATTCGCGAAGAAGTCGAGACCGTGGCGATCAAGCGGGTTCTGGCGTGGCAACTGCGTCAGGAAATGGAAAAGCAGAATCTGAGCAAGGCAGAAATGGCCCGCCTGATGAAAACAAGCCGCACACAGCTTGAACGCCTGCTTGATGACACCAACGACAAGGTGCAGCTCGACACGATCCAGCGCGGCGCCAAGGCCGTCGGCCGCACGCTCAAGCTCGAACTGGTCTAAGCCCCCGCGCTTCCACCCTAACCGCCCCTCCCGCGAAAGCGGGATTCCAGCCTGCCCGTTCCTCAAAAACACCAGCCTTGATTGACTTTTAGCGATACAGTACCCGTACCTGTTCGCCCCAACCCAAGGCCCCACCATGATCGATATCCAGCACGCTAAACCCCGTCACCGCACCGGATGGGAACGCCTCTGGCGGCAAAACATCATCCAGTTCGGCGCACCCGATATGACCGATGATGTGATTGATGGCCTGTGGCAGCGCATCCTTGATCCCGATCACCCGATGCAGGCTTGGCTGGCTCTGGATGACACCGCATCAAAGGGTAACCAATCCGTCATCGGACTGGCCCACCTGATCATCCATCCGCACACCTTCACGCTACGCAATGTCGCCTATCTCGAAGATTTCTGGGTATCACCCGATCACAGAAGCCGCGGCATCGGCGGCCTGATGATGGATGCCCTGCAAGAACAGGCCAGACAAAACAACTGGCTCCGCCTCTACTGGCTCACCGCCAGCAACAACCACGGCGCCCAACGCCTCTATGACCGGCTTGCGAAACGGGTTGATTCGGTGCTGTATAAGATTGATGTTGATGGAGATTAGCTTTGCGGCAATAGAGCACGAGTTACTGAAATCACACCCAGCTCATCGCACAAATTAGCGACTTGAGCATATTTCCACACCGAATTCTTACCAACTTAAAACATACTCACTTGGAGCGACCACAATATACAGTGCTCTCGACTAAGCCAGTTCCGTCCAAACCGAAACCGCCTATAGCAACTTCATAGCCGAGAATTTTTATTTCCCCTAACAAGACCGACCACTCATAGGCGGCTCTACCAATACAGGAATTGTTAAATTTTTTGCCACTCTCTGGGACGTTTGCTGGCATAAATTCTACAGAGCCGAAAACAAAAGCCTGACTTGCCTTCTCATAAATCTCGCAGCTATCAACGCGATCAACTGTGCATTGTGCTTCGGTACAGATCCTGACCCATTCAGCAGGGTTGTCCCAAATATTTTTTGTCAGCACCTTCTCCACACACCTCTGCTCTAATTCTTTTACAACCCCGGGAAGTAAATCTTCTGAAATTTCATCAATTTTGATCCGAGACAAGTCGGAAAATATTCCTACACTTTGCGAACCATCCGCTGCCATCAAAACATAAGCGGAGTAATTTTGAAAAGAATACTCAACCAAGTATGGGTCTTTATTCAAAACTTCAGCCAACCTACCATCTTCATCGTTCAAAGACTCAGAGTAAGCAAATAAAATACTTTCACCAGAGGAATAAAAATCCTTCAATCGAGCAATATGTAGATTTTTTCCATCAAAAAATAAAACCGGCTGATTCAGAGATGAAATGAGAGTTATATAATTGGCAAATTCCTTAGCACTCCCTAGCACTTTAGCTTCTACATTCAGCCCTATAGAGCGCAAGTTCCACAAAGAAGATTCAATTTTCTCAACAGCATCCTTGCTCAACTCCTGCGCATTCCCGGGTGTTCTATATAAAAGGACAAAGCAGGCAATCAGAATTACCAAAAATATAATCAACTTAATCAACTTAGAACCAAATATCGTTTTTTTGTCATCCCCCATAACGCCCTCCATTGCTTACAATCCACAAACCACCCCAAATAAAATAAACCAAAAGTTGAATTAAAATCAACTAATGAAAAATGGAGATGTATTTATCCACCCCAAAAAACGACAAAATCCTCCCCTACAAACACCCGCGCTTGAAGGGATGTTAACCTTTCTCGGGTTCTGATAGGGGCAAACCGTCGTTGCATATGTGGATCTGATGACCGACATCCAGAATATTGAAGTTTCCCCGATGGAACACCCGTTGGCAGGACAGGTGATCGCCCTGACATCGGGCGGCACCGGCGGCCATATGTTTCCGGCGGTTGCACTGGCGCGCGCCCTTGTTAGGCGTGGCGCGCACGTGCTGTTTTTCACCGATGCCCGGGCTTCGCGCTATACCGAGGGGGTCGAGGGGGTTGAAACCATCATCCTGCCGGCGGGTGGCATTGCCGGAAAGGGTCTTAAGGGCCGCATTACCGGTGCCCTTCGCCTTGGCCTTGGCACGATGAAGGCACGCGCGCTTCTGAAAAAATCCCGCCCCGCTGCCGTCATCGGCTTTGGCGGTTATGCCTCGATCCCGGCAACGCTTTCGGCCAAGTGGCTTGGCATCCCGTTTGCCATTCATGAACAGAACGCGGTTCTGGGCCGGGCCAACCGGATGGTGGCGGGTGCCGCACATCGCATCGCTACATCCTTCCCGACCGTCAAGCTGATCGCGGCAAATGACGCGGCCAAGGTGATCTGGACCGGCAACCCGATCCGCCACGAGGTCGCCGCCCTCGCCAGCACCGAATATCACGCCCCGACATCCGAGGGCCCCGTCCGCCTGCTGATTACCGGCGGGTCGCAGGGCGCACGCGTCCTGTCCGAAATTCTGCCCGCCGCACTGGTCGCCCTGCCGCGTGATTTGCGCAACCGCCTGATCGTGACCCAGCAGGCGCGCGCCGAAGACCTTGAAGCCGTGCGCAAAACCTATGAGGGTTCGGGCATTGATGTGACGCTGGCATCCTTCATTGACGATATCCCCGAACGTCTGCGCGACTGCCATCTGGTGATTGCGCGCTCGGGGGCCTCCACCGTCGCCGAACTGACCGCAGCCGGTCGTCCGGCCCTTCTGGTGCCGCTGCCGAGCGCCATTGACGATCACCAGCGTTTCAACGCCCAGCAGGTCGAAGAGGCCGGTGGTGCGTGGCTGTTGCCCCAGGACCGATTTACTACAGAGATTTTAAGCGAACGTTTGACCAAACTTCTGCAAAACCCGGCGGCACTTTCACGTGCTGCCAAGGCTGCCAAGGCAACCGGTCGCCCCAATGCCGCCGAACGGCTGGCCGACATGGTGCTGGATCTGCTGGGGCTGAACCCGGCCGGTAGCCCCGATCACGATAACATGACACAGAAAGACCCCCAGAAGGTATGAGGAGACACTCCATGAACACCCTGCCGCTCAACATCGGCACCATCCATTTTGTCGGTATTGGTGGCATCGGCATGTCCGGCATTGCCGAAATCCTGCACAACCTTGGTTACACCGTGCAGGGGTCCGATATTTCCGACAATGCCAATGTGCAGCGCCTGCGCGATCTGGGGATCAGGGTTTTCGTCGGCCATCAGGCCGCCAATGTCGAAGACGCCAAGGTGGTGGTGATCTCCACCGCCGTGAAGCCTGATAACCCCGAAGTCGTCGCCGCACGTGCCGATATGATCCCGGTGGTGCGCCGCTCTGAAATGCTGGCCGAACTGATGCGGCTCAAGGCCGCGATTGCGGTGGGCGGCACGCACGGCAAAACCACCACGACCTCGCTGGTTGCCACCATGCTGGACGCGGCCGGGCTTGACCCGACCGTGATCAATGGCGGCATCATCAATTCATATGGCACCAATGCGCGTCTTGGCGATGGTGACTGGATGGTGGTCGAGGCCGATGAGTCTGATGGCACGTTCGTCAAGGTCCCCTCGACCATTTCGGTCGTGACCAATATCGACCCGGAACATCTCGATCACTGGAAAAACTTTGATCAACTGCGCGAGGCGTTCAAGAACTTCGTTCAGAACATCCCGTTCTATGGCTTTGCGGTTCTGTGCATCGACCATCCCGAAGTCCAGGCCCTGATCGGCAAGGTCACGGACCGTCGCATCTTTACCTTTGGCTTCTCCCCACAGGCCGATGTGCGCGCGGTTAATGTCCGTACCGAAATCGGCCAAAGCACCTTTGACGTCGTCATCCGTGAACGGGTCGATAGCGCCGAACGCGTGATCAAAGATGTCCGCCTGCCGATGGTTGGCGATCACAACGTGTCAAACTCGCTGGCCGCGATCACGGTGGCACTCGAACTTGGCATTCCCGATGACAAGATCGTCTCCGCCTTTGACGGTTTCACGGGCGTCAAACGCCGCTTTACCAAAACCGGCGAGGTTGATGGTGTGACCATCATCGATGATTACGGCCACCACCCGGTTGAAATCAAGGCGGTGCTGAAGGCCGCCCGCAAGGCAACCGAAAACAACGTGATCGCCGTCGTGCAGCCGCACCGCTATTCGCGCCTGCATGACCTGTTCGAGGAATTCTGCACCTGCTTTAACGACGCCGACAGCGTGATCGTCGCCGACGTTTACGAAGCTGGCGAAAGCCCGATTGAGGGTGCCACGCGCGACGCCCTGGTCGAAGGTTTGCGCAATCGCGGCCACCGCCATGTATCGGCCCTTGAAGGCCCCGAAGCCCTGGCAAGCATGATCGCCAAAGAAGCCAAACCGGGCGATCTGGTCGTCTGCCTGGGTGCCGGATCGATCAGCGCATGGGCCAACGCCCTGCCCGCCCAGCTTGAAGCACTTAAGAACTGAGACTGAAACCGAAACCTGAAACGGATTTGACGAGTTTGTCATGAGCACGCCGGGACATCACACACCGCTTATTGATCGCCTGCCAAAGGTGCGCGGCAAGCTGCGCGAAGGCGCACAATTGTCCAAGGTCACCTGGTTTCAGGTCGGCGGCCCGGCCGATGTGATGTTCCGCCCGGCTGATGAAATGGATCTGGCCGATTTCATCAAAAACCGCCCGGCCGAAATTCCGATCACCGTGATCGGGGTCGGATCAAACCTTCTGGTCCGTGATGGCGGCATTCGTGGTGTGGTCATCCGCCTTGGTCGGCCCTTTACCGATGCCATCATCAAGGACGGCGAAATTCATGCCGGGGCCGGTGCGCTTGATCTCAACGTTGCGCAAATGGCGCGTGATGCCGGGATTGCCGGGCTTGAATTTCTATCTGGCATTCCGGGCACGATTGGCGGCGCGCTTCGCATGAATGCCGGGGCCTATGGCGCGGAAATCAAGGATGTTCTGGTCAGCGCCAACGCGATTGACGGCAATGGCGATCTGCATACCGTCACCGCCAAGGCGATGGATATGACCTACCGCCATTGCGGCCTTCCCGAAGACTGGATTTTCACATCCGCCATCCTGCGCGGCAAGCCGGGCGACCCGGCCGAGATCACCAAACGCATGGATGAAATCCACGAAGCCCGTGCCGGATCACAGCCGATCAAATCGCGTACCGGCGGATCGACCTTCGCCAATCCCCTGCCGGATCGCGCATGGGAAGTCATTGATGCCGCCGGGTGCCGGGGGCTGACGATTGGCGGCGCGCAGATGTCGCCGCAACACTGCAATTTCATGATCAATCTGGGCAATGCCACCGCCCTTGATCTCGAAGAACTCGGCGAAACCGTGCGCGAGCGCGTGAAAAAACATTGTGGCGTCGATCTGCGCTGGGAAATCCGGCGCATCGGCGACCGACTGGGACACTCGATCATAGGAAAAGACGCATGAGCAAGCATGTCGCCGTCATTTATGGCGGCTGGTCCGCAGAACGCGAAGTTTCCCTGTCCTCGGGCACGGAATGCATCAAGGCACTGCGTGAAAAGGGCTACCGCGTCACCGAAATTGATGCCGGTCGTGATCTCGCCGCACAGCTTGCCGCCATTGATCCCAAACCCGATGTCGTGTTCAACGCCCTGCATGGCCGCTGGGGCGAGGATGGCTGCGTGCAAGGGTTGCTTGAAATCATGGGCATTCCCTATACCCATTCGGGCGTGCGCGCATCCTCCATCGCCATGGATAAAATGTCGGCCAAGGCGATGTTCATGGAATATGACATTCCCTGTGCCCGCCACGTCTGGGTCTCGCGCGATGAAATCGCCGCGGGTAATGCCCTGCCGCCGCCCTATGTCCTCAAACCCAATAACGAGGGGTCTTCTGTCGGGGTGGAAATTATCCTGACGCCGGAGGAAGAACAGAACATGCTGGCGCGCGAATGGATGCATGGCGATGGCGTGATGCAGGAAGAATTCATTCCCGGCCGTGAAATGACCGTCGCGGTCAAGGATGGCAAGGCGATGGAAATCATCGAAATCATGACCGGCAATCACGCCTTTTATGATTTTGAATCAAAATATGTCGCCGGCGGATCCGAACATATCATCCCGGCCGATATCCCCGGCGACCTTCGCGCCAAAATTCAGGATTGCGCCGAAAAGGCCTATCGCGCGCTGGGCTGTCGCGGGATTGCACGTGCCGATTTCCGCTATGACCCGGCCCATGACCGCGTCGCAATCCTTGAAATCAATACCCAGCCCGGCATGACGCCGACATCGCTTGTCCCCGATGCCGCCCGTCACGACGGTCTAAGCTTCGCCGACATTGTCGCCTGGATGGTCGAGGACGCCTCATGCGAGCGTTAGGAACCCTCGAAGAACAGGCCCGCGAACGCCGCGAGAAGCTTCAGCAGCAGCACGGCGTTGGTGCCAACCTGAAAAAACTGGTGCGTGTTTTCTGGTGGTCAAGCCTCACGGCCCTGCTGATCGCCGGACCCTTTGCGCTGTGGTACACCGGCAAGGCCGAAAAATGGTATGCGGTCGCCGAGGTGGAGGCGATCCGCCTTTCCGCCGAATTTGGCATGACGGTGAAAAACATCGAAGTCCGGGGGCGTGAAAAGACCGACCCCGAAGCCCTTCTGGCCGCCATCGGCCAGAAACCCGGCACCCCGATTGTCACCTTTGATGTCGATGCCGCGCGTGAACGCATCGAACAGCTTTCCTGGGTCCGCGATGCGATTGTCGAACGCCGCCTGCCCAGCACCCTGATCGTCTCGATCACCGAACGCCAGCCGGTCGCCCTGTGGCAGACCGACAATGGCCATGTGGTGATTGATGCCGACGGGGCGCAGCTTCAGAATTACGAACTGGGCGATTATCTTGACCTGCCGGTCGTGGTGGGCGCGGATGCCCCCGAACATGCCAGCGAAATGCTGACCACGCTTAAATCCATCCCGCGCCTGTTTGACATGGTCAGCGGCGCACAGCGCATCGGCAACCGCCGCTGGAACATCCAGCTTGCCAACGGCATGTTCATCCGCCTGCCCGAAGACAACATCGACAAGGCATGGGCCCGCCTTGATCAGCTTGATCAGGAACACCACATCCTGTCACGCGACGTGCTGATCGTCGATCTGCGCCTGCCTGATCGCACCTTCGTGCGCCTGACACCGGGGGCGGCTGAGCAACGCCGCAACCCGCCAAAGAAGGGTAACGCGGCCTAGGGCCGCGCACCGTTTTCTCTAACAAAAGACCCGGAGCAAAAGGGCGGCTTCTGCTCCGGGGATAGCCGGTCGGTCGAAAATCAACCGTCCGGCCGGTGGGCGATGCGGTCAAACGACCTTATTTTGCAATACGATTGACCGGTGCCAATCCCTGACAGATACGGTTGACGTTATCTGCCATGACATTTCTGCGCCGTTCAATCGTCCCATGCGTCCAGCCCGACATGTGGGGCGTCATTGTAATGTTACCGAGCTCATGAAACGGCAGGCGGGAGGGATAGGTCACCGCGTCCGGTCCGCTCGGATACTGGTACCATGTATCAATAAAGGCATGTTCGATCAGGCCGTCTTTTAACGCCCCAAACAGCGCCTCTTCATCAACCACACCGCCACGGCCGACATTCATGAAAACCGCATTCGGCTTCATGCTGGCAAACGCCGTGCCATCGACAAGGCCGGTCGTGTTGGCCGCCAGCGGCAGCGTATTCACGACAACATCCACATGCGCCAGCATTTCCCTGAAATCATCAATCGCATGAAACGCATCGATCTGGCTCTGGTCTTCGGGGCGGGAACGGTTGGCAACATGTACCCTCATGCCAAACGCCTTGGCGCGTTGGGCAATCGCCTTGCCGATATGCCCGTAACCAAGAATACCGATTGTGGTATTGCCAAGTTCCGTTCTCATGCCGGACGGGCCACCCGCCCAATATTTCCAATCCCCTTTGCGCAAACGCGCATCGGCATCGCCAAGCGGAACATGACGGGACAGCAACGCACACATCGCATATTCCGCAATCGCAATTTCATGCCCGAAACAATTGCAAAGATCGGCATCCACCGGCAGGTCCGAAACTCGAATACCGTCATAGCCCGCACCCGGCACCTGATAAAGTTTCAGGTTACGCGGCGTTGGAAAACTGTCATCAAACTTGATACCGATAATGACATCCGCCGTGGCATAGGCTTCGCGGTCAAGCTCACTGCCAAGATGATCGGGCAACAGAACAAGCTCATGCGCCGCATCAAGCAATTCGGCAAAACCGGGATGAAAAGTCGAGGCATTCGCCCCATGGAACACGACCTTCACGAAATCCTCCCACATATGGTTATTATTTTTGCGCCTTGATATTTTCTGATATTTCACAAAATTTCAATAGGAAAATCGCAAAAGCCTATTGGCCTTCACGCCCCAATCTCAAAATGGATCAAAGTCCTGCGTCACGTCAAAAATGCTCGGCGCGATACTGCTTTCAAGAACCGGGAACATCGCATCCACAAACTCGATCAGCTTATCCGACGCAACCAGTGCCTCATCCTTTTTCCCCTCGACAACCGCATTCAGAACATCCAGATGGCTGTCGATGGTCACATCAAGCGATACCCCATCAACCGTCTGCGTATGATAAATCCATCCCAGACGGCGGAAAATCGTATGCAGGGGACGCAGCGTATATTCAAGGAACGGCTCGCCGCAGGCCGCCAGCATCATCTGATCAATCCGGCGATCAAATTCGTTGAACTCGACAATCGTCATCTTGTCGCGATGCGTTGTCAAAAGCCCGATCAGATGGCGCATCTGACTTCTGTGCGACGTACTCGCCCGCGCACTTGCCAGCGACACGACAAACCTTTCCATATCGCGGCGCAGCCGCAACAGCAAATGGGTGCGTGTCAGGTCAATCGGCGCAATCTGGATGCCCTGGCGGGGCTGAATGATCATAAGGGTATCGGCCGACAGGCGCGTGACCGCCTGATGAACCGGCGTGCGGCTGATACCGGTTGCGGTTTGCAAATCCTGTATGCGCAGATAACTGCCCGGCTTCAATTCACAGGTCACGATAAGTTCTTCAAGCTTGTTATAGGCAAGCTCGTTCAGGTTTTTGCCCCCGCCCGATCCTGCTTTTCCCGGCTCGGAAGAATCGCCTGAAATGACCTTATCTTTCTGTTTCGACGCCATTATTTCTCTCTGTAATTTCATAAAAAGTCACAATATATTTGTTTTTATTCAATACCATATATACACATTCCCATGGATGGAAAAGTAAAACCTGTTGAAGTTCTCACTTGATACATGCTACTGATGTTTCGTGAAATATCACAACATGTCACATAAGGGAGGAACCAACGACATGAAAAAACTAACAAAAACATTAACCGCCTTGGCCGCCACCGGCTTTCTGACTTTCACCACCTCGCAGGCCTTCGCGGCCGACCCGACCCCGCTGCAATTCCAGACCCATCACAACGCCTCGTCATTGCAGGGCAAGGCACTGTTGCGGTTTGCCGACCTTGTCAAAGAATATTCCGATGGCACGGTGCAGGTCGAAATGCACACCAGTTCATCGGTCGTCAATTCGAACGAAGCCTTCGAAGCATCCAGCATGGGCATCATTGACGGTGATGCAACCGGTGCGGGCTATATCACCGGCAAAAACCCTGCCTTCCAGTTCTATGGCGACATCATGGGCGGATACAGCACCCCGGAACAGCTTCTTGGCTGGTACAAGGATGGCGGTCTCGACCTCGCAAACGAGCTGTATCACAAATTCAACATGCATCTTGTTGGTGTGTTCATCGCAACCCCCGAATCACTAAGCTCAACCACCCCGCTTGCCGGGATCAATGACCTTAAGGGCTGGAAATTCCGCTCGCCTCCGGGCATGGAATCCGAAATTTTCCAGAAACTTGGCGCGGGCCCTGTTGTGATGCCGTTTGGCGAGGTGTTCACCGCCATGTCCACCGGCACGGTTTCGGGGGCCGATGCCTCCACCCTCGCCGTGAACAAGAAACTCGGCCTGTATGACATCGCAAAATATGCGACCTATCCGGGCTTCCATTCCATGCCAATCGAACATATCGCGATCAATCTGGAAAAATGGAATGCGCTGAACGACACCCAGCAAAAAGCAATGCAGGACGCCATCGCAACGATTGCCCCGGAAGTCATCGCAGAATCAAACAAGCTTGATCAGGAAGCCGCCAAGGAACTGACCGAAGCCGGCGTCACCCTTGAAGACTGGAGCAACGAAGACCGTCTGGCATTCCGCAAGGCGGCACAGGACGTGTGGGCCGACTGGGCAACGCGCAGCCCCGAAGCCAAAGCAGCCTATGACGCACATATCGCCTACATGAAGAAAAACGGCATCCTCGACTAACCAGCAAGTCCGTCATTCTGATCCTCGGGGGTTTGTCCCCCGGGGGCTTTTCTGGAGGTCCGCGATGCAGGCAACCCCGAAACGCGTGCGCAGTTTTCAATTCGTCGTCGCACTATTTTCCCTACTTCTTTTGATCATTGTCGGGGTGACTTTTTACGAAGTCATCGCACGCTACATATTCAGAACCCCGACAATCTGGGCCAATGAACTGGCCTTGTGGCTCTCGGCAATCCTGTTTCTGGCTGCGGGCCTCTATGCCATGCAAAGAGACCAGCATCTCAGAATTACCGTCCTCTATGACGCAAGCCCCGCATGGCTCCAGCGCATATTCGATCTCATCACGCTGGCCTGCTGCCTGACATTCTGTCTGGGCATTGCATGGTTCGGCGCGCCCAGTTCGTGGCAATCCCTGATGAATTGGGAACCGTTTGGCACGGCATGGAACCCGCCGATCCCGGCAACGGTAAAGCCGCTCATTGTTCTGACAACCGGTTTGATGGCGCTCTACGGGATCATCAACTGCGTCAAAAGGTTCCGTGGCATCCCCGCAGACACCGCAGAATCAGTCACGGAGGACAACCGTGTCGATTGAACTCATTTCCATTATCCTCGTCGGTGGCGTCTTTGCCCTGATGGCGCTGGGTGTTCCGCTGGCTTTCGCCGCCGGGTCGCTTGCCGTCCTTGTCAGCTATCTTAAATTCGGTCCGGCGGTCATCGCACTTGCCCACAAAACGGTTTACGGGCTTGCGACCGAATATTCGCTGCTGTCCGTACCGCTTTTCATTCTGATGGCAACCCTGCTGGAACGCTCCCGGCTGGCACAGGATCTATACGATGCCCTGTTCAAGGTTTTCGGGAATCTGAAGGGCGGCGTTGCGACCGTAACCCTGATCATTTCCGTTTTCATGGCCGCCATCAGCGGCATCATCGGCGGCGAAATCGTTCTGCTTGGTCTGATTGCCCTGCCACAGATGATGCGCCTGCAATATGACCGGAAACTCTCCATCGGGATCATCTGCGCGGGCGGGTCACTCGGCACAATGGTGCCGCCTTCGATTGTCCTGATCATTTACGGCCTGACCGCCGATGTCTCGGTGCAAAAGCTCTTTCTGGCGTCCTTCGTACCGGGCTTCGCGCTCGCCTTTGCGTACTTTGCCTATATCTATATTCGCTGCACGCTTAATCCGGCCCTGACCCCAAAGGCACCGGAAAAGACCGAGCCCTTCACAAAACAGGATTTCTTACGCGGCGTTCTGCCACTACTTGTCCTGATCGGCATCGTTTTTGGCTGCATCTACGGTGGGGTGACCTCCATTACCGAGGCCGCGGGCATCGCGGTTGGCGTCTCCATCCTTATCATCGCCCTGCGATCCGAACTGAACATAACCATGCTGTGGCAGGCCCTGACACGCACCCTGCAATCCTGCGGGATTATCCTGTGGGTGACGTTTGGCGCGGCATCGCTGATTGCGATTTACAATCTTTCCGGCGGCCAGCGCTTTGTCACCGGCATGATCACCGGTCTGGATATCGCGCCTGTTGTCACGATCATGCTGATGATGGCGATTTTCATCGTCCTTGGGCTGTTCATGGACTGGATTGGCATCCTGCTTCTGACCATTCCGATCTTTGTGCCCATCGTCACCCAGCTTGGCTATGACCCGGTATGGTTCGGGGTGCTTTTCTCGCTGACCATGCAGGTGGCATTCCTCTCGCCGCCTTTTGGCCCGGCCGCTTTCTATCTCAAAAGCGTCGCCCCGCCGGAAATCACCCTTCAGACGATTTTCGCGTCTCTCTGGCCTTTCATGCTCATTCAGATCGCCTTCCTGGCGCTGATGCTCACCTTCCCGTCCATCGCGCTATGGCTCCCGGAAATACTCAATTAATCTGAATTCGGATAAAAAAATGAAGATCACAGCAATCAAAACCTACCGCGTAGACGAATTTGCCAATGTCCTGTGGGTCCATGTCGAAACGGATGCTGGCATTACCGGCCTTGGCGAAACCTTCTATGGTGCCGGTGCTGTCGAAGCACACATTCACGATACACTGGCAGGACGCCTGATCGGGCAAAACCCCCTTCACATCGAAGCCCTGCACAAGGAAATGGTCAACCTGCCGATGGCACAATCATCGACGGGCGCGGAATATCGCGCGGCATCCGCCATCGACATCGCCCTTTGGGACATCTTTGGCAAGGTCTGCGACCAGCCCGTCCATCAGATGCTGGGCGGTTTGTGCTGGGATAAAATCCGGATTTACAACACCTGTGCCGGATATCGCTATGTCCGTACCAACAATATCAAACCCGTATCGAACTGGAACCTTGGCGAACCGGAAGGCCCCTATGAGGATCTGGACGGCTTCATGAACCGCCCCGCCCAACTGGCCGAAAACCTTCTGGAATCCGGCATCACGGCCATGAAAATCTGGCCATTTGATCCGATGGCGGCCGAAACACGCGGTCAGTACATCACCGCCGAACAGATGAAAAAGGCGATCCGTCCTTTCGAAGAAATCCGCAAGGCCGTGGGCGACAGAATGGAAATCATGGTGGAATTCCATTCCCAATGGAACCTGCCGACCGCCAAGAAGATCGCCCGCGAACTCGAACAGTTCAGCCCGACCTGGTACGAAGACCCGATCCGCATGAACTCGCCGCAGGCTCTGGCAGAATTCGCCGCATCCACTGATGTCTGGACCTGTGCCAGTGAAACACTGGGATCACGCTGGCCCTACAAGGATATGCTCGACCGCGATGCAACCCATGTGGTCATGGTGGACCTGTGCTGGACCGGTGGCCTTACCGAAGGCAAGAAAATCGCAGCCCTGGCCGAAACATGGCATCGCCCGTTTGCCCCGCATGACTGCATCGGGCCGGTTGGTTTTGCCGCCGCCATTCACATGTCGTTCAGCCAGCCAAACACCCTCATTCAGGAAAGTGTCCGCGCCTTCTACAAGGGTTGGTACAATGAACTGGTCACCGCCGTTCCGAAAATCGAAAACGGCTATGTCTATCCGATGGAAGGCCCCGGCCTTGGTGTCGAATTGCAGAAAACCTTCTTTGATCGCAGCGACCTGACCGTCCGCGAAAGCAAAGCCTGAAAATAAAAGCCCGTTGGAGGAAACATGTCTCTCGAACTTTTCTCGCTCGCCGGTAAAACAGCCCTCATAACCGGCTCTTCCCGCGGTCTTGGTCGCGCCTTTGCCGAAGGTCTGGCTGCCGCCGGGGCTACCGTCATCCTGAACGGCACCAATTCCGAACGCCTGTCTCAGGCCTGCAAGGAAATGTCTGATGCCGGCATGAAAGTCGATATGTCCCTGTTTGACGTCACCGACGAAGCCGCAATCAAAGCCGCCTTTGACCGCTTCGATACGGCCGGTATGCAGATCGACATATTGATCAATAACGCCGGTATCCAGTTCCGCAAACCCATGCTGGAACTCGACACCGCCGACTGGCAGCGCGTGATTGATACCAATCTGACATCCGCCTTCATGATTGGCCGCGAAGCCGCCAAACGCATGGTCAAACGCGGGCATGGCAAAATCGTCAATATCGGCTCGCTGACAAGCGAACTGGCACGTGCCACCGTCGCCCCCTACACCGTCGCCAAGGGCGGCGTCAAAATGCTGACCAAGGCCATGGCAGCCGAATGGGGCGAACACGGCCTTCAGGCCAATGCGATTGGTCCGGGCTATATGCTGACAGACATGAACGCGGCGCTGACATCCAACCCGGAATTTGACGCCTGGGTCAAGGCACGCACTCCCGCACGACGCTGGGGCAGGCCTGACGAGCTGATCGGCACGGCGATTTATCTCTGCTCGGATGCGTCCAACTATGTGAACGGTCAGATCATCTATGCCGATGGCGGCATGATTTCCGTTCTTTAAGGTGATCTTACATGTATTCTGTTGTCATACATTCACCCCACGACCTGCGTGTCGATCAGATCGACCAGCCCGGCGCACCGGAACCGGGCACGATAACCGTTCAGATCGACAAGGGCGGCATCTGCGGCTCTGACCTGCACTACTATCATAACGGCGGTTTTGGCACGGTTAAAATCCGCGAACCGATGGTTCTCGGGCATGAAGTCGCCGGTACGATCATTGCCGTCGGCCAAAACGTGACCGGCCTTGCCGTTAATGACAAGGTCGCGGTCAATCCCTCCATGCCATGCAACCAATGCCAGTATTGCCGCGCGAACATGCGCAACCAATGCACGGACATGCGTTTCTTTGGCAGCGCAATGCGCTTTCCCCATCAACAGGGCCTGTTCCGCCAACAGATCAACCTGCCCGCGGAACAACTGGTCAAACTGTCCCCCGACATCAATATGGAACACGCCGCCTGTAGCGAACCCTTGGCCGTCTGCCTGCATGCCGTGCGTCAGGCCGGGGCACTGTCGGGGAAAAAAGTCCTCGTTTCCGGTTGCGGTCCCATCGGCTGCCTGACCATTCTGGCCGCCGCCCATTCCGGGGCGCACTGGATTACCGCGACCGATCTGTCAAAGGCCGCTTTGGATGTTGCGGCAAAGGCAGGTGCCAATAGCTGCATCGATGTTGCCCGCAATGCCGATGACTTCAAAACGCTCGGCATGAACAAGGGCACGCAGGATGTGGTCTTTGAATGCTCCGGCAGCCCGCAGGCACTTGCCAATGCATTCGACGTGGTCAAACCGGGCGGCACCATCATCACGGTCGGCCTTGGCGGCAATGGCGAACTCCCTCTCAGTCTCGCCGTCACCAAAGAAGTCCGAATGATCGGAAGCTTCCGCTTTGATGCGGAATTTGCCCAGGCCGCGGAACTGATTGACCGCAAGGTCATTGATGTTTCACCGATCATCAGTTCGGTGCTGCCCTTCCGGGATGCCAAAACCGCCTTCGACCTTGCCTCGGATCGCAGCCAATCCATGAAAGTACAACTGGATTTCGGCTGACGGCTGACCTATTCGTCCGCGCGCCCCTATCGCCGCGCGGATCACCGGGGCGGGCAAGATACATCGATAAACTTGCCCGCACTCGCTGCCACGATCCATCTCGGGTCGATGATGCAGACCATACGCACGCGACCGCGTTAAACAGCTTTCATGGGTGCGCAACGCACTTTTCGCCCCCGCCCGCTCGACCCCATCTTTGTCCGCCTGACCTCGGGCCACCAACAACACCGCACCCCAACAAAAAAGGTAACTCGACCGAGCTCCGCGGCCCTCGCACGCAAAACACCCGAAACAATCCTCATACAAATAATATTAATGGCGGATTTCCGGGATTTATCTGGCGGACCGGGGGTCAAAACCTGCCTGAAATGCCGGTTTTGAAAATCAATTCCTCATACAAATAAAACCGCTGTTTTTACGCTTCGTCGGGTCAAAGATTCACGCCCGAAAAGTGATCAACAACCAAAAATGAATAATCGACTGTATTTTTCATTTTAAGTGAATAATAAATCCGGTAACGGTCGGCTTAAATATCGTTGCGCCAGACCGGGATCGGCGCGCTCAGCGATTGCAGATTTGCCCCTTCCCGCCCCTCGATCACGTCCAGCAAATGGGTCGCCAATTGCTGCCCCGCCACGATCAGATCCTCCCGCAAACTGTCGATCCGGGGCCGGGTAAAGTTCAGCAAATCCGACGTTTCCTTGGCGATCACATCGATGTCCCGCCCGACATCCATCCCCGACTGGATCATGCCGTCAATCAGCGCCATCGCGCACAGCTCGCTGCCGCAAATCACCCCGTCGGGCACATAATCCTGATGGCGCAATGCCATGCCGGCCTGGCGCAAAACCTCGCTGCTGCTGTCAAGGTCGATCCCGCCAAGCACCTGAAAAGGCACAGCTTCTGCCTCCGCCACCGCCGCAAGCCCGGCCAAGGTTTCCTGATAATATGAAAATTCCGACGGCGGCGAAAGCAGCGCCAGCCGCCTGCGCCCCCGCGCAATCAGACGCCTTGCCGCCATCTCGCAAAACGCCCGGTTATCAAAATCGTGATAGGCATGACCCGGTGCCGAAAGGCAACGCCCATGCGCCACAAACGGCAGCCCGCTTTGGCTCAGCGCCTGTACTCTCTCGTCATCGGGCCTGATATGGGTGATGATCACCCCGTCGGCAGCACGGGTATTTAACACATATCGCACCGGGTCCATCGGGTCGTCGGTACGTGATTGTGGTGTGACGACAAGGTGATAGGGCGTACCACGAATAACATCGGAAATGCCGACAATCAGCCGTCTGGCAAATTCCGGCACCTTGTCGGTCTGATCAAGGATCAGGCTGATAACATTGGTTTTTCCCGTCCGCAAACGCACCCCGGCCCGGTCCGGGTGATAGCCGATGGCATCCGCCACCTTGCGCACGCGCAGCTTGGTTTTCGCGCTGATATCATGCGCATCCTTAAGCGCGCGCGACACCGTCGTCACACCAAGGCCGGTCATTTCCGCAATGGTTTTAAGGGTCGGCCGGGTTTGGGCGGCAGGCCGCCCCGCATTCCCGGCAAGATCGTGATCAGACAGTTGTCAAAGCCTCCGTGGGGTATTCCAGGGTCAGGACCTAACGCAGTCTTACGCCGCTTTCGGGGTCAAAAAACACAACTTTTTCAAGGTTGAACACCAGTTCGGCGTGGCTGTTGGCCTGCCCGTCCCAGTCCTGATGCAGGCGGGTCACCACCTCCTTGCCGCCCAGCGACGTGATGGCAAAAATATCCGCCCCGGCCGGTTCAACCACATCGATCCGGCACGATGCACTAACCGCCTGCTGTCCGTCGCGCACCAGTGCCCGGTTATCGGCATCGGTGATAGCCTCGGGCCGGATACCGACAATGACCTCCTGCCTGTCACGCGCCCGGACATCCGCGGGCAGGTGTTGAAATTCAAGCATCAGCGGCTCTTCGCCCGCCCGCGCCATTTCAACCGCATTGCCGCGCACCGTCGCCGGGATCAGGTTCATCGCAGGCGATCCCATGAAATCGGCAACAAACAGGTTGGCCGGATCGTTGTAAATCTCGGCCGGGGTGCCGTATTGCTGGACAATACCGTCCTTCAGGACCGCGATACGTGTGCCCAGCGTCATGGCTTCGATCTGGTCATGGGTGACATAGACAATCGTGGTGCCGAATGTCTGATGCATGCGTTTGATTTCGGTACGCATATCCACGCGCAGCTTGGCATCAAGGTTTGATAGCGGTTCATCAAACAGGAACAATTGCGGATTACGCACAAGCGCCCGGCCCATCGCAACGCGCTGGCGCTGCCCGCCCGAAAGCTGGCCGGGTTTGCGATCCAGAAGATGTTCGATCTGAAGCGTTTTGGCGACTTCGGCGACCTTGGCGTCGCGCTCATCCTTTGGCATGCCGCGCATTTCAAGGCCAAACGCGATGTTCTGCCCGACATTCATGTTGGGATAAAGCGCATAGCTTTGAAACACCATCGCGATATTGCGCTCCGACGGCGGCAGGTCATCAATGACATTCCCCGCAATACGGATTTCCCCGGTTGTCAGCTTTTCCAGCCCGGCAATGGTATTGAGCAAGGTCGATTTGCCACAACCCGACGGCCCGACAAGCACCAGAAAACCGCCTTCTTCAACATCAAGCGTAATGTCGCGCAGAACCTTGATCGGACCGAAACTTTTGCACACCTTGTCGATTTGCAGAAAGGACATGATAACTTCCCTGTAAGTCTTTTTATGAGCTAACCCTTGACCGCACCGGCCATCAATCCGCGCACGAAATAGCGCCCGGAAACGATGTAAACGATCAGTGTCGGAAGGGCGGCAAGGACAGCACCGGCAAAGTGCACATTGTATTCCTTGACACCGGTCGAGGATGAAACGAGGTTGTTGAGCGCAACCGTCATCGGCATCGAATCAAAATCGGCAAATGACGCCCCGAACAGGAAGTCATTCCAGATATTGGTAAATTGCCAGATCACGGTCACCACAATGATCGGCCCGGAACTCGGCAGAAGAATACGGGTAAAAGTCCGCCAGAACCCGGCCCCGTCCATCTTTGCCGCCTTGATCAGCTCGTCGGGGAATGCCGCATAATAATTGCGGAAAAACAGCGTGGTAAAACCAAGCCCGTACACCACATGCACCAGAACCAGCCCGCCGGTCGTACCTGCCAGACCAATCATGCCCAGCACGCGTGCCATCGGGATCAGCACGATCTGGAACGGGATAAAACAGGCAAACAGCATCAGTCCGAAAATGATCTTGTCGCCCGGAAACCGCCATTTGGTCAGGACATACCCATTCAGCGCCCCAAGCCCGGTCGAGATGGCGACCGCTGGCACCACCATCATGATGCTGTTGATGAAATAGGGTTTAAGTCCCGTCGGCTCGACCCCGATCTGGGCCTCGGACCACGCGGTCAGCCACGGCTCGATGGTGAACATTTCGGGGAACGACATCATGTTTCCGCCCCGGATTTCATCAAGCGTCTTGACCGAATTGACCAGCATGACAAACAGCGGCAGCAGGTAATAAACCGCAAACAGGATCAGGACCGCATAAAGGGCTGCGCGCAAAAGTTTTCCGGTGCCAAAGGAGGATTGTGTTGAACGCGACATCAGCGGCGCTCCCGAAGTTCGGAATAAAGATAGGGCACAATGATCGAGGCAATCATCGCCAGCATGATCACCGCCGACGATGCCCCGACCCCCATCTGATTTCGCGTGAAGGTATAGGAATACATGAAGGTCGCGGGCAGTTCGGTGGCCCGGCCCGGCCCGCCATTGGTCAGCGCAATGACAAGGTCATAGGCCTTGATCGCCAGATGGGCCAGAACCACAAAGGCCGATAGAAACACCGGGCGCAATTGCGGAATGACGATACGGGTATACAGGCTCCATCGGCTGGCACCATCCATCTGGGCGGCCTTGAGGATTTCAGTGTCAATCCCGCGCAAACCCGCCAGAAACATCGCCATGACAAAACCCGACGATTGCCAGACCGCCGCAATCACCACGGTATAGATCGCCATGTCGCGATCCTTGATCCAGTTGAAGGTAAAGCTTTCCCACCCCCAAAGATGCATGGTGTTTTCAAGGCCAAGCCCCGGATCAAGAAACCATTTCCATGCCGTACCGGTGACAATGAAGGACAGCGCCATCGGATACAGATAGATCGGGCGCAAAATGCCTTCACCGCGAATTTTCTGATCCAGCAGGATCGCCAGAACCAGCCCCAGTACCGAACAGATCGCAATGTAAAGAATACCGAAAATCGCAAGGTTTTGCAGGGCAATCAGCCAGTTCCGCTGCCCCCACAGATTGGCATAGTTGCCAAACCCCTCAAGCTCGTAGGAGGGCAGCATCCGGCTATCGGTCAGCGACAGATAGCCGGTGTAAATGATAAATCCGTAAACGAATAAAAGGATCAGAAACAGGCTGGGGCTCAGCACCAGACGGGGCAGAACCTCCCGCAGGGTTGCCTGTGCCTTGCCGGGCAAGGATGATTGCATGGGTGATGCTCCGCACTTTGTCCGGCGGCCGGGATGCTATCCGGCCGCCGGTTTCGTTTTTGGTCTTATTGAGCGGATTCAACCGCGTTGACGAGTTCCTCGACAGCGGCCGCACTGTCATATTCGCCGTTAAAATGCGCGGTAATCACGTCATACATCGCGTTTTTGACCCCGGCCGGAACCGAATGGCCATGCGCCATCGACCCGAACAGTGTGCCCTTTTCATTGGCAGCAGCAAGTTCGGCCATGCCTTTTTTGCCACAGGCATCAAAATCGTCATTGGGCACATCGGTGCGCGCCGGGACCGATCCCTTGACCACGTTGAATGCCGACTGGAAGCTTGGCGACATCACGGCTGATGCCAGTTTCATCTGCGCGTCCTGACGGTCTTCGCCAACCTGGAACATCACGAACTGGTCAGAGTTGAACGTCACTGCATCCTGTGTTCCGGGGAAACGGAAGCACATGAAATCAGTGTCGGGCACCTTGCCGGCATTCAGAAACTCGCCCTTGGCCCAGTCGCCCATGAACTGCACCCCGGCTTCCTTGTTGATCACCATCGCGGTCGCAAGGTTCCAGTCCCGACCCGAGAAATTGTCATCAACATAGGTGCGCAGTTGCGCCATGCGTTCAAACACGGTTTTCATCGTGTCCGACCCCAGCGCGTCCGGATCGGTATTGATCATGGATGCCTGATAGAATTCCGGCCCGCCGGTTGCCATGACGACCGCATCAAAGATCGTGGCGTCCTGCCATGCCTGACCACCGTGGGCGACCGCTGTGTAACCGGCATCCTTGATTTTATCGAGCACCGCAATCAATTCGTCCCAGTTGGTCGGCTGCTTCAGGCCCAGTTCATCAAAGATCGCCTTGTTGGCCCAGACCCAGTTGGTCGAATGGACGTTGACCGGGGCCGCGATCCAGTGACCGTCATATTTCGAAAACTCTTTCAAGGCATCGGGAACAACATCTTCCCAGCCTTCCTTTGCGGCAAGGTCGTCAAGATTGCCCAGAACACCCTCGCCCGCCCAATCCTTGATATCAAAACCAAGCATCTGAACCGCGGTCGGTGCATTGCCCGATGTAACGCGTGCGCGCAGCACGGTCATGGCCTGTTCGCCACCACCACCAGCAACCGGCATGTCGTTCCATGAAACACCCTGATCTTCGAGATCCTTTTTAAGAACCTGAAGCGCCTTCGCTTCGCCGCCCGCCGTCCACCAATGCAGGACTTCCACACTTTGCTGTGCCGATGCGATGCTGGTTGAAAGCCCGAATGCCGCGATCATACCGATCCCGGCACATGTCATTTTGCCAAGAAACATGCTGTTTCCTCCCTGTTGGCTTTTTTGATTTGGCAGTTGATTACTGCAACGTTACAGGTCGGAGTCAAGCGCCTCCTGTAACGTTGCAGTACAGCAAAGCCGCCAACAGGCGCAAAACCTGTGATTGATCAGACTGCGTTATTGCGTCGCAAAATAGTGCATTCGTTATTGCCGGAAACTGGAACGCGGAAGACTCCGCCCCATATAAAAGGGCGCCAGCCATGATCCTGTCATGGTTTCTGGCGCCCGAATTTTCGGATGGCTTGCTATGGTCAGGCGGCGTCGCCGATATCCCAAAACACACCGGCCATCATTTGCAGGGCCTGTCGG
Organism: Thalassospira sp. MBR-102; assembly: GCF_040549275.1. Taxonomy (NCBI): domain Bacteria; kingdom Pseudomonadati; phylum Pseudomonadota; class Alphaproteobacteria; order Rhodospirillales; family Thalassospiraceae; genus Thalassospira; species Thalassospira sp. MBR-102. The sequence goes on from NZ_JBEPTC010000004.1 coordinate 292,539, forward strand.
CTGAGGCTTTGCAGGATGTGTTCGTTGGGCGCATGCTGAGAGCATGACGCATAGGAATGCGGCACCCAGACGGTTGGCAGATCAAGGATATAGGCAAATGTATCATTGGGCAGCGACCCGCCAAGATTGGGCAGGATTGCCGGTTTGGTTCCGGTGGTCTTGATGATTGAATCGCGTACACGCGTGACCCACGGATGGGACGGGTCAAGCCGGGTTGCCCGGAAGAACCCCTTGGCCGAGGGAATGATTTCAACATCCGTAAAGCCATGTTTATCAAGGTGGCGGCGCAAAGCCGGCAGAATGTCATCCGCATCCGTGCCGACCACATAACGCAACTGGCAATGCGCAATAGCTTCAGGCGCGATGGCGTTGACCGGTTTTTCAGGGTTTCCGGCCTTTGCCGCAAGTACCGCAAAGCTGTTCCAGCCATAAACCTTTTCCGCCAGTGACAGGCTTTCCTCGCCCCAGTCAGGGTTGATTGTCGGCCCGGTTTCGGGTTGGGTGATTGCGCAATCCTTCAGGGCTTCCCGGACTTCGTCATTCAGGCTGTCAGGACGCCATTCCGGCACCTGAATCTGTCCTCGACGATCAACGATGGATGCAATCGCATGCGAAAGGACAATCATCGGGTCTTTCAGCAAACCGCCCCAGTTCCCGGAATGGTGGCCGCCTTCACGATATTTAAGCGACAGCGCAAAATTGATCGCCCCGCGTGACCCCATGAACATGGTCGGGCGTTCGGCACTCAGGCGCGGACCGTCCGATGCAATCAGGACATCGGCGGCAAACAGATCGCGATAATAGGTAAACAGTTCGGCAAGGCCAGGCGACCCCGCCTCTTCGCCCATCTCAATGATGACCTTGCAGTTAAAGCCCAATGCACCACGTGTCTGAATGACCGACCGCAGGGCCGCCAGATTAATGCAATGCTGCACTTTGTTATCCGCCGTACCGCGCCCGTAAATCCGATCACCTTCGATCACCAGCTTGAAAGGTTCAAGGCCTTCGCGCCATTCGCCTTCCTGTGCGAGGATCACATCGCCATGCCCGTATGTCAGAACAGTCTGCAGGTCATCACCTTCGTGTCGTTCGGCAAACAGGAACGGTCCGAAACCGGGCTTGGGATTATCGATGATGCGGGTTTCAAACCCCATATCGCGCACCATCGGAACAATCACATCGGTAAGATACCCATAAAGCGCTTCGAGATTATCGGGCTTCTGGCTTTCGGTTTTCTGCTCGACCATTCGACGCAGTTCGTCGATGAACTGCCCATCTTCAAAATACCGGGTTACATTTTCGATAGCATCAGCACGCGTTGACATTGATTGATCCTTGTTCTTTCCGATAAGCCATCCAATTCCCAAAGGAACGACGGAGCATTTTGTGTTTCACGAACCATCCCGGTTTTCCGCCACCGCATCGCCCCAGGGCGACATGATTTCGGTCATGCCCTGATTGATGTTTCCCTGCCGAAGAACCCCCGCCGGGCAGGCAAAGGCATAGGGGAAAGCGGTCCGGCGCGTGGTCACGCAACGATGCCCTTCCCCCAGAGCCGCAATGATATCGGGCGAAAGACTTTGATCGATGATCACCGTATCGCCGCCGCTGAAATCAACCCGCGCCTGATGGAAGGCGTCTTCGAGGGTCATATCGAAATCCATCAGGCAGGATGTCAGTTGCAGGATGGCTGGCAAAATCTTGCGCCCGCCCGATGCCCCGATGGCAAACCGCCGGTCCTTTTGCTGCCCGATTGCCGGGCAGACATTCATCAAACACCGTTTGTCGGGTGCTAACGAGTTTGGCCGTCCCGGTTCGGGGTCGAACCACAGGATCCCGTTATTCATCAAAAGCCCGCTTCCGGGCAGCACGACCTTGGATCCGAAAATGGACAGCAATGTCTGGGTCACCGCGACCATGTTGCCATGTCGATCCGTCACACTGAAATGCGTGGTGCAGGCGGGGGCGCGACTGTCATCAACGTCCCCCATATCGCGCAACCGGCGTTTATAGGTCGTCTTAAGCGCATCGACATACGCCCCATAGGCATCCACCCCCGGTGACGTCCCCTCAAAATTCTGATGCGACAGGATTTCCAGACATTCGGCAAGGTTTTCACCCGCCGTCATCGCAGGCGGTGTATAGACCGTCCCCCCGCGATAGGATGTTGTCAGCGGATCAGACAAAACAGCCTGATAGGACTTCATGTCATCAAGGGACAAACATCCCCCGGCAGCCCTGACATCGGCAACGAGCCCCGCCGCAAGATCCCCTTCGTAAAATTCGCGCGCGCCTTTATCGGCGATGCGTTGCAGGGTGGCCGCCATCCGGTCAAGATTGATCCGCTTGTCCGAAAGGGCCGTCCATCCGGCAATAGTCGGCCACTGCCCGTCTTCCAGAAAGGTCTCTGCTGCGGTCGGGTTTTTGGCAAGTTCGCGGGTACTAGACGCGATGATAAGGGCGGCATACCAATCAACCGATAGCCCACCCGACGCAAGCTTGGCCGCCGGCGAAACAAGATCACGCCACGGCATCGTGCCAAACCGGTCAAAGGCAAGCTCCATACCGGCAACGGTACCGGGTACCGCAATCGCGGTTGCGCCAATCTGGTTACGATCCCCGACGACCCGCGCCCACGGGAACAGGTCACCCGCAACGCCTTCGCCCGATAACGGATAATCGGCGATATCAAGCCCGGCGGGGGACCGCATCCCGAAGGTAATGCTATAGGTCCGGTCTTCATCGGCACGATAGATCATCATCGCACCGCCACCGGCCGGGCCACTCATCCAGGGTTCGACCACCCCCATGGCAAAGGATGTGGCAATCGCGGCATCAATGGCATCGCCACCGGCGGCAAGAATATCAGCCCCGACCTGGGCCCCGTGCTTATGCTGGGCTGCGACCACCCCACCATTTTCGACGGTGACGACGTTTTTACGGACCGACTGCATGTTGGAAAAATTGTCGCGGATCATTGAACCGCCCCTTCGACCAGATGACATTCAACCCGCTTGCCCTGATGCAGGGTCGCCACCGGTGCCTTGGTCGAACAGATATCAATCGCGCGCGGGCAACGCGGATGGAAATGACATCCACTGGGCGGGTTGATCGGATTGGGGAATACGGCCCCCAATTGCGTGTCGGGCACGCCAAGGGACGGGTCCGGCGTCAGAACGGATTCCAGCAACGCATTGGTATATGGATGATCCGGACCGGCAAACAGCGAAGATGCTTCTGCTTCTTCGACAATGCGCCCCAGATACATGACCGCCACCCTTGTTGCGAGATGTTCGACCACCGCAAGATTGTGGCTGATGAACAGATAGGTAAGCCCGAATTCATTGCGCAAATCCGACAGCAGATTAAGAATTTGCGACTGTACCGACACATCAAGCGCCGATGTCGGTTCATCGCAGATCACGATTTCCGGGCGCATGATCAGGGCGCGCGCAATCGCAACACGCTGACGTTGCCCGCCCGAAAGCTGGCTTGGATAACTGCGCAAAACCCGTTTGGGCAAACCGACAACATCAAGAATATCGGCGGTCTGCTTATCCCAGTCACGCGGATCGCCGACCTTGTGCACCCGCAGCGGCAGCGAGATGATATCTCCAATCGTCTTGCGCGGGTTCAGCGATGAATAGGGATCCTGGAAAATCGGTTGGATACGCCGCGCCAGATAGGATCTGTCATGGCTGGTAATGTCTTCGCCATCGACCAGAACCCGGCCCTGTGTCGGCGTTTCCAGTCCCAGCAAAATACGTGCAAGGGTACTTTTGCCACAGCCGGATTCCCCGACAAGGCCAAGGACCTCTCCCTTTTGCAGTTTCAGGGTCAGTTCATCGACCGCGCGTAGATCCTTGCGTTTGCCAAAGATGCCCTGCTTGATCGAAAAAATCTTCGACACATTTTCAAGTTCAAGAACCGGAACGGACATTATGCTTCCCCCGATTTTGGCTGGTTCATCGACAGGGATGCAGACCTGTCATAATCGTGAACACAGCGATAAAGATGCCCGGCGGGTGAAATCCGGGCCGGTATATCGGACGCACATTGCGCTGTTGCCTCGTCACAGCGGCTTCGGAAAGCACAACCAGCAACATCACCGATAAGAGACGGCACAATACCGGGGATCGAGCCCAGATGTTCGCCAACTGCGGTTTTGCCCGGCACCGGAATGCAATTAAGCAACCCGCGGGTATAAGGGTGCTTTGGCGCGGTAAAGACTTCGGTGGCACTACCGGCTTCGACCATTTCACCGGCATACATGATGGCGACCTTGTCCGCGACGCGGGCCACCACGCCAAGATCGTGGGTAATCAGGATCATCGCCATGTTCAATTCACGCTGAAGATCCTTAAGCAGGCGTAATATCTGGGCCTGAATGGTGACATCAAGGGCGGTTGTCGGTTCATCCGCAATGATCAGATCAGGTTCGCCCATCAGGGCCATGGCAATCATAACGCGTTGGCGCAGACCGCCTGAAAGCTGGTGGGGATATTGTTTCATACGGTTGGCCGCCGCCGTGATCCCGACCTTTTCCAGAAGTTCGATGGCACGGTCACGCGCTACCGTCTTGGGGACCTTGCGATGAAGCAAAAGGGCTTCCATCAGTTGATCGCCAATCGTGTATGCCGGATTAAGCGAGGTCATCGGTTCCTGAAAGATCATCGAAATCCGGTTGCCGCGCAGTTTGCGCATATCCCGATTGGATGCGGTTTGCAGATCGACACCTTCAAAATCCAGAACCTGTGCCGAACGTTGCGCCTGCTTGGGCAGAAGCCCCATGATCGCAAGCGATGTCAGGGATTTGCCACTACCTGATTCACCCACCACACACAGGGTTTCACCGCGCTTCACATCGAAATCAATGCCGCGCACGGCATGCAGCGTTCCGGCTGCCAGCGGGATATCAACCGTCAGGCCGCGAACAGAAAGAATGTTTTCCATGCTGATGCCCCTAGTTGCGGTTTTCAGGTGCGGAAACGTCACGAAGACCGTCACCCAGCAAATTGATCGCCAGAACAAGGATGAACAGCGCGACACCCGGGATGGCAATCATCCAAGGCTGGAACAGAAGCATCTGTTTGCCTTCCGACACCATCAATCCCCAGGACGGAGTTGGCGGTTGCACCCCGAGGCCCAGGAACGACAGGGCAGCTTCAAGCAGGATGGCATGCGCCATTTCAAGCGTCACAATCACGATCAGACTGTTGGCGATATTGGGCATGATTTCGCTAAACAGGATGCGCTTGGTCGAACAGCCGATGGCCTTGGCCGCCGTAACATATTCCATGGATCGCAATTGCAGGGTGGCAGATCGCATCACGACCGCGAAACGATCCCAAAGCAAAAGACCAAGAACCGTAATCACCACCTGAAGTGATCCGCCAAACAGTGCGACCACCGCCAACGCCACCAGAACCACGGGCATCGCAAGACGCACATTGATCAAAAAGGTGACACAGGCATCGACACGTCCGCCGAAATAACCGGCGGCAACGCCCATGCTTGTGCCGATAATGCCGGAAATCAGGGCCGCAATCGCCCCGATGGCCAATGAAATGCGTGCGCCATAAAGCAACCGTGAAAGATAATCCCGCCCCAGATGATCGGTACCAAGAATGTTTTCCCAACTGCCTTTGGCATCCCAGACGGGCGGGATCATTCGATGCATCAAATCCTGATGATAGGGATCATAAGGTGCCAGAAGAGGCGCGAAAAGCGCCATCAGGAAGATGGTCAGAAGCACGATGGCACCAAACATCAGTCCCTTGTGACCAAGGACTTTGGTCAGCAGAACCTGTCGCGGCGTCGGGCCGCTCAGGACTTCAGCTTCAACCTTGGGTGCCACTGTGTTGATGGTTTCGGTCGTGTTGGTCATGTCAGCCCACCCTCATGCGCGGATCAAGCCACGCATTCAACAAATCCGACAGGAAGGTGAAGACGATATAAAACATCGAAAACACCAGAATCAGGGCCTGAACGGTTGGCAGATCGTTGCGACCAATGGATTCCCACGCCAGATAGCCCGCCCCATGCAGGGCAAAGATCGATTCAACGACAATCGACCCGCCTAGCATGAAGCCCATCTGAACGGCGGCCAGACTGACAACCGGGATGATGGCGTTGCGAAGGGCATGCTTGAACATGACCCGGAATTCACCCGCCCCCTTGGCGCGTGCGGTGCGGACATAATCCGCCCCCAGCACATCAAGCATTCCGGCACGGGTCAGGCGCATGATGGCAGGCATCGCGTAATAACCCAGCACGATGGTCGGCATCACAAAGTTCTGCCAACTGTCCGAACCGGAAGGCGGCAGGATGCGAAGCTTGATACTGAACAGGACAATCAGGACCAGGCCAAACCAGAAACTGGGCATGGCCTGCCCCATGACCGAAAGGAATAGCGCAATCCGGTCAATAAGACTGTTGGGGCGAACGGCGGCGGCAACGCCCAACGGCACCGCCGTCAAAAGCGCAAACGAGATTCCGCATACGCCAAGCAACATCGTGACGGACAGGCGTTCGGCAACCAATTGCGACACCGGCAGTTTGAAATAGTAACTTTCGCCGAAATCGCCCCTGATCGCGTTGAACATCCATTCGCCATACTGAACGACCCATGGTCGATCAAAACCGTAATAAACCCTTACAGCCTCGATATCCTCGGCATTTGCCGTTTCACCCGCAATAGCCGCCGCAGGATCCCCCGAAAGATAGAGAAGCGCGAAGCTAAGCATGGAGACGGCAAGCGTCACCAGCAAGGCCAAGCCAAGCCTTTTTAACGTATATACCAACACCGTTCTGAACCCCTGATCCGGAGGATTATTTCCAGTTCATCTGGAAGAAGCGCGGAATTGCATCCGTGGTCGGTGCATATTCCAGATCCTTGGTGAACACGTAGTTCGAGTTATAGGAGAACAACGGCAACCAATAGGCTTCTTCCGCAATGCGCTTCAGGGCTTTGGAATAATATTCCTTGCGCTCCTCGGAATCGACGGAACTGTCGGCAACATCCAGCCATTCCTTGACCTGCTCGTCTTGCGCACTGTCAAGACTGCCAAGCTTGAAATACTGGCTGACGATCGCCGACGCATCATTGATCGAATAGGATCCCCATGTCTGGAACGACATCGGTACTTCGCCCTTCATGCTCAGTTCACGCAGGGCGGAGTATTGCAAAAGCTTGAAATTGCTTTTGATACCGACCGCTTCGAGATAGCCCAGCATCGCTTCGGCATATTCGCGATCACGATAGGCATAGAAGTCAATTTCCAGCCCGTCCGGATAACCAGCTTCGGCAAGAAGCTGCTTGGCTTTTTCAGGGTTGTAATCATAGACCATAACGTCCTGTTCACAGCCGAACTGCGACGGGAAGCAGGCCGAATTGACCACACGGGATTTCCCTTTGAGCATCGATGCAACGATGGCTTCGCGGTCAATGGCATGCGAAATTGCCTGACGCACAAGCTTGTTGGTGAACGGGTTGCTTTCACCGCTGCGACCGGCGGCATCAAATTGCAGATAACCGATGCGCATGGTGCTTTCGTTGGCAACCGTGAATTCACCCATCACACCAAGGCTTTCGGCCTGATCTGGCGGCACCTGCCAGATCCAGTCCAGACCGCCACTGAACAGTTCGGCGGCCTGCGTATTGAAATCGGGAATGGTACGGATATCCAGACGACCGATATTGGCCTGCCCCTTCGGGCTGTCCTTGTGATAATTTTCGTACTTCTCCAGCACGAAATGCTTGCCCGGCTCGACTGAAACAACCTTGTAAGGACCGGTCCCTACAGGATTAAGTCCCATGCCGGTCGGACCGGCTTCGGCGTAATATTCGTTGGGATAAATCGATACCGGCCCGGCAAGATATTCGATTGCTGCGGGGAATGCCGCTTTCAGATGAATGCGGACCTTGAACTGGTCAATCTTCTCGGCACTTTCCATCCAGTTGACGTTGCGCTGGGTTTTCACCCCGTTCTTTTCGTCCGCAACCCAGTTCACGGTCGCGACCACATCGTCGGCGTCGAAAGGCTCGCCATTGTGGAACGTCACACCCTGGCGAAGATTGAATTCAAGGGTTTTGTCATCAACCCATTTCCAGTCCGTCGCCAGATTGCCCTGATACTCGCCGGTATAAGGATCGCGATACACCAGCCCATCCCAGATGGAGCGTTGCAGAATAACGCCTTCACGTGCCGAGTTGAAATAACTGTCGACATTTTCAAGTTCTTTGGAGAATGCGACATTGAGGGTATCGTCTGCTTTGTTGGCAGCGGCTGTTCCAGCAGCGGCCATGACGAGGGCAAAGATTCCAGCCCCCTTAAGGATCTGTTTCATTATAGCCTCCTGATATGCGTGCCTTACTTCACGGTGTTCGCGGCAAGACACATTAGATGCATTTAAAACATCTTGTATTATATTGTAATACAGCGTACTGTATAAAACTACGATAAGGCAACTGGAAGCTGCATGTCAACCAGCACGTTTGCCATTAAAAAACCGAGGAAACGCGACCATGGCGAATGCCAAAGCCCGGCAGCAGGACACCCTTTTTGTCACATCCCTTGAAAAGGGCATGCGGATACTCGAAGCTTTTTCAGAAGACAAAACCGAACTTGGCCTGGCCGATCTTGTAAAGGTTACCGGCCTTGAGAAGAGTGCGGCACAACGATATGCCAACACGCTTTACGAGCTTGGCTATCTGGAAAAGAATCCGGAGACTCGCCGGTTTCGGCCATCCGTCAAATATCTGGAAATGGCGTACAGTTATCTGTGGGCTGATTATCTGGCGCAGCTGGCAATGCCCCGCCTGATCGACCTGAGCCGCCAGACATCCCAAACCATCAACATGGCAGAGCCAATCGGAACCGACATTATTTATGTCGTGCGCATGCCCAACCACCGCACCAATTTCGGGGCTTCTGCGATTGGCCGACGGGTGCCGGCACTGGTTGCCTCGTCCGGGCGCATTATCCTGAGCCGCCAGTCAGATCAGGCCATTCGTGACGCAGTGAACAATTGGCCAATCCGGCAATACACCCCCCGGACAACGATGGATCGCGATGCCATACTCGACAATATCCTGATGGCACGCGAAAAGGGGTATTGCACGACACAGGGGCAGGTTTTACCCGATGAAGTCAACGTTGCCGCCCCGATCTGCAGCATTGACGGAATACCGGTTGGTGCCATCCACTGTTCTTTGCCATCAATCCGATGGACAATCGAACGCGCGGAAGCAGAAATTGCCCCGCTTGTTGTTGAAGCAGCCCAATCGATCGTGCCATCCAGATAAGGTAAAACTCGGTCCGGCCAGACCAAGCGAACGCCAGCACAGCCTCAGACAGACGCACAGCTTTGGAAAATACCGAATAACGCGCCCCTGCCTTAACCAATTTGCAACAGCTTATGGGCGAAAACCGGCATAAGATCTGGCGGACAGAAATCAGATCATAATTTTTAAAAAAGTTCAGAGCATTCAATTGGCACGCAGCAAAACCAGATCAGGCTTGATCGCGGCCTTGGACATCGGCACGTCCAAGGTCTGTTGCTTTATTGCCCGCCGTGAAAAGGGCGAAGCCCCGAAAGTCATCGGCATCGGACATAACATGTCCAAGGGGCTGCAAAGCGGGTCAATTGCCAATCTAGATGCTGCACAGGAAGTTGTCCTTGCGGCGGTGAATGCGGCCGAGAAAATGGCAGGCCACACGATTGATTCCGTCATCGTCAATCTGTCAGGCGGCAGCCCGGAATCAGAAACCCACACGGTTGAACTGCCGCTGGGATCGCGTCCGATTGGCAATCTTGAAATCCGTAAACTGAACGATCAGAAGGACGCCGTTCTGCGCCAGGCGGGTGACGAGTTGATCCACACCGTGCCGCTGGGCTTCAGGGTCGATGCCGCCACAGGTCTTCGTGATCCGCGCGGCATGTACGGGTCTGTCGTCGGGCTTGATCTGCATTTTGTGCGCACCCAGACCGCCCCGCTTCGCAATCTGGAAACCCTTCTGGGGCGTTGCCATCTGAGGATCGAGGAAACGGTCGTCACCCCGCTGGCATCGGGCCTGTCGGCTTTGACTGCCGATCAACGCGACCTTGGCGCGACTGTCATCGATATGGGGGCCGGCACCACAAGCGTTGCCGTCTTCCACGGTGGACAGGTGATCTATACCGCGACCGTACCGGTCGGCGGGGCCCATGTGACGCGCGATATCGCCTATGGGCTCAATACATCGCTTAATCATGCCGAACGCATGAAAACACTGCATGGCAGCGCGCTGACATCGCCATCCGACGATCAGGAAATCCTGGCGGTCCCTGTGATCGGCGATGAAGACGAAAACAACGTCAATCACGTGCCGCGTTCGATGCTGATCAACATCATCAAACCGCGCCTTGAAGAAACGTTTGAGTTGATTCGCGATCAGTTGGACGAGCATGGCCTGTCACAGATCGGCGGCCGTTCCATCGTTCTGACGGGTGGTGCCAGCCAGCTTAACGCGATTGCCGATCTGGCAAGCCAGATGTTCGAACGCCCGGCCACCATTGCCACACCGCACGGGGTATCAGGTCTTGCCGAAGCCACAGCCGGCCCGGCATTTTCGGCCTGTGCAGGTTTGTTGTTGCGCGCCCTTCAGCAGCAGAACGATCCGCTTAGCGAAGCAATGGCTCAAATCCGTCAATCGGGTGGGCGTTGGGGTCGACTTGGCGCATGGTTCAAGGAAAACTTCTAGTTTCCCTGTCCGTTCCAAGGCTTTTCGCGGCCTGCCCGATCCGGCAGGAAAGGCGTTTTACGCAACGCGAAAATTATTTCGCGAAAAAAACGCGATAATTTTCGAAATCTTCCATTGTTATTAATACGGCAATAACTCTTTGCCCGCTAAAACGAATGCCAAGGTCTAATGTCCGGGGGACACCTGAGACTTAGCGTGGCAACGGGAAGGCCGCGCCGATCTTAAGCTCTAAAGCGCGGAGAGGAAGAGCAAACAATGAGCACGATCAATTTTTCCGTTCCTGAAACGGAAGAAAACCTGAAACCGAAGATTACCGTTATCGGCGTCGGTGGCGCTGGCGGAAACGCCGTTAACAACATGATCGCATCCGAACTTGAAGGTTGTGATTTTGTTGTTGCCAACACCGACTCACAGGCCCTGAGCCAGAGCAAAGCCGCACGCAAGATGCAGCTTGGTCGCAAAATCACCCAGGGTCTGGGTGCTGGCGCACGTCCCGATGCGGGCAGTGCGGCCGCCGAAGAATCCATCGAAGACATTCAGGCCCAGCTTGAAGGCAGCCACATGGTGTTCATCACCGCGGGCATGGGCGGCGGTACCGGTACCGGTGCGGCCCCGGTCATTGCACGTGCTGCCAAGGAAGCCGGCATTCTGACGGTTGGGGTCGTTACCAAACCGTTCCATTTCGAAGGCACGCGCCGTATGCGCACTGCCGAACAGGGGATCGAGCAGCTTCAGCAATATGTTGATACGCTGATCATCATTCCGAACCAGAATCTGTTCCGGGTCGCGAATGAAAAAACCACATTCGCAGATGCCTTCCAGATGGCTGATGACGTTCTGCGCAACGGCGTGCGCTCCATCACCGATTTGATGATGGTCCCGGGCCTTGTGAACCTTGACTTTGCCGACATTCGCACCGTCATGAGCGAGATGGGCAAAGCCATGATGGGCACCGGTGAAGCCACGGGTGAAAAACGTGCCCTTGAGGCCGCCGAGGCCGCCATTGCAAATCCGCTTCTGGAAGATGCTTCGATGAAGGGCGCACGTGCGGTCCTGATCAACATCACCGGCGGCATGGATATGGCCCTTTACGAAGTCGACGAAGCCGCGAACCGTATTCGCGAGGAAGTTGCTTCGGAAGCCAACATCATCTTTGGTTCGACGTTCGACCCGACCATCGAAGGCGCACTGCGCGTTTCCGTGGTTGCCACCGGTATCGATGCCGAGGAAGTCCGTCGTCCGCAGCCGACCACCGTTTCGGTTGCCCCGGTCAAACCGGCCGAGCAGGCCGCAAAACCGGCAACCCCATCCTTTGGTCAGCATGGTGCGGCAGCCGCCGTCGCCAGCGCCGCGGACGCCGCCATTGCAAATGGGCATGATGGTTATCAGGGCGGTGCATCAATCGACGAAATTCCGGCAGAACGTTTTGCCGCAACCGGCAGCGCCCAGCAGCCGGAACTGAGCAATCAGCCTGCTGGCAACAATACCGGTTCGATCGAACTGGGTCAGACCGTTCTGAAACCGAAGCCGGTTTCGCGTCCGGCACAGCATTTCACCCCGGCCGAAAAGCCGAAAGAAAACGGTGACATGGCCTTTATCCCGCCGCGCCCGGCCCGTCCGAGCGACGCAGAACAAAATCACAGCCCGGATGTGTTCGAAGCAGCAGATGCCCAGAACGCAACCCCGCCGCGCTTTGGTCTGCGGACCCTGTTTGGTAAAAACAAGGGCGGTAACGAAGACCATTCAGAACAGTCTCACCACGCGGCACCGCGTCAGGCACACCCGCAGCCGCAGGCTCCGGCACCGCGCCAGACCGAAATGTCGCTTGGCGAGAATGCAAACCAGTCCTTGAAGGCGGATCCAGCTTCCCGCGTCAAGACGTCGAATGCGTCTGACGACCTTCTGGAAATTCCGGCCTTCCTGCGTCGTCAGGCCAACTGACGACATTCTCCGCGCGAAGAAGGGGAAGGCTTTGGCCTTCCCCTTTTTTAATGCGGTCCAAGTTTTTTAATGCGGCCCGGTCATCCAAACATCTGCCTCTGCGTAACGTGAAATGATATTCGATCAGATTTTTCACATTATTTCTTTATTTATCAGCTACTTATCCCATTTACAAAGCGTAACAAAGAGTGATTTGTTCTCTTGTCACAGCGCCTGTAGGGTCTGAAACTAAGAAATGGGGTTCATACCTCAAGCGCCGATAGGGCGCATTCATTGACAAACTTGACTGACCTGACTTTTGGGGGTTCCCGTGAACAAAATTGCAGACCTCAGCGCTGCCCTTTCGCATTCGGGCGCATCTGATCATGATGTCGTGTGTCAGCGGACCCTTAAAGCACCCATCGGCTGTGCCGGTGTCGGGCTTCATTCAGGTCATAAAATCCGCATCACCCTTCACCCTGCACCTGAAAATCACGGTATCGTATTCCGCCGCACGGATCTGGATGGCCAGCCGCTGTTTCCGGCACGTTACGATGGTGTGATCGATACGCAGCTTTGCACCTGCCTTGGCGACAGGGATGCCGGGATCAAGATTGGCACCATCGAACATCTGATGGCCGCCCTTGCGGGGCAACGCATCGACAACGTTCTGATCGATATTGATGCCGACGAAGTGCCGGTTATGGATGGCAGTTCGGCACCGTTCAACTTCCTGATCGATTGCGTCGGGATTGAGGAACAGGATGCACCGCGTCAGGTAATTGAGGTTCTGAAACCGGTTGAAGTCGAATACAAGGGCTGCACCGCGCGGATCGAACCGGGGCATGGCTTTGAGGTCGATTTCGAAATCGATTTCGCCAGCAAGGCAATCAACAATCAGCGCATGTCGGTCAAATTCGACGATGGCGTGTTTGTTGCCAATATCGCCCGTGCACGGACTTTCGGCTTCCTGCACGAAGTCGAAGCCATGCGGTCGATGGGCCTTGCACGGGGCGGTTCGCTTGATAACGCCGTTGTCCTTTCGGGCGACGAAGTCATGAACGAAGAAGGTCTTCGTTACGACGACGAATTCGTCCGTCACAAGATTCTTGACGCGCTTGGCGATCTTTACACCGCCGGCAAGCAGTTGCAGGGCAAAGTGACGGCATATAAATCCGGTCACCATGTCAACAACCTGCTTTTGAAGGCGCTGTTTGCCGATGCAAGTGCGTGGCGCGTTGTGCCAATGCGCAAATCGGCCCTTCATGCGGTTGAAGCCCGTGCGCTCGCAACGGCTTGAGAAGCTTTTTTGATATGATCTTGTTTGCAAAAAGCGGTCCCTGGGGGCCGCTTTTTTATTGCGTTTCCCAATCACGGCTTGTGAAACCGCGATCCGGTTTCCGACCGCGATGCAGAAAAGTGCCTGCGGGGTAACACAACCCCTTGCCCTATGCCCGTACAGGCATGGTATAGTCCGGAAAATTCCGCCTGAACGCGTCACAAAGCTTAAGGAAACGTCACAGTGCTTCGTAAGGCTTCCGCCAAGAATGTTATTGCTGCTTGTGGTCTGGCCCTGCTTCTTGCAGCCTGCTCCAGCGACGACAAACCGGCATATGTCGAACGCCCGGTTTCCGAACTTTATAACAGCGCGCAGGACCTTCTGGACGCCAAGGAATACCAGAAGTCAGCCGAGGCCTTTGACGAGGTTGAACGCCAGCACCCCTATTCTGTGTGGGCGACCAAGGCGACCCTGATGTCGGCCTATGCCTATTATCAGGACAACAAGTATGACGACGCGATCACAGCCCTTGATCGCTTTATCTCGCTTCATCCGGCAAACCCGGATGTGCCATACGCCTATTACCTGAAAGCATTGTCCTATTACGAACAGATTTCCGACGTCGGCCGCGATCAGCAGATGACACAGCATGCGATGGATTCGCTTGATGACGTTATCCGCCGTTTCCCCGACAGCCAGTATGCGCGTGACGCGAAACTGAAAAAGGATCTGACGGTTGACCACCTTGCTGGCAAGGAAATGAGTGTTGGCCGTTATTATCAGGATCGTGGTGAATATCTGGCTGCGATCAACCGGTTTAAAATGGTCCTCGACAAATACCAGACCACCACCCATGTCCCCGAAGCACTAGCGCGCCTGACCGAAAGCTATCTGGCACTTGGTCTTGAAGGCGAAGCCAAACGCACCGCGTCGGTGCTGGGTCATAACTTCCCGGGCAGTCCGTGGTATGAGGAATCATACGATCTTCTGGTTGGTGACGGCATAAACACCCGCGAGGGAGAAAGCTGGTGGCATTCGACCACCACCGCCCTTGGTGACTGGTTCTGATTCTTGACGCGTCGCGTGACTTCCGACACGAGAACGCATCAGGAACACCGATTTCTTGTCAGTTGTTTTTCAACATTTTTCGCTCTTTCCTGCGGCACACAGGGATGCGGCAGATTTTGCGTTCTGCCAAAGCTTGCAAGGCGCGCTGTGATTGGGCACTCTGCTTGTCGCGACGCTGCCTGACGGGCACGATCGCACCTGTTTTAACAATGTCAGTATCCCGCAATGCTCCGACGGCTTAGCATCCGAAATGTTGTTCTGATCGACAAGCTGGACCTTGATTTCCGCGACGGGCTTAGTGTGCTTACCGGGGAAACCGGTGCCGGGAAATCGATCCTGCTTGACTCGTTGGGGCTGGCACTTGGCGCACGCGCCGATAGCGGCCTTGTCCGACATGGCACGGACAAATGCAGCGTTACCGCAACCTTCACCCTGCCCGCCGGTCATCCGGTTTACAGGCTTCTGGCCGAACAGGATATCGAGGTTGAGGACGACGAACTGGTGGTGCGTCGTGTTGTCACCTCGGACGGGCGGTCGCGCGCCTATGTCAATGATCAGTCGGTATCGGTCGGCCTTTTGCGCGATGTCGGCAATTACTGTGTCGAAATTCAGGGGCAGTTTGACCAGCACGGATTGCTGGATCCGACAACACATCGCGCGACCCTTGATGCGCACGGCAATCTTGGCAGTCTGGCACTTACGGTGCGCGATCAGTGGCGCGCATGGCGCGATACGCAAAAGGAACTGACAGCGGCGACCAACCGCATCAACAAGGCGCGCGAAGAAGAAGAATGGCTGCGCCACGCGGTTGACGAACTTGAAAAGCTTGGCCCTGAAGAAGGCGAGGAAGAACGCCTTGCCGAGGAACGCCAGTTCCTGATGCATGGGGAAAAGCTTGTTGCAGCCCTGAATGATGCCGCGGGCGAACTTTCGCGCGGCAAGGGTGCCGAAAGTGCGCTTCGCAGTGCACAGCGCCATCTTGAACGCGAATTGCAAAAGGCCGAAGGCCGGTTTGAACCGATCATCGAGGCACTGGACCGTGCCGCCATCGAACTTGAAGAAGCATCGCGTGCGATATCGGTCACCCTTGCTGACCTGAATGTCGATACCGGGCAGCAGGAAACGGTTGAGGAACGGCTGTTTGCGCTGCGCGCGGCCGCGCGCAAATACAATGTACCGGTTGATGGGCTGAATGGCCTGATGAAGGAATACCGCAGCCAGATCGATCAGCTTGAGTTTGGCGAAAAGGAATTGTCGCGCCTGACCGCTGCCGTTGCCGAACATCGGGCCGCCTTTATCGATGCCGCGCAAAAGCTTCATGGCGCACGCAAAGCCGCGGCCGAGACCCTTGATACCGCGATTAACGGTGAACTGCCGCCGCTTCGTATGGAAAAGGCGCGGTTTGTTACCGACATTGCCGAACTGGAAGAAAACGAATGGGGTATCGACGGGATTGATCGCGTCCAGTTCATGGTTGCCACCAACCCCGGCAGTCCGGCCGGACCATTGAACAAGATCGCGTCCGGTGGCGAGCTTTCGCGCTTCCTGCTGGCACTCAAGGTGGTTCTGGCGCGGGTTTCCGCGGTGCCGAGCCTTGTGTTTGATGAAGTCGACAGTGGTGTTGGCGGAGCGACGGCGGCTGCGATTGGCGAACGCCTGCATTTGCTGGCCGAAGAACGCCAGATCCTGGTCATCACGCACAGCCCACAGGTCGCCGCACGTGGACGCACCCACTTCAATATTGCCAAAAGCGAAAATGACGGCAGCATGGTGACGCGTGTGAATGAGCTGGTCGATGGTGCCCGACGCGAAGAAATCGCAAGGATGCTGGCCGGACATTCGATCACCGCCGAAGCCCGTGCTGCGGCAGACAGCCTGTTAGACCAACCCCGCTAGAACGTTTGACAGGGTATTTTCCCTGCCCGTTCCAGCCGCTTGAATACGGATAAAAAGAAATATGAGCGCCGAACAAGGGTCAACCTCGTCCATTGTCCCCGACATGCCCGAAACCCGGACCGAGGCAGGCCGGCAGCATGCCGAAATTTCCGACCGTATTCGCGGCTTTAACGAAGCGTATTATATCAATGATGAACCGCTGGTTCCCGATGCGGAATATGATGCACTGTTCAATCGACTGATCGAACTTGAAGCACGCTATCCGACGCTCAAGAAGAACAGCCCGACGCAGGAAGTTGGTGCCGCCCCGGCCGATGGTTTTGCCAAGATCAAACATGCGCGTCCGATGCTGTCGCTTGCCAACGCATTTTCGCGCGAGGACATTGTTGATTTTCTGGCCCGTATTCGCCGTTTCCTGAACCTGACGGCGCACAGCCCAGTCGAAATCGTTGGCGAACCCAAGATCGATGGTTTGTCACTATCGCTGCGCTATGAAAACCGTGAACTGGTCAGCGCTGCAACGCGTGGCGACGGGACAGAGGGCGAAGACGTCACCGCCAATGTCGCCCATATCACCGACATCCCCAAAATCCTGCCCGAAGATGCACCGGCCGACGTCGTTGAAATCCGTGGCGAGGTTTACATGGCGCGTTCGGCCTTCCAGAAGCTGAATGAAACGCAGACCGAAACAGGTGGTAAAACATTTGCCAATCCGCGCAATGCCGCCGCCGGGTCGCTTCGCCAGCTTGACCCGACCATCAGCGCCAAACGCCCGCTGCGTTTCTTTGCCTACAGCTTTGGCGAACTGTCCGAAAGTCTTGCGCAGACGCATTGGGATTTCATCAGCAAGATCAAGGGTTGGGGCTTTGTCACCAATCCCCACACGACGCTTTTGCACAACACCGACGAGATCATGGCGTTTTACGAGGAACTCGGCAATCAACGGGCCGAACTCGATTACGACATTGACGGCATTGTCTATAAGGTCAACGACTTCGAATTGCAGTTGCGGCTTGGCTTTGTCAGCCGGTCACCGCGCTGGGCAATTGCCCATAAATTCCCGGCCGAACAGGCCCGCACCCGCGTTAAGGCGATTGATATCCAGGTTGGGCGCACTGGCGCACTAACCCCGGTTGCGCGGCTTGAACCCGTCACGGTTGGCGGCGTTGTGGTCTCGAACGCGACCCTTCATAACCGCGACGAAATCGAACGGCTCGGCGTAAGGGTCAATGACCTTGTCGTCATTCAGCGGGCTGGTGATGTGATCCCGCAGGTGGTCGAGGTCATTACTGATGAACGGCCCGATGACGCCGTGCCCTATGACTTCCCGGAAACCTGCCCGAAATGCGGCAGCCACGCCATGCGCGAAGAAGGCGAAGCCGTCACACGATGCAGCGGCGGGCTGATCTGTCCGGCACAGGCGGTTGAACGACTGAAACATTTTGTGTCGCGCAATGCGTTCGATATCGAAGGCATGGGCGGAAAGCATATCGAGGCGTTCTTTGACCTCGGCTGGGTCAAATCACCTGCCGATATTTTCCGGATCGAGGAAAAGCACGGGGACGCCCTTCGAAAGCTTGAAGGCTGGGGCGATAAATCGGCCGAAAAGCTGTTTGCCAGCATCAATGAACGGCGGACCGTGCCGCTGGACAGGTTTATCTATGCCCTTGGCATCCGCCAGATCGGTCAGGCGACGGCAAAGCTTCTGGCGCGGCATTACGGATCGATCACGGAATGGCGCGCAGCGATGAATGATGCCGGAACGCCCGATAGTGACGCGTTGCGTGATCTGATCAATATCGATCAGATCGGCCCCAGTGTGGCCCATGACCTGATTGAATTCATGGCAGAAGAACATAACCGCGATGTTCTTGATGACCTTCAGGCCGTTCTGACCGTCGAAGATGTCGAAGCCCCGCAGGTTACCGACAGCCCCGTCAGCGGCAAAACGGTTGTCTTTACCGGCAAGCTGGAACTGTTTTCGCGTAACGAGGCAAAGGTCAAAGCCGAAAGCCTTGGTGCGAAAGTAGCCGGTTCGGTATCGGCAAAAACCGATTTTCTGGTTGCAGGACCGGGTGCGGGCTCCAAATTAAAGAAAGCAGAAGAATTAGGTGTTACTGTTCTGGATGAACAAGGATGGCTTGATCTGATCGCCAATTGATCAGCGCGGGCAAAGCGGAAGGAAAACGTATCCTATGGAAGACCTTGGCAGCTTTTTTCGCCGCTATGCCGATGCACATCTTAAATTCGAAGCAGACGCCCTTGATGCGTTCTATCACTTCCCGTGCCTGATCAATGACCTGATGGGGGTTCATGCCATCGGCTCGGTGGAGGATCTGCATAAATACAATCAGTCGTTTTTTGATGAATTGAAAAATGCCGATCTGGCGATGGCGAAATCGATGCTGGTCGAACAGCATTCCGCCCTGCCCGGCGGATCGCGCGCCATCGTGTCGTTCCGGTTCGGCAATTCGGAAAACAATCTGATCTTTGATTGTGATTATGCCTTTGCCCTGCTCAAACAGGACGAGACATGGAAAATCGTTTTTGCCCAGCTTGACGAGATCCGATACAGCGACCTGTATTAGGCGCGCGCACGCCCCAGGGTCAGACGCGCACGGGGCAGATCTTTCGCTGTGGCTTTGCCCAGTACCCGTTCAATTTCAACGGGCGCATCAAGAAAACCTGCCAATCCATACCCTTGAAAGTATGAAACGCCTGCCTGCACACCGGCTTCGATCTGCGCCACTGTCTCACAGCGGCAGAAAACTATTTTATTGATCAGATCGGGCGAACATTGGTCAAGTGTCTGCCGGATTTCATCGGGTTCGCAATCCGCCACATGCAGTTTGATGAAGTCGGCGATTTCAGTTTCCTTGGCCAGAAGCTGTGTCAACCGCGACAGCGGAACACGATCAAAGGCCAGTCGAATGCCATGCCTTTGAAAACGTGACAGAATTCCCTGACGGACTTTGGGATTGTTTCGCCACATCAGCAACGGGATTTCCACCGTTAACTTGCGAAGCTGACGGGATGGAATGGTTTTGATCATTCGCTGAAAATTGGCGCTGACAACAGCCACAGGATTCAGGTTCAGAAACCGCGCGACATCACCCGTATAGTTTTCCTTGGTGACGTAGGATAGAACCCGGTTATCCAGAAGCTCTGTAAAACGCGCGAACATCCATTCATCGTTGAGGATTTCCTTGCCCGAGATTTCTTCCATCGCGGCAATAGAAACCCAGAACTCCTCACCGGCAAGCGCAGGCGTGCTTTCCGGCAGCAATTCCCAGATCAGTTGGCTGCGAATATGCATCGAGATGTCAGCCTGGCCAATGATCCGCTCGATTTCGACAAGTTGCCCAAGCTGGGTGACGTTTTTTGGCGGTGCCAGATAGAAATCGAGGAATTCTTCGGCATTTTCGCGTGTGATGGCCCGCATATGACCGACACAGCAGAGCGCAAAAGCAGATGCTTCCTCACTAAGATCGAAGACCTTGCAGTCAAGGCCGCCATATCGGCGTGCCAGCAAAAATGTTCTTACATTTTCGACCAGTTCTTCCATTCGGCTGCGCTGGTCGTTGGGCATCGTCAGGACGAATGTGTGGTCTGATAAAATGCGCGGCGTCAGGTTTTGCAGACAGCCATATTGAAAGTAGCGGACAAATGAACAAAAAACCGTCCGGCTTCGTGTTGTCGGCACACTTGTAAAATCAAGAACGAACGCGCAATGGTCAGGTTTATGAAGGCCGGATTTCTGAATACTGGCGAGCAACTCTTTCGGGACTGTTCTATTCATCCAAGGACCCCTAACGATGCAACTTCATTGTATGTGTCGCTGTTGATCGCGACTTCCTTTAGCGTCCCGGTCTGTGAATTGGATCGTGCTAGGCACAGGTCAAGAGTTATTCTATACTTTAATATAGTACATATCTCTACGGAATCTAATGTGTCCATGTCAAGTAATGGTTGACCGGGCACATGACTTTGAATTGACGATCAGTCACTTAAGATTCGTACTCAACTGCCGCCTGAACCAACACTTTCTTTGATTTCTGTCGACAGACAGCACACGATAGATACTTGGCCGATCACACAGTCAGATAAACCATGAGTCCGATGCATTTCTTCAAAACCATGCTTGTTCTGGGAACGGTTACGGCCTTGTTCGTCGCGAGTCCGGCACTAGCCGACCCCGATTTCGATGAACTGGTTGGCAAGGCGCGTGCGGTTGATGGCGACACGCTGGAGTTTGGTTTCAAACGCGTTGATCTTTGGGGGGCGGACGCGCTTGAACGGTTTCAGCGGTGCATCATGAATGGTCAAACCACGGCATGCGGTGCGGATGCATGGCAGGTCGTTACCAATTTGATTGCAGCCGGGCCAATTACCTGCAAGGTGCAGGGCAAGAACCGGTACCATCGCAACATGGCGATCTGTCGCAATGCCAACGGGATTGATATCGGCCAAAGCATGATTGCACGCGGCATGGCCGTGGCACGGACCGACGAAATGCCATCTTATGCTGCGGCTGAAAACAGCGCACGCCAAAGTCGTTCAGGGGTATGGGCCGGGCAGTTCATCGACCCGCTGCTGTGGCGACGCGGAGAAAGGTTGCCGGAACATCAAACCGAAGTCCGCCGCTGGCAACGTGACGAATAAAGGCCGCTGTCAGGCGCCTTTGCCAGATGCACCAGCAGCCGGTTCGCCGTCTGTGTCTGTCGCGTTGACATCCCCCGAACCACGACCGGTTGCCGAAAAGAACGGACGGGCCAGTAACCTGCCAAGACCGGCCAGTGTCACACCATTCTTGATCGATGCCACACCAACAATGACGATAGCAAAGCCAAGGGCTTGTGCCGTGGTCAGAACTTCGCCCAGCAGTAGCCAGGCAGCAAAGAATGTCATGGCAGGGCCCGAAAGCGAAATCAGTGCGGCCTGTGTCGCCCCGATCCGCCGAATACCTTCAAACAGCAGAAAGAACGGGATCACGGTGCAGAAGATCGAAATGCCCGCGGTCCACAAAACCCCATCGACATTCAGATTTAGCGGCTTGGTGACGATCAGTTCATAGATGATCATTGATACACCTGCCATGGTATTGACCATGGCGGCAAAATGCATTGACCCAATGACCGAAATCATCCGCTGCCCGAAATAAAGGTAACAGGCATAAGTCAGGGCCGAGGCAAACGCCAAAGAAGCCCCCAGCCAAAGCTGATCTGAAACAGCACCGATCCCGTTGGGGGCGAGAACCAGTACCAACCCGATATAAGTGACGACAAAGCAGACAAACTGGCGCAAGGGAGGAAGCCGCCACTTATGCAGGCATTCAAGGATCAGAACGATGGCCGGGAATGTAAAAAGCACGATCCGCGAGACGGTGACATCAATGACCGACACGGCGGTAAAATCAAACAGGGCAGCAGCAAAGAACAGCCCGCCATAAAGCGCACCCCAAAGGATATCGACCGGCTTCATCGTGC
This sequence comes from Thalassospira sp. MBR-102, assembly GCF_040549275.1. Taxonomy (NCBI): domain Bacteria; kingdom Pseudomonadati; phylum Pseudomonadota; class Alphaproteobacteria; order Rhodospirillales; family Thalassospiraceae; genus Thalassospira; species Thalassospira sp. MBR-102. The sequence continues at coordinate 314,933 of NZ_JBEPTC010000004.1, forward strand.
GTTCGCCCGGCCGGTGTTTGCCAAACAGATAAACACCGATCCAGAAAAACGGCATCGCGATCAAAAAGCGCAGCAGCAACAAACCATCAACCGTCATGCCGGTGGCATAAACGTATTTCGCCAAAAGCCCCTTCATCGCGAATGCCACGGTGGATAGCAATACAAGGGTCAGCGCCGACCCCGACGGCTTTGCCGTGGTGTTGGCTGCAAATGGCGCGGATGGTTTTGTCATTATTGTCTCCGGTCTCTCTTGGCCTTAACTATCTGCCGCGCTTAGCCATTATTCAATTCGAATTAAATGTTATCAGATATCAGGATTTGCTATATCTAACGACATATCAGCCGGTTCATATGTGTTTTGGATTGCAGATAAATGGACATCAAACAGCTTCGAAGTTTTGTTCACATTGCCGAACTTGGCAGCCTGTCGCGTGCGGCCGACCGGCTGAACCTGTCGCAACCAGCCCTGAGCCGACAGCTTAACCTTCTGGAAGAGGCACTTGATACCCGCCTGCTGGAACGGACCGGACGTGGGGTCAAGCTGACCGAGGCCGGTCAGATGCTGGCCGAACGGGCACGGGTTATTCTCGGCGATCTGGCGCGCCTTGAGGCCGATCTTTCGGCGCGACGCAGCAAGGTGACCGGTCATGTTCATGTCGGTGTGCCGCCCAGTGCGGGGATCGTCATTACCGGCGCACTGGTCGAAGCATTGCGTGAACGCTATCCCGACCTGAATATCTCGATTGCCGAGGATCTGACAGGTGACGTGCAGGAAGGATTGCTTTCGGGCCGTCTTGATATCGGCATCCTGCATGACGGCATGATTTCGCGAAGCCTACATGCCGAACCATTATGGCGCGAAGACCTGTTTCTGATTTCCCATCCGTCGCGCGTTGGCGAAGGCGAAACCGAAATTGCCTATGAAGATGTATTGGCCCTACCGCTTATCATGCCAACGCCAAAACACGGGTTGCGCGCCAAGATGCAGGAAGCAGCATTCCGTGCCGGTCGTCCCCTGACCCCGGTGGTCGAAGCCGATGCGTTGCGGGTTCTGGTCGATCTGGTGCATCGCGATCTGGGCCATACGGTTTTGCCACGAAGCTCGCTTGTGATGGAGCTATCCACCGGACGGCTCAAGGCACGGCGGATCGTTAATCCGCAGCTATCGCGCAAGGTGATGTTGTCGTGGCTTCAGGATCGCCCGCTGAGTACCGGGGCCAAGGCCGTACTTGATACGCTGCGCGATCTGGCGGGCACCATGCCAATGGCGGATAATTAAAAAACAAGACCCCGGCACGAAGAACGTACCGGGGTTTGCTGGAAGGGCTTTGAGGCGATCAGACTGGGGCTTCGGAATCAGATGATTTCTGCCACAGGTTAAGGCCGCCATCGGTCGCGTATTTATCGATCTCAGCCAGTTCCTCGGCACTGAATTCAAGATTGTTCAGGGCATCAAGGCTGTTATCAAGCTGTTCGACATGACGCGCCCCAATCAGGGCCGATGTGATTTCCGGGCGACGCAGCACCCAGGCAATCGCCATCTGTGCCAATGTCTGGCCGCGGCGTTTGGCGATTTCGTTCAGGGCGCGCACACGGTTCAGGTTGTCTTCGGACAACATGCCGGGCTGGAACGATCCTTCAAGGGCTGCACGGGAATTTTCCGGCACACCATCCAGGTATTTGTTGGTCAGAAGCCCTTGCGCAAGCGGCGAGAAAGCAATGCAGCCAATGCCAAGCTCGGACAGCGTATCAAGCAGACCTTCGGTTTCGACCCAGCGGTTCAGCATCGAATAGGATGGCTGATGAATGACGCAGGGCGTGCCCAGATCAGTCAGGATCGCCTGCGCCTTGCGGGTCATTTCGGCGGAATAGGACGAAATGCCGACATAAAGCGCCTTGCCCGAACGCACGATCTGATCGAGTGCGCCCATGGTTTCGGCAAGCGGCGTATTCGGATCAACACGGTGCGAATAGAAAATATCCACGTAATCAAGACCCATCCGCGACAGGCTTTGATCCAGACTTGAAATCAGATATTTGCGCGCCCCCCATTCGCCAAACGGCCCCGGCCACATGCGATAGCCCGCCTTGGTCGAAATTACCAGTTCGTCGCGATGGGATTTCAGATCCTTTGCCAGTACCTTGCCAAAGTTTTCTTCGGCCGATCCGGGGGGCGGACCATAGTTGTTGGCAAGATCGAAATGGATGACACCGCGATCAAAGGCACGCCGGATCATGGCACGCTGCGTTTCAAAAACGTCAACGCCACCAAAGTTCTGCCAAAGGCCAAGCGTGATCTGCGGCAGCATCAGGCCGCTTTTGCCCGAACGGTTATAGGTCGCATTGTCGTATCGCGCGGGATTGGCATTCCAGCCTTCTTCCACTGACGCCATTTATTCCTCCTGATTATTTCCTTTGGGGTCATGCCCACAATTGAATCGATCCAATGCTTTACTCATAAGACAAAAAGACCACGCTGTCAGGCATGTTAAAATGAAAAAACCGCCCCGATATGTCGGGACGGTTTTGCAATGCGCCTTGCCTGAAGACCGAACTTACGCCGCGCGTTTCTTGATCGGTGCCGTTGCCTTTTGCAGCCATTCAAGAAGATCTTCGTCAAGATCGTCGGCATACATCGCATAGACCTGCGCGTGGTAATCGTTCAGCCACTGCAATTCGTCCTTGGTCATCAGTTCCGGATCAATCAGTTTGCGTTCAATCGGCGAGAAGGTCAGCGTTTCAAAGCCCAGCATCGGGCGATCCGCCCCGACCGGACCATCAATCTCGACAACCGCTATCAGGTTTTCAATCCGAATGCCGTATTCGCCTTCCTTATAGAAACCCGGCTCGTTCGACAGGATCATGCCCGGTTTAAGCGCGATCTTGTTCGGAGCCTTGGAAATCCTTTGCGGACCTTCGTGAACACCAAGGTAACTGCCAACGCCATGCCCGGTACCATGGTCGAAATCAAGCCCGGCTTCCCAAAGCGGCGCACGGGCAAGGGTATCAAGCTGTTGGCCGGTGGTGCCAACCGGGAAAATCGCACGCGCAAGCGCGATATGCCCCTTCAGCACACGGGTGAACCGATCCCGATGTTCCTGGGTCGGCTGCCCGATCACGGTTGTACGCGTGATATCGGTGGTACCGTCCAGATACTGCCCGCCACTATCGATCAGGAAAATTTCGCCCGGCGAAAGTTTGCGATTGGTTTCAGGGGTATTGCGATAATGGCAAAGCGCACCGTTCGGGCCGCTGCCCGGGATGGTTTCGAAACTGGTATCGCGGAATAACGGATCTTCGGCACGCAGTGCGAGAAGTTTATCCGCAGCCATGCGTTCATCAATGCTGCCATCGGCAGCAGCTTCGTCGAGCCACGCGAAATAACGAATGATCTTTTCGCCGTCGCGTTTGTGCGCCTTGCGCGATCCTTCAAGCTCGACCTCGTTCTTGCAGGCCTTGGGCAATGCCACCGGATCACGGCCGATCCGCATCGTCGCACCGGCATCGGCAAGCTTCATGCGCAGCCAGTCGGATGCGGTTGCCTCGTCCAGACGGACCGACTGATTGCCCAACGCGCCAAGGGCTTCTTCGAGTTCGCCGGGTTGGCGGAGGGTCGCATCATTTTCAAGCCATTTGACGGTTTCAGCCGCAAACTTGCGTTCATCCATAAACAGATCAACCGATGCATCGCCATGAATGATGGCATATCCCAACGGCAGCGGAATATGGGGTACATCGCCCCCCCGGATATTCAAAAGCCAGGCGATGCTGTCAGGCGCTGAAATCACCGCACTGTCGCATTCCAGCTTTTCGAGCATTTCGGCAATCTGTTTGCGTTTTTCCGCGTTTGATTTACCGGCATGTTCCAGAAGATGCGGGCGCACGGGCGCAACCGGCATGGCGGGCTGTTTATGCCACAGAACATCAATCGGATTGGGTTCGATTGCGACCAGTTCGGCACCGACACCCTTGCACGCACCGCGCAGATGTTCGGCCTGCTGGACGGTATGCAAATGCGGGTCATAGGCCAGCTTCTGGCCCGATTTCAGATTGTCGTGGATCCAGCCGACAACCGGCTCATCGACCAGATGACGGTATTCGTAAATGTCACGGTTGACCTGCTGGCGGACCTGAATGGTGTAACGGCCATCGACAAACACGGCGGCCTTGTCTGCCAGCACCACCGCCGCCCCGGCCGACCCGGTAAAGCCGGTCAGCCACGCCAGACGTTCGGCACAGGCCGGGACATATTCACCCTGATGTTCATCTGATCGCGGCACGACGAAGCCATCGACACCCTTGGCGGCAAGATATTTGCGAAGGGCGTCAACCCGACCAGCGGCATCATAGCCATCCTTGGCATACAGAAATTCCGATTTACGTTCATCACGCAATGCCAGCAGGGCCGATTTCAGATCATCGCCAAGCTTGCCACCGACCAGATCAAGCCAATCGGTTCGCGTATCGCCATTGGCACTGGCAAGAACACCGTCGATCAGATCGACAATGGCAGTAACGTCCTTGTTAACGCCGTCACGTTCAAGCATGGCAGCAAGTTGGGTATCGCCGGGAAGGGTCATCAAAATCCTCGTTTCTATGCGTGGGGCAGCATCCGACCAAAGCTATCTAAGGGTTTTCGCTGATCACTTGCAAGATGGAATGCCATAAAACGCCTTCCTGCGCGTCAGATCAGGTCCGCAATAAACTACACCTGTTCTGGTCCTATACCACCACATGCATCATGGGTATGAAAGCCCTGCAAGCTTCGCAATACAAATTAAGAGATGTTTAATCTATTACAGGCGCGTGACAAAAAGATGACCCGTCGGGACGTCAATTTGCAGGAGACCAAAACGGTGATCCGTTTTCCAATTACTGCCCAAAGCGTTGTTCAATCGCGTCGTCGTCAGACGGCCTATGACGGTCTTGAGCGCCTCACCCTTGCGGAAAGAGCCGCGCTCGGCCTTGATACAGGCCCTGCCAATCTGTCAGACGACGCTGAAAGCCACCATCGGGGTCAGACCCTTTCGGTAGCAGCAATGGGCAGGGAATAGGGATCAATCCCGCCCGCCCAGGTCTTTGATGCCATAGGACGCCACGCAGGATCGAAGGTTCGCGATCCTTGCGGTCTTTTTTTTGTCTTTCCCTCTGAGACGGCCCTGCTACTCCACAGCAGGGCCGTTTCTTTTTGACCCCGGTATAAAACCCGCGCCATAGTGTCGCCCGACATTGATTTTCAGGGAAACATCCATGACAAAAACCGTCCTGATCACCGGCGGCTCCCGCGGGATTGGCCGTGCCACCGCCATTCTGTGCGCGCAAAACGACTGGAACGTCGCCATCAGCTATGTCGGCAACAGGGAAAGTGCCGATGAAACCTGTGCGCTGTGTGAACGGGCTGGACGAACCGGCAATGTTTTCGCCCTGAAATGCGACGTGAAATATGAACAGGACGTTGTTGACCTGTTTCAGGCGACGCTTGACCGGTTCGGAACAATTGATGCGGTTGTCAATAATGCCGGGATCGTTGCCCCCAAAAGCGATCTGGCGGATATGAGCATCGAACGGATGAAATCGGTGTTTGATACCAATGTTCTGGGGGCCTATATCGTTGCCCGCGAGGCCGCACGTGCTCTGTCAAATGCGGGCGGTTCAATCGTCAATGTATCGTCGATGGCCTCCAAACTCGGATCACCGGGCGAATATGTCGATTACGCCGGGTCCAAAGGTGCGATTGACACCCTGACCATTGGTCTTTCGAAGGAACTTGGTCCCAAAGGCATTCGGGTCAATGCGGTGCGACCGGGCATTATCGATACCGACATTCATGGCAGTGTCGGCCGCCCGGAACGGGTTGCCGAACTTGGCCCCAACTGCCCGCTTGGGCGTGCGGGCAAGGCAAACGAAGTCGCCAATCTGATCTATTGGCTGCTGTCAGATAGTGCATCCTATGTCACCGGATCGCTGATTGACGTGTCGGGCGGGCGATAAGCCCGGTCGCAGACAGCCCTATCACCCCGACAATCACAAAAATGTCCTGCGGCATTTATGCATGACGGACATTCCGCCAGCCGCGCATTTGCCGATATTAAAAACGCGGCCTGTCGATACAATTCCGGCGTTGTGTTCTTGTTGGAGCAACGCACATAAATGGACGACTTTTTCTGGTGGATCGTTCTGATCGGCTTTGCCGCACAGCTTGTTGATGGGGCGCTGGGCATGGCCTATGGCCTGACATCGACATCGCTCCTGATCAGCATCGGCCTTCCCCCGGCGCAAGCCAGTGCAACAGTGCACGCCGCCGAGGTTTTCACCACCGCCGTTTCCGGCACATCACATCATTTCGCGCGCAATGTTGACTGGAAAATGGTCAGGACACTGGCGATTGCCGGTTCCATCGGCGGTGCTGCCGGGGCCGCGTTGCTGTCATCAGGGATCGGGGAATATCTTGCGCCGTTTGTCGCCATTTATCTAAGCGCACTAGGCGTTCTGGTCATTGCCAAGGCGGTGCGCAAAGTACAACCGCCTGCGGCCATGCGCGGACTTGCTCCGCTTGGTCTGGTTGGCGGGTTCCTTGACGCGGTTGGCGGCGGCGGATGGGGACCGATCGTATCAAGCACACTGGTCTATCGTGGCCATGCCGAACCGCACCGGATGCTGGGCACCTCGGCGGCATCGGAATTTTTCGTCACGGTGATGATCACCGTGACCTTTGCCGGGCATTTCGGACTGGAAAGTTTCGGGATGGCTGCACTGGCACTGGTGATCGGCGGCGTGCCCGCCGCACCGCTTGCCGCCGTGCTTGTCCGCATCATTCCGCGCAAACCCCTGATGATCGCGGTTGGTTTGCTGATCGTGATCCTTGGCGGGTTCGGGATTTACCGGTTCGCAATTCACCTTTATGCGAATTGAACGTTATGCACTTAATGCCAAATGAATTCTTCGTCTAATTCAAAGTACCGAGCAATTGCCAATCTAGCGAGCATTTGCATTAGCCACAAGGTCTGGCCCACAATATTCATGTCAGCGCAACTATCCGGATTCAAAAAAGGCGGCTTACTGCTGTGAGCTACAAATCCACGACCATTTTCATACAAATACTTGGAAATTTCTTCTGCCGCCAAGGAATAAAGCCCTGACCGTTTCAATTCATCTTTAAATACTGAATTATTACGCGAGAGGTCAGCTACAATATTTTCCATAAAGTTAACTCTTGAAGAACTATTAGGATGCAAATGCTCCAAGATTTTGTAAAAACTTAGAAGACTAAACTGAGGACAATCCGACCTTCCAGAGTTTAACCCTTCACGATATAAGGCAAGCGCAACTTTGTGTTTTTCGGTTGCAATTGGCGACCATATACACGGCCATTTTTCAAAGATGCTGCTCATACCCAGCTTGCTACTGCGAGGAAACGGGCAGGGCTTTGCGGCTCCACAACCACCATTGTGAAGAGCCAAGAATTGATTGTCTTCCCAAGCAACCAAACTTGCAAATTCGCACAAGAGTGAAAGTGCGTCGTCCTGAGAAATTTTATTCGCATCTAAATCAATATGAATAGATGCATCGTATTGTCGAGAGCATGGCAATACGACAAGCACATTTTCACCAAAAGAGAATTCATCCTTTTTTATCGGCCATTGCACTCCGCCAATAACCGAAAAGCTCAAATATCTTGCCACTAATCTCTCTTATAGTAGTTAGCCAACCACCAGCGTCGTCCATTCTTCGACCGGGAAACGTTTGACCAGCGACAGGCCGACATCGCGGTATGCCGACAGAACAAACTGTTCCTGATGAGACAGAAGCCCCGACAGAACCACATAACCGCCATCGGCCAGCGTCCCGCGCAGGTCGCGTGCCATATGGCGCAACGGGCGGGCAAGGATATTGGCACACACAATGTCGTAATAACCGGCATTGCGGATGCGAACGTCGCTAAAGCCGTTGGAATGGATCGCGGTGACCAGATCGGTGATCTTGTTGATCCGGGCATTTTCACGGGCAACACGCACCGATGCGGGGTCAATGTCGGCCATCATCACCGGGCAGCGCCATGTTTTGGCACATGCCATGCCCAGAATGCCGGACCCACAGCCCATATCAAGCGCATTGTGACGATAAGAATGTTTGGCGATCCAATCGATTGCCGCAAGGCAACCCTTGGTCGTTTGATGTTCGCCAGATCCGAATGCCAGACCGGCATCGACCTGCAAACCGGTTTTGGCCACCGGCACGCCGTCTTCCCAGTGCGAGCCATGGACATAGAACCGGCCAACCGAAATCGGCTTGAAGCTGCGCAGATTGTCGCTGACCCAGTCTTTGGGCTCGTAGGTGCCAAATTCGACGACCGGCACGTCAACACCGACCGCAGACGCCATCAGCGATACGGCGGTTTCAACCGCGGTCTTGTCAAGATGATCGCCCGAAAAGCCCTCGACCTTCCAGGGCGCGGTCGGATCGCCCGGCCGTTCGAAATGCGACAGGGCATCGCAATGCTCATACAACGCCTCGGCAAAGGCCGGGGCATATTTGCCATCGACCTCGAAGGTGAAATTATAGCAACGAACGGTTTCGATCATATCGCTTCTCGCAAGATTGCGGCGGCCATTTGACCGCACCAGAAATAATGTCCGGGCGGCTTAACCCGGCAGGATGAAACTGTCGACCACTTTCTTTGTGCCGACACCTTCGAAATGAATTTCAAGCTTGTTGCCATCGACCGACTTGACGGTGCCGGGGCCGAATTTGCGATGACGTACCGCATCGCCGACCTTGTATTTCGATGATTTCGAACTGGTGGTGTAGCTGGTTTCACCGTCCGGCTTGACGTCGATCACGTTTTTGCGCACCCGGTCCTGCCATCCCGCGCTGGCAAACCGGCGTTCACCGGTCCCGCCATAGGGATTATAGCTTTCCGCCGGTTTGTTATCCGCCCAGCTTGGCATTTTCATCCAGTCATCGGCACCCCATGCACCGGGCGATACATTGCCGCGATGATTGCCAAGGCCGGTATCGCTGATGCGTTCGACATGCTCGTCGGGCAATTCATCGACAAAGCGTGACGGCAGGGCCGATTGCCACTGGTTATAAATCCGCCGGTTGGCTGCATAGGAAACAGTGGCACGTTTGCGTGCGCGCGTGATGCCGACATAGGCCAGACGACGTTCTTCCTCAAGGCCCTTCACCCCGCTTTCATCCATGGCGCGCTGATGGGGGAAAACGCCTTCTTCCCAGCCGGGCAGGAAGACATAGTCAAATTCCAACCCCTTGGCCGCATGCAGGGTCATGATGGTGACTTTTTCCTGATCGGCATTCTGTTCGTTTTCCATGACCAGCGACACATGCTCAAGGAAGCTGGTCAGGTTTTCAAACTCGCCAATTGCGGATACCAGTTCTTTAAGGTTTTCGAGACGGCCCGGCGCATCGATTTCCTTCGATGTCCGCCACATATCGGTATAGCCGCTTTCATCAAGAACCGTTTCAAGCACCGCCACATGCGATGTGGTTTCAAGCATCTCGCGCCAGCGTTTGAAATCACCCAGCAATCCGCCAATCGCCTGACGCATTTTGGGTTTGAGTTCCTCGGTCCCGATCAGATCAAGGGCCGCCGCCGGAAGCGACACGGCCTGATCACGCGAATATTGATGCAGGGTTTGCAAGGTGGCCTTCCCCACCCCGCGCTTGGGCACATTGACGATGCGTTCAAACGCAAGGCTGTCATCGGGTTGGGCGACCATGCGGATATAAGCCAGCGCATCGCGGATTTCCTGACGTTCATAGAAACGCGGTCCGCCGACAACCCGGTACGGGATGCCCAATGTGATCAGCCGTTCCTCGAACTCGCGGGTCTGGAACCCGGCGCGAACAAGGATCGCCATCTGGGATGCACCGATGCCACGGCTTTGCAGGGCTTCGATATCCTCGCCGACAAGCCGCGCCTCGGCCTCGCCGTCCCAGACACCTTTGACGAAGACCTTCTCGCCGGTATCAAGTTCGGTCCAAAGCTCCTTGCCCAGACGGCCATCGTTAAAGGTGATCAGCTTGGACGCCGCCGCCAGAATATGGGGCGTGGAACGATAATTCTGTTCGAGCCGGACGACCTTGGCACCGGGGAAATCAGACTCGAAGCGCAGGATGTTGCCGACCTCGGCCCCGCGCCAGCTATAGATCGCCTGATCGTCATCACCGACACAGCAGATATTGCGATGAACCATCGCCAGCGCACGCAGCCAAAGATATTGGGCCACGTTGGTATCCTGATATTCATCGACCAGAACATAGCGGAAGGTTTCCTGATAACGGCGCAGGATTTCCGGGTGTTTCTGAAACAGGGTCAGGCAATGCAGCAAAAGATCGCCGAAATCGGCCGCATTCAGAACCGCAAGGCGTTCCTGATAGATTTTATAAAGGTATTTGGCCCCGCCATTGGCGAACTCGACACTTTCATTGACCCGTTCGGGTGAAAGTCCCTTGTCCTTCCAGCGCTGGATGATCCCCATCAGCTGCTTGGCGGGCCATTTTTTCTGATCGATCTGTTCGGCATCCATGATCTGCTTGAGCAGACGGACCTGATCGTCGCTATCAAGGATCGTGAAGTTTGATTGCAACCCGACCAGTTCGGCATGACGCCGCAACAGGCGGGCGGCCAGCGAGTGGAAAGTCCCCAGCCACCATCCTTCGACCGGACGGCCCAGCGCATGGGCAACACGTTCCTGCATTTCCTTGGCCGCACGATTGGTAAAGGTCACGGCAAGAATTTGCTGCGGATGCAGGCGCTCAGTCTGTCCCTTGGTTTCCAGCAGATGGGCAAGGCGGGTCGTCAAAACGCGCGTTTTCCCCGTCCCGGCACCTGCCAGCACCAGCAACGGGCCATCAAGCGTTTCGACTGCTTCGCGTTGCTCGGCATTCAGATTGGCAAGGTAATCCGGTGCGGGTGCGTCCTGAAGGCGCATTTCCGGGCTTGCGGCGAATTCATCGATTTCAAAGGGATCATCCATCATGTCGGGATATATAACATGCTCTGCAAACGGGGCCAGTATTGGCATTCAATCAAGTGGCGATATCGGGTTGCTTATTGTGCAACAAATCGGGAACGTCGACCAATTTTTTCCCTGAAAATATTTTTCCGCCTGCTTTTATGCGCCAGTTTTTCCTGCGCCTCGCGTGAACAGTCATAACGACAATCACCACGCAAGGAGCCCCTGATGAGCGGCATCAACAGTCTCAGTGCCAGTCTTGCGCAAATATTTAGCCAAACACAATCGACCGGTAGCAGCCAGTCTACCGAAAGCAGTAGCGGCGTAGAAGGCATTGGCGGATTTGCGCTCGCCAGTGCGCAAAGCACGGCCTCGACACAGGCGGTCGACGCGGTTTCGGAAATTGCTGCCAACGGACAGGGCAGCGTCGACCAGCTTTCCGATCAGATCAAAGCCATGCTGCTCGAAATGCAGGAAAGCACCGACACATCGGCCACCGATGGCGGTTTCGATGCGCAGCAACTGTTCGACGACCTTGATACCGATGATGACGGCTCCCTGACCAAGGATGAATTCCTGGCAGGAAAACCCGATGATGTCAGCGATGAAATGGCCGAAAACCTTTGGTCGATGATGGCGGGAAGTGATGCCGAAAGCATTTCCCAAGACGATTACCTGACAAGCATGGCACCCCCACCCGGTGCCACTACGGCCACGGCAACTGCGGATGAAAGCACCGGCAGTTCATCGGACGGTGACAGTGCCGCAACATCCGATACCGAAAGTTACGATCCGCTTGATACCAACGAAGACGGTATTGTCAGCCTTGCCGAAATAATGGCCGCCTCCCCGGCCAATGAAACCGCGTCGGTCAGCAGCACAAGCAACGACGCAGCCACCACCACCAGCAACGGCCCAATACCGTTCGACAACCGTCTGATGGCGCAGTTGATGGCGTAATACCGTTCACTTCCGACGAAGCGATAGCACCAACTTGCTGCCGGCCCCCCCCCGAAATCAAACCGGCAGCATTTTTTTGCCTTCACATTCAGGGACTACCTTAGAAAAGCTTGGGCGGCGCATCACCGCGCTCTTCGCTTTGCAGTTCCAGAAGCGCGTTGTTATAGGCCATCATCGCGTCCTTTTCATGGACGAAGCCCACCATCAGGCGTTCTTCGTCATTATTGATCACCGGCAGGTGCTCCTCGCCGGTTTGTTCCATCAAACGCACGGCCTTTTCGATACTGTCGGTCCTAAGCAGGACCGGCGGCTTGGATCGGGCGACCTGGCCTGCGGTAACTTCTTCGCCCATCGTCGGGTCAAATGCGGCATGGCGCAGATCTGCCAGTGTGATCGTGCCATGCAACCGGCCATCATCATCAACAACAAACAGTTCGGAATAGGGTGCGTTAATCAGTTTTTCCCGGATTCCCGGCATGCCTTCGACAAGCGGCACGGTTTCGTATTCCGCCTTCATGATGTCGGCGACCTTCATCATGCGCAGCAAATTGACTTCCCGGCCCCATCGGGTTGAAAGCCCCCTGCATTTAAGCTGCCACGCGAAAAACGACCCGCCCTGAAACTGATCCATGATGACCGATGCAATCACCGATGCCACCATCACCGCAATGGTCAGGGCATAGTCGCCCGTCAGCTCAAACATCATCAGGGTGGTTGAAATCGGTGCTCCCAGCATGGCAGCGGCGACCGCCCCCATCCCGATCAGCGTATAAGCACCATAGCCCGATGAAAGGTCGGGGAAAACTGCCGTTGCCGTAATCCCGAAAGCCCCGCCCAGCATTGCCCCCAGGAAAAGGGCGGGGCTGAAAATGCCGCCCGCAAAGCCCATACCGATGCAGATCGCGACCATCGCGGCCTTAATAAACAAAAGCTGCATCAGGAATGACCAGTCATAGGCACCGTAAAGCGCATCATTCATTGCGCTGTACCCAACCCCGACAATCTGGGGAAACTGGATCGCAACGATACCAATCACAAGCCCCGCCACCGCAGGCCGTAACCAAAGCGGAATTTTGGATGCCTTGGCGGCCTTCTGCACCACCGGTATCGCGCGTGTTACGCAGATTGCGGTAATTCCCGCGGTGATGCCCAAAAGGATAAAAGCCGGAAATTCAAGGAAGGACTGGATTTCGTGGGCGGGAAGCAAAAAGGCAACATCGGCACCATAATAAAGTCGGGTTATGATCGTGCCGGTCACAGATGCCAGAACAATCGGGGCAAATGCCGTTAATGCGTAGTGACCAAGGGCAACTTCATGGGCAAACAAGGCCCCGGCCAGCGGCGCATTGAACGATGCCGCCACCGCCGATGCAACCCCACAGCCAAGCAAAGTACGCGAAGCGCCGCGCCTTAAATGCAGTATTCGCGCAAGCCACGCACCGAAGGATGCCCCCATATGGGCAACCGGCCCCTCTCGGCCCAGTGACGATCCGGCTCCCAGTGATACAGCACTGACAAATGCGCTTTTGATCCCGCAACGCGATGACATGCGCCCATCGTGAAAGGCCACCGCGTCAATCAGGTCGGCAACACCGTGCGGGCGTTTTTCCGGCAGAAATTTATAGATGAATATGCCGACAAAAAGTCCGCCCAGTGTCGGGGCCGCCATCAGATGCCAGAATGGCAGATCGACAAGATAGTGATGAAGGGCCTCGTCCCCGGTGCCATAAACCAGTGCCTGAAAAAACAGCAATCCTTCGCGAAACACGATTGTTCCACCCCCGGCCATGGCCCCGACCACCAATGCCAGTATCGACAGCACAAGCTGTTCGCTTTTGACAAGGCGACGCAGTTGACTGAGCAGTTGGTTGGACTTGAAAAGCTTTTCTGCCATATCGGGGTACCGGCGGGAACGGGTGAAACAGGATGTGATCATATGATTACAAGTTCCTGCGAATAAAAGGTAAAGGTCGGCAAATCCAATATTTTTTGCCACTATCAGCATTTTTCAGGCACAAATAATGACCTTTGTTCGTTCAAAATGCTGTTTTGATTGGGGAATGACCTGCCTTTCAAAAAACCATCATTGATCTTGCAACGAAAAATAACGCATGTTTGTTGCAATACAGGCCTTTTGGCTGGCGGGACTTGGCCGCACACAACAACAAACTCCTTTTTCAGGACTTCCGATAAATGACTGAAAGTCAAAAATCGGGCGCCACCATCGCCCGTCCGCTCCCCGGTTTTGTCGAATTCGTGGTATTGATGGCGATCACGATTGGTCTGGTCGCGCTTTCGATCGATAACCTGTTACCGGCATTCGGCCCGATTGCCACCGATTACGGCATCGAAGACGGCAACCGCATGCAGTTGCTGATCTATGTCTTCATGATTGCCTTTGGCCTGATGCAGATCGTTTATGGTCCGCTGGCCGACAGCTTTGGCCGCAAGCGTATCTTGATGCTGGGTCTTTCGATTTATGCCATCGGCACGGTCATGGCGATTTTTGCCGACAGTTATGACCACCTTCTGATCGCGCGTTTCGTTCAGGGACTTGGCGCGGCGGCCCCGCGCGTATTGACGATTGCGATTACGCGTGACTGTTTCGAAGGCCGCGAAATGGCGCGTGTCATGTCGTTCGTGATGATGATCTTTATCATCGTGCCGGTCTTTGCCCCGGCATCGGGCAGCCTGATCCTGGCGCTTGCCAACTGGCACATGATTTTTGTCAGCACCCTTGTGCTGGCGATCATTATTGCCGTCTGGTACAGCCTGCGGATGCCCGAAACACTGCATCCGGAATACCGGCATAAACTGTCACTCAGCCGGATTGCGCGCGATATCAAAACCACCATCACCAACCGCCAGGCGCTGGGTTATGCAACGGCGATGGGGCTGATGTTTGCCTGTCTGATGGCTTATATCGGATCGGCACAGCAGATTTTCGAAACCGAGGTTTACGGACTTGGCGTCTGGTTCCCGCTGGTATTCGGGATGATCGCCGCCTGCATGAGCGTTTCATCCTTCGTCAATGCCCGGCTTGTACGCAAGATCGGCATGCACAAACTCTCCCAGGGCGGGCTTCTTGTGATGGCAATCAGCAGCCTGATCAATCTGGGCATTGCATTTGCCTTTGACGGTACCCCGCCGCTTCCGGTGTTTGGTGTGGGTCTTACGGTCACACTTTTCTGCTTTTCGATGACCATGCCAAACTTCAATTCACTGGCGATGGAACCGGTTGGCCGGATTGCCGGCACCGCATCCTCGATGATCGGGGTTTACAGCACCCTGATCGGTGTTGTCGCAGGCGGGATCATCGGCCAGTTGTTCAATGGTACGGTCATTCCGCTGATTGGCGGTTATCTGGCTCTTGCCGTGCTGGCCATCATCATTGTCGGCATCACCGAACGCGGGAAGTTTTTCCACGCGACGCATTGATGACCGACCAAATGTAAAAAAGCCCCGCAGCCGGAAAGCTGCGGGGCTTTTTTGTTTTGTACGATCACGCCTGACGCGGATCGTAATTCAGGTTCGGTGCCAGCCAGCGTTCGGCTTCGGCCAAAGTCATGCCCTTACGCTCGGCATAGCTTTCGACCTGATCGCGTTCGATCTTGCCAAGACCGAAATATTTGGCTTCGGGATGGGCGAAATAGAACCCGCTGACCGAGGAGGCCGGGGTCATGGCACAGCTTTCGGTCAGTCTGACACCGACATTCTTTTCGGCATCAAGCAACTGCCACAGCGTACGCTTTTCCGTATGTTCCGGGCAGGCAGGATAGCCCGGTGCCGGTCGGATACCGCGATAGTTTTCGGCAATCAGTTCCGCATTCGGAAGGTTTTCATCCGCCGCATAGCCCCAAAGTTCCTTACGCACCTTTTCATGCATGCGTTCGGCAAAGGCCTCGGCAAAGCGATCACCCAGCGCCTTTACCAGAATGGCGTTGTAATCGTCATGCTCGGCTTCAAGCTTTTTGGCGATTTCTTCGACCTGCGGCCCGGCGGTGACGACAAAACCACCGATATAGTCGGTCTTACCGGATTCCTTTGGCGCGATATAATCGGCAAGGGCCCGGTTCGGACGTTTGTTGTTTTCACGGAACATCTGCTGGCGAAGCGTGCGCAGCATCACCGGTTCGTTCTGATCAGGTGCCGGGGTGACTTCGATATCGTCACCCACCGAATTGGCTGGCCAGATACCGACAACCGCACAGGGCTTGAACCATTTTTCATCGACAATGCGTTTAAGCATCGCCTTGGCGTCTTCATAAAGACCGCGCGCGGTTTCCCCGACTTTCTCGTCATTCAGAATATCGGGGAAACGGCCATGCAGTTCCCAGGTTTCAAAGAACGGTTTCCAGTCAAACCGTTCAACCAGTTCGGCCAGATCAAAGGTTTCAAACCGGGTGATACCGGGTTTGACCGGTGCGGGAATATCGTAGGCATCCCAATCAAGCTGCACCTTGTTGGCGCGCGCGTCCGCAATGGCAAAACGTTTTTTCTGCAATTGCTGGGCGGCGTGTTTTTCCGCCATCGCGATATATTCTGCACGGATTTCGGCGGCAAAACGTTCACGGTGGGTTTCAGATACAAGCTGGCTTGCAACCCCCACCGCACGCGATGCGTCAATCACGTAAACCACCGACTTGTTATAGTTCGGGGCGATCTTGACTGCGGTATGGACCTTGGACGTGGTTGCGCCACCGATCAGAAGCGGGATATTGAGCCCCTCGCGTTCCATTTCGGCCGCGACATAGGTCATTTCTTCAAGCGATGGCGTGATCAGGCCAGAAAGACCGATCATGTCGACCTTTTCGGCCTTGGCGGTTTCGATGATTTTCTGGGTCGGCACCATCACGCCAAGGTCAAGGACCTCGAAATTGTTACATTGCAGGACCACGCCCACAATGTTCTTGCCGATGTCATGGACATCGCCCTTGACCGTCGCCAGCAGGATTTTGCCGTTGGTTTCGCGCACACCGTCCTTTTCTTCCTCGATGAACGGGATCAGGTAAGCAACGGCCTTTTTCATCACGCGGGCGGATTTGACCACCTGCGGCAGGAACATCTTGCCCGCACCAAACAGGTCACCCACCACATTCATACCGTCCATCAGCGGCCCTTCGATAACGTGAAGGGGCTTATCAGCCTGTTGGCGGGCTTCTTCGGTGTCTTCTTCGACGAACTCGGCAATGCCGTTGACCAGCGCATGGGCCAGTCGTTCATTAACCGGCTTTTTACGCCATTCCAGATCGGCTTTTTTCTCTGGTCCGCCGGTGCCTTTGTATTTTTCGGCAACTTCGAGCAGGCGGTCGGTCGCATCCGGACGACGGTTCAGGATCACGTCCTCGACCCGTTCACGCAGTTCAGCCGGGATTTCCTCATAGACCACGAGCTGACCGGCATTGACGATGCCCATATCCATACCGGCCTGCGTTGCATAATACAGGAACACGGAATGCATCGCTTCGCGGACCGGGTTGTTGCCCCTAAACGAGAAGGAAACGTTGGAAACACCGCCGGAAATCTTGGCGTATGGCAGGCGTTCCTTGATCAGCTTGCAGGCTTCGATGAAATCGACGGCATAATTGTCGTGCTCCTCGATCCCGGTCGCAACCGCAAAGATGTTTGGATCGAAAATGATATCTTCGGGCGGGAAGCCGACCTTGTCGACCAGCACGCGATAGCTGCGTTCGCAAATCTCGATCTTGCGGGTAACGGTATCGGCCTGCCCTTTTTCATCAAACGCCATCACGACGACGGCGGCACCATAACGGCGCAGAAGGCGTGCCTGCTTGATGAAGGGTTCCTCGCCTTCTTTCAGGCTGATCGAGTTGACGATCCCCTTGCCCTGAAGACATTTCAGACCGGCTTCGATCACGTTCCATTTGGAACTGTCGATCATGATCGGCACGCGGGCAATATCGGGTTCAGCCGCCAGAAGATTAACGAATTTGACCATCGCCGTTTCGGCATCCAGCATCGCATCATCCATATTGATGTCGATGATCTGCGCGCCGTTTTCGACCTGCTGACGGGCAACATCAAGGGCTGCGTCGTAATTTTCCTCGACGATCAGGTTTTTGAACTTGATCGATCCTGCGACGTTCGTGCGTTCGCCGATATTGATGAATCTTGAAATGTCACTCATGGGTCTGTTCGATCTCTTTTTTTCAGCTTCCCGGCATCAGGCGGCGTTGAATGGTTCCAGGCCCGAAAGACGCATTTTCGGTTCAATCACAGGCAATTTGCGCGGGGTCGCATTTGCCACCGCATCGGCAATCGCCTTGATGTGGGGTGGCGTCGTGCCACAGCAGCCGCCCAGCAGATTGACCATGCCGGTATCGGCCCATTCCTTGACCAAGGCCGCCATTTCGGCATCCGACTGATCATATTCACCGAACTCGTTGGGCAGGCCCGCATTGGGATAAACCGAAACACGGCATTCGGCAATGCGTGACAGTTCCTGCACATAGGGGCGCAACTGTGCCGCCCCCAATGCACAGTTAAGCCCGATCGAGAACGGCTTGGCATGACGGACCGAATTGTAAAACGCCTCGGTCGTCTGCCCCGAAAGTGTCCGGCCCGACGCATCGGTGATCGTGCCCGAAATCAGAACCGGCACATCTTCACCGCGTTCTTCAAGCACTTCGTCGATGGCAAACAGGGCCGCCTTGGCATTGAGCGTATCGAAAATGGTTTCAACCAGAAGCGTATCCGCCCCGCCATCCAGAAGACCGTTCACAGCTTCCTTATAGGCTTCGCGCAGCTGATCAAAATTAACCCCGCGGAAACCCGGATTGTTCACATCGGGCGAGATTGATGCGGTGCGGTTGGTCGGGCCGATGGCACCATTGACAAAACGCACATCGCCGGGATGGGCGGCTTCCCATTCATCGCAGGCCGCGCGCGCGATTTTGGCACTTTCGTAATTGATCTCGTAGGCAAGGCTTTCCATACCGTAATCGGCCTGCGCAATTGTCGTCGCACTAAAGGTATTGGTCCCCTGAAGGTCCGCACCTGCGGCAATATATTGCAGATGGATATCCTTGATGATGTCGGGCTGGGTCAGGGACAGCAAGTCGTTATTGCCCTTCACATCCTGTTTCCAGTCGGCAAAGCGTTCGCCGCGGTAATCTTCCTCGGTCAGCTTGTGCTTCTGGATCATGGTGCCCATCGCACCATCAAGGATCAGGATTTTGTTTTCGGCCCGTTTACGCAGCAGGGCAATGCGTTCCTTGCGGTCATTCATCATCGTCATCCAGTCGTTTTGATCATGCAGGCTTTCTGGCGGGTGGTTCAGGCAGCAGCCTGTGCAACACCGCGAATACCCAGCGCATGACAGATGGCATATGTCAGTTCGGCACGGTTTAACGTATAGAAATGGAAATCGGTAACACCTTCGGCCATCAGGCCTTCAACCTGTGAAATGGCTTCGTGGAAGGCGACCATGCGGCGCGTATCGGGATCTTCGTCAAGGTCTTCAAACCGCCAATGCAGGCGCTTGGGCACCGATGCGCCGCACATATCGGCAAATTTCAAAAGCGATCCGAAATTGGTCACCGGCAGGATACCCGGCACAATCGGTGCGGTGATCCCGGCGGCAACACATTTGTCACGGAATCGAAGGAACACCTCGTTATCAAAGAAGAACTGCGTGATCGCGCGGTTCGCACCGGCATCGATCTTGTGCTTCAGATATTCGATTTCGAAATCGGCACTGGGCGCATCCGGGTGGGTTTCCGGATAGGCCGAAACCGAAATATCGAAATCCGCAATCCGCTTAAGCCCTTCGACCAGATCAACCGCATAAGGATATCCCCCCGGCGTCGGCACATATTTATCGCCCGCATCAGGCAGGTCACCGCGCAGGGCAACAATCGAACGGATGCCTTCATCCCAGTAGTTGCGCGCGATACCTTCAATTTCTTCCTTGGTGTGACCAACACAGGTCAGGTGGGCGGCCGCCGGAATGCCGGTTTCGCCCTGAATGCGGGTGACACTGCTATGCGTGCGGTCACGGGTTGACCCGCCTGCCCCATAGGTTACCGAAACAAAAGACGGGTTCAACGGGGCCAGACGGTGGATCGAACGCCACATGGTTTCTTCCATCTTTTCCGTTTTCGGCGGAAAGAATTCGAACGAAATCCGCAAATCGCTGCGGGATGTTCCCTGTGGTGCGATGTCGTTTTTAACCGTCATTCTTTTAATCCTGTCTTGTCGTTCCGGTGGAACGGGTCGTTATTCATCATTATTATGGTATCAAGCTGCCGGTTTGTTACTCGGCAGCTTCGTTATGATTGTTCGCTATCTGCGCCTTCTGTTCCTTTGCGGACGCATGTGCAGACCAGATTCGCACAGTCAGGGGCTTGCCCGGCAGGCTTATGACATCGCCGGGCGAAAGTTCACATGCGCGAAACCACGTATTGATCGCCCCGTCTTCAAAGCCAAGCCGCCGATGCGCGTGCTCTTCGCGCAGTTCTTCGCGGTCATGGGTCGCAAAATCAACCACCATCAGCCTGCCATTAGGCGCCAGAACGCGGGCAGCTTCGGCGATGGCGGCTTCGGGGCGTTCGGCGTAATGCAGCACCTGATGCAGGGTCACAACATCAAACATTCCGGCCGGATAAGGCAGTTGATACATATCGGCCTGCCTTACCAGACAGTTCGAAAGATCGGCGCGCTGCAAGCGTGCGCGTGCGACCGCCAGCATCTCGCGCGACATATCAACGCCGACGCCCTCTTCGGCCGTTTTGCCCAGAAGTTCCAGAATCCGGCCCGTACCGGTCCCGATATCAAGAATACGGCCCCCGGAAAGATCGCCGATGGCGTCAATAAGCGCCCGTTCGACCACCGCTTCGTCGATATGAAGTGACCGGATTCGATCCCAGTCATCGGCATTCGCACGGAAATATTCCGTCGCAATCTGTTCGCGCTGCGCCTTGACCTGCTCAAGCCGGGTACGATCAAGCAAGAGGGTTTCGTCATCGCGGGGCAACAGATCAAGAACCGGCTGCAACAGTTCGGCCCCCGGACCTGTATTGGGTGTGCGATAAAAAACCCATGTCCCTTCACGGAATCGGACAAGCAAACCGGCTTCGCACAGCAATTTCAGATGACGTGACACACGTGGCTGGCTCTGCCCGATGATCTGGGTGATCTCGCTGACCGTCAGTTCGCATTCGGCACAGATCGCCAGCAGGCGAAGACGTGTCGCCTCTGCCGCCGCGCGTAACCTTGCAAGGACCTGTTCCATTTCGCTGCCTCCGCTAACTCCGAAAAGACATAAAGATATGTTTATATTTAATCAAGACCTATTTACCCACCCCAAAGGAGTATGGCAAAAAAGCAACACGCCAAATCCCATTGATCGGGCACATAATTTTGTGTGCTGGTGTTTAAACTTTCCCTATGCTAACCACATTGGTATCTGAGACGTGCGCGATGCATGGTCCTGTTTTCTTCGCGGGCAACAGGACAGGTAGCGTTTTTGAAATCCCGATTTCAAAAACGTCTCGGGGTCGGGGAAAGTTTGTATCGAAAATCGTTTGGCAAAAAATAATGAAGCTTCGAACTTTGCTTTCGCTGTGCGCTGGTGCATCTCTGTCCATGCTGACAGCATGCGCGTCCACCCAGCCGGCACAGGACATGAGTGACTATGACCCTCTCGAACCGGTGAACCGGGTCGTGCACGGGGTTAATGGTGCCGTAGACTTTATGGTCCTTTACCCAGCCGCCATGTGGTATCGCGACATTGCACCGCAGCCGGTAAAAACCGCTGTCCGCAGTTTTGTGCGCAACATCGGCGAGCCGGTGAATGCATTGAACTCGCTGCTGCAAGGGGAACCTGATCAGGCGGCTGACACCGTTCAGCGCTTCATCATGAACACCACCATCGGCTTCCTTGGTTTCAATGATGTGGCTGCCGATTTCGGCATCGAATATCATTCAGAAGATTTCGGCCAGACTCTTGGCCATTACGGTATCGGCGGCGGTCCTTACATCGTCCTGCCGCTGCTTGGTCCGTCGAACTTGCGTGATACGACCGGCATTGCCGTTGATTACGTGGCAAACCCGATGACCTGGGGCAGCCGAAACAGCGATACCCTTGATAATCTCTATCTTGGTTCGCTGGCTTTGACCGCACTTGACGCACGCTATCGCACGCTCAACCAGCTCAACGAATTGCAACAGACGTCGATTGACTATTATGCTGCATTGCGTAGCCTGTACCGTCAGCAACGCAACGCCGCCATTCGGAACGGTGCAGATCCTTCGGCACCGAATTTCGAAGACGAAAGCGCTTCTGCCGACTTCGACGATGCGTTTGAAGCTGCGGCAAATTAATGGTTCGATCGAACATGAAAAGCAGATTTACGATTCCCGCACTGGCGGCAGCAATCGTTAGCGCGACCGGCCTTCTGGCCGGTCCTGCATTTGCAGGTAATGCAAACACCGCGCCGTCCCTGACGGTAGAGGTCGCAGTAAGCAGCAACGCATCCGAGGTAATCAAGACTCTTGCGAATGAAGCGATTATCGGCCTGACCGACCAGTCGCTTAGCAACGATACCCGTCGGCAGAACTTTGTTGCGCTGATGGACCGTTACTTCGCAATGGATGTGATTTCCCGGTTTGTTCTGGGACGTTACTGGCGCTCGATCTCCGAGGAAGAACTCAACGAGTTCGCCGATCTTCTTCAGGACTATCTGGCGCTTAACTACGCCAGCCAGTTCAAGGATTTCAATGGCGAGCAGTTCGTTGTCGGCGACGAGAAACAGCAGAACAAGGATACCTTCGTCAATTCGCAGTTTGTCCGCCCGGATGGTCCGCCGGTTTCGATTATCTGGCGTCTGCGTGAATTTGGCGACGAGTACAAAATCATCGACGTCACCGTCGAAGGGCTGAGCATGGGCATCACCCAGCGCGACGAATTCACCGCCGTCATCCAGAAAAACGGCGGCAAGGTCTCTGCGCTGACCGAAAATCTGCGCGAAAAAGTCGGAAAATAACTCCGTCACGACCGTTACGGAAATCAAAAGCCACCGGTGATTTTCCGGTGGCTTTTTTAATGCATCCCCCGATGGGGATAATGAAAGGCCGCCCGGCAGGAAAGTGGGCGGCCTTTTATTGTTAACCGCGCGTCAGCGGCTTGTATTTGATGCGATGCGGGCGGTCGGCCGCGTCACCGTAACGGCGTTTATAATCCGCTTCATATTCCTGATAGTTGCCTTCGAACCATTCGACATGCGAATTGCCTTCGTAAGCCAGGATGTGGGTCGCGATACGGTCAAGGAAGAAACGATCGTGCGAGATAACCACGGCACAGCCGGCAAATTCCAGCAGACCTTCTTCAAGCGCGCGAAGCGTATCGACATCAAGATCGTTGGTCGGTTCATCGAGCAGCAGGACGTTAGAACCGGATTTCAGCATCTTGGCAAGATGAACGCGGTTACGTTCACCACCGGAAAGCTGCCCGACCTTTTTCTGCTGATCCGCCCCCTTGAATGCAAACTGCGACACATAGGCGCGCGAGCTCATCGGGCGTTTACCCAGAAGGATTTCGTCCAGACCGTCGGAAACTTCCTGCCAGACGGTTTTGTTCGGATCAAGCGAGTCACGCGACTGATCGACATAGCCCATCTTGACCGTTTCACCGATCTTGAGCGTCCCAGCATCGGGTGTATCGCTGCCGGTCAGCATTTTGAACAAAGTGGTTTTACCCGCACCGTTCGGACCGATCACACCAACAATCCCGCCCGGCGGCAGACGGAAATGCAGATCATCAAACAGAAGCTTGTCACCAAATGCCTTGGTCAGGCCTTCGGCAGTGATCACCTCGTTACCAAGGCGTTCGGCAATCGGAATAACAATCTTGGTTGAATCCGGAACCGCTTTTGCCGCTTCGGCAACGAGATCGTCATAGGCACGAACACGGGCCTTGGATTTCGCCTGACGGCCTTTCGGGTTCTGACGGATCCAGTCAAGCTCGGATGCCAGCTGTTTCTGACGGCTACCTTCCTGACGGGCTTCCTGTTCCAGACGCTTCTGCTTCTGTTCCAGCCAGGATGAATAGTTGCCTTCATACGGGATGCCCTGACCACGGTCGAGTTCAAGAATCCAGCCGGTAACGTTATCAAGGAAGTAACGATCGTGGGTAACCAGAATGACAGTACCCTGATAATCTTCAAGGTGACGTTCCAGCCACGCCACGGATTCGGCATCCAGATGGTTGGTCGGTTCGTCAAGCAGCAGGATGTCGGGCTTTGCAAGCAACAGACGGCAAAGCGCGACACGGCGGCGTTCGCCACCGGAAAGCTTGGTCACATCTGAATCCTTGGGCGGGCAACGCAGCGCATCCATGGCGATATCAAGCGTACGCTCAAGATCCCAGCCATTGGCCGCATCAATGCGTTCCTGCAATTCACCCTGCTCGGCGAGGAGATTATTCATCTCGTCATCGGTCATCGGCTCGCCAAAGGCCATGCTGATTTCATTGAAACGTGCGAGATCGTCAACGATCTGACCGCAACCTTCCATGACGTTGCCCAGAACATCCTTTTCCGGGTTCAGCTGCGGTTCCTGTTCAAGGTAACCGACGCGAACACCTTCGGCTGGCCATGCTTCGCCGGAATAATCCTTTTCGATGCCCGCCATGATTTTAAGCAGGGTCGACTTACCGGCACCGTTGTTCCCGAGAACACCGATTTTCACACCCGGCAGGAAGGATAGCGTAATGCCTTTGAAAAGTTCGCGACCGCCCGGAAGGATCTTGGTCAGGTCCTTCATGACGTAGATATACTGGTAGGATGCCATTAAATTCCCCATCCAAAATGTGAGAAATCCCGGGCCATGCCGGGACATGCGGATGGTCGCAATGCGACCATCCAGAAAGCTTTGCCCGTTTGTAACCGACCGGCCCCTTACAAACAATGACAAACAATCGCAATCGCTGTGATGCGCTTTGAATCTGCATCGGTGGAAACGACGCGGGCAAAACCGCGCCCGGAAATACACCTCTCGGGGAAAATCAACCGTTAATAATGCATAATCAAGCAAATATACGCGTATTTCGATTAAAAACAGGCTGCCATTGTGCAGCGCAGAAAAACATCGAAAAAATGGCGGTTTTGGTAGGTTTTTGCAGCATTTCCAGCAGGTTGAGAACCCCGGGCGCGCGAATGTCTACGACTAATGATTAGCTTCTTGCGCATTCTGAAAACTGTTATCGAATTCGTTGGCAATGGTGCGTGCAAACACCACCACTGCATCAAAAGCAGGCGGACCGGCACAAAAAAAGAACTCAATAGCCGGTCGGCAGGGAAGTTTTCATTTTCTAGGAAGGAGACGCGCTATGGATGAGCAAAGCGCAGCCTACTGGAAGCGAAACGTAAAACTGGTGACCACCTTGTTGATCATCTGGTTTGTCGTTTCCTACGGTTTCGGCATCTTGTTTGTCGATGTGATGAACAACATCAAGATTGCGGGCTTTGAACTCGGGTTCTGGTTCGCCCAACAGGGGTCCATTTACGTCTTTGTCGCGTTGATTTTCGTTTACGTGTCCAAGATGAACAAACTGGACCGTGAATTCGACGTTCGCGAAGACGACTGACGTCGGTGAAAATTCCGGATCCGGGGAGACAGACAAATGGATCTTACTACCCTTACCTATATCGTCGTCGGCCTGAGCTTCGCGCTGTATATCGGCATCGCGATCTGGTCACGTGCGAGCACCACCGGCGAGTTCTATGTCGCTGGCAAGGGCGTTAACCCGGTCGTCAACGGTATGGCGACCGCCGCAGACTGGATGTCTGCTGCATCCTTTATTTCAATGGCCGGTCTGATTGCCTTCCTTGGCTATGGCGGCTCGGTCTACCTGATGGGCTGGACTGGCGGCTACTGCCTGCTGGCAATGCTTCTGGCACCTTACCTTCGCAAGTACGGTAAATTTACCGTGCCGGAATTCATCGGGGACCGGTACTACTCCAAAACAGCGCGTATCGTTGCTGTTATCTGCCTGATCTTCATTTCCTTCACCTATGTTGCAGGTCAGATGCGCGGTGTCGGTATCGTGTTCTCGCGCTTCCTTGAAGTCGAACTCCTGACCGGCCTGATCGTCGGCATGGGCATCGTCTTCGTTTATGCCGTTCTTGGTGGCATGAAGGGGATTACCTACACCCAGGTGGCGCAATATTGCGTGCTGATCGTTGCCTATACCATTCCGGCAATCTTCATCGCCTTCCAGCTGACCGGCAATCCGCTGCCGCAGCTGGCATTCGGTTCGACGGTTAACGGTACGGGCGATCATATGCTTGATCGTTTAAACCAGATCGTGACCGAACTGGGCTTCCTTGAATATACCACCACCAACAAATCGACGATCGACATCTTCTGCATCACGCTTGCGCTGATGGTCGGTACGGCAGGTCTGCCGCACGTTATCGTCCGCTTCTTCACCGTTCCGAAAGTACGTGATGCACGTTCATCGGCCGGTTGGGCTCTGGTATTCATCGCGCTGCTTTACACCACTGCCCCGGCAGTCGGTGCGATGGCTCGCCTGAACCTGACGGAAACCGTGCAGATCGGTGCGGTTGGTGATCCGGAAGGCAACCTTAAAATCGAAGATCGTCCGGATTGGATGACCCGTTGGGAGGCCACCGGTCTTCTGAAATTTGAAGACAAGAACGGTGATGGTCGTATCCAGTACTATAACGATGCCAATGCCGAATTTGCCGCCAAAGCCGCTGAATATGGCTGGGCCGGTAACGAACTGAGTGTTGACCGGGACATCATGGTTCTGGCCAACCCGGAAATTGCACAGCTTCCGAACTGGGTGATTGCCCTTGTCGCAGCCGGTGGTATTGCCGCCGCACTGTCAACGGCAGCCGGTCTGTTGCTTGTGATTTCCTCGGGCGTTTCGCATGACCTTCTGAAGGGCACGTTTACGCCAGATATGACAGAAGGGCAGGAATTGATGGCCGGGCGGATTGCGGCAGCCGTCGCAATCGTGATTGCCGGTTATCTTGGATACAACCCGCCTGGCTTCGTGGCACAGGTGGTGGCCTTCGCCTTCGGTTTGGCGGCGGCATCACTGTTCCCGGTTATCATCATGGGGATCTTCTCCAAGAAGGTTAACCGCGAAGGTGCGATTGCAGGGATGCTGGTCGGTCTGATCTTCACCATGGGCTATATCATGTCCTACAAGGGCATCTTTATCCCGGTACTGATCGAAAACGTTCCGGCAAACTGGCTGTTCGGCATTTCGCCGGAAGGCATCGGTGTTGTTGGTATGATCCTGAACTTCCTCGTTGCGTTCGGCGTTTCGAAAGTTACCGCAGAACCGCCGGAACATATCCAGCACATGATTGAAGATATCCGTGTTCCGAAAGGAGCCGGTAGCGCCGTTGACCATTAATCGGTCGACTGGTTTGCAAGAAACCTGTTGCTGGCCCCCGGAATTACCTCCGGGGGCCTTTTCTTTTGCCGCGAACTCGGGCAACAATGCATCACGACAGGGAGGAAGGTCATATGAGTCTGGAATTAAAAGAAATCAGCGATTTCCTTAAGCAGCATCACCCGTTCGACCTTTTGCCTGACGACGTGATCAATGCCCTGCCCAAACGCCTGACCGCGCGCTATTTCCGCAAAGGGACGAAAGTCCTCTCACCTGAACAGCAATGCCTGCATCTGCACATCATCCGGACAGGCGGAACCGAAACACGCGATCCCGATGGCCAGCTTCTTGCCCGCCTTGGCGAAGGTGAATGTTTCGGCGTACGCGCGATGTTCCGCAATGGCAAGGCCGCCAACAACATCACCATGCTCGAAGACAGCCTTGTCTATCTGCTGCCCGAAAAGGATTTCCACGATCTGGCGGGGAAATACCCGCAATTCAATTACTTCTTTGAACAGATGGGCGGTGCCCGACTTCGAAGCGGCATGCAGTTGCTTGAAAAGCGTGATGATGATCAGCTTAAACTGATGTCCATCCGGGTTTCCGATCTGATCGCGCGTGATCTGGTCAGTATCGATATCGGCGCATCGATTCTCGAAGCAGGCAAGCTGATGAGCGCCGAACGGGTTTCCTGCCTGCTGATCACGCAAAACGGCGATGAAGTCGCAGGCATCATGACCGATCGCGACCTTCGTAATCGGGTCGTTGCCGAGGCCCGATCGTTTGACGAACCGGTGACCAACATCATGACGCCGAACCCGATCAGCATCGGGCCGGACGATTATGCCTTTGACGCACTTCTGACCATGACGCGTCACAATGTCCGACACCTTCCGGTGATGAAGGACGGTAAGGCGATTGGTATGATCACCACCAATAATCTGCTGGCCCGCCAATCGCTTTCGGCGGTTCATATGGTCGGGCGCATTCGTAAAATGACCAGACCCGCCGATATGGCAAAGGTCATCGCACAGGTGCCCGAACTGCTAAGCAACCTGATCGAAGCCGGGGCGACATCGCGCAATGCCGGGCACATTGTCACAACACTTTCGGATGCGGCAACATCGCGCCTGCTGCAACTGGCCGAGGAAAAATTTGGTCCCCCGCCCGTACCCTATGTCTGGATGGCGGGCGGATCGCAGGGGCGACAGGAACAGACCGCCCTGTCGGATCAGGACAATTGCCTGATCCTTGATGACGCCTATGATCACGATCAACACGGGGACTATTTCAAGTCATTGGCCGATTATGTTTGCGATGGCCTTGATACCGTCGGCTATGTCTATTGCCCCGGCGAAATGATGGCGAAAACCGCCGAATGGCGGCAGCCTGTCCGTGTCTGGCAGCAATATTTCAACAAATGGATCGAACAGCCTGAACCCAAGGCATTGATGCTGTGCTCCGTCTGGTTCGACTTGCGGCCGATCCACGGGACGCGGTCGATTTTTGAAGACCTGCATCGCATGATCATCACCAAAGCCAAGGGCAACCGTATTTTCCTGGCTTACATGGTCGGAAATGCTTTGACCCATCACGTGCCGCTTGGCTTCTTCAAGAATTTCGTGATGGTTCGTGGTGGTGAACATGACCGCACGCTCGATATGAAGCATAACGGGGTTGTACCGATTGTTGATCTTGCGCGTATTCACGCATTGGCCAACGGTGTTGATGCGGTCAACACCTATGAACGGCTGGAGGCCGCAATGACCTTCCCCTCGATCAGCAAACAGGGGGCGTCCGACCTTCTCGATGCATTTGAATTCATCAGCATCACCCGGCTGAAACATCAGGTCCGGCAGATCCGCAACGGGGATCGCCCCGATAACTTCCTGCATCCCGAAAGCCTGTCGGCGTTTGAACGCACCCATCTGAAAGACGCATTTTCGGTGATCAAAAACCTGCAGACCGCCCTTGAGAACGCCTTTGGCAAAAGCGGGACATAACAATGGGTCTGCGTCAGAAAATCGTCGATAGCGACTTTTACCGCCAGATGGTGCAACGTCGGGCGACCGGGCCGCTTCGTTCCTATTACGACATCCCCGCCGCCGATCCCGATATGCCGATCCGGAATGTCGAATTTGTCGCCCTTGATCTGGAAACCACCGGTCTCGATCCGAAACACGATGAAATCGTCTCGATTGGCTTGGTGATCATTCGTCAGCTCGCAGTTGATTTTTCAAGCTGTCAGCATCTTCTGGTGCGGCCGAAAAAGGAACTCAGCGAAAGCTCGGTAATCGTGCACCGCATTTTCGACAGCGACGTCGAACAGGCCCCCGATATCGAGATCGCGCTGGCCCATATCCTACCCATTCTGGCCGGGCGGGTTCTGGTGGCCCATCACGCGCCGATCGAGCTCGGTTTCCTTGGTCATGCCTGCAAACGTTACTTTGGTGCATCTTTGCAGATTCCGACCGTCGATACCCTGGTGCTGGCTCTTCGTGATCTGCACCGGCAGGGACAACCGATGAAATCGGGCGCGCTGAAACTTGAAACGCTGCGCCATACCCATAATCTGCCACCCTATCGTATTCACAATGCCCTGTCGGATGCGATTGCCGCGTCGGGCCTGTTTCTGGCACAGATTGCCAAGCGTGATCCGAAAGGCGAACTTGAGCTTCGCCGCGTGCTGCGTTAATCGGTAATCAGGGGAAACGGGAACACCCGCCAGACCGATCCCGTCATAACAATAAATCAGGGGACTTCTTGCCGGATGTATGTGTTTATTATCACGACCGTTGTGGTCGGTTTTGCCTGTGCCGGTGTGGTCATGTTGCTGTTCCGCCTTTGGGGACGCAAGGCACCGAAATATGTCATCCCCTTTGTCGCGGCGATTGGCATGTTTGCCTATATGATCTGGGATGAATACAGCTGGTTTGACCGCTATGCCGGTCGCCTGCCCGGCCAGATCGATATCGTGCAGACCTTTGCCGATGAAAATCCCTTTGCTCCCTGGACACTGATTTCAGCCCCGATCAACCGCTTTACCGCGATTGACCGGGAAAAGGTCGTCGCTAATCCGGACAATCCTGGTCAGAAACGGGTCACGACCCTGCTTCTGAAAAAGGGTGCCGAAACGCTGGCCCTAACCCATCTGGTGGATTGCAATGGCGGAACACGCGGCTACATCACCGCTCAAACCGCCCTTGATGGCAACGGATTCCCGATTGGCATCGAAGAATGGTTTACGATGGACGAAAACGATCCGCTGCGTTCGGTCTGTGACTGACCTGATCCAATTCAACCGAAAATTCCCAAACAGGATCGGCCATGCCGGTCCTTTCTTTTTTGGCCACCACGCCCCGGCAGGCTCCATCTGATGGCACAGATGGTTGACGTTCCGCTATATTTCACTGAATATAGCGGGAAATGATCATCTGCTCCGTTCATCCTCCAGCCCGGAATTTTGCCATGCGCGATCTGATCCGAACCGCTCTTGCGTCCCTGTTGTTTCTGGCTGCCGCAACCACCGCCCGCGCCGAAGAAATCACGGTCTTTGCCGCCGCCAGCCTGACCGATGCCATGACGCAGGTGGCCCAAAGCTATGCCACGGCAACCGGCGACACATTGCAACTGTCCTATGCCAGTTCATCGACACTGGCCCGTCAGATCGCGGCGGGGGCCCCGGCTGATTTATTCATCTCGGCCAATCAGAAATGGATGACCTGGCTTGCTGATCAGGATCTGATCGCCGCCAACAGCCGCCATGATCTTCTGGCCAATGCGCTTGTTCTGATTGCCCCCGCCAACAGTAACCTTGAACCGATCACAATCAATTCCCAAACCGATCTGACCAACCTGATTGGTGACGAGGACCGCATTGCCGTTGGCGATCCGGACCATGTCCCCGCAGGCATCTATGCCAGGCAGGCACTTGAAAACCTTGGTCAGTGGGAAACCGTCGAACCAAGGCTGGCGCGTGCCGACAATGTGCGCGCCGCCCTGGCACTGGTGGAACGGGGCGAGGCACCGCTTGGCATTGTCTATGCCACCGATGCCGCCATCGCGACCGATGTTAAAATCATTGCCACCTTCCCCGAAAACAGTCATCCGGCCATCACCTATCCGGTTGCCATCACGGACGGACAGACCAAACCCGCAACCGCAAAATTGCTGGCGTGGCTTTTGGGGGATGACGCGGGCACCATTTTTGCGGAATATGGTTTCAAACGCCCGGCAACCAGCCCAAAGACACAATAACAAACCATGATCACACTCACCGAAGCCGAGATCGAAGCCCTGCTGCTAAGCCTGCGCATTTCCGGCGTGGCGGTGATATGTGCCCTGCCCTTTGCCATTCTGGCCGCTGCCCTTCTGGCGCAGGCGCGCTTTCCGGGCAGGATTTTGGTCGATGCACTGGTGCATCTGCCATTGATCCTGCCACCGGTTGTGATGGGCTATCTTTTGCTGATCAGTTTTGGCACCCGCGCGCCGCTTGGCGCGTGGTTGCTGGAAACGTTCGATATCCGCCTGATTTTTAGCTGGACCGGTGCGGCACTGGCCGCGGGGATTGTCAGCTTCCCGTTTCAGGTGCGCGCCATCAGGCTGGCACTGGAAAATATCGACCCCGGCCTTTATCACGCCGCCGAAACGCTGGGGGCCGGGCCGGTTGACCGGTTCTTCAGCCTGACATTGCCGCTGGCCCTGCCCGGTATCATTGCCGGGGCGATTACCGCCTTTGCCGCCAGCCTTGGCGAATTTGGGGCCATCATCACATTCGTGTCCAACGTTCCGGGTGAAACACGCACCCTGCCGCTTGCGATCTATACCGCGATCCAGACACCGGGCGGCGAACTGGCCGCCGCACGCCTTGCGGCCATTTCCATTGGACTTGCCCTGATCGGGCTCGTGCTTTCGGAATTTGCCATGCGCCATATTCGCAAAAGGGCCCGCGCATGAGCATTTCCGTCGATATCCGCCACAAGATCGGCAAGCTCGACCTCCATGCGCAGTTCGACATTGCCGAACCCGGCATTACCGCCCTTTTTGGCCCGTCGGGCAGCGGCAAAACCACGATCATCAATGCGATTGCCGGGTTGCTGCGCCCGGATCAGGGGCGCATCACCATCCACGACCGCCCTCTATTTGACAGCATGCAACGGGTCAATCTGGCACCGCGCAAACGCCGGGTCGGTTATGTCTTTCAGGATGCCAGACTGTTCCCGCATCTGAGTGTCGCGGCCAACTTGTTTTACGCCCATAAACGCAGCGACCGGCCAATGACCCGGTCCGCCTGCGATGATGTCATCGCGATGCTCGGTATCGGCAATCTGTTATCGCGCCGCCCCAACCTTCTTTCCGGCGGCGAGAAACAGCGCGTCTCGCTGGGCCGGGCATTGCTGGGCAATCCGGAAATCCTGTTGCTGGACGAACCGCTCTCGGCCCTTGATCAGGCCCGCAAGAACGAGATCATCCCCTATCTGGAAAATCTGCGCGATGCGCGGCAATTGCCGATCCTTTATGTCAGCCACGCGATTGATGAAGTCGCCCGTCTGGCCGATCATATGGTGGTGATGGAAGGCGGCAAAACGCTTGCCAGCGGATCGGTATTTGACATGCTGGGCCGAACCGACCTTGCCCCGCTTGCCGGGCAGTTCGATACGGGAACCGTACTTCCAGCCACGGTCAAAAGCCGCGACCCGCAGGGGGTCGTAAGCTTCCTTGACTGTGCCGGGCAACGATTTGTCGTGCCCTTCCTTGGCAAGAAATCCGGAAGCCCGGTGCGCCTGCATATCCGGGCGCGTGATGTAATGATTGCCCGAACCGCCCCGACCGGGATCAGTGCTAATAACGTCCTCCCGGTAACGATCCGCGATATCGCCGATAATGGCGGCGATACGCTGGATGTCACGCTGGGGCTGGGTCATGACGATACCGGTGAAAACCGCACAATCCATGCCCGCATCACCCAATGGTCGGCAACACGCCTGAAACTTGCCATCGGGCAAAAGGTCTTTGCGGTGATCAAATCGGTCACGGTCGACGGGCATTTGCGCGCCGACGATCTTTAAGACCCTTCTTCGGTCGGCGGGGATACATCACCCGCCAGTTCATCGGCAAGCTTGCGTAGCTGGTCCGCCAACGCTTCGTTCGCACGGGTTTGCGCATCATCGTAAATCGCAATGATCCGCATCCCCGTCCCGGTCAGGCTGGCCCCGCCACGGCCTGCCCCCCCCATCCGGGTTTCAACAACCGGACTGGCAAAGCTTCTGTTCAATTCTTCAAGCAGCATCCATGCCCGGCGATAGGACATGCCCATCGACCGCGCCGCCGCCGAAATCGACTGTTCACGATCAATCGCGCGCAGCAGATCGATCTTGCCATAACCAAGGCGAACCCCATCGGGCAATTCGATTTTAAGCCGGATTTTAAGGTCGGTTTTGCTCATGACGGACAATCTAGCGCCTTGGTCACATGCGCGCTACTGCCAACCGCGAAACGGGTGTCGATACAATCAGTTAACCGGGCTCACCAGCGTCCCGTCGGCAAACCATTGCGCCAGATTATCGACCACCAACTGCGCCATCGCATCGCGGGTTTCAACCGTGCCGCTGGCGTTGTGGGGATACAGCACGACATTGTCAAACCCGGCAAAGGCACGGTCCATATGCGGTTCATTATGGAACACATCAAGCCCCGCCCCGGCAATCACGCCATCCCGAAGTGCTGCAATCAGGGCCGGTTCATCAATCACCGAACCACGGGCGATATTGATGACAAAACCACGCGGGCCAAGTGCCTTCAAAACGTCGGCATTGATGATCCCCTGTGTCGCCGCCCCGCCGGGGCAGGAAATCATCAAAACATCCGCCCAGTTCGCAAGCCCGATCAGATTGGCTTCATAATGATAATCGACCGGTTTTTTGGACCGTCCGAAATAACCGATTTCCATGCCAATCGGCTCCGCCCGCGACGCAATCGCCTGCCCGATCCGGCCAAGCCCGACAATGCCAAGCTTCTTGCCCCGCGCCGTTGTGGTTAACGGCATCGCTCCCTTTTCCGACCATTGTCCGCTGCGCGCCCAATTGTCGCCAACAACCAGCCGCCGAAGCGTCGCCAGCAGCAGCATGATCGCGGTATCGGCCACATCGTCATTCAAAACATCGGGCGTATTGGAAACGCGAATGCCGCGCGCCGTACAGGCCGCGATATCAATCGCATCATAACCGACCCCGAAACTTGTAATGACCTTAAGGTTCGGCAGCTTCCCGATCAGCTCCGTCGGCACCCCGACCCCGGCGGTCGAAACAAGGGCGGTAATCCTGTCCGCCACTTTGGCCAGAAACGCGTCCTTGTCCGTCGCCTGATCCCAGCGATGCAGTTCGTATTTCGCGGCCAGTTCTTCCATATGACGCGGCCGGATGGCCGAAACAACGAGGATATGTTTGTCAGAACGTGACATCGGGGCTTCTCCGTTGGTGGCGGGAACATCAGATTAGCGGCCCTGCACTTGTAAAACAAGAAAACAGGAAAATTAACAGAACATCGTACATGCCGCCCTGCACTTGCCACCTGTCGCTGCGCCATTGCACACTACCTTTCCGGATGGCGAATATGTACAACAGATATGACGCAAATATCCAATCGCGACGTCGCAAATTCACATCTAATCGTGCAAAATCATGACACTTGGTGGAGCCGCTTCTCATGACGCATTTTTCTGCTTTGTCGCTGTTAAAGAATGCTCTTACAGGACAAAAGAACTGGCAGGCGCAATGGCCCGACAGCCAACCAAAGGCCGAATATGACGTCGTCATTGTCGGTGCTGGCGGTCACGGGCTTGGCGCGGCTTACTATCTGGCCAAGGAACATGGCATTACCAATGTCGCCGTGATCGACAAGGGTTGGCTTGGTGGTGGCAATACCGGGCGTAACACCACGATCATCCGGTCAAACTATCTTTATGATGAAAGTGCCCGTCTTTATGACCATGCCGTTGATCTTTGGGAAGGTCTTAGCCAGGATCTGAATTACAACGTCATGTTTTCGCGCCGCGGCGTTCTGATGCTCGCGCATAATGTTCATGACGTTCAATCGTTTCAGCGCCACATCCATTCCAACCGCCTGAACGGTGTCGACAACCGCTGGCTCACGGCCGAGGAAGCCAAGGAATTCTGCCCACCGCTAAATATTTCGCCCAACGCACGCTATCCGGTCGTCGGTGCCGCCCTTCAGATGCGTGCCGGAACCGCCCGCCACGATGCGGTTGCGTGGGGCTATGCGCGCGGGGCATCGCAACGCGGTGTCGACATCATCCAGAACTGCCCGGTCGCCGCGATCCGCCGGGGGCCGGATGGCGCGGTCGAAGGCGTTGAAACCGCCAAGGGCTTTATTCGTGCGAAAAAGGTCGCGGTTTCGGCTGCCGGTCACACCAGCGTCGTTATGGAAACCGCCGGTGTGCGCATGCCCCTTGAAAGCTATCCGCTTCAGGCACTGGTATCCGAACCGGTCAAGCCGATCTTCCCCTGTGTCGTCATGTCCAACACCGTGCATGCCTATATCAGCCAGTCGGACAAGGGCGAACTCGTGATCGGATCGGGCACCGATCAATATACCAGTTATTCCCAGCGTGGCGGCCTGCCGCTGATCGAACATACGGTTGCCGCGATCTGCGAGATTTTCCCGATCTTCAACCGCATGCGGATGTTGCGCAAATGGGGCGGTATTGTGGATGTGACCCCGGATCGCTCCCCGATCCTTGGCATGACCCCGGTACCCGGTCTTTACGTCAATTGCGGCTGGGGCACGGGCGGGTTCAAGGCCACACCGGGAGCTGCCCATACCCTTGCATGGACAGTTGCCAAAGGCACCCCGCATGACATCAACGCCCCCTTCACGCTGGACCGTTTCCGGACCGGCCGTCTGATTGACGAAGCGGCCGCAGCCGCCGTCGCACACTGAGGAGAACGAACATGCTTCTCATCCATTGCCCCTATTGCGATGAAACGCTGCCGGAACTGGAATTCACCTATGGCGGCGAAGCCCATATCGCGCGTCCGGAAAATCCGGCGGACAAAACCGATGATGAATGGCGCGATTTCCTGTTCATCCGCACCAATGTCAAAGGCCCCCATTTCGAACGCTGGCGTCACGCCCATGGCTGTGGCCGGTTCTTTAACGCCGTGCGCGATACCGTTTCGGACCGGTTCCTGACGACATACAAGGCAGGCGATGCGCGCCCTGATCTTGCTGTTTTGCTTGAAGATGCCGCAAAGAAGGAGCCTTCGAAATGACCGCTTTCCGTGTTCCGGGGCGTGGCCGGGTCCTTCATAATCGGCCGGTTTCATTCACCTTTGACGGTGATACCTATCAGGGGCTGGAGGGCGACACTGTCGCATCTGCCCTGATCGCCAATGGTGTTCACCTGATGGGGCGTTCGTTCAAATATCATCGTCCACGCGGCCCGATTGCCGCAGGCTCGGAAGAACCAAACGCCCTGATCGGAACACGCCGCGGCAAGGG
This sequence comes from Thalassospira sp. MBR-102, assembly GCF_040549275.1. Classification (NCBI taxonomy): domain Bacteria; kingdom Pseudomonadati; phylum Pseudomonadota; class Alphaproteobacteria; order Rhodospirillales; family Thalassospiraceae; genus Thalassospira; species Thalassospira sp. MBR-102. Next base: position 351,779 of record NZ_JBEPTC010000004.1, read on the forward strand.
GCAGTTTGAACCCAACACGCGTGCAACCGTGCAGGAAATCTGGAATGGGCTTAAAACCAACAGCCAGAACAAATATCCCAGCCTGAAATTCGATATCGGCGCGATCAATGACCGCCTTTACATGCTGTTTTCCGCCGGGTTCTATTACAAGACCTTCATGTGGCCCCGCTCGTTCTGGGACAAGGTTTACGAACCCTTCATCCGCGCGGCTGCCGGTCTTGGCGTATCGCCGACCGAACCTGATCCGGACAATTACGCGTCACGTTATCTGCATACCGATATTCTGGTTGTCGGTGCCGGTCCTGCCGGTCTTGCCGCCGTACGTGCCGCCGCAGAATCCGGACTGCGCGTAACGCTGGTCGATGAAAATGCCGAACCGGGCGGAACGATTTTAAGCGAACCACAGGCAAAAATTGACGGCAAACCGGCATGGGATTGGCTGGAGGCCGAGCTTGATACCCTGACCGAACTTGGTGTGCGGATCATGACCCGCACCACAGCCATTGGCTATTACCATCAGAACATGATCGGCCTGTGTCAGAAACTGACCGATCATCTCGAAAAACCGGCCGCCAGCACCCCGCGGGAACGCATGTGGCGGGTGCGCGCCAAACAGGTCATTCTGGCGCAGGGTGCCCTTGAAAAGCCGCTGGTATTTGATGGCAATGATCGTCCGGGCGTGATGCTGGCCGGGTCGGCGCAAACCTATCTGAACCGCTATGGCGTGCGCGTGGGTAACAGGGCCGTCGCGGTCACCAGCCATGACAGCGCATGGTATGCGGCCTTTGATCTGGCATCTGCCGGAACGAAGATCGAAGCCATTGTCGACACCCGCCCGAACCCGAATGCCGACCTTGTCAAAGAAGCCACATCACGCGGGATCACGGTCTTTGCCGGTTATACCACAACCGGCACCTCGGGCCGCCTGCGCATCAAATCGGTGCGGATCAACAAGGTTGAAAATGGCACCGTTCTGGCCGCCCAGACATTGGCTTGCGACAGCCTTCTGGTTTGCGGGGGCTGGACCCCGTCGCTCCATCTGTTTTCCCATACCAAGGGATCGCTTAAATGGGATGACGACAGCCAGACCTTCCTGCCCGACCGCATTACCGAGGATTGCCAGATCGCCGGTGCCGGTCGTGGCCTTTGGGGGATCGAAGCCGCCCTTAATGACGGGTTCGCGATGGGGGCTGTTGCGGCCAGGGCGCTTGGCAAAACCACAACGGTCAAAACGCTTTCGGTTGCCGATGACCGCCCCGGTTCGGGTGCCAGCCACACCGAACTTCCGACCGACCTTGATGCTGGCAAGGCCCGCGCCTTTGTCGATTATCAGAACGATGTGACGGCCAAGGATCTGCGCCTTGCCGTGCGCGAAGGCATGCGCTCGATCGAACATGTCAAACGCTACACCACCAATGGCATGGCAACCGATCAGGGCAAGATGTCAAACATCAACGGCCTGAACATTGCCGCCGATGCACTTGGCAAGAAACAGCCCGAAGTCGGCCTGACCACCTTCCGCCCGCCCTATACCCCGACGACGTTCGGGGCGTTTGTCGGCTATCACAAGGGCGATCATTTCGAAGTCACCCGCAAACCCCCCATCGATAGCTGGGCCGAAGAAAACGGTGCGGTGTTCGAACCGGTCAGCCTGTGGCGTCGTGCATGGTATTTCCCCAAGGACGGCGAAGACATGGACGCCGCCGTGCGTCGCGAATGCCGCGAAACGCGCAAATCGCTTGGCATGTTTGACGCATCCACCCTTGGCAAGATCGAGGTGGTCGGCCCCGATGCGGTCGAATTCATGAACCGCATGTATACCAACCCCTGGACCAAACTTGCCCCCGGTCGCACCCGTTATGGCCTTTTGCTTGGCGATGATGGCTATATCCGCGATGACGGCGTGATTGGCCGTCTGACCGATGACCGTTTCCACATCACCACCACCACCGGCGGGGCTGCGCGTGTATTGAACATGATGGAAGATTACCTTCAGACGGAATGGCCGGATCTGAAAGTCTGGCTGACCTCGACCACCGAACAATGGGCGACCATTGCGCTGAACGGTCCGAATGCGCGCAATCTTCTGGCCCCGTTTGTCGAGGGGCTCGATATTTCCGACGAAGCCTTCCCGCATATGTCGATTGCCGAATGCTCGGTTGCCGGTTTCCCGGCCCGCCTGTTCCGGGTCAGCTTCACGGGCGAGCTTGGCTTTGAGGTCAATGTCCCTGCCCGTCATGGCCGCGCCCTTTGGGAAACGCTGTTCGCGGCGGGTCAGAAATACGATATCTGCCCCTATGGCACCGAAACCATGCATGTCCTGCGTGCCGAAAAGGGCTTCATCATTGTCGGTCAGGATACCGACGGGACGGTGACGCCTTATGACGCGGGTTCCGGATGGGCGGTTGGCAAAAACAAGCCCGACTTTGTCGGAATGCGGGCCCTTAACCGCCCGGACCTGACGGCAGAAGGCCGCAAACAACTGGTCGGGCTTCTGACCGATGATGGCGTATCCAAACTTGAAGAAGGCGCGCAGATTGTCCTTGATCCGAACCAGCCGATCCCGATGAAGATGGTCGGCCACGTGACATCATCCTATCACAGCGACGCGGCAGGTCGCCCGATTGCCCTTGCCCTGATCGAAGGCGGCCACGGCAAGACCGGCGAAACGGTTTATATCCCAATGCCCGACCGGACGATCAGGGCCACCATCACCGGCACGGTCTTTTACGACCCCGAAAATGCGCGTCTCAAACTTTAAATTCCAAGGTCATACAAGCGGAGATGACTGCAATGACTGCACATATCGACCTGTCCAAAGCCGGGATACTGGCCGAAAGCGCCGCCGTGCGTGTAGCACTTCCGCCCCCTGTCGCCCGCTTTTCCCTTCGGGCCGCAACGCCCGAACAGAAAGCCCTGTCAAAGGCGCTTGGCGTAACCCTTCCGGCCAAAATCGGTCAGTGCGGGCGCAAAGGGAACGTTGAAATCATATGCCTTGGCCCGGACGAATGGACGATCATCGCCCCCGAAGATCAGGCCGCGACGATCACCGATGCCTGTGCGGCGATCTATGCCCAAACCCCGCACAGCCTGACGGAAATTTCCGACCGTGAGGTTACCGTGCGTATCACAGGCCCGAAGGCCAGCGACCTTATCACCATCGGATGCCCGCGCGACCTCGATCAGCTACCAACCGGCGAAGCACGCCGCACGGTTTTTGATGGTGTCACGACGGTGCTGTGGCGGGATGGCGAACAGGATTACCGCCTCGATCTCTGGCGCTCCTTCGCCCCGCATGTCATCGCCCTTCTCGAAACGGGATGCGCTGAACTTGCGGGCGAATAACCCGATGCCCGGGACCGTTGCAAAGCTGCCGTAAACCGGGACCAACACTGCGATATGACGCCTCGACCCATGGCTTTCCGCGCAAGAGCCACGCCACGAACCCCAACCCGCCACCAGCCGACGACGGCCCCAACGACAAACCACCTCCGCCAAAACCGGACGTCCCACAACCCGGGAAGTCCGGACGAACGCGGGGCTTCAGCATCCCAGCCAACGCGGCAGCAGACAGGCCGCCTTCGACCTCACGGCCTACTCCGGTCTTCCGGCCATGGCGACATTTCCGGCAACCGATGAAGTCCGGACACATTTCGGGCATTCACCAACCTCTCCAACGGGCGGTCTCCGGGTCCACGTTCCGCTCCGATCACTCCCGGCCACGGCAGCACTTCCCGCAACCGATGAAGTCCGGACACACTTCGGGCGTTCGCCATCCTCGCCAACGGACGGTCTCCGGGCCCACGTCCCGCTCCCATCACTCCCGGCCATGTCGACATTTCCGGTAACCGATGAAGTCCGGACACATTTCGGGCATTCGCCATCCTCGGCAACGGACGGTCTGCGGGCCCACGTCCCGCTCCGATCACTCCCAGCCATGGCGATATTTTCGGTAACCAATGGAGCCCGGACACATTTCGGGCTCATGGGCCCCGCCGGTCCACCCTTGACGGGCCACAGCTCAACGCTGCCCCCCTGCTGCCATCGTTGCCGCTCCCGGCAAATTTAAAGCTCCCTCCTCAAAAAGACGCACCTCTCCCGTCATGACAAATGATCGGGTTAGCCCCCCCTAGCCCTCGTACTAGTCCTCGTCCTAGCCTTCGGGCAGAATGCCGCCATTATGGCTCCGCCATCCGCCGCCCCATATCCTGCGGAATGCCCCGCCGCCCTGCCTGTGTCTATTTCCGCGTCTTTGCCGCTGCATCCTGATATCCTCTTTCCTTCAGCCCCAAACGCAAAAACCCGCAAGGCACAAGGCCTTGCGGGTTTCCGTCCGGGTGCATTTCTCCCGTTGACTTTACTCTTATGCCACAGAAAAAAGAACAAATCAAGAACTTTTTAAGGAAGCCGAATGGGAAGGAGGATTCGACACGACGCAGCCTGCGCGCTCGGAAATCTAGAAACAACTCTCATGGGTACGTCCACCAGAAATGGCTATTCGCTATTGCGTGGCAATTGATGAGCCCCACCCTACGCGCCCCATCGGATGCCCGGTTCGGCTTCGGGAAAATCCTCAATTACAGCACCACCAACAGATCCGAATACCGGGAATATAAAAGCAGCCTGCTGCTTCGGCAGCATATGTGCCACAGCCTTTTTGTTCACGAAGAGGAAAACCCTTTTGCAGACATTTCCACGTCGCGACAGGTAAGACCAGCCGTCATAATTCTAGCGCGAAAGCTCGTACAGAACCGCCCGGTCAAGGATGCGCAGTTTCGGTCCGGCGGCGATTGCGCCTGTTGCCTCTAGCTTTCGAAGCGAGCGCGAGAATGTTTCTGGCGTAATGCCGATCCGGCTTGCGATCTGACGTTTTTCAGGAAAGTTCGTCTCGTCCTCGCCACCCAGATTCTCGCCACTTCTTTCTTCGAAATCAATCAGGAAAGACGCAATTCTCTGGATCGGTTTGGTGTGGCGAATTTTGAAAATTTCTTCGAGGAAGAATCGTTCCCACCGCAGAAGTCCGGCAAGGACTTCGGCCATGACATCGGGCGCACTGCGTAAAACGGAAAGATAGGTATCGCGCGGAATGGCGATGATCTCGCAATCTTCCATGACTTCGCATTCCACCGGATATGCCCGACCGGCCAACGAAACGGCTTCGGCGAATGCCCCCGGTTGGGTCAGGAAATGCATGACGGTTTCTTCGCCCTGCGGGGAAACCTTTACAAGGCGCAAGTGCCCGGAAAGCAGAACATAGAAGTTACGGGCAACATCACCGGCACGAAACAGATGTTCGCCGCGCGAATGGCATTCAACCCGACATTTTGCCATCAGATTATCAAGCCGCACCCCGCCAAGAGCAGACAGAAACGGGACCTGTCGGACGATATCGTAATCGATTTCAGACAGCGGTCTTGAACGCATCTTCGCCCCCTTCCTTGGCATCATTCCCAGACAACCCGCACCAATCGGCCAGCATTTCCGCATCTGCAATCCGGATAATGTGACCATTGGCATGTTGCGAAACACCAATTTCAGAAAGTTTCTTAAGCGCGCGAGAGATCGTTTCGCTGGTCATTCCCAACTTGCGGGCCAAGGCAGACTTTTCAATGGTCAGGGGTGTTTCATGCACACCGTCAATCGGCACCGCATCTGCCAGGAAATAGATCCCCAGACGTTGTGCCGCAGACCGGCATTTAAGTTCTTCGGCCTGTCGCAACATCTGACACAACCGTTCTGTCATGGCCGACATCATGGTCAGTGCACGGTCGAAATGGGCCGCAAGAAAATCAGCAAAGCCAGCACCATCAATACGAACCGCGGTTGTTGCCTCCAAGGTACGAACCGAAACCGCATAACAGCCATCGGGCACCAATGCGCATTCCCCGACAAGCTGACCATTCCCCAGAAGATCAATGACCCCGTCTTTACCGTCCTGATCCTTGAAAGACAATTCGACATGCCCGTTCACAATCAGATAAAGCGCTGACGCCGGTTCATCTGCCGAAATCATCATTGTATCAGTGTCAAACCTGACCCACCGGCATAGGGATGCCAGTTCAAGGATATCTTCCTGCGGCCATGTTCGGAAATAGTTCGCAAAGCGAAGAACACCGGAAATGCGTTCGACATCATTCATCACGGCATCGTCCATTGTAGAAAAAAGGGAAGATTGCATTTACTGGAATAACTCTAACATCAGCCCAGATGATCAAGTTTGTTCCAGATCAATTTTGATCGGAAAACGCTTATCGGCGCGAGAACTGCCTTAGCCCTTCTACATCAAGGATGCTCATCCTTGTATCCCGGGCAATAAATCCGTCGTCTTCAAGTTTGCGCAATGCACGTGAGAATGTTTCCGGGGTGACACCGATCCGGTTTGCGATGACATGCTTGGGTACGATTTCCGCATCGTCAGACTGCGAGAGCAAAAACCCGGCAAGGCGCTGCGATGGGCTTCGCTGGCGCAAATCATTGAGCTCCCTGTAGAAAAACCGTTCCCTCTCGATCAATGACTGCATCATCCGACCAATCATCGCCTTGTCATTCCTCAGGCGATTGACCAGTTGTAGCCTGCTGATTGCGATGATCTGGCTGCCCGGATCGCATTCGGCAGATACCGGATACTTTTGTCCGGAAAGGACCACAGCCTCGGCAAAAGACTCGCCTGCTGAAACAAGATGAAAAAGGGCGACACGCCCGTCACCGAGAATTCGAAACAGACGCACCTGCCCCTTGATGACAATAAAGAACTGTTCGGCGGGCTCCCCCTCGCTAAACAGCAATTCACGGCCGTTATAAATCACAACGGTCGCACCATTTGTCATCGATACGATTTCATCGCGCGAGAAGGCAGAAAGAACTGCCACCTTCGACATCAGACTGAAATCCGCATCATTCAGGTTACGGCGTGACATGATCGGCTCCAAACTCTGTCCGAGCTGACTGCGATGGTTGACAACTGCTTTTGCGATGATGTCGGCCGCAATTCAAATGATCGGCCAACAGCGAAGACAACTCCCACCACGTGCCAACCGGCGCGAGCATGCCGACTTTCTCATCAGACCGGGAATTAACAGAAGCCGGAATATCAATGCGGCAATGCGCCCCATCCCCCGTCATAAGGGGAACAAAAAGGGCATTTCTGCACCTTGTCATGTTTCGCCAGTTGGCGAGAGACGGTTGGCCATCAATCTGGACATTGTAGATTTCGTCGTGATCAAGATGGTGCGAAAGTATCGCTCGCAACTGCTGCATTTCGGGCGACGGGCAGATGTCCTGCTTCTGCCCGTGAGCCACCAGAAAAATTGCCTTTTTATCCTTTTGATTTCCACCGGCCTTTAATCGCTGGGCAATTCGTGCCGCCAACATGCGGTCATATCCAGACAAATGTCCTGCGAACGGCAGAAGTGCCTCCGCTTCCAACCGGGCATCGGCAACAAGTGCGGACAGTTCCGCCACCAAACCGGCGCCCGGCGTAAAGAACAGGGGGAAGACAAGCACGTCAGACGCCGAATTCCGCGTCATGACCTTCAACACATTTCCCGCTGATGGCGTTGATCGCAAAAATGAAAGGCGGATGTCGAAATGCGGTAACTGACGTTGCAGATGCGCGGAAAACATCCCGCCGGGCACTGCACCAGTTCGTCGCGTTCCATGCGCGACAATCATCAAAACCGGATCGCAGACGGACATAACCATTCCCCTGTTTCACTCTCTCTGAACGCATTTTGCGGGCTTTTCCCCCAAGCGTATTGACTCCCGTCAAGAGTGGCACGGCTCAAAACCACAATGTTCATATGGTTATTTGATCATCATCAAGGCTGGCTCGCGTCGAAAGATCAAATCTCCGCAACCGGGAGCGAAGGCTTTCATTTTCCTAATGGAGGGACGCATGAAACTCACAACTCGGCTGAGACGGTCGGCAGCGCCGCTTGCACTTGGTTTCGGCCTTATCTTTGCCTCGGTGGCAATCGCCCAGGAAAAACATCCTGAAAGCGAAAGCACCTATGAACCCAGTCTCGAGTCACTTCCGACCGATGGGTCGCAACCCGGTACACACGAAGGTGTGCCAACGATGACGGCCGATGAATTCAATCAGGGCCGCAAGATTTTCTTTGAACGTTGCGCAGGTTGCCACGGCGTGTTGCGCAATGGTGCAACGGGCCCGGCCCTGACAACGGACCGCACCCGCGCTCTTGGTTATGACTATCTGCATGACTTCATTACCTATGGATCGCCAGCTGGTATGCCAAACTGGGGAACCTCCGGAGATTTGACAGAAGAGCAAATCGACATCATGGCGCGATATGTCATGCAGGACCCGCCTCAACCGCCAGAATGGGGCATGGCCGCGATGAAAGAAAGCTGGAAAGTCATTGTTCCAGTCGACCAGCGCCCGACCCAAAAAATGAATGATCTCGATATCGAGAATCTGTTCTCGGTCACACTTCGTGATGCGGGTCAGATCGCACTGATCGACGGCCACGACTACAAGATCAAATATGTCATCGACACTGGATATGCCGTTCATATTTCACGTGTATCCGCGTCCGGGCGTTACCTCATGGTTATCGGTCGCGATGCAAAAATCGATATGATCGACCTATGGATGAAGGATCCCAAGATCGTTGCAACGATCAAAGTTGGTTTGGAAGCTCGTTCAGTCGAAACTTCTAAAATGAAAGGTTGGGAGGATCGTTACGCGATTGCGGGCTCATACTGGCCACCACAATTCACAATTATGGATGGCGAAACGCTTGAGCCACTTAAAATCGTCTCTACTCGCGGCATGACATATGATGAACAGGAATATCACCCTGAGCCTCGCGTTGCCGCGATTGTATCCTCACATTACAACCCGGAATTTGTCGTTAACGTTAAGGAAACCGGCAAGGTACTTCTGGTAAATTACGAAGATCTCGACGCCTTGCAAGTCACTTCAATAAGTGCCGAACGGTTTCTCCATGACGGTGGTTTTGATTCATCCGGTCGATATTTCATGGTTGCCGCCAATGCTCGTGACACAGTCGCCGTTATAGATACCAAAGAACGTAAACTGACCAAACTTGTCGAGGTCGGCACAACCCCGCATCCGGGTCGCGGGGCGAACTTCATCCACCCGGAACTCGGTCCGGTCTGGGCAACCAGTCATCTTGGCGATGACACCATTGCATTGATCGGTACCGATCCGGAAAAACATCCGGAAAATGCGTGGAAAATGGCGGCATCCATTGACGGGCTCGGTGGCGGTTCACTGTTTATCAAAACCCACCCGAATTCGAAAAACCTTTGGGTTGATGCGCCGCTAAACTCGGATGCCGAAATTTATCATTCGGTTGGTGTCCTTGACATCAACAACCTTGATGCCGGTGTTGAAACACTGCCGATTGCCGAATGGGCCGATCTGGGCGACGAAGGTGCCCAGCGCGTCGTTCAGGGTGAATATAACAAACAGGGTACTGAAATCTGGTTCTCTGTCTGGAACGGCAAAGCTGAAAAGTCAGCCATTGTGATTGTTGATGACAAAACCCGGAAGCTCAAGAAGGTCATCAAAGATGATCGCCTTGTGACCCCGACGGGCAAATTCAACATCTACAACACCCAACACGACATCTACTGATCTGCAGAACCGGAGGCCATCCACGGCCTCCGGACTTCCCGCATTTGAAACCTTGCCAAAACAGGGGAAAAGCCATGCAAAAATCCGGGCGTATTTATCTTGTCGGAGCCGGGCCAGGCGATCCTGAATTGCTGACCATAAAGGCAGCACGCCTTCTCGACCGCGCGGATGCCGTTATCTATGACCGGCTTGTCTCCGATGAAATACTTGAACTGGCCAACCCGTTTGCAGAACGCGTTTATGTCGGAAAATCCACAGGATCCCACAGCCTGAAGCAGTCCGAAATCAATACGCTTCTGGTTCATATGGCCAGAAAACATTGCCACATCGTTCGTCTGAAGGGCGGGGATCCGTATATTTTCGGACGCGGGGGTGAAGAGGCAGAATGGCTCAGCCTGCATGATGTTCCGTTTGAAGTTGTTCCCGGAATTACAGCCGCCGCAGGATGCATGGCACAACTTAATCTACCGCTGACCCATCGCGGTCTGGCAACCAGTGTACGTTTTGTCACCGGTCACATGCAGGCAGACGCAGAACCCCATCACGACTGGCGTTCTTTGGCCGATCCGGACACTACGCTTGCGATTTACATGGGGGTCAAAACCATGCCGGTAATCGCAGGCAAACTGCTTGAACATGGGCTGCCCACCGATACGCCGGTGATGATTATCGAAAATGGTTCAACACCGGATCAAAGACATTTCCGCAGCACATTGGGCAATGTCTGTGACGACCTGAACCGGCTGGATTTTGATCCGCCCTGCATGATTGTCATTGGCCGCGTCATTTCACTGGCGGATCGACTATCGCTGCCCGAGGCCAAACTTCTATCCGAAAGCCGGTTTGACCAAAACGCAGCACCCGACTTCCCCGATGGGGGTCTACGTTATGCCCATACTGCGTAATTCCCTCGTGATCCTGATCACCACGCTCGCTTTGGCGGGGACCTATTCAGTAAGTGCAGAAAACGCGACTTCTTCCCGAAGCCCCCATGCGCTGGAGCAAATGGTGCGTCAGGATTGCGGTTCCTGTCATGGCCTAACGTTTAAGGGAGGTCTGGGATCGCCCCTTTTACCGGAAAGCCTTGCGGCTTACAGCGTCGAGGATTTGACAACCATCATCCTCGACGGATTGCCCGGGACAGCCATGCCACCCTGGCGCGCAATCGTGACACCCGACGAGGCCACGTGGATGGCCCGCTATCTGAAAACAGGAGAACCCGAATGATGCGCATTGCATTTTCGGCCCGCATTCCTTCCACCGCGTTACAGGCAACCCGCAACCTTTTGGTTGTTGGGGGCATTTTGCTTTTGGCGGGCTGCGCAAATATCTCATCCGTTCGCGGGACGGCTGATCTGGCAACCGTCGTTGCCCGGGCCACTGGCGAAGTTGCCATCCTTGACACCAGCACCCGGCAATTTATCGGGATCGTTGAAGGCCTTGGCGATCTGTCACATGCATCGATCGTCTATTCCCGGGACGGACGGTTCGCATTCGTCTTTGGCCGCGACGGGGGATTGACCAAGGTAGACATTCTCAAACATGAGGTTGTCGTTAGAACCTTGCAAGCGGGCAACAGTATTGGCGGAGCCATCAGCCAGGACGGCAGACTGGTGGCGGTTGCCAATTACGAACCCGGCGGTGTCCGCGTTTTCGATAGTGAAACCCTCGAACTGCTGGCCGATATTCCTGCAATCATTGACGGCAGTTCGGATCGTTCAAAAGTCATCGGGCTGGTTGATGCGCCGGGGAACCGGTTTGTTTTCAGCCTTTGGGATTCCGGCGAAATCTGGATAGCCGACTTCTCAACCGGCAACGAACCAAAGATCAGCCGCTACAAAGATATCGGAACACAGCCCTACGATGCGCTGATCACATCCGGCGGTCGTTATTACATTGCCGGTCTGTTTGGCGAAGACGGCATGGCATTGCTTGATCTTTGGTATCCGGAAAATGGCGTGCGCCGCATCCTTGATCATTATGGCATGGGTGAAGAACGCTTACCCGTTTACAAAATGCCCCATCTTGAAGGCTGGGCGATTGCGGGGAAACGCGCATTTGTACCCGCCATCGGTCGCCACGAAGTTCTCGTGATTGACACCGAAAACTGGCAGAAGATCGGACGTATTCCCGTCCATGGACAGCCCGTTTTCGTCATGGCCCATCCCGATAACAGGCATGTCTGGGTCAATTTCTCGGTCCCGGATTACGACACGGTCCAGATAATCGACACGGAAAATCTGGCAATCGTCGGAGAACTGAAACCCGGCACCGGTGTCCTGCATATGGAATTCAGTCCACGTGGCGATCAGGTCTGGCTGTCGGTGCGCGATGACAACAAGGTCGTTGGATACAATCCCTACACGCTCCAGCCGATTGCCGAACTTCCGCTCCCCAGTCCCAGCGGCATTTTCATGTCTGACCGTGCCGGTCGGATCGGGTTGTAGGAGGCCATCATGAGCACCGAACTCACCAGCCTTCAGACCCGGCTGATCGAACATTTTCAGCGCGGATTTCCGACGACGCCACGCCCGTTTGAAACCATCGCCAGTGAACTGGGCACCAACGAAGACACGGTGATTTCCGCCATTTCCGATTTGAAGGACAAAGGTTATCTCGACCGGATTGGCGCGACCTATGCGACCGGGCGCGCAGGGGCATCAAGCCTTGCGGCGATGGAAGTTCCAAATGATCAGCTTGAAAAAATTGCCGCCCAAGTCGGCCACTTTACCGAAATCAATCACAATTACGAACGCGAAGATAAACTCAATCTATGGTTCGTCGTGACCACCGCCGATCAGGCCAGTCTGGACACGACAATCAAGGCAATCGAAACCAAAACCGGCTTACCGGTATATCGGATGCCGATGATCGAACATTACCGTCTCGATTTGGGATTTGCGTTGAAATGGAACTGAGCAATCTTCAACACCGGCTGATCGAAAGACTGCGCGACGGCTTGCCACTTGGCAAACATCCATATGCCGACATCGCCAATGACCTCGGAGCGACCGAGGGAACGGTGATCGAAACGCTTGAACAGCTTATCGCCCACAAGGTTATCAACCGCTTTGGCATGATCATCCGTCATCGCGCACTTGGTTATCAGGCCAATGCGATGTGCGTTTTCGATATCGGTGATGATGCGGCACCCGACATTGGCAAGGCGATGGCAGCCCTTCCCTATGTCACATTGTGTTACCGCCGGGAACGGGTTGCCGGGGTTTGGCCATACAATCTTTATTGCATGATCCATGGTCGAGACCGGCTGACAGTTCGGGCACAAATCCGCCACCTGATTGCGCGTCTGGAACTGCATGATGCGCCCCACAAGGTTCTTTTCAGCAAGCAATGCTTCACCCAGCGGGCGGGCAAATATGGCGCCCCGAGGGCATCCGTATCCTTGCCGGCGCCAACAGAAACTCGCGCAATTCCCGATGAAGTCAGGGAAATATCATGAACAAGCTTGAACGCGACCTGATCAACAATATGCAGGGTGGTTTTCCGATCTGCGCGCACCCGTTCCAGGTGCTGGCCGAACGTCTTGGTTATGACGAACAAACCGTCATTGACGGTGTCAAAAGGCTGATCGCGGACAGATATGTCAGCCGGTTTGGGCCGCTTTACAACACGGAAAGACTTGGTGGTGCTGTAACCCTTGCCGCGATTGCAGTCCCACCTGATCGCTTTGACGAGGTCGCGGAACAGGTCAACGCATGCGAGGAAGTCGCCCACAATTACGCCCGTGAAGATGTTCTTAACATGTGGTTTGTGATCCTTGCCGAGGATGAAGAAGCGCTTCAGGACGTCATAAAGCGGATCGAAAACACAACCGGGCTTGGGGTTCTGAGCTTCCCAAAGGAACAGGAATACTTCCTTGAATTGCATCTGGAGGTTCCCGAAAAATGATTTCCTTTCTGAACCAACCAGAACTACCGGAACTTGACGAAATCGATCATGCCCTGATCCGTGCGACGCAAACCGGATTGCCTTTAAGTCCCACGCCATACGGGGATATCGCGTTGGGCCTTGGACTTGGCCCGGATGAAGTTGAACAGCGCTTGCAACGTTTGCTTGATGTTGGCGTCATTCGCCGTATCGGCATCATCCCCAACCATTATCGGCTGGGTTATCGCGCCAATGGCATGAGCGTTTGGGACATCGACGATAAAACCGTTGATGCCATGGGCGAGATGATCGGAAAGCTGGATTTCGTATCGCACTGCTATCGTAGGCCGCGCCACCTGCCCGATTGGCCATTCAACCTGTTTGCCATGGTTCACGGAACAACACGCGAAACGGTCGAGGCCAAGGTTCAGGATATCCGCGACCTTTTGGCCGAGAATGTCCGCGACCACCGCATTCTATACAGCAACCGAATTCTTAAAAAAACCGGCCTGCGTTGGCGCAAAAGCGGAGAAAAGAAATGTTGCGGTTAAGCCAGTATATCCGTGCTGCCATCGGCATTGCCGAAAATGGCACGACCCCCGTTGCTAACCCGCGCAAACATGCCCCGCTTTCCAATCGTGGGCCTGTCGTTATCTGGAACCTGATCCGGCGGTGCAACCTGACCTGCAGGCATTGTTATGCCTCCGCCGTTGATAAGGATTTCCCGGGCGAGCTGACGACAAAACAGGTTTTCAGCACCATAGAAAATCTGCGCGATTTCAATGTTCCGGTGCTGATCCTGTCGGGTGGCGAACCGCTTATGCGGCCCGATATTTTTGATATTTCGGCCTATGCCAAGGAACTTGGTTTCTATGTCGCACTGTCAAGCAACGGAACCCTGATCGATGATAAAAACATAAATCAGATCGCAGCCGCCAATTATGACTATGTTGGCATCAGTCTGGACGGGCTTGGCGCAACACATGATTATTTCCGCCGTCTTGAAGGCGGGTTTGATCTTGCCCTTCGAGGGGCAAAACTATGCCGCGATGCCGGATTGCCGGTTGGCATCCGTTTCACCATGACCCGCGAAAATTATCAGGACCTACCCGGCCTTCTTGACCTTGTTGAACAGGAAAAGATCGACAAGTTCTATTTTTCACATCTGAACTATGCCGGTCGCGGAAACCACAACCGCAAGGACCATGCATTCTACAATATGACCCGCGAGGCACTTTTGATGATGTTTGCCCGTTGCGAGGCAGACGTCAAGGCAGGCATCGCGCGCGACTATGTGACGGGCAACAACGATACCGACGGGGTGTTCCTGAAATTCTGGATTGACGAACATTACCCGGCGGCATCCAACCAGATCGGGAAAATGCTGCAACGCTGGGGCGGGAACGCATCGGGTGTGAATGTTGCCAATATCGACAATCTGGGCAATGTCCATCCCGATACCATGTGGTGGCAACACACATTGGGCAATGTCCTGAAACGGCCGTTCTCGGAAATCTGGCAGGATGTCAGCGATCCTTTGATGGCCGGTCTAAAGCAACGCCCCCGTCTTGTGCATGGTCGCTGCGGCGAATGCCAATATCGCGATATTTGCGGCGGCAACACGCGAACGCGCGCCTATCAACTAACCGGTGATCCATGGGCCGAGGATCCCGGCTGTTATCTTGATGATGCCGAACTTGGCATTACTGGCGACCATAACCGTCTTGAAACCGTTCCGTTTTCCGCAACCAAACGCCACGGTCAGGTGGAGGTCACATCATGACCACCATCGTCAAGGCTGCCTTGGCGCGGATTTGCCTTGGCACGGTATTGGTATCCGGTTTGATCAGCACCACAAACGCCTTTGGTCAAACCGCCCTTTCATCAACCCAGATAGCCGATGCCAATGCGTTATATGCAACACATTGTGCCGCCTGTCACAATGGCGACCGGCTGGGTGGAATGGGTCCTGCCCTTTTACCCGAAAGCCTCGGGAAACTGCGCGGTAACGGCATTTCGGATGTCATCCGCGATGGCCGCGCGGCAACGCAGATGCCGGCCTTTGGCGAAACCCTTGCCGCAACGGAAATCACCCTTCTGGCAGACTGGTTGCGACAACCGATGGACAGGTCGCCAGAATGGGGCATGTCCGAAATCGTCCAAAGTCACGATGTTTTCATCGATCCGGCGGAACTGCCCGACAAACCAAAATTCGAAGGTGATCCTCTAAACCTGTTCACAATTGTCGAGGCGGGCGATCATCACGTCACGATCCTTGATGGTGACACGTTCGAACCCCTTGATCGTTTTCCGACCCGCTTTGCCTTGCATGGCGGGGCAAAATATTCACCAGACGGTCGGTTTGTATATCTGGCGTCGCGTGATGGATGGGTCCAGATGTATGACCTTTATTCCCTGCAAACCATTGCTGAAATCCGGGTCGGCCTGAATACGCGAAATGTGGCGGTATCAGATGATGGTCGCTATGTGATGGCGGGCAACATGCTGCCGCACAATCTGGTTCTGCTTGATGCACGCGATCTGACGCCGATACGCGAATTTGCCGTTATCGGTGATGATGGTAAATCATCGCGCGTTTCGGCGGTCTATACCGCCCCTCCGCGTCAAAGCTTCATCGTTGCCCTGAAAGACCTGCCCGAAGTTTGGGAAATTTCCTATGCCGATGATCCACGTCCGGTCTATCCCGGTTTCGTTCACAACTACGAAGCCAACATGATCGAAGCACTGGATGTTCAGAACGGCCCATTTCCGGTAAGGCGTATTCGCCTTGATGACGGTCTGGATGATTTCTTCTTCGATCAGGATTATCGCCATCTGATCGGGGCGGCGCGCAATGGCCGCGATGGACAGGTGATCAACCTGAATGTCGGCCGAAAGGTGGCCGACATTGCCTTGGAAGGTATGCCCCATCTTGGTTCGGGCATTACCTTTGACTATCAGGGCCATTCGGTGCTGGCGACACCGCACCTGAAAGATTCCAAAATCAGCGTCATCGACATGGAAAGCTGGCAGACCATCAAAACCATCGCAACAAAAGGCCCCGGATTTTTCACGCGCAGCCATGACAACACGCCTTATGCCTGGGTCGATGTATTCTTTGGCCCGGACAAGGATGTTGTCCATATCATCGACAAACGCACACTCGAAATCGTTAAAACGCTCCGCCCCGAACCCGGCAAGGTCGCGGCCCATGTCGAATTTGACCGCAGCGGCAAACACGCGCTGCTCTCAATCTGGGACGATGACGGTGCAATCATCGTTTACGATGCCCAAACATTTGAAGAAATCAAACGCATCCCAATGAAAAAGCCGGTTGGGAAATATAACGTGTTCAACAAAATCACTTATTCCGCCGGCACCAGCCATTAAAACCGGTTCAAACGGCTTAGCGGTTCATTAAAATCATGGCTGCCTGTGCGGCGAGAACACCTGCGAAAATCACGATCAGAAACGCGACGAACAATCCCCGCCATCCGCCCGCAGACGGACCAAGCCCAAGATAATATCGCAAAATCAGCCACGCCTTGAAGCTCCCGACCATCATAATCGTCATGGCGGGCACAATGCCAAGCATCGCACCTGTGCGATCATCACCGATCAGGGCAAGAACCATCGACATGACAGTCGTGCCACTGGCGAGCAACCACACAAAAATCGCCATGCGCGATGAAAGACCATGCCCGTCGCTTGGCATCGTGGACGAGGCTGAAATATCGTCGGTTTCTGTCGCGACTGGACAATGTCGGTCCATGGTTTCCTCACCGCAGAAGATAGATCACGGGAAACACCAATACCCAGACCATATCGATCATGTGCCAGAATGCCGTTCCGGTTTCGATATTTGTCAGGTTCGGCCAAACGGCAACGATGCCCAGCACCCCAAGCCCCATCACCACATGCAGGGCATGAAAGCCGGTGATCAGGTAGTAAAGCGTGAAAAACGTGCTGGTTTCCAAACCGATCCCGGCATCGATTTTGGTGCCATATTCAATAAGCTTCACGATCAGAAAAACGATGCCCAAAACGGCTGTCCCCGCCAGCCAGACCCGGCATTGCAAAACTGCATCCTTTTTGATGGCGCGCACGGCAAAAACAGCAAAAAGGCCGCTTGTCAGAAGAACAAGCGTATTGATCCCGCCCATGACGCGATCAAGGTGAAGCTGATCATTGGCAAATTCCGCCGGGTCACCAATTCTTGCCGCGGAAAATGTCAGAAGGAACGCCCCAAAGACAACCAATTCCGACAGGATCAGAACCCACATCAACGGATGCCCCGGCAACGCTTCAAGCCCACCCCAAGCATCCGAAGCAGATTGCGGGTCATGATCCATCAGGCCGGAATCGTCATGCTGCGCAATCGTGTCCTGATCGGGTTCCATGTGACACCCCGTTTTCAACGTACAAGCTGACGGTAAATGCGTGGCAATGCCGCAGGAAGATTTTCCAGTTTGCTGACAATCGCATGTCCGCCAGCGCCAAATATGTAGGGAAAGTAATCCTGTGCCTTGCGGTCCACCGTTACTCCGAAAAGCCCGATACCGGCCTTTCGGCATTCGCGCACGGCACGACGGCTGTCCTCGATCCCGTAACGACCTTCGTAATGGTCGATGTCATTTGGCTTTCCGTCCGTAATCACCAACATCAACCGGTGTTGATGCGGACGATCCCCCAGCAATTTTCCGATATGACGGATTGCTGACCCCAACCGGGTGTAATAACCCGGCCGAAGCTTCTGTATCCTTTCCTGGGTACGAGACGACCAATCCTCGTCGAAATCCTTGATCGCATTGATCCGCACCCAATCCCGACGACGTGACGTAAAGCTGAAGATACCAAACTCGTCCCCACATGCATCCAGCCCACCGGCCAGCACCGAAAGCGCCTGCTTTTCGACATCAAGAACCCGGTGATCCTGTATCCATGCATCGGTCGACAGTGACACATCAATCAGCACAGCAACCGACAGGTCGCGTGCCCGCCGGACGGTGTTCAGATACAGCCTGTCGCTGAGTTCTCCACTGCCTTTCTGGTCACAGCGGGCGCGCACCAATGCTTCGAGATCAAGCTCGCTTCCATCACTTTGCGCGCGCAGAATTTCATGGCGCGGCCGAAACGCTTCGAATTGGCGGCGAACCTGGCGGATTTGTCGCCGTTCAGTTTCACCCGGACGCCAGACATCACACTCACTGACTTTTTCATCACCGGATTGCATGATGACTTTGCAGAAATCCGGGCGATACGATTGATGACGGTAATCCCATTCCGGATAGGTCCATTCACCAATCACGCGTCCTTCATCAGCTTCGCGGGGCGGAAGGTCCAGATCGAAACGCAATTTGGTTGCCGCTTTGCGTTTGCAGTCGGAAATTTCCATTTCGTCAAGCTCGTCGGCCGCTTTTTTCGCGTCCTGCTCGTCCTCGTCATCCATCGGCCGATTGACATTGACCATCTCGGCAATCGAAAGGATTTTTTCAAACCGGTTTAACGCCAGCGGATCATTCCGACCAGCCTGATCATTCTTGCGCCGGCGGGCTCGCTTTTTGCGTTCCTGACTGCCGTCTGATGAATTTCCATCCTCGTCCATGTCGGTATCGGCAACACGACTGGCCTTGCCCGAACAAATGGCTTCGCCCCAAAGCGGAACGGGAAGGAACGGCGCATAACGACGCGGTTGCATACCCGCAACATCAATCATGCCCGCAATATCGCCATTTGCGTCAACGGCATTAACAACAGGCCACAGATCGTTTGCGTCCTGTTGATCCGCAGCCCCAAGAATCTTCAGAACACATTCTTCGATCTGCTGTTCGCATCGGGGCAAAGGACGCACCGGCCGCAACACAAGAAACGCGTCATACAGGCGTTGACGCAAACCGATGATGCCGGGGAAATGGCGACATACATCTTGATCGGTTTGCCGTGCCCGGGAAAGCCGCATGATATCGGCCAATAACGGGCTTTGCGCAACGTCCAGCGAAATGGCTTGTGGTACCGAAACCGCGAACCATGCCATCAGCCAGATATAAAAATCACGGTTAAGATCACGGGACGGAAACAGTGAAATGGACGCGGGCAGCTTTACCGATGCCTCGTTCATTTCGGCCATCGTGATCTGTTCATCCACCAGACCGATCCGCTGCCGCCAGCGTAACCGATGCCCCGAAACCCGTTTATCGATCTGGGCAAATTCCCGCGCCGGATCGCCACCAAGGGTGCGAAAGATCACCGGCAAATGACTGCGCAATTCGGCAAACGTGATCGCGTGCTCAGCATGATCGCGATAGCTTTCCTGATTGCGCGACGCAATCCGGTGCCAGATCATGCCGACCTGTTCTTCGAATTCCAGAAAATCGAAACTCATCATCGCCTCCCGGCTGTCAGCCCCGGATAATCCCGATGGCCTCGCGAAGGCCCGCCTTGATATCCGCGTCATCCGACAGGGGTTCGATGATGGCCGCATTGATGGCGTCATCAAATGCAACATTGGCCATCAAAAGCGTCGCGCCATAGACCAGCAACCGGGTTGAAACAGCTTCTTCAAGATCAATACCGGTAAGCTTGCGAATATTGCCAGCGACACGCACCAGAAGGGCTGCGCGTTCAACATCGATCCCGGTTTCACGCATGATCACCGCTTTTTCGGTTTTCTCGTCCGGGAAATCGAACTCGACCGCCAGAAAACGTTGCCGGGTCGATGGTTTCAGTTGCTTCAAAAGGTTCTGGTAACCGGGGTTATAGGACACCACCAGCATGAAATTGGCCGGCGCTTCCAGAAGCTCGCCCGTCCGGTCCAGCGGCAAAAGACGCCGATCATCGGTCAATGGGTGAAGCACCACCGTCACGTCCTTGCGCGCCTCCACCACCTCATCGAGATAGCAGATCCCACCGTGGCGGACCGCGCGCGTCAACGGGCCATCCACCCAAACGGTTTCCCCGCCCTTGATCAGATAGCGCCCCGTCAGATCCGCCGCCGTCAAATCGTCATGGCAGGAAACGGTATAAAGCGGAACACCAAGCTTTGCCGCCATATGCGATACAAAACGCGTTTTCCCGCAACCGGTCGGCCCCTTCAGCAACAAGGGCAGATGCTGCTGCCAAGCCGTTTCAAACAACTGCTGTTCATTGCCGGTAGACTGATAATAAGGAACGTCCTGATCAGGGAGTACGTCTTTAAGAGCGGTCTGCATGTGAATGCTCCTTGGAAAATAGAAAGGCCGAAAATGACAACGACCGGTCGCGGGAACCAACCGGTCGTTGTCCGCCATGTGTCGTCATGGAAGAGAGCATGAAATCGAACACACAGACTTGATTGCCGTCATTCGGCGGGCTGACGTGCCCCTGCGGTTACGCGGGCACCTCGCGGTGCGACCACAAGCGACCAGATGATCATGGTGACACCGATCAGCACGACTACCCCCGCTCCCAAACGCATCCAGTAGAACAGGGCAACCTGATCCTGCACCTCCATGTAATTCATCCCCAGAACACGTTGCAGATGGGTCTGAACGACACCCGCAAATGTCAGGGTAAAGGTCATGAATGCCATCGCACTGGTCGTGATCCAGAAGCCCCACATATTGAGCTGCTGGTTATAAGGTTCACGCCCGCGAAGATAAGGCAGCGCATAGGTGAAGATTGCCAGATTAAGCATCACATAGGCCCCGTAGAAAGCCAGATGGCCATGTGCTGCGGTAATCTGAGTCCCGTGGGTGTAGTAATTGATTGACGACAGGGTATGCATGAAGCCCCATACGCCCGCGCCAAAAAACGCCATGACCGAACAGCCAAGCGACCAAAGTAGGGCCGCCTTGTTCGGATGATCCCGACCACCTTTCCACACCATGTAGAAACAGAAAACCACCATGGCAAAGAAAGGAACGACTTCCAGCGTGGAAAACACATTGCCGATCCACTGCCAATATCCCGGGGTTCCGATCCAGTAATAGTGATGGCCGGTACCCAGAATGCCGGTAAACAGCGAAAGTGAAACCATGACATAAAGCCATTTTTCAACGACTTCGCGATCAACACCCGTCATCTTGATCATCAGAAACGCCAGGATCGACGCCATGATCAGTTCCCATACGCCTTCAACCCAAAGATGCACGACATACCACCAGTACATCTTGTCCACTGCAAGGTTCGACGGGTTATAGAACGCAAACAGGAACAGCAATGCGACGAACCAAAGGGCAACCATCAGTACGTTTGATACTGCGGTTTTCCGGCCCTTGAGCAATGTCAGCGTAGTGTTGTAAAGGAACATCAGCGCCACCACGACGATACCGACCTTGATCGGCAAGGGCTGTTCAAGGAACTCGCGTCCTTCGTGATAGCCAAGGATGTATCCGACAACTGCGGCAGCGGTTGCCGCCATGAACAGCCAGAACTGGATGATCGCCATTTTCGGGCTGTGCAGTTCGGTTTCGCATTCTTCAGGCAGCAAATAATAAGCCGCTCCGAAATACCCCATCAACAACCAGACGATCAGGGCATTGGTATGGATCATGCGAATGACGTTGAACGGCAGCAGTTCGGACAAGACGTTTGGAAAAACATAGACAGTGCCCGCCACCACGCCGAACAGAATCTGGGCTGCGAACAATGTCAGCGCGCCGTATATGTAATACAGCGCAACCTTTTGCGATTGATATTTCATTGTAGCCTCGTTTCCATCAGCACCGGATTATCCCGCCTCGTTTGGCGGCCAGTTCTGGGTGTTGATTTCACTGGTCCATTTCAGGAAGTCGACAAGCTCGTCGAGCTCCTGATCTGTAAGGTTGAATTGCGGCATCTGGCGGCGGCCTTCGATGCCTGTAGGTTGTGCGGCCATCCATGCCTTAAGCATATCGCGCGCACCTTCTGGATCATCTTTACCGCCATACCGCACCCAAACATTGCCAAGTTCAGGTGCGAAATAGGCACCCTCTCCCAAAAGCGTATGGCAGTTGATGCATGAATTGCGTTCCCAGACATGCTTGCCGGCAACAACCGATGGCGTCAACTGGTCCTGATTGCTGGACTCATTGACGATATAGTTGTGGCTGTGCAAGGTCAGTCCGATAAAGATGACCAGAAAGAAGATCGTTCCGCCGTAGAAGATGTTCCGGGCGGCAGATTTTGTCAGTCGTTCCGACATGTGAACGGATCCTCACTCCGATTGGCAGTTCAATGCCGCTCTGTCCCCAAAACGGCGTCAGGCAATCATTTCCCGACTGGACGTTTCCCACCTTGACTACCGTCAAACGAAAAAGCAGCGGTGTTATGTGTCAAGCACCGCTGCATGATATTGGCGCATTCTTGCATTTGCCCTTACGATCATTTTACGCATGACGGCGACAAG
>NZ_JBEPTC010000005.1:0-258750 GCF_040549275.1 Thalassospira sp. MBR-102
CGCTCTGCGCACCATGAACTGGTGGTGGCCACCACCAGTTCAAACAAAAGAGGCAGAAGGATCATAACAAATCCTTCTGCCTCTCAATGTATAAGCCCCGCACGATGGCGGGGCAGGTGGGGTGGAAATGCACGGCAGGAAGGATAAGGCAAACCGCGTCAGGCTATTCAAAACACGGAAACAGTATTTCATTCTCGAGATGAATATGCGCCACCAGGTCTTCGACCAACTTGGCCGTGCCGGAATAAAGCGCCCGCCATGAACCACAGACATCATCGGGCAATGTGAAATTGTTGGTCAGCTTTTGCAGTTTATGGATGGCTTCAGCATGCTCGTCATGTTCTTCGCGCATGCAATGGATCGGCATGATCAGGGGAATTGTGCTGGCACTGTTGCGTTGCATTTCGCGCATCGCCGGGAACAGAACCATTTCCTCTTTCGCCATATGGGAATCAAGCCTTTCAGTCATTTCAAACAGCGCGTCGGCCAATCCCGCCGGGGCGTCTGGATGATCTCCGTGAACCGCCTCGACCTTGCGGGCAAGCAGGATGAGCTCGGCCAGTTCATCACGATGGGTCTGATGATACCGATCCAGAATAAAATCGATGAACGCATCGATATCATTTGGATCCGGCAAGGTCAGTGGCCCCTTAGGCAAATCGCACAATTCACGGGCAATCAGACTGGCATCCAGTCCTTTCACACTGGCGACCTCGTCCAGCGACTTGTTGCTTGAACAGCAAAATCCGATTTTATGGCGTCGTAAAACCAGGGTTGCCCCCGGAAAACTTGCGACCAGATCGCCGACCTTGCGATGGATCAGATTTGCTGAATTGGCAGGATCCTGATCATGTGTGAAATCGGATTGCATGCTGGCGGACCTCCATCCCCGGATATTGATCCAACCAAGTTTAGGCACCTTCCCAAAAGTCACGTTGACGATGGTCAAGTAGCCCTGCCCGGAATTTTGCAATTCCCCTTGCCCGATACTGTCTTGGAAAAGCAGAACCTTTCCGCCTTATCAAGAACCGTAAAAATTCAAATCTTTCAGTGATTTGACGGACATCAACACCTTAAAACCCAAACGGGACAATACTTCCGGCACCAATTCGGTCCGGAGTCCGCCGTGTCAATCAAACGCCCGTCATTTACACCCTTTCTGCTGATAAACCCCATCGTTCGGAATGTTCCGGCATTTGCGCTGGAACGTCTGTGCCAGCACGCCATGGCAACCATGTATCGCCGACACAAACCCGTTTTTGAACGGGTCACCGAACGCGAAACATTTGCCCTGCTCGTATGCCCGACCGATCTTGATCTGAACCTTTTCCTTGCCCTTGATCCCAAGGCCCCCGTCCTGCGCCCTGCCCATGAGGGGGATGACAATATCATCGCGGCACGGATCATCGGCCCGCTTCCGGCCCTTCTGGAACTGCTCGAAGGAAAATCCGACGGGGACGCACTGTTTTTCTCGCGCGCATTACGAATAGAGGGCCGGACCGACCTTGTCGTTGCCCTTCGCAATGCCCTGGACGGCGAAGAAATAGACCTGCGTTCCGCCGTCATTGAAAGCTTCGGCGCGTTGGGTCCTGCGGCACGTCTGGCACTGCGCGCGGCCGAAGCGGCATATCGCCAGATGCAATCGGACATGGACCGCGTTGCCGACACCCTGATGTCCCCGATTGAAAAACGTCTGGGCGGACTTGACCGGCGTCTTGGCGAACATGCGGAAAACATTTCAGGGATTCAGAAATCCGTAAAACGTCGCACGCCGCGCATCGGTCAGACCGTGCTGTCGGGTGATGATTTCGCCCTTCCCGATCCTTCATAACCGACAAACACATACAGGGATTTCATGGAATTAGTTTGCCCGGCAGGAACCCCCGCCAGTCTGCGTGCCGCCGTCGAGGCCGGTGCGGATGTTGTATATTGCGGTTTCCGCGATGCGACCAATGCCCGCAACTTTCCGGGGTTGAATTTTTCCCGACCCGAACTGGCCGAGGCCGTTACATTCGCACATAGACATGGCGTGCATGTCTATCTGGCCTGCAACACCTATCCGCAAGCCGGTTCCGAAGATATCTGGCACAAGGCCGTCGATGATGCGGTTGCAATCGGCGTTGATGCGGTAATCTTGGCCGATATCGGTTTGCTGCGCTATGCGCGCGATAAACACCCGGATGCACGTCTGCATCTGTCGGTTCAGGCATCCGCCTCGAACGAGGAAGCCATTCGTTTTTACCACCGCGAGTTTGGCGTGCGCCGTGTGGTTCTGCCGCGTGTCCTGTCGCTCGAAGAAATCCGGATGTTAAACCGGCGCATTTCAGTGGAAACCGAAGTTTTCGCCTTTGGCGGCATGTGTGTCATGGCCGAAGGCCGTTGTTCGCTATCTTCCTATGCCACGGGGGAAAGCCCCAACATGAATGGCGTTTGTTCACCAGCAGCCCACGTCCATTACGAGGAACGCGGCGACAGCACCGTTTCCCGCCTTGGCAATTTTACAATCAATGTTTACGGCAACGATGAAAAAGTCGGATATCCGACCCTGTGCAAGGGCCGGTTTCGCGCCATGGACAAGGCCGGTTACCTGTTCGAAGAACCCACCAGCCTTGACGTTACCGCAATCCTGCCCGAACTCGCCGATGCCGGTGTAACCGCCCTTAAGATCGAAGGACGCCAACGCGGCAAGGCTTATATCACGCAGGTGGTCGGCGCGTTCCGCGCGTCACTTGATCGCATTGCCAATGGGCAAGCCAGTACGCGCAGCAATCTAGCCGCCCTAAGCGAAGGTCAGGCAGATACAACAGGTGCCTATCGGAGAAGCTGGCAATGACGAAATCAAGACTGGTCATGGGGCCTATTTTGTTTCACTGGGACGAAAACCGCAAAAAGGATTTCTATGCCCGGATCGCGGATGAAACCGACATTGATACGGTGCATGTTGGCGAAGTCGTCTGCGCCAAACGCATGCCATTTTTCGACAAGCATCTGCCTGACATCATCGAGCGGCTTCAAAATGCAGGAAAGGAAGTTGTTCTCTCTTCGCTCGCCCTTGTAATGAACGAGCGGGAAATTGCCCAGCTTCGTGAAATTGCCGAAATGCCGGACCTTCTGATCGAAGCCAACGACATATCATCCATCGGCCTGCTTTCCGGTCGTCCACACGTCGTCGGGCCGTATATTAATACGTATAACGAAAGCACCCTGGACTATCTGATTGCCAATGGTGCGCATCGCGTATCCCTTCCCTGGGAATTGCCGATGTCATCGATCATAGCGCTTTGCAACGCGCGGAAATCTGCCGAGATCGAAGTCCAGATATTCGGTCGTGTCCCACTTGCCATATCAGCCCGGTGTTACTCTGCACGCGCACATGGCTTGCACAAGGATGGCTGCCGATATGTCTGTGGCGAGGCCCTTGATGGCATGGATGTCGAAACGCTGGATCATACACCGTTTCTTGCCGTCAATGGTCTGCAAACCCTGTCCAGTCACTATCTGGAATTATCGACCGCCGTTGATGATCTGAAAGATGCTGGTGTTACAGCCTTCCGAATTTCACCGCACACTCTTGATATGGTGCGTGTTGCCAATCTCTACCGTCGTCTGATTGACGGTGAAACCTCGTCTGACGAGGTCAGGCAATCGTTGCTGGAAATGCAAAACGATCTGGCTTTCGCCGATGGCTTCCTGCACAGCCTTCCGGGTGCGGATCTCCGGGAAACGCTTGGTTCCCGGGCAGAATAGCCTTCCCCACCGCGCAAATATCCATATCCGGAATACAGATATAAAAAGGGCCACAGCCTGATGAACTGTGGCCCTTCGATACATTGTGCAGGGGAGTGGACAGCTCAATGTATTGACGATGGCTGGAGTATAATTGATTTGCTTTGATACTCCTTGACGGTCGTCAATCAGGACTGCCTTTGCGGGTTTCCTGCTTTTGGATCACACATCAATTTCTATTTCCTGCGCCTCGCCCAAAGGCACAAGAAGGATTTTTCGAACCGGCAGATGACGCGCTGCATGCCGTATTTCGGTTTCACGCATCATCGAAAACGCAGTTGAAAACGCATCGGCATCCGTTGCGGTATCTGCAAAGACACTCACCCTTTCCCACAAGGCGGGTGAATGTCCGCTGCGCGGGTCGATCAGATGGGTATAATTCCCGTTCAAACTGAACCTGAATCCCGAACCTGACGACGTTGCCAATGCACCATAATACATCCTGACTCCACTGGACGACTGCGCATCGTTCCCGCCAAATCTTACCGGCCATCCCGTACCGTCTATTCTGGGACCAATCGCGTATTTTTCGCCAAGGTCAACCAGCACATTCTTCATGCCGTTTCGCCGGAAAACCCCCGCGACACGGTCGGTGATATAACCCTGTGCCATACCATTCAGCGTGACCTGCATGCCCTGTTGCGCAAAGGAAACCCGGTTCGGTTCAATCCGGATTGCCTCATATCCGATCAAGGATTTCAGCCTCCCGATTTCTGCATGAACTGCACCTTCATCAGTGATAGCGATCTGCTGCGACAGTTCTGTTAGCCGCGCCCAAACGGTCTGGATCGTCGGATCGAATGCGCCATCGGTATGTCTGGAAATCATGGCCGCGCGCGACATCAGTTCAACAAATTCCTGTTCGGGGTTTTCGACAAATCCATCGCGATTCAAACGCGAAATTGTCGCCTCCGGTCGATACAGACTGAACATGTTTTCCAGTCGTTCGATTTCGGAAAGTGCCGACGAAATCATTTCATCGGCCTGATCTTGCGAAAGGCCGTCCAGATAGATTGCAGCCGCTGCACCAAGGGCGGTTCCCTGCCAACGGTGCAGCTTATCTGGCGCGGCAAAGGCCTTGGGGGATACCAAGGCGATTGATGCCGCACTGGCAAACAGGGTGATAAAGCGACGACGGTTCAAGTCTGTCATGACGCACCTCCGTCCGAAGGTCCAAGATCAAAAACGTAGTCATCAGGGATGTCTTTATAGTCGACAATCTGCCCCCCATGCGCGGTTACGAATGACTGGGCGGCGGCAAGGGTCCCGAATGGCACGGCTTCGCCAATTCCCATACCGCTTGTCATGTCACTGCCGATCACGAAATGTGCGCTATCAATGGCCACCCAGTTTGGCGGCGGGGATTGCCAGTCGGCATAACCGGTCATGTCATTGACGTAAATGACCGCCACGTCACGGGCTTCACCGGGCATAAGCGTAAACGCAATCGCGTCACGTACCGACGGGAACCATAAAATTTCGCCATTCGATTTACGGTGCAGCTGGGCCTTTGGCCCCGGATGATCGGCAACAATCATGCCGCAGAAAAAGCCAGAAACATCGCGTGTCAGATCCTGCGGATCGGGCCGCGCGACAATCTCCTGCTCGCGGCATCCCGCAAGTAGGATCGCTCCGAGAACGGCAAACGGTAAAATGGCTTTCATAACTGCTTCCTCCGGAACAGCACCACCGCCAGTATCAGCGGAACAACAACCCACATGCCGAGCGAGAGCACGGGTGCGAAACCGTTACCGATACCTTCAAGGTCCGATATCACTAGCCCGGCCGCAACCCGGACATCCTCAAAACCCGAAAGATTGATCATGCGAAATGCATCAGCCGGATTGACAGTCAGAAGCACATCGAAAACCGGTGCGCTTATGCCTTCGCCGCCATCGGCAACCAACGCCCCCAAAAGCGCCATGTCATAAACGATCACCAGACAAAGCCACAAACCAAACGCCAGGGCCGCCGCGGCACTCCGTTGACGGGGCATGGCACTGATGGCCAATCCAAGTGCGACAAAAGCCGCCCCCAGCGCAACCGAACTCCCCATTAGAACACCAAAGGCCATCCAGTTGGCGCTTTCAATCCCCCCGTAAACAAGGACAAGTGCCGCTGATCCGAAACCAAGAACAGTTGCCAATCCAAGGCCCAGCGTCTGGCCCAGAAACTTTCCGATAATGATGTCGGATCGCGACAGCGGATAGGTCAGCAACAAAAGCATCGTCCCGCGTTCAACCTCGCCAACCAACGCGTCATAGGACAGCAACAACGCCATCAATGGCAGCAAAAAGACCGAAAGGCTGGCCAGACTGACGATCGTAACAGCCAGTTGATCGACGCCAACGGTGCCCGCCGGCGCACTTCCCAGAAAAGTAAGGCTAAGCGAAAACAGGACCAGCGCCGCGGTCGCGCCCAAAAACCAGCGATTGCGAATTCCGTCCCGAAATTCCTTGATTGCAATGATGACAAGTTCTCTCATGACACCACACTTTCTTTCTGGAAATGCATGTAGAGATCGCCAAGCGACGGCAACCTGATGTCAACGTCGTCAAGCTCCGGCACGGTGGCCGACAGATGCCGCAATACGTCAATCTTGCGTGCGGACGGCAAGGTCAGATCAAGACCATGGTCGTTGATCCGCTCGCAGCCGATCCCGTCGGGAATTTTTTCAGCACAGGCGGCCCCCATTCCCGGTCTGGTGATCAGACGGATATGCACCGGCAGATTGGCCCGCCTGCGCAGATCATCGATGGTTCCCGATGCAATCAGTTGGCCCTTTCGCATGATCGCAATTTTACGGGTATGGGCTTCAAGTT
This sequence comes from Thalassospira sp. MBR-102, assembly GCF_040549275.1. NCBI lineage: Bacteria > Pseudomonadati > Pseudomonadota > Alphaproteobacteria > Rhodospirillales > Thalassospiraceae > Thalassospira > Thalassospira sp. MBR-102. The sequence goes on from NZ_JBEPTC010000005.1 coordinate 6,609, forward strand.
CCGTCAGCGCATGCGACGACAGAATGACCGTCACACCACTGTCTTCAAGTTCGCGCACGATGTCATAAAAGGCGTTGCGCAATTCCGGATCAAGGCCGGTCGTGGGCTCGTCGAGCATCAATATCCGCGGATTGCCCAGCAATGCCTGTGCAAGACCAAGACGCTGACGCATCCCTTTGGAATAATGCCCAACCCGCTTATGCGCGGCGTCGGCAAGCCCGACACGTTCAAGGATCCGTGCGCAGTCTGACACGGGATGGCGTTTCAACCGGGCAAAGAAAGCCAGCGTCTCCGCACCGCTCATGCTGTTATAAAACGCGATATTTTCCGGAAGATATCCAAGAAATGCATGCGCGTTCTTTCCGCGATGGCGGGATGTGCTCTCCTCACCAAGAATGCGGATATTTCCCTTGTCAGGACGCATAAGACCAAGGATCAGCTTGATAAGTGTCGTTTTACCCGCGCCATTATGGCCAAGTAACGCAACACTCTCGCCTGCGCCAATTTCCAATGACAGATCGTTGACAGCGTTTTGCTGATCGAACGTCTTGGTCACTTTTTCAAGCAGAATTGCAGGATCATTCGGCATGATAGCCGTCTCCTTCAAATCGGGCGATAACCGGCGGTGCCATTAGCGGATGACTGTCAATCACGCCCCCCGGATGCAGTGCCGGAAACCGGGACTGCGCCCATTTCAAAATCTGTATTGCAGGTGCATTCAGCAAAAGCTTGGCGGATGGATGGGCCCAGACGACCTGATCAAGCATGTCATTTGGCCGATAGGCCCGATCCCCAAGACCATCACCATCCAGATCGAATGCGGCATTATCGCTCCAGTAATTTCCGCGACCGTTTTCAGACCATTCAAGCCAGCGTGTGCCGACATACTTGACCTGTGTCCGGTTTCCGGAAAACGCATTGCCAACAATGACATTGCGTTCAGATCCGGCGGTAAACTGCACACCGATCCCGCAGCCCTCGAACCGGTTTCCCCGAAAATCGTTCTTGTTGGAGTTATAAATAAAAACGCACTTTTCGCCGCCACGATCCACGACATTTCCGCTAAATTCGGACTTATTGGCATAGTTCAGCAGAATGCCGTGGTCACGATCCCCGCGTGACAGGTTGTTCGTTACCTTCAAACCATCCGAAAACATCAACGCATAGCCGACCGTATTGTCAAAGGAACGGTTGTCCCGGATTTCGCTGTCATGCGTATACATGTAATGAACCGCAAAACGGACATTGCGAAATTCGTTACCAATGAACCGGTTCTGTTTGCTGGTCGTCACAAAAATACCGTCTCGGCCCTGAGATATTGCGTTGCCGATCACAACCGATCCCGGTGTATTCCAAAGCTGCACCCCATTACCACGTTCGTTTACGCGCAGGTCCTGCCGGCCGACGATGATATTGTTCCGCACGGTCGCGTTTTCCGGACCGGAAAGATAAATGCCGATCAGATTGTCACTGATCACACTGTCTTCAATGACGGCACCGTCGCCATTGGGGGTTACAAAAATCCCGCTATCCTGTGTTGATAAATCCAGTCCCGATCCCGTCACGGTAATACCGCGAAGCATTACATCCGGCCCGTCGATGGTAATCACATTGCCGGTTCCATTCCCGACAATCCGCACGTCATCGCCACCTTCAAGCGTGACCGGACGATGCAGAATGATCGGCCCGGAATAATCTCCCGGGCCGAGCAGAATCCGGTCACCGTCCTGTGCCGTGTCGACAATCTCCTGCAATCCCTTATCTGACGGGCCTGCCTCGATTTCCGACGCATGCAGCGACGAGAATGTTGCCCCCAAAACCGCCAGCGCAGATAAGGCGGTTCGAATGGCAGTCTTTGGACGGATGACCGGAAACATCGTGCTTATCCTTAGGCCGGTTTAACCAGCATACGGCCGCGCATTTCCATATGCAGCGCATGGCAGAACCACTGGCAGTAATACCAGTGCACACCGGGTCGATCGGCCTTGAAGGTCACCGATGCCGTTGCCTGCGGTGCGACTTCCATTGCCACACCATAGTTCCCGATTGTGAATCCGTGCGTCAGGTCGTCGACATCATCGATATTGGTGATGAATACGGTAACCTCGTCGCCCTGATTGACCTCGAACTTGTCCATGCTGAACATCGGTGCGTTGGAATACATATAGACGCGCACCTTGTTGCCATCCCGAATGACGATTGAATCGCCTTCAAGATCGACACCATCCTTTTTCGCCCAGTCGCGGGCTTCAGCAAACATCGGATCATTGCGATCCCAGAGATTGACCGGATTGACCACCGAACTATGGACGATGATGCAATCATGCGGTTCGGCAAAGGTCGGACCGTCATGAACGACCTTTGGTGCATCACCGGTAATGTCAATCAGCTGATCGTTTTCCGGTTTCAGCGGACCGACATTAAGGAACCGGTCTTTCGAGAACTTGTTAAGGGAAATAAGCCATTTGCCGTCCGCATCCTTGGTTTCACCCATGGAAGTGTGGTTATGGCCCGGTTGATAATGGACATCGACCTTGGCAAGGATCGGATTGACGTCTTCACCGTTGAACTTGCGAACCGCGGCATCAATGTTCCATTTGCACATCTGACTATCAAGGAACAGGGTGGTATAGGCGTTCCCCTGACCATCAAATGCGGTATGTAACGGACCCAATCCAACCTCGGGCTCGGCCACGACCACACCGCGCGGTTCGATCCTGTTTTCGAAGCAATCTTCGAACTTGCGTACATCCAGCACGGTAACCGTCGGGGACAGCTTGCCGTTAATGACAATATGCTTACCATCCGGTGCCGTGTTGCAACCATGCGGGCTGTTCGATACCGGCACATAACGGGTCAGCGGCGATCCTTTGCGGCCGTCAACGACCTTAACACCGTTGATTTCTTTGTAATTGCCATTCTTGATCGCCTGTTCGATGCGCTCGATCGAAAAAATGACCGCCCAGTCCTGCTCGCTTGCCGTCATTTCGGCAAGCGACACACCGTTTTCCGAATTGTAACAGGTCGAAACCGCATATTTTCCCTGATAATCGGCATCACAGTTATCAAGATTACCATCGACCATTACCTGCCAGGCAACTTCCATCGTGTCGCCGTCGATTGCCGTGAAAATTGCATGATACTGCGACGGATCGTCCAGAATGCTACCGTCATTGGGAACCGGAACCCGGTGTTCCCCATTGGCAAAGACATAGCCGGTGCGCGGGAATTTCTGCGGGCGCAGACCATGGATATCCGACGCGTTCGGAATTTCGATGATCTTGTCGCATTTCATGACGTCACAACGAATGCGGGCCACACGCGTGTTCGCCTTGTCATTCACAAACAGGTATCGCCCGTCATAGGTCCCATCCGTGAAGGACATATGCGGGTGGTGCAAATCCCCGTTCAGCCAGATTTCACCCTTGTCGGCCAGATACTTTTTGGTTTCCGGCAACAGACCTTCGGTCAGGATTTTGCGGCTTTCATTCGTTTGGCCCCAACCTGTTGCGCTGCATCGGTTGAAAACCGGAATGCGCATCAGCTCGCGCATGGAGGGAACCCCCATAATGCGGACTTCGCCAGCCTGCCCACTGCTCCAGAAGCCGTAATATTCGTCAAGATCACCTGGCAAAACCTCAACCGATCCGGCAGCCGCTTTTGCAGCCGTTGGTGCGAGGATTGAACCAGCGGCAATGCCCGCAGCACCGGTTGCACCGGCAATTCCTGCCAATCCTGCCATCTTTGCTGTTCCGCCGAGCAAGCCGCGTCGGCTGATCTTATAGTTCTCTGTTTCATTCGACATAATGGAACTCCTGATATGTCACAGCTGGTTAGACGCACCGTTGTTTCCGTCCGAAGACTTCGGATTGGAACAACTTGCGCCGCATCCACCGGAGCCACAGCTCGCGGACGATGGTTTCGAATGAGAAGTCGTTTCGGTTTTCGTTTGAGGTCTGGAAGTTTTTGAACCGGATTGCAGTGCCATGCGGCGTTCAAACCGGGCCAGTTTCTGGATCATGACCGAGCAATTCTGGTCGTCGTAATACAGTTCCTGGCAATGAAGGCAGTACAGGCATTCATTCGGATCGATATGCCCATCTGGATGAATGGCCTGAACCATGCATTCGTTTGCACACCGGTGGCAGGGCGAACCACAATCACGATACCGTTTCAGCCAGTCATTGACCCGGACCCGGCCAGGTATCGCCAAAGCCGCCCCCAGCGGGCAAAGGTAACGACAGTAAAACCGCTCGATAAATAGGCCCGCGACCAAAAGCAGAACCGCAAACAGGACGAACGGCCAATCGCGCATGAAGGACAGAATGATCGCCGTCTTGAACGGCTCGATCTCGGCCAGATGCTCGGCCTGATCGAACGCATGGAACGAGATGCCAAACAGAACCAGGAAGGCGATATATTTGATCGGCCAAAGGCGCTGATGCAGGCCGAAGGGAACCGCGATTTGCGGAATGCGAAGCTGTTTGGCCAGCTTGTTCAAAAGTTCCTGAAGTGCGCCAAACGGGCAAAGCCACCCGCAATAGGCCCCGCGTCCCCAGAATATCAGTGACGCCGCAACCGCAAACCACAGCATGAAGATCAGCGGATCCATCAGGAAATAGGACCAGTCAAAACCCGACCCGAAGGAATTGGCAACCGTCAGGACATTGACGACCGAAAGCTGTGCATTGGCATAATATCCAATCCAGACCACGGTAAAGATCAGGAACCCGGTCCGTATCCGCTGCGTCAGTTTGCGACGGCGGACAAACCAGTCCTGGAAGAAGAACAAGCCGGTCAGAAGCAGGGTTGCGCAAGACAGGATAACAATATCGACAATCCGGTTCGTCCATATCCGCTTCCAAAGCGCGTCCCGGTTTTGGGTATCGGTACCGGATTTCTGTACGCCAACCTCGTTGGCTTTTTCCGAAACATTATCCGGTGCCGCCGTCGCAACATCGATCTTGCGCAGATATTTCACCGGCGGTGCATAGTCGACGCCAAATGTCGTAAAGGCCTTTTCCAAAGCGCCTAGCTGGCGCTGGACCAGAAGCTGCAAATGCCACGGCACAGTTGGATCAAACGGCACTTCCTCGGGGATAACAAAAAGGGCAACTTCCCTGAAACGCGGCGCACCCTCGGCCGCAATTTCCCCGAGGCGCTTGTGATGTTTGTCACGGAAACGGACACTGTTATCGCCCTGTATAACCTGAATACGGTCAAACACCCCACCGCGAACATAACCCGATCCCTTGAAGGAATATTCACCGTTCGCCGCAACAAGCAACGCCTGCTGGCCGGGCTTCAGAACCTTCTGAAGATTGGCATATTCCGCATCCCCCAGCAGATTATGTCCGATCATCGGAATGGAAACGAGAGCGGTATATAGATCAATGAACGGGCCGTCGGCAGCGATCCTGGCTTGATCGTTGCCACTACCTTTACCTTGCCCTCTGTCGTCAGTTCCCTCGAAGGCCTGCGCAACATCGCCATGCGATAGCGACAGACGCCTAACCGACCCGTCGCCAAGCAATTCATCCCAGCTTGCCTGCCCGTCTTGCGACATATCGACGGCGAATTTGTCGCCCTTGCCGCCCGGCTGCGCCAACCCGCCCAGACCAAGTGTTCGGGCCACCTTGATTGCCGAGCGCCGAATTGAATCGTCAATCACCATGATGGTGACGGTGGCACCACTCACGATATCGTCAGGCAACGCATCCAGCTCTTCGCTGCGGGCATATTCGGCGATGTTAAAACCGGTATAACCCGCGATGTAGTCCGTGATTTTGCTTTCAGGAATGCCAACCAGCACGATCGGTTCTTTGTGGGCAACCAGTCGTGCACCGGTAATAACACCCTGCATCGAGATGCCGACCAGAATGTCGATTGGTTTGCCGGAATAACCAACCGAATTGGCCCAGTCGCTATTGAGGAAAATGTAACCAAGCTGGTTACTGCCGCTATAGACGGGAACAAGATGATCTGTTGTTTGCTCCTCGCCGATATGATCGGCTCCGGGCATGATGCTTCCGGCATCAAGCGACACGACATAATCGTCAAGCGTACCGGCAAAACTGCTCGTGAACGCAAGTCCCCAACCGATCACTGCCAGCAGAAGCAGGCGCAAACCCGATAACGAAAATGATCCGGATACAACAACCACGGCACGTCCCCACCAAACTGATGCTCCATAATCTGAACACCAGTGAGCGGGACCTTATCGGATCCGGAAACGCCTTCACTTGACTCACGTCATGTCAAAATTGCGAAATCGCAATTGCCTGATAGCTTGTCGTTTTATCTACGCAAAAACGTCATTTTTGATGACGCTCTCTAAAATTGATCTCTTCGAAACTTCAATAGCAAACGACATACGGGACGAGAACGCTCAAAATGGGCGGCACTTTCAAGTCCCGTTAAGCTCATATCATAAAGCTATATAATCCCGAATTGTGAGCCCGCGACAAAAGGAAACTCTCGCACATTTTCACCTCCGGAATACTTCGGTATTAACAAAACCGGTATCCAACCCCCGGCTCGTTTTCGATATAGGTCGGGTTAAGCGGATCATCGCCAAGTTTCTGGCGCAGATGACCGATATAGATACGCAGATAATGTGTTTCACTTTCCTGCGCAGGTCCCCAGATTTCGCGTAAAATCTGTTGATGGGTCACGATACGCCCCGCGTTACGCGCCAGAAGGGTCAGTAAGGCAAACTCCTTTTTGGTCAGTTTCAGTTCATTATCGGCCTTAAAAACCCTGTGTGCCGCCAGATCGATCTTCAGATCACCCGAAACAATCTCGCTACTGGTCAGGTCTTCGGGTTTGCGGCTGCGCAGAATAGCCCGCACCCGTGCGATCAATTCGGCGATGCCGAACGGCTTGGTCACGTAATCGTTCGCACCACGGTCCAAGGCAGTCACTTTTTCTTCCTCATTGGCACGCACGGAAAGAACGATGATCGGAACCTCGCTCCATTCCCTGATTTTCGTCAAAACTTCCTGCCCGTCCAGATCAGGCAATCCAAGGTCAAGAATGACGAGATGCGGGGTCTCAAGGGCGCATTTCTCGATACCCGACTGGCCGTTTTCGGCCTCGATCACCTCATACCCCTGCGCACCAAGGCTGATCCGCAGGAATTTGCGAATTTGCGGTTCGTCATCAATGATCAGCACTTTGGCCTGATCGCGCATCTCAGCTTCCTTCCGCACTGCCATCCTGCAAATCCTCGTCATCCTCTGCAACCGTTGGCATCGCGGTTATCGGCAGGGTTATGGCAATCGTTGTGCCCACCCCCTGCGGCCCGTCGTGTGCAACGATACCTCCGCCATGCGCCTCGATAAAACCACGGCAGATCGACAATCCAAGCCCCGTACCCGCCACCTGGCTATCGCCTGCGCGAACACGATAGAAAACATCAAAAACAGCCTGTCGCGCTTCTGCCGGAATACCGCGTCCGTTATCCGATATCTCGACCACCATCCGTGTTTTATCTGCCTTGGCACTTACTGTAATCCGACCGTTGTCGGCGGTATGCTTTACAGCATTATCAAGAATATTGAACAGAACCTGTTCGATCAGAACCGGATCAAGCTGGATCGGGGACAGATCTGGCGACACCTGCACGTCAAAGGATCGCGACCCGGCATATTTGCGGACATGCTTCACCGCACGACCGATAATCTCGGCCAGATCCGACCATTCCTTTCTCGGCTGCAAGGCACCATAGCCAAGCCGTGTCATATCCAGAAGGTTCTGAACAAACCGGTTCAAGCGTTCGCTTTCCTCAAGGATGGTCTGGGTAAGCTGCCCGCGATCCTCTTCTCCCATGCTGTCGCCATAGCTTGATAATGTAGTCGCCGACCCGATGATCGATACCAGTGGGGTGCGCAAATCATGCGATACCGAAGACAAAAGTGCCGCGCGGAGCTGCTCGGTCTCGCTCAGCAAGCGTGCTTCTTCGATATCGGTCGCAAGACGGGTACGTTCGACAGCAACGGCCACCTGATCGACAAGCGCTTCAAGCAGGCGACGCTGGGAAGGCCCCAATGTGCGCGCATCTTCCCTGAAGCGGACACCAAGAACGCCAAGCGGTCCCTGCGGGGTATTTACCGGCATGAATAGCCATTCTGCGGTCGGCAGGGTTTCGGATCGCCAGCCGGCCGGTTTGGAATGCTCCCACGCCCATTCGGCGGCCCCCCAATCTTTTAGCCCCAACTGATCCTCTGGCGGGTAGGCTGCGGTAATTTCCAACGATCCATCCGTACCCGGCTGCAGGACCATCGACTGACAATCAAGCGTCGCGGCCACATGATGCACAGCCGCCCACAACACATCGTCAAGCGATGCCGCCGCCGCAATCTTGCGACTGAAATCATAAAGGTTGGCAGTGCGCTTGCCGCTGGTTTTCATGGCATCGACCTGCAGGCGCAGACGTCCTGCCAGATTGCCAACAATGACCGAGACAATCAGGAAAAATACGATGGTAATCAGCTGTTCATGATGGAACACCGACAGGGTGTAATAGGGCACGGTGAAGAAGAAATTGTAGGAAATGAAAGACAGCAGACTGGCGGCAATCGATGGCCACATGCCGCAACGGATCGCAGTTAACAACACCGCCAGAAGATAAATCAGCGACAGATTGCCAAGCGGCACATACCGGTCAGCAAAAAGTGCGGCAACGGTTGCCACAGTAACGCTGCCAAAGACCCACGAAAGGCTGCGTGATCGCCAGTTTCCGCGTTCGAACGGATTGTCCGAGATCAGCGAACGTTTTTTCTCATCCATGTCCGCAGCAATGACCGTAACATCAAAGCCCTCGGCATTCTCAAGCAGCTTGCGCGCCACATTTTCACGCAACAATCCGGTCCAGCGTCTTCGCCTTGGCCGCCCGATCAGAAGACGCGTAACATTGCGCTTGGACGCCAATGCGGAAATCTCGCGTGCCAAATGGGATTCCGCCTGAAGCGTGACAATTTCCGCCCCCAACTGTTCCGCCAGACGCAGTGCTTCGGCAATGTCATCTTTTTCGGCATTCGCCATCCGGTCGTCGCGTGGTGTTTCGACATGCAAGGCGATCCACGGAACACGCTGGCGTTCTGCCATCCGCTTGGCCGTGCGCACCAGCTTTTTGGCCACCGGACTTTCATTCAGGCACACCATCAGGCGGTCCTGTGTCGGCCATGGGCCGCTGACCGCGTGGGTGCGCATATATTCCAGCATCTGCGCATCAATGCGTTCCGCGGCAATACGCATCGCCAGTTCGCGAAGGGCTGTCAGATTACCCTTGCTGAAAAAATGCCGGAGCGCGCGCCCCACCTGATCGATGACATAGACCTTGCCATCACGCAGTCTTTGCAAAAGATCATCAGGCGGCAGGTCGATCAGCTCGATTTCATTGGCTTTTTCAAGGAAACTGTCGGGCAGGGTTTCGCGCACGCGAACACGTGAAATCCGTGCAACAATATCGTTCAGGCTTTCAAGATGCTGGATGTTCAGCGTCGTATAGACATCAATCCCGGCATCAAGCAGTTCATCGATATCCTGATAGCGTTTTTCGTGACGACTGCCCGGCACATTGGTGTGTGCCAGTTCATCAACAAGGGCGATTTCCGGCTTGCGCCAGATGATCGCATCAATGTCCATTTCCCCAAAGACGCGACCTCGGTGCAAAAGCCTCTTGCGCGGCAATGCTTCAAGACCGCGCAAGAGGTTTTCGGTTTCCACGCGCCCGTGGGTTTCGACAATGCCGACAATAACGTCCCGCCCTTCCTTCCGCCGTTCCTGTGCGGCCTGAAGCATGGCATAGGTCTTTCCGACGCCGGGATAGGCGCCCAGAAAGATCTTGAGCTTGCCCCTGTCATCCCTGCGGGTCTGTTCCAGCAGGGCCTCAGGGGATGGACGGTCCTCTTCGTCGGTCATGTTGCGTCGATCAAAGCCTTTCGTATTAATCCTGTCATATCAGAACCATCGGCGGATCGCCCGGATAAATCGCTGGTAGACTGACAGCACCTTGCTCCGGAGCCAGACAGCGCGCATTTCCTCTGCCTCGCGCTGAACCTGTCTTTGCCGGGCACCGGACTGCCGAAAGACAGCCCGATACCCTGTATTTTTGGAATAATCCATCGGATCAGGACGACATTTCGTCCAGAGCCAGATTCAACATCAGAACATTGACCCGCGGCTCCCCGATCAACCCAAAGGTCCTGTCTTCAATATGGGCTGCAACCAGTTCCTCCAGATCATTGAGCGGGATGTTTCTGGCTTTAGCCACCCTTTCCATCTGGAAGCGGGCACTTTCGGGCGAGATATCGGGGTCAAGTCCGCTGCCCGACGCCGTCAGCAAATCTATTGGCACCGGGCGATTGCCGTTTTCCACCGAAAGATCAAGGGCACGGGCCTTGATTCCGTTAACCAGTTCCCGGTTCGTCGCCCCAAGGTTGGAACCACCGGAATTATCGCCCTCATAGCCATCGCCGGCATAGGAAGGGCGCGGATGGAAATAGCGATCACCTTCAAACTTCTGGCCGATCAGGCGCGATCCGATCACGACACCGTTCTTTTCAATCAGGCTGCCATTAACTTCTTCCGCGAACAGTCCCTGCCCGATCCCGGTCATTGCCAGCGGATAGGCAACACCGGTTATCACCGTCATCACAGCAGCCATGCCAATGGCCGGACGTAACAAGTTCAACATGACAAATTCTCCGTTAAACCAGACCAACGGCATTGATCAGAAGGTCAATGACCTTGATGCCGACAAAGGGAACGATCAGGCCACCAAGGCCATAGATCAGAAGATTTCGACGCAGCAGAGCCGCCGCACTGCCAGGCGTAAACCGTACCCCGCGCAGAGCCAGCGGGATCAGGGCGATAATGATCAGGGCATTAAAGATCACCGCCGAAAGAATCGCGCTTTGCGGGCTGGCAAGCCCCATGATGTTCAGCGCACCAAGCTGCGGATAGGCCGCAATGAAAAGCGCGGGCAGGATCGCGAAATATTTGGCAACGTCGTTGGCAATCGAAAATGTTGTCAACGCGCCCCGGCTGATCAGCAACTGTTTGCCGACCTGGACAATCTCGATCAGCTTGGTCGGATCGCTATCAAGGTCGACAAGGTTGCCCGCCTCGCGTGCAGCCTGGGTGCCATCATTCATCGCAACCCCGACATCGGCCTGTGCCAAGGCCGGCGCATCGTTCGATCCGTCACCGCACATCGCCACCAGACGCCCGCCTTCCTGTTCCTGACGGATCAGTTCCAGTTTCTTTTCTGGCGTTGCCTCGGCCAGAAAATCATCCACCCCGGCCTCGGCAGCGATTGCCGCAGCGGTTAACGGGTTGTCCCCCGTAATCATGACGGTCCGGATGCCCATGGCACGCAGTTCGGCAAACCGTTCACGAATGCCCGGCTTGATGATGTCTTTCAGATGAATGACACCCATGATCTTGTGGTTTTTCGCGACCACAAGCGGCGTACCACCTGATTTGGCGATGCCATCAACGATCCGGCCAAGTTCGGCAACCTGCGGGCCCGCTTCGGCATATGCCCGCATCGCATCCCCGGCACCTTTACGATATTCATCCTCACCGATATCCGCACCGGACATACGGGTTTCGGCACTAAAGGCAATCGCCTTGGACAGTTTCGCTTTATCACCCCGGAAATCAAACAGCTTGCCTGCCAGTTCGACAATCGATTTGCCCTCTGGTGTGTCATCGGCAAGCGATGCGATTGCCGCGGCTTCCGCGACTTCGCGATCTGTGACACCTTTGAGCGGCACAAATTCGTCGGCCATACGGTTGCCAAAGGTAATGGTTCCGGTTTTATCAAGCAGCAGCGTATCGACATCCCCCGATGCCTCAACTGCACGCCCGGACTTGGCGATGACATTGGCCTTGACCAGGCGGTCCATACCGGCAATCCCGATGGCAGACAGCAAACCGCCGATTGTTGTCGGGATCAAGGTCACCAGAAGCGCAATCAGAAACGCCATCGGGATCGACGTCCCCGAGAACAGCGCGAACGGCTCAAGCGTGACGACGACGATCAGGAAGATGATCGACATGCCGACCAGCAGGATATTAAGCGCGATCTCGTTTGGTGTTTTCTGACGCTGCGCGCCCTCAACCATCGCAATCATACGGTCAAGGAAGCTTTCGCCCGGTTTGGCGGTAACACGGACTTTAAGCCAGTCCGACACAATCCGCGTCCCGCCGGTTACCGCCGACCGATCCCCGCCGCTTTCGCGGATGACCGGGGCCGATTCACCGGTAATCGCAGATTCATCGACCGAAGCAATTCCTTCGACGATCTCGCCATCGACCGGGATGACATCGCCCGCCTCGACCAGTACAAAGTCACCGGGCGAGAGACGGCTGCTTGCGACCATTTCAACGGCGGTCTTTTCCCCGTTGCGGAGCTTTTTTGCCTGGGTTTCCTTATTGGTTGACCGCAGACTATCGGCCCGTGCCTTGCCACGACCTTCGGCGACCGCCTCGGCAAAATTGGCAAACAGGACGGTAAACCACAGCCAGACGGTAATCTGGATCAGGGCCGACAGGTCCGGACCGCCCGTCATGCCTGTATGAATGCTGATGACAGTTGCCATCAGCGCACCGGCCTCAACCATGAACATCACCGGATTGCGGATCATGATCCGCGGATCAAGCTTGCGAAACGCCTCAATACTGGCAGTCCGGACAAGCGCCCCGTCCAGCAGACGGGAATTTTCTGTTTTCTTCATTTTCTGGACTCCTCCGGTCAGTAGGCAATTCCGGCCAGCATTGCGAAATGCTCCGCAATCGGGCCGAGTGCCAGTGCCGGGAAGAAAGTGAGGCCGCCGACAATCAGAATGACGGCAATCAGAAGGGTAACGAAAAGCGGACCATGGGTCGGGAATGTGCCGCCCGAAACCGGAACGACATTCTTCGTCCCGAGCGACCCGGCAATCGCCAGGATCGGAATGATGAAGCCATAACGCCCCAGCAGCATCGCAATGCCCTGCAAGGTAGTATGGAACGGCATTCCGGCCCCGAACCCGGCAAAGGCCGAGCCGTTATTGCCCGTCGCCGAGCTATAGGCATAAAGGATTTCCGAAAGCCCGTGCGGTCCGGCATCCTGAACTGCCGTCATAGCGACCGGAACGGTCGCCGACAGGGCCCCGAATACCAGAATGCCGATCGGCATGGTCAGGATGGCCAGAACAGCCAGCTTGATTTCACGGGCTTCGATCTTCTTGCCCAGATATTCCGGCGTCCGCCCGACCATAAGTCCGGCAATGAAAACCGTCAGAACAACAAACAGCAGCATGCCGTAGAAACCGGCACCGACACCGCCATAGACGATTTCACCAAGCTGCATGTTCAGCATCGTGACCATGCCGCCAAGCGGTGTCAGACTGTCATGCATGGCATTGACCGATCCGTTCGACGCGGCCGTCGTTGCCGTTGCCCACAGGGTGGAATTCAGGATACCGAAACGGGTTTCCTTGCCTTCCATATTGCCCGGATCGGCAATAATCGTGCTGGAATTTGTCAGCAACGCATTGCCTGCCTTTTCCGCACTATAGGTCGCGGCAAATCCACCGACAAACAGCACGGCCATCACCGCGAAAATCGCAATGCCCTGACGCTTGTCATGAACCATCTTGCCAAACAGGAAGCAGAATGCCGCCGGGATCAGCAATAGATAAACCATCTGAAGCAGATTGCTCAGAGGTGTCGGGTTTTCGTAAGGATGCGACGAATTGACGTTAAAGAAACCGCCGCCATTGGTACCGAGCTGCTTGATCGCGATCTGCGATGCCGCCGGTCCCTGTGCCAGAACCTGCTTTGTGCCTTCAAGCGTTGTTGCATCGACATAGGAATTCAGGTTCTGCGGAACACCCTGCGACATCAGGAAAATCGCCGCAACAATCGAAAGCGGCAGTAGAACATAAAGAACCCCGCGCGTCATATCGACATGGAAATTGCCAAGATCACGGATCTTGCGACCGGCAAACCCGCGGATCACAGCAACACCAACCGCCATGCCCGTCGACGCACTGACAAAGTTCTGCATGGTCAGGCCGACCATCTGGCTGAAATAGGACAGTGAGGTTTCACCGCCATAGGCCTGCCAATTGGTATTGGTAACAAAACTGACCGCCGTGTTGAACGCCAGATCGGACGACATCGGCGCCAGCCCGGCCGGATTCCACGGCAAAAGATGCTGCAAACGCAGAATGGCAAACAGCAAAACCCATCCGGCAGCATTAAAGGCCAGAAGGGTCACGGCATATCGCGACCAATGTTGCGATGCCTGCGCATCGATACCGCAAATGCGATAAATGACTTTCTCAACCGGCTTGAAAACGGGGGACAGCAAAACCGCCTGCCCGCTGTAAACCCGGTACATATACCCGCCCAGCAACGGGGCGCACGCCAGCAGGATCGCGCAATAAAGCGCGAACTGGCCGAGATCGGTTGTCATCGGGAACTCCGTCCTAGAATTTTTCAGCCCGGATCAGGGCGTAAAAAAGATAGACAATCAGCGCGGCCGATACCGCGCCGCCAAGGATGTAACTGACCATGGAACCTCCTAGATCCGCGCGCAGCCGCGTACCGCAAGCCCGCACATGGCAAAGGCCCCCAATGCCAGAACGGCATAGATCAGATCGAACATGGGATACTCCTGTAGTGTTCGCATCAACCACTACAGGCTAGGAGGGAGAGCCGTAAAAATGCGATGGCAGAAATGTGTCCTGAACCGATGTCAGGCATAAAAAATGCGTAAAACCCCGATAAAAGCGCGCGGCGATGCCTTCTGAACGGCTGTGATTGGCGTTCACGCCAGAGGCCATAACCCCGAATCATGACAAGCGGGCTTAGCGAGCTTGCAAGCTACAACTCAAGTAATGAGAAATAAATTTCTGAGGTTATATGATAGAAGGTCTCACATTTCCCGAACTGCTCTCTTCAATTAATTGCAACTCCGTCATTAATTTGATTGCGGGAATATAATAGCACCCACTATCTAACCTTTAGGCAGGTTGACGCCGGAAGCCAACACCATATTGATTTGAATCAGTGTCTCGCGGTGCCTGATTGAATACTATCAATTGGGAAATAACACCAAACCCCGAAGATACATAGAGCACCAAAGGTCAGGAGTTCCTCCGACCATGCACCGGGATGACAAACAGCCAGCCATAAAAGAAGAACTGCACGGCATTGTGCTCGCCGTTCGCGGTGCGGTTGTTGACGTCGTTTTCACAGGGTCGGGTCTGCCACCAATCAATTCTTCGCTGATTGTGGCATGGGATCAACCGACACCTTTAACCCTGGAAGTTCATAGTCACCTTGATCTGGAAACGCTGCGTGCTGTCGCATTCCAGTCGACGGCGGGATTGTCCCGCGGCGTAAAGGTTTATGCAACTGGTACCCCTGTGACAGTGCCTGTCGGCAACAACATTCTGGGTCGCCTGATTGATGTCGTCGGTGAACCGAAGGATAGCGGGCCAGCTTTGGCAAAGGACACGCCACGTCGCCCGATCCACGCCCTTCCGCCATTGTTGAAAGCACAAACAAAAAACACTGAAATTTTCGAAACCGGGATCAAGGTTATTGATCTTCTCACACCAATGGCACAAGGCGGAAAAGCCGCAATGTTTGGCGGTGCTGGGGTCGGGAAAACGGTTCTGGTCATGGAACTTATTCATGCCATGGTCCAGAAATACGAGGGCATATCTGTTTTTGCCGGGATCGGTGAACGTTCGCGTGAAGGTCATGAACTTCTGACCGAAATGCAGGCATCCGGCGTTCTGGAACGAACCGTTCTTGTGTATGGCCAGATGAATGAACCACCCGGCGCACGTTGGCGCACCCCGCTTACCGCCCTGACCATTTCGGAATATTTTCGCGATCAGAAGCACCAGAATGTGCTGTTGTTGATGGACAATGTCTTTCGCTTTGTCCAGGCAGGAGCAGAGGTATCAAGCCTTTTGGGACGTCTACCATCGCGCGTTGGCTATCAGCCGACACTGGCAACCGAAGTTGCCGGACTTCAGGAACGCATCGCATCGGTTGCCGGAGCGGCAGTTACCGCTATTCAAGCGGTCTATGTGCCCGCCGATGATTTTACAGACCCCGCCGTAACAACAATTTCAAGCCATATGGATTGTGTCGTTGTGCTATCGCGCGCGCAAGCTGCCGAAGGTTTCTATCCCGCGATTGATCCTCTTGCCTCTTCCTCGATGTTGCTGGACCCGCTGGTCGTTGGCAAAGATCATTATGAAACTGCCGAAGCAGTCCGCCAGGCACTGGCAAGGTTCCGGGAACTGACCGACATTATCTCTCTGCTCGGCATCGAGGAACTGGGAATTGCGGACAGAAAGACCGTTAACCGGGCACGTCGGCTACAGCGCTTCCTAAGCCAACCCTTCATGGTTACACAGGCTTTTACAGGCACGCCGGGCTCAAGCGTTGCCCTTTCCGATACATTGGCAGGATGCCGGGCAATCTTGGACGGGGAAACAGACGATTGGTCTGAAAGTTCGCTTTATATGGTCGGAACACTCCAAGAAGCCCGCGCGAAAGAAGAAAAAGCAACCGCCGCCGATGCCAGTGATCGCGAGGCCAGATCATGACGATGAGGTTGACGATCATCACACCGCTTTCAATCGTCGTTGATGAAGAAATCGATAGCCTTCATGCCGAAGATGAAAGTGGCAGTTTTGGTATCCTGCCCGGGCATGTGCCGTTTCTGACGGCATTGGCAATTTCCATTGTCAGTTGGCGCGTCGAAGGTCAGGACCGGTTTTGCGCCGTGCGTAATGGCGTCATGACCGTAAGTGAACGTACAAGAATCAACATTGCGACCCGTGAAGCTGTCACCGGAGACGATCTGGCAACTCTCGATCAGGAAGTTTTACAAAGATTTCATTCCGAAGCCGACGAAGAACGCGTCGAGCATGTTGAAACGATGCGTCTTCAGATGCATGCCATTCGACAGATCATCAGCCGCCTGCGTCCTGGCATGCATAAGGAAACATTCCGGTGAGCAAAGCACCCGATAGATTTCCGCAGCCACCGGAAGAAGACCCGCTTGTTCGGGAAGTAAGGCGGCGACGCGAACGGCATAATCGCTGGTTACGCGAAGGCGATATGTCAGTCGGTCGACGATTGGCCCAAATCGGGATGCTGGGCTGGATCATTATTGTACCGACATTGGGTGGACTTTTTTTGGGACACTGGATCGACAAACAGTTTGGTACGGGCATTTTCTGGACAGGACCATTGCTGTTCGTCGGCTTGGCAATTGGGGGCTGGACTGCATGGAAATGGATGAACACACAATGATTAATTCCGATGTATCGCCAATGCTTCTGTTGTTGCCTATCTGTTTCTCAGGTGGGTTTGCCATGGGTATTGTTTATTTCCGCACCATCCGCATAACGGCTGACATGATTGTATCGGGCCAAAGACCGATGCTTGTCATTGCTTTGGCGATTGGCAGGTTGGCTCTTCTGGTTTGTGGATTTGCGCTTGCTCTCCAGGCTGGCGGATTCGGAATTCTGGTAACCTTGGCAGGCGTTATCGGCGGGCGCGAAATGATCATCCGAATAAAATGGGGAGCCCGGCCGTGAAGTCGCCTCTTGAAACGCTTCCTCTTTTTTATGTCGGCCCAATACCCGTTACGGCGGCCGTGGTCACCACATGGGTAATCATGATCATCCTGGTGGTTGGTTCCATGCTTCTGACACGGCGACTTGCGTTAATTGCAACCAAACGCCAGGCCGCACTGGAACTTCTGGTCGACACCATAGATAACCAAATTCGCGAAACAAGCGGTGCAGAGCCGGCCCCCTATCGCAGTTTTATCGGATCGCTGTTCCTGTTCATCCTGATCGCAAACTGGTCATCACTTGTGCCGGGAATTGAACCACCGACAGCACGACTTGAGACAGACGCGGCATTAGCGATGCTGGTTTTCCTGTCTGTTATCTGGTTTGGTATCAAAGGTGCCGGGGTTGGCGGGTATCTGCGATCTTTCGCAGCACCAAATCCGGTAATGATCCCGCTGAACATGGTCCAAAGTGTAACGCGGGCTTTTTCCATGTTCGTACGTCTGTTTGGCAATGTGATGAGCGGAGTATTCGTCATCGGGATTGTTGCAACCCTGGCAGGTTTCATCGTTCCGATCCCACTCATCGCACTCGATCTGCTAACCGGACTGGTGCAGGCCTATATTTTTGCTGTGCTGGCGATGGTCTTCATCACGTCGGCCGTCCGAGACGGCACACGTCACCCCACAGAAAAGACGATCCCTCTTCCTCCCGAACAAAAGGACATGTGATGGATTACCTTAACCTCGCCAGTATCGTAAGTGCGGCATTTGCCGTTTCATTCGGGGCAATCGGCCCGGCACTGGCCGAAGGTCGCGCAGTTGCCGCCGCAATGGATGCGATTGCCCGTCAGCCAGAAGCCGCAAACACCATTTCACGAACCCTTTTCGTTGGCCTTGCAATGATAGAAACAACCGCAATCTATTGCCTCGTGATCGCGCTTTTGTTGCTGTTCGCCAATCCGTTGCTGGGATGATCCAATGACAATTGACTGGTGGACCCTTGGCTTGCAGGCGGTCAATGTCCTGATCCTGATGTGGTTATTGTCTCGTGTATTCTGGCGGCCGGTTGCCAATGCAATCGCAAAGCGCAAAGAAGCATCACAGGCAATGCTTGATGCCGCAAAGGCAGCTCAGTCCAAAGCGGATGCAATACGTGCCGAATTGACAGAAGAACGCAAAAGCATCGCTGCGGAACGCGAAGCCATCTTGCTTGCCGCAAGACAAGATGCAGATAATGCAACCAAGGCCGCACTTCTCGAAGCGCACGAAAAAACGGAAAAAATCGTCGCAACAGCACAAATTTCAATCGCCCGCGCGACAGATGCCGCACAGAAGAAAACGGTCACACAGGCGGCTGAACTTGCCACAGAAATTGCATCAAAACTGCTGGAAACTCTTAATACGGCAATCGTTCAGGAAGCATTTTTCCAATTGCTTCTCGATAGTATCGCAAACTTGCCAGAGGCGGAGCGCACAGCATTGGCGCAGAACGCAGACGGCCTTGATCTGGTCAGCGCATATGCGCTTGAGGATGCCGATCGGACCAAATTCAGCAACGCCATCCACAAGGCCCTTGGCGGTACGCCTGATATTACATTCATGACGGATCCAGAACTGATTGCCGGAATGGAAATCCGAACCGCGCATTTCATTTTGCATAACAGCTGGCAATCCGATCTTGCCGAGATTCTGAAGGAGCTAAAAAATGCTGCCTGATGATCCCGATTGGCGCATTGCGGCGCGGCATGCGATTGAAAATGTCCCCTTGGGGCCCCGAACGGAACACAAAGGAAGAGTCGAAGAAATTAGCGATGGTGTCGCGATGATCTCCGGCCTGCGCGATGTTCGCCTTGACGAGGTGCTGCGTTTCCAGGGCGGGCAGATTGGCTTTGCCCGGGTTCTTGATCCGGATCTTATCGGTTGCGTCTTGCTTGATGCCGCAACCGAAATCGAAGCGGGAGACGCGGTATTTGGTACAGGTGAAATCATCCAGGTTCCTGTCGGCGATGCCTTGCTTGGTCGCATTGTCGATCCTCTTGGCCGCCCGCTTGATGAAAAGGATGAGCTCTCCACCACCGAAAGGATGCCTATCGAACGCCCTGCTCCATCAATCATAGAACGTGATCTTGTTACCGAACCGGTACAGACCGGGATGCTGGTGGTAGATACATTATTTGCGCTTGGCCGGGGGCAGCGCGAATTGATCGTTGGCGATCATTCGACCGGCAAAACAACATTGGCAATCGATGCCATGATTGCCCAACACGCAAGCGATATGATTTGCATATATGTCGCCGTAGGGCAGAAAACATCCAGCGTGCGCCGCGCCATTGATGCGCTGCAATCCGAAGGCGCATTTGAACGCTGTATCGTTCTCGTTGCCGGATCGGCGAGCGCCCCCGGATTGCAGTGGATTGCCCCCTATGCTGGCATGACCATGGCGGAATACTTTCGCGATCAGGGAAAACATGCCCTTGTTGTGATCGACGATTTATCAAAGCATGCAGCAACACATCGTGAAATAGCCCTTCTGACCCGCCAGTCTCCAGGTCGCGAAGCCTATCCTGGGGATGTTTTTTATATTCATGCGCGCCTTCTTGAACGTGCGGCAAAACTATCAAAGGATCTTGGCGGCGGTTCGCTGACAGCACTCCCGATCGCGGAAACAGATGCTGGCAATCTATCGGCCTTTATTCCGACCAATCTGATTTCGATTACCGATGGCCAGATCATGCTTGATTCCGCCCTGTTCCATCAGGGCCAGAAACCTGCTGTTGATGTCGGGCTCAGTGTCAGCCGGGTTGGCGGCAAGACCCAGGCACCAATATTACGGGAAGCAGCGGGCTCATTGCGGCTTGATTATGCGCAATTTCTGGAACTGGAAGTTTTTACACGTTTTGGAGGAATGCCCGAAGGGCGTGTACGCCAACAATTAACGCGTGGTGCCAGGATACGCGAAGCTCTGAAACAGTCACAACACTCACCATTCCGGCTTGTCGACGAGGTTGCACTGCTAATCGCCGTGCAATCCGGGTTGCTTGATCCCTTGCCTGTTTCGGCCGTCACAGCATTCCGCGAACGGCTGCCCGCCATATTGGACAGTGACGCAGCAGAAAGCGTGCGTGTCATCTCCGAAACAGACAATCTGGACGAAGCTGCCCGCGCCATGCTGATCGCAGCAATGACCGGCCTTGCGTCTTCGTTATCCGCCATCAAAAATGACACGTCACATGATATTGTGAGCCACAATCCTGAGAGAACCGGTGAAAAAGCATGACCGAACGTTTGGCAGATGTCAGTGAGCGGATTGAAGGCATTCGTCAGCTTGGCGCTGTTGTCAATGCCATGAAAGGCATCGCAGCAGCACGTTCCAGAGACGCAAGGAAGCATATCAAAGCCGTCGACGGTTATGCATCCACGATCGCAAATGCCATGCGAAGCACCCTATCCCCGGAGGAACACCGACCGACAACAAAGATACCTGCCAACACTGGTAAGGGGCTTCTTGTTTTCTGCGCCGAGCAGGGGTTTGCCGGTGCCTTCAGTGAACATGTTCTCGAGAAAATTGCTGAAGACCTTAAAAAAGCAACCCTGTTTTTGATTGGAACGCGCGGGTTATCCATCGCAAGGACACGCGGGATTTATCCTTTCTGGAGCACGGCAATGCCCTCCCACACACCGGGCATTCCGAAAATGGCGGACAATATCACCAAGGCCATCTATGGCAGCGTCGAAGTCGGCAAGATTGACAGCCTTGATGTCATCTATTCTACATGGCATTCAGGAAGACCCGAAATCGTCCGGCACAGTCTGTTTCCAATTGATCTGACCGAGTTCGCATCTCATGCCTCGCGGCCACCGATGATGCAGCTCCCGAAAGCAGCCTTGCTCGATAGCCTGAGCGCTGATTACTTTCATGCTCTGGTTTGCAAGTCTTGCCTGCACGCATTTGCGGCCGAAAACGAAGCGCGACTGGAAGCAATGTCGGCTGCAGCAAGCCAAATCGAACGCGAACTTGATCTGTTTCAAGCTAGATTGCGCCAAGTCCGTCAAGAAGAAATCACAGCCGAAATCATTGAATTGGGAACGGGTACTGCATCTGCGCACCACAAGAAATGAATAAGGAACACGCATGCCGGACCGCGACCAAATCGTCGCTTGCATATTTGGACAAAAATGAGCAACAAATTCCCTCAACATCTAAAGAGGGTAAGGGAATTTATTTGGCGTAAATTTCGCCTATTAAATGTTCGATTTGTCTCAAATTATTTTTTGACCACGTTAGTAATTTCGGCTTCAAATGTCAGGTGCCGCAAAAGATGACATCTAATTTCTAATGAATCCAGATACTTAGAATTTCTGACTGCCATATAAGTTGTCATCGATTGTCACAAAAGATGACAAAAATCTGCAGAATTGACAGAAAAGCTGGCAATTTTCATTTTTCAGCGAAATACCAAGATCAATCCCCTCTCATCAAATCTTTTGAAGAGAGGGGAAAGCACATATCAAAATTGATCTGGTATAATCTGTACTGATTTCCTAATCAGCGATATCGCTAGCTCTGCCAATTTGCGGCAATCACAGTTTGCACATTCGACAAAGCTTCGCTGCTACGATCAATCGTATCTGCAATCACATCTCCGACGCCGAACACTGACATGGCATCGACCAAGGCCTGAACATTTGCCCCGTCCAGTGATGCACCAGAACCGAGTTCAATGTTGTTGACCCGGTGGCTGCCCGTTCCGTCAAACCAATCTGAAACAGTCAAATTGTCCTGACTACCCAACAATTGGATAACCAAGTCATCACCATCCTTTAGGAACCAAAGGTCATCTGTATCTAGCCCATCCGTGATTTGAATGTGGTCGCTGCTTTCAGCATCGAGAATAACATCCGCTTGATCCCCTGTGCCGAACACAAAGGTATCAGCCCCGTCTCCCCCCTCAAGCACATCATCTCCGGCTCCACCTCGCAGAAGGTCATCCCCGCCCGAGCCAACCAAAGTGTCAGCTAAGCCTCCTCCGGAGAGCACATCGTTCCCTGAACTCCCTTCTTCCGTCAAACTACCACTGATAGCATCACTCGTGACCCATCTGACCGGTACCGCATCACCGTCACCGGTAACAAGAGTCACCTCGCCAATCGTCCTTCCTTTGTCAGACAGCGAAGCACTCGGAATCAACGATGCACTGGCGTCGATCACATACTCGGACGTGTATAGAATTTCGCCATTCTGCTTGTAAACAACGGCGCCTGTTTCCAGCCGTTCAACACTCAGAATATCTCCATATTCATACGTACCGATTACAAGCGCAGGGAATCCATAACCGTTGCTAGGATCATACGCAGCAATCTGATTATTAATTCTAGTCACATAAATACTATATTCCGGTACTCCATGCGCCATATCGAACGCTGACTCAGAGGTCGAAAAACCTATAGTCACAGGTTCGTCAATTACTTCAAAACTCAAAGCGCCCGCGCCGCTGAAACTCTCCAACGCAAAGACACTTTTCCAATCAGAATCCTTCGACGTCTTCGTCAGACCACCTGACACAATACCAACCGACACATCCATCACCGCCGTCTGGCTCAGACCATATTCATCGGTCACCCGATAGCTAAAGCTGTCATTGCCAACATAACCGTCATTCGCTGTGAAGCTGTAGGTACCATCGGCATTAACCGTCACCACACCATTCGCAGGGCCATCAACCAATTCGAAGCTCAGTCCGTCACCATCGACATCAACACCATTAAGCTGATGTTCAATCGTGCCGGCTTCAGACAGCACAATGCGACCACTTTCAACTGTCGGGCCATGATTGTCTGCATCAACCGTGTAAGTCTCATCTGCAAAGACAAGTTCTTCAACACCGCTGACAATATCAGCTCCATCATCACCATCAGACGCATTGAGGTCCCGAACCGTCAGAGAGCCGTCGCCATTGTCCTCAATCGCATAGTCGTTGCGATTGCCTGAGAAGACCGCCTGATCATGCCCCTCTCCACCAACGAGGGTGTCATTTCCTGCATTGCCTTGCAGAAGGTCGTCTCCGCCGGAGCCTGTTAAAACGTCAGAGAGCTCTCCGCCCGAGATCACATCATTCCCCGACGCTCCCTCTTTACCCTCAAAAGAGTCACTCGGAGCCCAATTGACTGGCTGCGCATTGCCAGCATCATCCACAAAAGTTACATCGCCGATCACAGCTCCCTGATTAGCTAAGTACGCATTCACGGTTAATGGCTTGCTGACGTCGGAGATATATTCAGAGGTGTAAAGGATCTCGCCATTTTGCTTGTAAACCACGGCCCCGGATTCTAACCGTTCAACAGTGAGAACATCCCCTAGTTCAAACGTGCCTACGATACGGTCTGGAACGCCTTGCTGGCTGCTTTCATCAACAGCGCCAAGCTGATTGTCAATTCGAACTCTGAAACCATAATTAAACATGTCATTGGTTATTTCGGAGTCCGAAAAACCTATCATTACAGGCGTAGTCGTTACGACAAACGATAAAGCACCCGCTCCGACGAAACTCTGCGATGAAGTTACAGTTTCCCAGTCACTGCCTTCAGACGTCTTCGTCAAACCGACACCAACCGACACATCCATCACCGCCGTCTGGCTCAAGCCATGTTCATCGGTCACCCGATAGCTAAAGCTGTCATTGCCAACATAACCGTCATTCGCTGTGAAGCTGTAGGTACCATCGGCATTAACCGTCACCACACCATTCGCAGGACCATCAACCAATTCGAAGCTCAGTTCGTCACCATCGACATCAACACCATTAAGCTGATGTTCAATCGTGCCGGCTTCAGACAGCACAATGCGACCACTTTCAACTGTCGGGCCATGATTGTCTGCATCAACCGTGTAAGTCTCATCCGCAAAGACAAGTTCTTCAACACCGCTGACAATATCAGCTCCATCATCACCATCAGACGCATTGAGGTCCCGAACCGTCAGAGAACCGTCGCCATTGTCCTCAATCGCATAGTCTTTGCGATTGCCTGAGAAGACCGCCTGATCATGCCCTTCACCACCGGCAAGCGTATCATCGCCCTCACCACCGGTAAGGACGTCATCTCCTGCCTTGCCCGAAATCACATCATTTAGCGTACTGCCTTCCAGAACGTCATGACCTGATGTGCCATCAATGTCAGCACCATGGTCGACAAGATACAAACCCGTCGCATCTGCTCCGTCATACGCAAATGGTTCCTGACCAAAGTTGTACTCGACGGCAAAATCACCGCTGGTGACAGCGAAGTCGTATTCTCCCGATGGGATATCATCAAAGACAATCCCCTGATCAACACCATTCAGGAACCAGCGCAGACTTCCGGTATCGGCGTCATATAACAGACCAATCTTGTCTCCATCGGAGAAAGCAGCATTCTCACCAATAACGCTGATACCATCTGAACCACCGCTATATTGATGCAACGCCAATGCACTCCCACCTCCTGCTTCCGTCGTGAGATTGAGAGCATATTCATCCTCGTAATAACCGATCAGATGCGGGTGATCCCGGCCAACACGTCCACTAAGATCCCGACCTGCAGCTATAATGCCAAGGCGCAACGTCCAGGAATCCGTCGCGGACGCGCTCGTAACCGGCGTCACCTCGAAATACGATTTCCCGGTTGTCAGCAGACTGATCGAACTCGAGATTGATTGGAAGGTATTCGGATAATCGTGATCTGTACGAAGTCCATCTGCGTCGACAACATTGCTGCTATGGACATTTGACGTATCAATCGTCGCGAAAGTGAACTGCGAGTGATCCGGTCCGACCTGTACCGACATCACACCTTCACGGCTCAGACCATGTTCATCGGTTACGCGATAGCTAAAGCTGTCTTCGCCAATATAACCATCATTGGCCGTGAAGCTGTAACTGCCATCCGCATTGATCGTCACACTGCCATTAGCAGGACCATCGACAAGCTCGAAGCTTAGCGCGTCACCATCAACGTCAACCCCGTGCAGCTTGTGCGCGACCGTACCAGCTTCGGAAAGCACGATACGACCACCGTAAATATCAGGGCGGTTGTCCACCTCGATCGAAGCAACCGCGGAGGATGTCCCTCCTTGGCCATCGCTGATCTCATACGTAAAGCTATCAGTACCGCTAAAACCTTCTGGTGCGGTATAGCTGAAACTGCCATCCGCATTGACTTCGACCGTAACGCCCTGTGCTGTGACGTAGGACGATGATGTCACAGTTATGGAGTCACCATCAACATCACTGTCGTTTGCCAAAAGATTGAAAATGTGCGTACTGTCGGCCTCAATAACAAAGCTGTCATTCTCTGCAACCGGCGCATCGTTGACCGACGCAACATCAATGGTTACAATGCCGCTATCTTCGAACTCTCCATCCGACGCCACAAAGCTAATTTCGACGTTATCACCATGGAAATTAGCTGCTGGCACAAATGTCCAGCTGCCATCGCCGTTATCCATAATTGCGCCAAATTGCGGATCGACCGAAACCGACGTAATGCTTAACGGGTCACCATCGACATCACTACTATTGCTCAGGAGATCTTGGGCGGTGAATATCCGGCTGGTATCTTCGTCAATCGACCCAAAATCGATATCGCCAACGACGGGCGCATCATTAGTCCCCTGAACTGTGACATCAAATGTGGACTGCGATACGCCACCATGACCATCACTGATGGTATAAGTGAAGCTTTCAACCACAATTTGCCCTGCCGAAAGCGCCTGTACCGCGGCACTGGCGTTATCAATTTGGTACACGTAGGTGCCATCGGAGTTCAACAGAAGGCTGCCATATGTTCCGACGATCGCCTGCCCGATAAGCTGCGCTTCGCCGTTGACCGAAATAACCTGCAGTGTATCGCCATCGGCATCCGTGTCATTATCAAGAACATTGCCTGTCACCGGATCTGTCGTGAGATCTTCGGTGACAATCGTGATATCAGCCACGGCAGCGGGAGCATCATTACGCCCTTCAATCGTTACAGTCGCTGACGCCCCGACAGACACACTGCCATCCGAAACCCCATAGTCGACATCGATGGTAACGCTCTCACCCTCGGCAAGATCGTTAAACTGTTCGGGATCCAGCACAAACGCACCTGTCTGCGGGTCGATGGAATAATCCAGCGCACGACCGTCAGATACCGTTACAACGGCATTCTCAACACTCAGTACGTCACCATCCACATCTGTCGCATTTGAAAGGAGATCGACCGTAAAAGTCGCTTGGTCTTCTTCACCACCACCAACAACATTACCATTAATTACCGGCGCATCATTTGTACCAGTCAGCGTGATATCTACAGTTGTCGTCGTCACCCCACCATGGCCGTCATCAATGCTGACCTCAAAACTCTCGACCACCGTTTCGCCTTCTGCAAGACTATCCAGCGCGCCGTCAGAAACGACATAGTTCCATTCGATGATGCCGGTATTACCGCCTGTCGAGTCCTGGACAAGCGTTGCTGTCAGAGCGCCCCTGTGACCAGAAGGCGACGCAACCGACACAGTGTGATCGTCACTCAGATCAAGATCAGAAAATTCGATGGTACCTTCGGCTGTATGCTCGGTAGCTCCCTCGCCAGCATCACCCTCGGCAATTTCGCTGATGAAGGCGCCGGACGACGACGCCGAAATCTCGGGCGCATCATTGGTCCCGGTCAGTGTAATATCGACGGTTGTCGTCGTCACACCACCATGACCGTCATCAATGCTGACCTCAAAACTTTCTATCAGCGTTTCACCTTCGGCAAGTTGCTCCAGCGCACCATCAGAAACGCTATAGTTCCATTCAACAACACCTGTATTACCGCCCGTCGCACCTTGCGCAGGTGTTGCGGTCAGAACACCCTTGTGACCAGAAGGCCCCGTAACCGAGACAGTGTGACCGTCACTCAGATCAAGATCAGAAAATTCGACGGTACCATCTGCGGTGTGCTCAGTCGTTCCCTCACCAGCATCGCCATCGGCAATTTCGCTGATTACTGCACCGGGCGATGATACCACGATCTCGGGCGCATCATTTTTACCCGTTATGGTTACGGTGACTTCTTTGGAGACCTCTCCCCCTTCGCCGTCGGTAAGGACCATCACATAGGTTTCTGTGATGCTTTCTCCGACGCCTAAATACTCAATCGCAGCGTCATTTACGTAATACTGCCAAAGTGCAGTTCCA
This sequence comes from Thalassospira sp. MBR-102, assembly GCF_040549275.1. Taxonomy (NCBI): domain Bacteria; kingdom Pseudomonadati; phylum Pseudomonadota; class Alphaproteobacteria; order Rhodospirillales; family Thalassospiraceae; genus Thalassospira; species Thalassospira sp. MBR-102. Next base: position 34,416 of record NZ_JBEPTC010000005.1, read on the forward strand.
CTTCCATCACCATTTGCTGGATCTAAAACGAAAGCCGTAAATGTTCCCAAAGATGAAGTTGGCTCTACAACCGAAATGCTGTGGGAGTGCTCTATGACTGTATCAGAAAATGAAATCCCCCCATAAGCCCCGTGAGTGTTTTGCGCTTCTCCTGAAGCTCCATCTGCCAATTCGTTAATCGTTCCAACATCTACACCAGCGCCCCAAACCGCCGTCGCATCCCCGGCGCCAGTTAACGTGATATCGACAGTTGTCGTCGTAACCCCACCATGGCCGTCATCAATACTGACTTCAAAGCTTTCGACCAGGGTTTCGCCTTCAGCAAGGCCATCCAGTGCCCCGTCAGAAACGACATAGTTCCACTCAATGACACCGGTACCATTGGCGGCCAGCGTTGCCGTCAAAACGCCCCTGTGACCAGAAGGCGACGCAACCGACACAGTGTGATCGTCACTCAGATCAAGATCAGAAAATTCGACAGTACCATCTGCCGTATGCTCTGTCGTTCCCTCGCCCGCGTCACCATCGGCAAGTTCGCTGATTACAGCACCGGGCGATGACACCGAAATTTCAGGCGCATCATTTTTACCCGTTATGGTGACGCTGACCTCTTTGGAAACCTCCGCACCATGATCATCGACAAGAACCATCACATAGGTTTCTGTGATGCTTTCTCCGGCCCCCAAATATTCAATTGCGGCGTCATGGACGAAATACTGCCAAAGTGCTGTCCCACTTCCATCACCATTTGCCGGGTCTAAAACAAAAGCCGTGAATGTTCCCAGAGACGAGGTCGGCTCAACAACTGAGATGCTATGAGAATGCTCTATAACCGTATCAGAGAATGAAATCACCCCAGCAGACGCATGAGTATTTTGCGCTTCCCCAGGAGCACCGTCTGCCAGTTCGTTAATCGTCCCGGCATCTGCACCAGCCCCCCAAACCGCCGCTGCTGCAACATTTTCATTCTGTTGTTCAACCATAACTGTCCCCGTTGATGCCCTGTAAATTGTCTGATGAAAGAGGAAACGCCCTAGATGGGAATCGCTTCCTATCTGAATTTAATGATGAATATTAAGGTGAAGGTTGCGAATCATGTCACGTTTTAAAACTTTAAAACACGTTAAAGTTTAGCGAAAGATCATTTAAGAGCAAAAAAGGACGCATAGAATCGCCCAATTTCAACCGTTATGGGTCCAAATACAGACGCCTTGAAAATCAAATGCGCCTTCATCGCAAAACAGCCCCGCAACAACTGCTACGGGGCTGTTTGTATACGTCGCGGGTCTTTAATTGCGTTAATTTGATGCTCAACTCATCTTTCTCTGAGCGCTTCATCCCCGTATTTCATTACGGGGGACAGCAAAAACTCGATAATCCGACGCTTGCCAGTCTTCACTTCTACCGACGCCGTCATTCCGGGCGTCAGCTTGACCATCCGGCCATCGGCAAAGATTTCCGAAGTATCAAGGGTTGCACGCACCTCATAGACCAACCCCAGGTCTTCATCCTGAATGGCATCACGCGAGATGCTTTTAACCTTGCCGTCGATTTTGCCGTAGCGGGTGAAGGGGAAGCTGTCGATCTTGATCACCGCATCCTGCTGTGTACTGACAAACCCGGCATCCTTGTTTTGCACCTTGGCGACGGCTTCAAGCTCCACATCATCGGGCACAACCACCATTAGACTTTCCGCCGGCGAGACAACGCCGCGTATAGTGTGCACCGCCAATTGCTGGATAGTACCGCTGACCGGGGCGCGCAATTGATGGCGCTCTTCGCGGCTTTCGGCCTTACGCAGAGTAATGACCGCCGTTTCAAACTTATTACGGGTATCAAGCAGTTCTTCAAGTGTTTGTTGTTTGGTTTGCGCGATCAGGTTTTCACGGTCTTTCTCTGCCGCTGTGATGGAAGCATCAGCTTCTTCAAGCCGGTTGCGGTAGATCTCAAGATTGCTTGTGGTTTCAATCAGTTGTTGTTTGACTTCCAGCCAAACCGGCTTGGTGCTAATACCGTCAGAGACGAGGCTCGAAAGCGATCCTTCGCGCTCCACCAGAAGCGGAAGAAGCTCCCGACTTTTGGCAATTTCGGCATTGATCGACGCACGCTCTGCCCGAAGTTTTGCAGCCTCGGCATCCTTCGCCGCCAGCTTGGCAAAAAAGGCTGACAAGTCACTGCGAAGCTTCTGCTCTGCCGTTTGAAGAATTTCGTCATTTAAAGTCGCGTGGCGCGACAGTGCTGCAACAGTGCTTTCATCCATGCCATCAAGAAAAGCCCGAAGACGTGCTATATCAAGGGCAGCAGCATCCCGTTCGTGCAAAAGCTGGCCTTTGTCGGCCTCACTCTCCGTCGGATCGAGTTCGATTAGCAGGTCTCCTGCAGTGACATGCTGACCATCCCGAACATGGATCGCACGCACGATCCCGATTTCTAGCGGTTGGATCTGCTTGACGCCCCCCGTTGGCATCAGACGCCCCTGTGCGACCGCCACAACATCGACCTGCCCGATAACGGCCCAGCCAATAGCAATCGTAAAGAACCCGGCGAGCGACAAGGCCACAGTGCGACCAAGAGGGTTGGCCGGCGTTTCCATAATTTCAATCGCGGCAGGCAGAAATTCACGTTCCTCTGCCGAGCGCGTTGCTTTCGACTGCTTCGAATTCGGGTCTAGACGTGGAAAACGTTCGAAGAGTTCCCTCAAGGCTACACTGCTCGCATCCTTGGCACGAACATAGAACTTTTCAAGCTTATTGCGCAGCGACATTGTTTACCGTCCCTGCCTGCAATTGATAAAGTTTGGAATAGCGCCCGCCTTTACGAAGAAGCTCCTCATGGGTGCCATCTTCGATGACCTGCCCGGCCTCAACCGTGATGATCCGATCGGCATCGCGTACGGCCGCTAACCGGTGGGCAATAATAAGAACCGTGCGGCCTTTGCAGATCCGGCGCATGTTCTCCTGAATGATTTTTTCGGATTCATAGTCGAGTGCGCTGGTCGCTTCGTCAAAGATCAGAATGCGCGGGTTATTGACCAAGGCCCGTGCAATCGCCACACGCTGGCGCTGCCCTCCCGACAGGTTTGATCCGCGCTCGCCGATTTTGGTGTCGTAGCCATCCGAAAGCGAGAGGATGAATTCATGGGCACCCGCAAGTTTGGCGGCTTCGATAACGCGCTCCATCGGCATGCCAGGATCAGCAAGGGCGATGTTTTCACGCAAGGACCGGTTAAACAGGATGTTTTCCTGTAAAACCACCCCGACCTGGCGCCTAAGCCATGCAGTATCCACCATTGAAAGATCAATACCATCAATCAGGACCCGACCACTTTCGGGCACATACATGCGCTGTACCAATTTGGTCAGGGTACTTTTGCCCGATCCACTTGGACCGACGATACCAACCACCTCGCCTGCATTGATGCTAAGATCAACCCTGCGCAGAATTTCCGGCCCATCAGGGCGATACCGGAAAGTCACCAGATCAAACTTGATATCCCCCTTGATGTCATTGAGCGTGGATCGATTTGGGTTATAGGTTGGTTCGGTTGGCGAATTCAGGATATCGCCCAGACGATCAATCGAAATACGGGCCTGCTGGAAATCATTCCACAATTGCGCCAGTCTCAGGATCGGGCCGGTCACGCGTCCCGCCAGCATGTTAAACGCCACCAGTTGTCCAACTGTCATATCGCCACCGACAACAGCCGTGGCCCCAAAATACAATGTCAGTACCGTGGTGATCTTGGAAATCAGTTGGGTCAATTGTCCAGCAACGTTGCCCAAGTTGGCCGTTTTAAAACTTGAATGCACGTAACCGGCAAGCTGTTCTTCCCAGCGGCGTTGCATCTGAGGCTCGACTGCAAGCGCCTTCAGTGTTTCAACACCGGTAACACTTTCAACCAGAAACGCCTGATTTTCCGCCCCACGCTGGAACTTGTCATCCAAACGCTTGCGCAAGACCGGGGTGACGACAAAGGCCAGAATGACGAAAAACGGAATGGAGCCCAACACAATCATCGTCAGAAGCGGACTGAAATGCCACATCACTGCGAAGAACACGATGGTGAAAAACAGATCAATCACAAGGGTCAGGGCAGAACCAGTGATGAAGTTTCGAATGCTTTCAAGTTCGCGCACGCGCGCAACACTTTGCCCAACTTGACGCGCCTGAAAATAGCCCATCGGCAGCGACAGCAAATGGCGGAACAGCCGCGCTCCGAGCTCAACATCCACCCGGTTGGTGGTATGCGAGAAGATATAGGTTCGCAGCGTTCCAAGAAGCACTTCGAACACCGAAACAACAAGCAACCCGAAGACCAGCACATCCAGCGTCGTCAAACCGCGATGGACAAGAACCTTGTCAATCACCACCTGGAAAAACAGCGGGGAGATCAGAGCAAAGAGCTGCAGAAAGAAGGATGCAATCAGGACCTCAATGAAGATGCGGCGGTACTTAGAAAGAGCCGCGACGAACCATGAAATATCAAACTTTCCGCCCTGACCAAGGATCGCGGCACGGCGCGTTGCCAGCAACAACCGCCCGGACCATTTCTCTTCAAAGTCGGCCTTGTCAACAGCAACTGCACGCCCGGCAATCGGGTTCTGCACAAGGACTTTTCCTTGCTCGGCATCAATCTTGGCAACAATAACAAAGCTGCCGTTTTTGATTTCGGCAATCGCGGGCAGGTTTGTTTTGGCAAGCCGTTCCCAACCCGATTGAACAATCCGGGATTTCAATTTCAGCCGCTTGGCCGCCAATTGCAAATCCTCGATCGCGAAAAACGCGCCGGGTTTGCCGAACTGATGACGGATCTGCTCCGCATCCGCAGGCAGATTAAAGAACCTTAAAATCGTGACCAGTGCCAACAGACCGCTGTCCTTCGGTCTGTCATTATCCGGTCGGCTGTCGCCGTTTGCGTCCTGCAAAAGATTTCCCCACCTTCAGCACAGAAGCCCCCCGCAACTGCGCTTGATAGGATATTAATAATCGACCAGTTCAAAACTGCAATTAGAGATTGATGAAATAATAACGAGGACGCAATTCAGAAGTCCGGTGCGCATTATACCATCAGAAACAAGATGCCTAACTACGCATCAACTCAAATTCAAAAGGGACAAACTAAGAGCTGCTGTTGGTCGCTCTAACAACCTGAAACACATACCAAACTGTATGTGGAGAACGCTGCATAACCCCGAATTATGACAACTTGGGAATTAGGGGGATTTCATCGGAAAATCTGGGAGGTTTGGGACCAAGGAGCAATACTCATATTGTATGAGTGTTACGTGCCACAAAAGAGGACATTAGAGATTTTGTAAAATCAAGCGCTTGGCATTTCCGATTGCCAGATAAGCTGACACGGATTGACACATAAGATGACAAAAACCTGCGGAATTGTCAGAAAAGCTGACATTTTATTTTCTCAACTTATGTATCCGGCTCCGACAGCTAAATAGCTACCGAATAAGCTTACTGACTCTTAATTACCAAACAGAATGTGTTGAAGCTCACCCATCACAAATGATGGTTGTTATAGCTAAATGAGTTTACCACCCATTTTTCTATTCAAGTCCGCCATATGACGCAGTCCCTCCAGTGAAATAATGGCACTCTCATCTGCCTCAAGGTATTCTGCACATCCAATCTGACCAAGTTTCCTAAGGATTTTGTTTTCTATTGGGCCCGAAACGGCGGTTTTCATGCCAACTTCAGCCAAAGAGGCAAAAAACATGCAAAACAATCCCTCGACAATCTTGTTCCATGCATTGCCACGAAAAATAGAAGTGTCCAGAATAACTCGATCCACCCCTGACAATCCAAGGCATTTGAAGCACGGCAGCTGTCCTTGAGCTACAGCGTATTCTGCCTCCACGCCAAGGCGGCGAAGCGTCTCGAAATTGATTTTGGAAAACACGTCAAAAGTTGAAACACCCGCAGAGAATTGCAAAGTCAGGCCCCCGTGCAATCGCGAACGCAGATGGGAGAGGAGCCTCTCCAGTCGAAGAAAATCAAGTTCAGCCCCCAAAAATGCCGGCGCGGTAGGGACGGTTAACCTTAAAGGCATACACAGGCTTGCATACTTTGACAGAGTTTCCTCAAACAACTGCCACCATTCAACTTTATCATTGTGTCGTATAGCTGATGACAGCGCATAACTTTGATAGTCTAGGGCGCAAATCCCCCCATTCTCCACAAGAGATCGAGGATAAAACCCTTCTGAAAAAGACACGTCCCCAATCAAGGCATCATTTGCAATATTCAACGCTAACCAGATGCTCTCAGCAGCGTGGTCGGGACCATCAATACCCTTCACACTCATAGACAAACCTTGCAGATACATTTCAACCAGGTGATCAAGTTCCTGATCACCAGATCGCAGCACCAGACAAATTTTCTGTTTATTTTTCCAGTCTTGGGATTGGCCAAAGGTGCGAGTAAAAATTTCCAACTGCTCCCAAACAGTCTCATTCACATGAAAAGCGATGAACCGAATGTTTGGCAACGCCTGCATTTGGGCAATACTTAACCCCACAGCAGAACGTATGGAAAATCCCATATATTCCAGATCCGCAAGAAATTTTTCTGGGAATCGTCTACTGTCTCCGAACAAAAGTATAGAATGTCGCATCCTGCTCGCAGGAACAATTGCCGATAGCGTCTCCCGACGCTTAGAGGGTGAATAATCACGATCAGCATTCATCTGACTAATTCCACGAACAACATTTTAGGGATGTTCCCGGGCAGAGGACTAATAGCAACGCCCGGGAACTCGGTTAACATTCATGCTCTGGGGTAGAGGGATGCGGGAGCATGAATGCTGCCGAATGCCCGAGTGAACGGAAAAGGAGGGGGGCGTCACTCAGGCATTCAGAAAGCGTGCAAGAAGCAAGCGTTTTATCGCCAACCAGTCACACGCAATCAGGTTTAACCGCTTATTACCGGGGTTGCTCCAGCTCCGAAAATGTCCTCGAAACTGTTTGTACCGCCTTCTGTTTCAAGGAAGGTATCGACCACGTCGCCCGAATTGGGATCACTGAAAGTCAGGTTGACAACAACCTGACCGTCATCCCCCGCAAAGGCAAGAGACGTAGGAGCCGAGCCATTATTGCTGATAGATACCGTATCGATACTGTATACGTTATCTGTCGAGCTTGAAGCCCGGTCGATATAGATAGCATCATCAGAGCCAAAGCCGGTCAAATTGTAAGTAGCCGGACCGCTCGTATCAAGCTCCGTATTCAAAGATGTATCCCCATCCCGACCAATCACGACCACTGCTTCAACAGAACTCAAACCTTGGACAAAGCTCGAGTTGTCGCCAGCAGTCGCATCATACCAAACCGCACTGTCGACAATGTCTCCATCCGCATCCACCTCAATAGAGGTGCTGCCTGTTACTGACGGTGAAACGGTACTGAAAGTGATCTGACCAGAAGAGACCGCAGCAGATGCCCCCCCAGTTTCCTCATTCACAAATGCGCCATCGGATATGATGATCGTGTAATTGTTGGCCAAATCCAGATCTTCATCAAAGCTGAGTATGATGTTTCCATTCGCATCGGCCGTCAGCCCCGAAGTGGAGATGACAATATCGGCCTGGGTTGAATTTTCACCATTGTATCCACTTGCGCTATCATCATTGGCAAGATTTCGGATGGTGATCGTGCCCCCTTCAACCCCAACAGCTGCAGCATCCCCAAGGGTAATCACCAACGAGGAACGCACATCGACATTGCTGATCTCATTGATTGAAGACGTAATACCAATTGAATCATCTGGACTGAGGGTAATATCAGTAGAGGCTGTCGCCCCAGCACCATCTGTCGCTGTTATTGTGATCGTAACAGAATCAGAGGGCACGGTGCTGCCGGCCACCAGTTGAACCTTCCCTGTTTCGGTAACAGTAAGCCAAGATGGGAGGGCACTGCCATCCTCAAGAGTAGCTGAATAGGTCAGAGTGGCATTGGAGGACCCGACAGTATCGCTGTCAACAAAGAAAGAAACCCCGCCGCCATCGCCGTCCACATCGGTCAAGTCAAGTACGGTAACCTTGGATGCAACATTTCCGGACGATATGCTTAAACTTTCCAAAGTTACGTCAGCATTCACAGTGACAGCTTCGTTCGTCATCTCGATGATCGTATCGATCGCCTCTGTGCTTGCCGTATTGCCCGCAACGTCAGTAACCGTAACGACAAACGAGGCAATACCATCTCCGATCGTGTCAATAACGTCTTTCGTAATTGTTACAGTCCACGAGCCATCTGCCTGAACGACACCATCGAACTCGTCTGTCCCATCAATAGACAGTTTGATACCGGTCGCGCCAGCTTCTGCTGTGCCCCGGATGACATAATTGCCGGACGCATCAAAGGTTGATGCAACAATCTCTGTCGGCAGGCTGTTCGTCGCGATCTGGGGTGTTGCCGCTGCGGTATCGATCGTTATCGTGGTTCTGGATTCCGATAGAACCGAGCTATCACTATTAGAAGTAACAACAGCGACGATGTCATAAGCCGTACCGGCAGCAGAACCCGGCCATTCATAAGTTCCGCTATATGTCAGAACCCCATCACTAATGGTGATATCGCCGGAGCTCAATTTGGATTGATCACTTACTTCTTCCCCTTTGGCCACCAGATACAGGGAAACAGTTTGAGTATCGGCATCGTAGTTTGCAGGCAATTTCACCGTAATTTCAGGTGTCTGATCACTGGTAATATTATCCTCTGCACTGCCAGAGTTGCTGGCTGCTGCCAAACGGGGGGAACCAATCAGGTTAAGATCAACCGTTACGGATAATTTCAGCGGATCGCTTGTGTTGCCTGCAACATCTGTTTGCGTGATCGAGACCGTAATTTCACCAGAAGAAGAAAATGTCACCGGAACAGAATATGTTCCATCCGGACCAACCTTTCCTGTGAAGCTGACTTCCTCTTCACCCTCGACCCAACTGACCGTTACGGTTGCGCCTGCAGCCGCTGTTCCTTCAAAGGTATATTCCGCCCCGGTTGTATCCGTGACAGCGTTCGTGTTGCTGACAACAATCGTCAGATCATCGCCACCCTTGCTATCTTCTAGCAGGCTACCCTCGGAAAAATCATATTTGGCGACGACAAGGTCGGACTCAACTAGAGAAGCATCTTTTCCCCACGAGATCAGCGCTGAAATATCGTCACTCGTCAAGCTCTTATTGTAGACGGTCAGCGTATCAAACAACAGCTCATCACCCGTTCCAGTAAAGGTCAGATTGGGATTAGAAAGATCTGTCCCTACAGAAACTGTTGTGAAACCGACGATAGGTAACGCGGTTGGAAATGACTTGACTACTTCACCATTTGCAGAAAAAACAACCTTTGTAGCATTTCCATCGGCGTCATCTGCAATGCTAACCGTAATCAAAACCCATTCATTGAAATCAAAACTAGGTCCCTCCACCCAGCTCGTATTAAGAGAAGCATAGACACCAAACTTTGTTGAGCCTTCACCAGTATCTCGCAACAAAACTTGAGCAGAAACAGTACTACCATCTTCCTGAACAAGATAAGCAGGCGGGATATCAATATTTGTCACAGAATCTGTGAGATTGATCCAATAAGAATAAGAAAGAACTGGTTCTCCGTTAGATTCACCATTTTCGAAAGTAGCACTGAGTCCAAAATTTGGATCTGAAATCGCCAAGGCCCCGTCCACGGAGGTCATCTTTCCTTCGACGATACTGCTTGCGACTTTACCGTCACTTTGCTGATCAACCGTAATCTCCACAGTATTTGAAACGGTTTCGCTGACAACACCGAACGGGTTAATCTGACGCACTTGCACGTCACCGACGGCATATGTTGTTCCGTCCGCATCTGCTTCCGTATCGGCCAGGGTAAACGTGCCGTCATCCCCGCCATTCTTCCATGTTGCCCCGCCATCCGAAGAATACTGCCAGCGGAAACCATCGACCAACCCATTGACGGTGACGGTGCCATCGCTGGAAACGTTATCCAACGAGGACGCGCCGGAATCATCTACAAGCGAAAGACCGCTTGCCGCATCGGAAACCGAGCTCTGGGATGTTTCATCATCAGACCAAGCCGCACCAAGCTCAGAGGTTGTAACCTCTGCGTCGCTTATCACTGCGGTACGCGCAGCAAGGGAACTTACCGTGCCATCGCGGAAAATCAGACGATCATTGGCGGAACCAAGCCCGGCCGAAACAATGACTGATTCTGTAATTTCCTGACCGGAATAGGCATCAGTGACAGTCCGGGTAAGTGTCAGTTGCGTGCCATTGACAGCCTTGTCATAATCGCCCCAGGTGCCTTCCAGATAAATAACGTCTTCGCCCAGGCCAAGCAGCGTGGCGTCAACGTTACCTCCCTGACCGACATAGACATAGTCGACCTGACCGTTGCCGATCGCGGTGATCGTTGCCGTATTACCGCCGGTGATGTATGTCTGGGAATCATTACTTGCTGCGGCATCTGTCACAGTAGCAGCACTGGCCCCGGCCGAAAGGCTCTGAGGTTGCTGGGATGTATCTGATGTATCAAGAGATACCGAGCTTCCCCCACCAGATACCGAAGACGTTATGGTTGCGACAGTATTAAAACCGTCTGCAAAAACAAGCTTGGTGGCAGAGGTTGAAACGATACGAATGGTTTCGCTGGTATCGCCACTGCCGGCGGTAAGCTTAGTAAGCTCAAGCCATGTGACACCGCTTTCTGTCTCTGTGGTGATATCATAATCTGAATAGCTGCCGGTCAGATAGATTTTATCCGCAGAATCCCCACCGGTGAAATCAAAGCTGTAGCCAGAAGGGCGCAGGAAAATCGTATCTGCACCGCTTGAGGCGGTTACCTTAAAGGTCGTCCCCGAAAGGGAAACGCCCATGGTTGAAAGCCCAAGATCAAGGTAGCTGCCCTGGGATGAAGCATCCGTGTTTGTTCCCAGGTAAAGTTTTCTAATCGACATTTCTCATCTCCGTGAAACGGTTTTGTTTGCTTGTGTACTCGCCAAACGGCGGGTTGAATGATGCTAGGCTGATTTTTTCTGCTCGTACTCGAACCAAACTTCAGGTCTTTTTTTCTCTGTGTCGTCTTGCGTTCAGGACGGTCGTTAAGGTGCCTCTTAAAGGTACATCTGCCGTCGCTCTGACTTTGAAAATGATGCTGGCCTCCTCTTTGATTAACCGGATAGAACCGGCTCTGCGCCACTGCCAAGAAGACTTTCGAAGGAGGTATCGCCGGCCTCCGAAGTACTGAAACCGGTAACGGCTGTATTCGCGTCGCCTTCAAGGCTGAACAGAACTTCGGCCGCCCCGTTATCACCGCTAAATGTCATGCCCGACGAATAGCCGTTTTCACCGTTGACAAAGGTAACCGTATCGGTGGTCAGGATATTGTTGGCGGCGCCGTATTCCACATCGATATAGAAGCTGTCGTCGGCACCGAAATTCGCGTAGGCACCATAACTTGGCTCTTGCAGGACAATGTCAGAACCGGCATCCGTGTCATGACCGATCACGATCATGGCACTGATGCCCGCAAGGTCTGCTTCAAGGCCAAGGGTACCTTGCCCTAAATCCCCTGCCGTACCGTCAAACCAGGTTGCGCCTGCCTGAACAGTGTTTGATGCCCCGGCGACTGTCGTCGCAATGGCGCCCGCCGCATCGGGTGTGACCGTTGAAAACGAAATTTCATCCGATACGACCGCGCCAAAGGCCGTGGCGTCATCTGCGGTAATGAAAACCCCTTCTTCAATCAGGATATTGTAACTGCTGCCCAGATCCATATCGCCGTCGGGCAGGGAAATACGCACGCTCATGCCATCCTCGGCCAAAGTGACATTGCCCGATGAAACATCGATTTCGATGGTGTCGTTTGTATCGCTATTGACCAGCGTGATGGTGCCGGTTCCCAGCTCGGCGGCTTCGGTAAAGTTCAAAACGATGTCGGACCGAACATCCAGATTGGTCACACCATTCAGGATGCTGTCGATCATGCCGGGTTCGCCGACGGAAACTGTTATTATCGTTGATGAACTTTGTGCACCGGCCGGATCACCGTCGATACCCGCACTTGTTGCCGTGATCTCGATTTCGTAGATCCCGGCATCAGCGGGTGCCGTCATGCCATCGGCAATAACCAATGTTCCGTTTGACGTCAGCTCAATCCAGTCTGGAAGATCAGCACCACCCGCCAGATGCGCACTATAGGTAAATATCGCATTGATACTGCCTTCGGCGTCACTGTCGGAAAACAGCAATGTCGATCCATCCTCGCCAGAGAAATCCAATAAAACTGTTCCCTCGGCCGCCGATTGAGCGATCAGGATGGTACCAACATTGACGCCGGTAAATTCTGGCGCACTGTTTTGCAATTCCAGCGTGGTTGCGTCTGAAACGGTTTGGATGACAGCATTACCGCCATCCAGAAATTCCCATTGAAAAATGTAATTGCCATCGCCCACCCCCGCCAGCACCGCTGCCGATGCCGCAACATTCCAAAGGCCGGTTTCATTATTATATGTGGCGTCAATAACGGTCATTTCGGTGGCCCCATCAGCAGACAGAACTTTCAATACAGCCGCTGCCGTTCCTTCTGGCGGTGCCCCCGAAAGGTTCAAACTGTTTCCATCAACAAGGTCGGAATATTCAATCAACGCGGGAATGCCGCTAACCGTGCCGTCCAGAAGGGCCGATGCCCCGTCATTTCCCGCCACGTCCTGATAGGCGGCACTGGCCACCGATATGGTCACTGCCCCGGACTGGGATGCCTCCTGCCGGAATGTCGCGGTATAAACAGTTCCGCTTGCATCCGCGACAAGGCCTTCGAGATATCCGTTGGTCACCGTGATGTCGGATATGTCGAAATCCTTGACGATTTCGGAAAAGGTAAAGGTCACAACATCCCCTTCCTGAAGGGGATCAGTTGTATCAACGGAAATTGTCAGCGTCGGGGCTGTGGTGTCTGATTCCAGACCTGGGGTTACTGTTTCGGGATCCCAGTTTGCGCCAAGATCTTCGATAGATGCGGCAGAACCCGAACCAGCTGCATTGCTGACGGCAATACGAGCATAATCCGTACGCACAGCACCATCAGCAAAGACGAGCAAGTCTCGGGTCGTGCCAAACAACCCATTCCCGACAGTGACTGTTTCTACTTGCCCGTCAATGGTGCGTGTCAGAACAAACTTGCTGCTGACATAGCTTTTCTCATAATCATCCCATGCACCGGTCAGGTAGATAACATCCTCGCCGCCACCCAACCCCGATGCGTCAACTGTAGAGCCAGCGGTAACGTAAATGCTGTCAGCATAAAGACTACCTGAAAGCACCAGATTCATGCCCGGTGTTGACGGCGCAAAATATCCACCCTCTGAACCCTGCACATATGCTAAAACCGAACTACCGGTATCCGTTGGCGTAACTGATGTCGAATTCGTGCTCGCATCCCAGTTTGCGCCGAGATCTTCGGTAGTTGCTGCAGAACCGGAACCGGCGGCATTGCTGACGGCAATACGTACATAGTCCGTGCGCACAGCGCCGTCGGAAAAAACAAGCAAATCCCGGGTCGTACCAAATAACCCGTTACCAACGGAAACAGTTTCCACGTCCCCATCAACGGTACGTGTCAGGACCAGTTTGCTGCTGATATAGCTCTTCTCATAATCAGCCCACGCACCAGAAAAGATGATGACATCTTCACCACCATAAAGGTTTTCTGCATTCGTCGTCCCGGACGCAGCCACAGTGAGTGTGTTTACGGCGTTACTTCCTGTAATCACATACTCTTGGCTATTATTGCCGTAGCCATCGATTTTCTGTCCCAAATCGATAAAATCAGCGCCCGTGGACGAGGCCGCAACATAATATAAAATCTTACTCATTTTGACCGGATCACTCTTTTATGAAGAAGCTGGGGGAGAGCGCACTCGCCCCCAGCTTTCGGTGACGTCAGGCGCTGATAACCATACCGTTATCAAAACCAAGTTCGTTGACGATATCGGCCAGGAACGGGGAAGAGACCGGCCCGTCTTCCAAGACAATCGCCACTTTTTGAGACGGGGGAGTTCCTGTCGCCGAACCTTCCCATCCAAGAGCATTACCCAATGTCGTGCCGTCCATATTCCCGACACCCCCGGCAAAGGTTGATTGCGAAAGATCGTTGGTAGTTCCGTTAAAAATATTGTCGAAATACAACAGATCATCTGTTCCGAAAGAAGTAAGAGCAATATTGCCTGAACCATTCACGACAATACCGTCACTGCTTTCGGTCCCCGCATCCGAACTGGCATCCTGCAGAACATAGACGATCGACCCAACCGATGCGTCTGAAGAGACACTCTGCCCAAGTGTAAGTGTTGCATCTCCAAGATTGCTGATGTCGAGCCAATCGCTGCTGTCTTCAAGCCCTCCGGCAGATGTCATAATCTGCGAGGCTGCCGCTTGCGATGCATCTGTGGTTCCAGACTTTGGCGTAACCGTACTGAAGGTCGCACTAAGTGCCGAGGACGTTCCACTATCCGCCCCAACCAGCAATCCGTCGGAAATCGTCAGGGTATAGTTCGACGACAGATCCAGATCATAGGCCGGGTTGAGGGTCAGTTTATCACCGTCAATACTCAGAACATCGGCAAGGTCAACCGATGTCGAGGTGCTGCCATTGTCACCCGACACACTGACAGAGGAAATATCACCGCTGCCATCCACCGTGATCGTGAATATCTGGGTGTTGTTCTGGGTTTCGCCTCGATAACCCGATGCCGTGCCGTCCGTCAGGGTGATGGTGTAGGTTCCCGCCTGATCGGTGAATGCAACATTCTCGCTACCGCTCACCACAAGGTCTGAACGCACATCAAGATTGGTCACACCCTGCACCGCTGTGCTAAGGGACAGTCCTGCCGATATCGAAATATCGACATCTTGCGTGACGGTCAAACCACCACTATCGGTCGCCGTGATCGTGACAGTCGAGGTTCCCGCCGCACTTGGCGTTCCCGAAATTGTGCCATTCGAGGCAATGGAAAGACCATCCGGAAGGCCGCTGGCGCTAAAGGTCAGGCTATCACCATCATCCACATCGGTGAAGTAGGATGCGATACTGGTTGAGAACGCCTGGTTCGAATATGCCGAAAGATCCGAGATATCAGATGCAATTGGCGCTTCATTGACGTCATTAATAGTGAGGTCGATACTCTGTTCGGTACTGTTTCCGTATGCATCGGTTGCAGTGACCGAAATGAAGTAAGCGTTATAGGTCTCATAATCAATTGAAGCACCATCTTTCAGGCTGATTTGTCCCTGATCGTTGACCGTGAACAAGTCAGAGTCCAAGGTGGTCGCCACGCCCGACCAGCCTTCAATAGTTCCAATTGAGTACGTAACAGATGCGTAGTCAGAAACCTGAAGTGTCGCAACCACACCCGTCGAATTTTCATCAACACTATATGTTGTTTGATCGAAGGTCGGATCGCCATCGTCAACGGTCAGCCCGCTCAAGGAAACCGCATCAAACCCGGTATCAATCGTCATGCCGTTAAGGGTCATGGTCGATTCATTGGGATCGAGTGAGACAAGTGAAATTTCGGTTCCTGTCGCATTGGTTGGTACCGTGACGGAAAAGGTCATCGCTCCTGTACCAAATGCAACCCAAGTACCGGTCACCGTTTGCCCATTGATATTGAAGGTTGCCGTTGGATAACCGGAGCTATCACCAGCAAGGGTTACCGACATTGAATTGTCGTATGCCACACCGATCTGTAGCGTATCGCCCTCGGATACGACAGTTTCTCCGTAGGGCAAATAAATGGATGTAGGGGTCCATCCTGCAACCACGTCAATTTCAAGGTCCTGGGTGACACTTACTCCCGCGCCATCCGTGGCGACAACACGCACAACAATAGGATCACTGGTACTGGTAACCGTGGAAGGGGCTGTCTGGCCGGTCGCAACCGAAATGACCCCGTCAGACGAAATGGTCAACCAGGATGGTGCAGCCGAACCGTCGACTGCTGTCAACGTGTAGGTGAGTGTGCCATTGGCCGTGGTACTGGAATCGGGGTCTTCGAAATAACCGTCAACATCGAAGATTTCAGCGCCGGCACTTGCCGACACCTGAACTGCGGCATCATCAAAATCATACGCCACAGTCGGTGCTTCGTTGACATCGGTGACATTGACGGTGACCTCCCGATAAGAGATTAACCCGGCAGCATCTGTTGCGGTAACGACAAGATTATAGGTGCCATCGACACTTTCATAGTCGATTGAGGCGCCGTCCTTGACAGAAATGTTGCCGTCTTGATCAATTTCGAACAACGGATAGCCGTTGTTATCCACTATGACCCCCTCAAGGAGACTATAGGTAATGCCGTTCGCATCCGTGGCCGCCACGGTGCCAAGCAAGCCCGAGCCGCCTTCTGAAATCGAGAAACTGTACGTGTCTTCCTCGAACACAGGCGTGCTGTAATCAATGATGACGTCATCGACATCCATATTGATCGTTTCGGCGACTGGTGCACCATCAAGGGTCGGGTTCGCGGCGCCATAATCAATGCTGACAAGTGTGACATTCCCCCCCTCGGCAACGCCGGTGGGAAGGGTAAGGACGAACACGGTAGAGTCCGATGATCCAAGCTCACCTGAATAGTCTGTGACTATTGTCGCTGTGTATTCTTGTCCGTTGATGTCGAATGTTGCTGTCGCCGAAGTGCCCACGTTATCCAAACCGTCAACCCCTGACGGCGCAGTGATCACGACATAGTAGCTTGTGTTTTCAGTAAGCGTTGTTACGGCAACCTCGCTCGTATCATAAAACTCAACCGATGTCGGGACCCAGCTTGAGACAACGTTGACATTCACATCCTGATAGACGCTGGCCCCCGCACCGTCAGTCGCAACAACGCGAACAACCAATGAGGAACTGGTGTCTGTCGAAGGTGCTGTCTGACCGGTTGCAACCGCCAATTTACCATCGGAGGTTATCGTCAGCCATGATGGCACCGTGGACCCGTCAGCCATTTGCAGACTGTAAGTCAGCGTTGCGTTGCTGGTGCCGCTGGTGTCTGCATCCGAAAACGCGTTATTGGAAACCAGATCATAGAGTTCCGTACCAGCCGCCGCGCTGGTTTGCACATTCAGGTCGGCAATATCGGCACTGACTGTCGGCGCAGTGTTGGTAAGCTCGATATCGAAGTCTGGACCATAGGCGGTCTGGTTGCCCGCAGCATCCGTCACAAGGATAAGCAGCGAGACCTGACCATCGCCAAGGGCATCAATGTTAGCGACAGAATCATCTGACGACAGATAATAGGTAAGACTATTGGTGTCGATATTTACAGACCAGTCCGTTCCATTAACCGTTGCCGTGATTGTGTTGGTATAAACCTCGGTCGAGGAGCTGTTTGGCGCACTTCCGACCAGGGTAACGGTGACCGACACAATGTCTTCATCTGACAGGGTTCCGGCCAAGGCCAAAACGCCACTTGTCAGGTCGCTGCTTTCAATGACCCCGGACAGATCAGTAGAAACAGTTGGGTCGGAAACAGTTCGATCCACGGTCACAGTATATCCGGCTGGACCACCGGTGTTGCCATTTACGTCTGTTGCCGACACCGAGATCGAAATGGTCCCGTCATCAAAGCTGCCCAGATTACGTGTGGTCGACCAGGTACCATCTGATTGCACGGTTGCAGTTGCCGTCAGGTTTTGGGCGGCTCCTCCGGAAGTCCCGGTAAAGGTAACGGTAATGGTTTCCCCGACCGCAATTTCACTGGTATTGACACTGCCGGAAATGGCAAAGGCCGACGCGGCCTCTTCTTGTGAGAGCAGAGTGTCGTAACTGTCGACTGTAATCCCGGTCACATTGGTATCAAGAACAATGTTCTGGCTGCTTGATACCGTGTTTCCGGCCGCATCCGTGATGCTGACCCAAAGGGTGTAGGACCCGTCATCCAGATTTGACAAAAGAGAGGAAGGCAGGACAGCATTCTGACCGCTCAATATGCCAGACGTCGTGTAAGTTGCTTCACCCGCGTCATTATTCTGCTGAACAATATTTCCATTTGCATCGCGGACCTCAACCGTCATCGTGACTGTTTCGCTGCCAGTCAGCGTGATTTCGTAATTGTCCACTCCATTGGCATTAATCGTGGAGGAATCATCGAAACTGATTGCTCTGCCAACTTCCGTATCGACAGTAAAACTGAAGTCAACTGACGAGGTAACAGTGCTATCATCATCAACCTCAGCTACCTGTGTAACAGAGACGGTGTTGATGCCTTCAATGACGCCGTCACTTCCGACACCCGTCAAAGTGACAGACCATCTACCGTTAGCATCAACGGTGACGGATGTTTGTGCGACATTATCAGGTGTCGTCAGGGTAACAGTGGCACCCGCCACACCTGTGCCGGAAATTACGAGACCATCGGCATTGTCTGATGCATTGGTAACACCATCTGCGTTTGCATCCTCGGCTTTTGCCGTCCAACCATTTTCCTTCAACTGCTGAGAAATAGCTGCTTTGTCTTCACCAGCTGCCTTGGAAGCGATCGAACTGACAACGTCACTCAGAGTTTGCGTTCCAGTTGATGACGGAAGCTCTGTTGTATCGGAAAGAACATGGCTTGATCCCGACTGCGCGGTCTGCCCTGACAGCTCGGAAAGCAATTCGTTGATTGCATCCTCAGTTGTTGAAGGTGCTGTCCCCGACAGAATTGCGTCAATCGCAATAGCAACACTTTCAGCGAAATCTTCACCCTTGTCATTTGCGTAGCTCTCCATGAGAGCCAGTACAACGTTAACCGCATAGGTCGCTGATTCGGTAACCGCGGTTGACATATAGTCGTAAGAAGCGAGATCAACCTCATCGGGCAACAGGAAGAAATCACCTACGATTTCCAACGCCTCGGCAAAGGTAATATCATTCGTACCATCAGCATCCCCGCTACGAAGTGAAACAAGTGCCGTAGCGACCGCGTTAACAGGCGAGATCACTGACGCGCTACTATCTACGACAATGGTAAAGTTGTTCGCCAAACCGGTATCTGTATTTGTCCCTCCGACAACCACAATGTTCCCCGTGTCATTGGTTGACAGGGAATATTTGCCATTTGCATCGGTTGTGGTGGATGCTTCTCCGTTATCAAGTTGACCATTACCATTCGCGTCGAGAAATACGGTTGCATTTTGCAGGTAGCCGTCAATTGCGGTTCCTGTCAGCACCTTCAGAGCACTACCGCCCGCAGCCGCAGCTGAGGAACCCCCACCGCCACCCAGACCAACCGCCGCGCCGATACCCGCACCGACAACACCGATCACGCCAAGTGGAAGTCCCCATCCGCCAAAGACTGACGGGGTGTACTGCGCAGTCTCACTCACAACAGATACACCAGAAGCAGAAGAGGAAACAGTTGAAGCGTTTGCAAGCTCAACCGCGGAATGGACATCAGCTTCACTTGCGCTCGAAAGCCAAGTGTTGTCGAGCCACGCAACTTCCTCAACCGGGCCCGGCACAGCATCAAATTCCACGCCTTCCGAGTTTGAAGCTATATCCAGAGGAAGCTCCTCCTCAGAGAGGAGTTGTTCTTCCTCCGCACCATCGCGCCCTTCATCACTTGCAAGATCGCCGCTTACCTCTGCTTCACGTTGTTTGGTAGTACGGTTTTCGAGTTCCTCTTGCTGCCGCTTCTTTAGCTCCAGCAGCCTTAGCTCAGCCAGTTGCTCTGCGCTCTGTGCAGCGGATACATTGCTTACCGCAGCGACTTCTGCTGATTGAACAGCCTCGCGGGTCGTCTTGGTGTTTGGGTTCTTGCTCATACTGTTTAACTCCTAATTTCTCATTCCATCTGGGGTGATCGCCTTACGGCATTCACCGCTCGGTGAAGGCGACATCCAGGGTTTTGAATACTGGCTTGGTCAAGTAACTCAGAAGGGTCTTGTCGCGCGTCCGCACTTCGGCAATCCCTGTCATGCCTGGGTTGATTTTGATTTCTGAATCATTGGCTTGCTTGTCACGAGGAGAAATCTGCCCGCTCCGACCTAGCTCGATATAAACTCGGTAGTACTTGACCTCGCCACGGCTAGCGTCCTTTTGGGTCAGGGCATCCGGGCTAATATACGCCACAGTCCCATCAACCTTTCCGTAGATTGAATAATCGTAGGCATCCAGTTTCACTTGGGCGGGCAGTCCAAGTTCCAAAGGCGCAATGTCGCTTGGTGCGAATTTTGCCTCAAAAATCAGCCGGTTATCGGTCGGTAAAATTTCAAGGATCGGATCGCCCGGCTTCAAAGTCGCACCAAGCGTCGTAATGCCAATATCCCGAACGATCCCGTCTTGAGGTGCATAAATATCAGTGTTATCGAGAATAACCTTACGCTCCCTCATCAACTCTAGCTGGGCTGCGAGTTCCTCGTCGGCCTTCGCCATTTCGGTCTGTGCCTCTTGGAAATACTCATTTTGCTGGTTGATGATTCGCCCGGTTAGTTCAGCCACTTGCTTCTCAAGACGAACAACCTGAGCCTGACCGACATCACCATGTTTAAGCAGGGGTTTGGTCATCGCCAATTCCTGCGTCGCGAGTGACCGAAGTTTTTTGAGCGCCAGAATTGATTCCTCAACGGCGCGCTTGCGCTTCTCAAAAAGGCTTCGCTGGTTTTCGATAAACTGTGGCCAAGCAGAGAGGTTCTGGGGGAAATTCACTTCCGGGTGCCCGTAGACTTCAGCTTGAAGCCTCGCAAGGCGCGCCTGCACAGCCGCCACCTTGTTTTGACTGTCATCGTATGCAGCTTCCGCACGAGTTTTGTCGAAGGTCGCAATAAGCTGCCCTTTATTGACAATCTCTCCCTCGGTTACGAGCAAAGAACGAAGGACCCCTCCATCGATACTTTGCACCACCTGGGTGCGCTGTTCTGCGATGACCTGTCCTTGTGCGCGGGCCAACTCGTCAAGCTTGGTAGCGGAGGCCCAACCCACGAAAGCTCCGGTTCCAACGACAATAATGACAATGATTGCCATCGAACCAAACGGACCTCTTCTGACGCGAGACACCGATGACGATAGATGATGATACGGCATGCTTTTCCCCCTCAATTCAATTGGCCAATTCAGCACTTGCAACCTCAGGCTCGACTGCCACTGCTGTGGCTCCTGTCTTCTTGTTCCTGAAAGTGGTTGTCTCACGCCGTGGTGGTTTCAGTTTTGCAAGGATGTCATTCCTGGGACCATCAAGGACAATTTGCCCGTCAGGTCCCAATACGATCAGTCGATTGATCAACGACAACAAAGCAGGTTTATGCGTCACGAGAACGAGTGTATCGCTCTCTCCCAAGCGCTCAGAGAATGCCGCTATACATTTGGCTTCAAACATTTCATCCATTGATGCTGTCGGTTCATCCAGCAACCAAACCTGAGCATCAGATAGGATAGAGCGCGTCACGGCCACCAACTGAGCCTGACCACCGGACAGTCCGCTTCCGCCTTCGTGAATTGGCAGATCCAGGCCTTCATGACGCCCGGAAATCATCTGCATGAGGCCCGTTTTTTCGGCCACCTCGACCAATTTCTGATCATCTATATGTGGCAGGCCAAGGGTAAGGTTCTCGCGCAAGGTCCCCCCGAAAAGACGGGTTTGCTGCGGCAGGTAAGAGATCAGTTCAACCCGGCGACTGGGGTCTATGTGCTGAATATTGACCCCGCCCACCAGTAGATGCCCATGTGACGGCGCACATTCACCAGAGAGCAATTTCAGAAGGGTGCTTTTGCCGCAACCGACTGCCCCGACAATTCCTACTTTCTGCCCTTCACCGATATTCAGCTTGTCGAAGGACAAATAAGCAGGCTGTCCTGCATAGGAGAACTCTACCCGGTCAAACTTGAATTCCGGCTTGATGACCTCTGGAACGAGCGGATGGGTAACAGATTGGTTTTCGATGGGTAGCTGGTAAAGCGCATCCAGATTTTTTAGCGATGCTTTTGCGTGCGCGGACTGGACCAAAAGCCCCGGAATCATGTTTATCGGGGTTAGTATACGTCCCGACAAAATGCTGCAGGCAATGATTGCACCAGTCGTAATACCGCTACCTGAGACCGCAAGATATGCCCCTGCAGAGACAAGTAAAACATAACTGATTTGCTGAATGGCGCCCGCGATAAAGGTCGAGACCTCACTTAGACTCTTTGTTTCAAGTGTTTCTGCTACTGTTTGCTCAGAAAGCGAGTGCCATTTATGTGCAAAATACCATGCTGATCCCGTTGATTTCACCACCTCAATGTTACGGATAACCTCAACCAACTGTCCCTGGCGCTTGTTTCCGACAAGGTTTTCTTTCTGAGTGTGACTTTCGATCGCCTTTCGGAATGATAAACCACACAGAATGGCTACGATGCAGGCTATCAAAGGAATTGCAGCAAGAACTGGTCCCGCCAAGAGGAAGATTACTGCCAGAAAAATTATGGCAATCGGTGCATCAGAAAGAAAATAGGTCGTCTTTGCTGTGCGATAACTTCGAATTGTCTCAAAACCACGGACTTGCGCGGCAAGAGTCCCGACAGATTGCGGAAATGCATCAAGACGCACCTTTAGCAATCTCGCAAAAACGTGCCTTGCACAGGTCACATCGACGCTTTTGGTCATATGGTGCACAAGTGACGCACGTGCCGTTTTAAGCAAAAATTCGACAATTATGGCACCTGTCACGCCCGTCATTAAAACAACCAGTGTCGGAATTCCGCCAGTAGCCATAACCCTGTCATAGACTTGCATACTAAACAGAGATGTTGCGAGCATAAGCAAACTGGCAACAACTGAAGACAGGATGAAGAAATAGATCCAAGAACGCTCAGAAGAGACGGCCTGATCGATATCGTCACTCGCCGAAAGCGGGGCATGCTCTACAATACGGGAAGCAGCTGGCAGAAATTTAGTACCTTCCGGCCACTCATCCACAACTTCTCGTCCCTGAGGCCCCTCAACAAGCCAGCCACCGCGGTTATCTCGATCATAAACGATCCAATAGCCGTGCTCAGGTACCATTGCGAGCAATGGTACCTGGTTTTCCCGTGCCACTGCCGTCCAGGAAGGCGCAACATATCCGAGGCCCTGAAAAAGCTTGATCGGTCCAGACAGCACCTCTTTTTCCGGCGCTGCAGATCCCTCAATTGCCAAAATTTCGGAAATTTTCCGGCGAGACAGCTTTTGATTTGCTCTCACAAGCCCCGGAAGGCGTTGACCAACCCACAAAAAACTGCTGGAAAAAAGTGCCTTTTCTTGTGGCGACATCTGCTTGACAGAGGAAATGTTAACCATTGCCAAGACCTCCAACTCTTGCTTTCAGTCGAAGATGGTTGGTGGCAACCCTTATCGACGCATTTGCCCTCGTAATCTCCAGCTCAACCTTTTCCCGAACAGCGTTAAGCACTTCCAGCCAAGACTTTTCACCGACAAGAAATTGCCTTCTGTAAGACTCCAGCACCTGCGAGGTTGAAACGATTCCGATATCCGCGTTTTCCAGGAAATCACGTAACGCTCGATAGGAGTGCAGCTCTGAAAGAACCTGCGCCCGCAGATCTCGCTCTGCAGATGCGACATCGAATGTTGCGGATTCCGCTCGCGCTTGAGCAGCGATCACACCTTCAAGTTCGCCAACGCCACCACTTAGCGGATAATCAAGACCAACAAAAAATTCAGCGTCCCCATTTCCCTTAAGATCAGTTACAGAGTACTGAGCTTGGGCATAAATTGTCGGGTACAGACTGGTTTTCGAAATATCGGCTTGCAACAGGGCAACGCGATACGCGGAATTGCTGGATTTAATGTCGGGACTAAAGCTCAACGCTGCCGAGACGGTTTCTGCATCCAGATCTACGACCCGTGGTGGCAGGTCCTTCTTTGTGGGTAGAACAATATAACCTGCCTCAACGGGCAGGCCCGTGATCAAAGTAAGTCGATCCAATGCAGACTCTTCCGTCGCGGTAAGAGTAGCCACATTGGTTTTCATTGAGCTGAGACGGGTTTTCACAACCTCGATCTCAATCTCGGACGACAAACCCGTTCCGACGCGACGCTCCATCATGCTTAGCAACACGCCAAGCTGGGCGATGCCATCACGATAAATATTGATGCTTTTGTCAGCTATCAACGCAGTCTCTACATCATTAATCACCTGAAGAGACAGCTGCAATTGAATGGATTTTTCTTTCAGGGTCGTTACGTATGACTGCTCTTTTGCCAGCTCGAATTGATTAGAAATACGACCGGCCGACCATATTGGCTGACGGATGTAAAATGTTGCATAGCTGTCATCCCCACCACCTTCTGCCTCTACACCGGGTGCAGGAAAGAACCCTTTAAACTTGCCCCATACATCGGCCTCTGCTGCTTCTTTCAGCATAAGGCTACTGCGAATCTCCGGGCTAACACGCAATGCCTCGGCGATCAGCTTTTCAACTGTAAAACTATGAACTTGCTGAGCTTTGGCGCTCACTTCCTGCGCCATCAGAAACACGCAGGCAAGAACCGAAGCCCACATGCACCGCCTCGTAAACCGAGACGCTTTAAAAAAAATCATTACCCCCTCCAAAGGTCAGGCGATAAATAAAACGCCAACCATTTGGAGAAATAAAATCACTTCATCAAGCAAATGTCATTGTCACAATAGTAAAATAAAAGAAATAATATGAAACAATAAGAAAAGAATGCAAACAACATGAAATAAAAATTCACAATTAGAAACAATAATAAATACTCAACTATAAGTAGCAAATAAAAATACAAAAAAATACTTACACCATGCGGATAACAGAATTTTTATGTTCCCTTTTAGACATTAATTGATAAATTTCGAAATGTTCCACACCCAACAGACCCAAAAAACAAAAATAATGAAGCTTGGAGACAAGATAATGGTCTTAAAAGAAAATATAATACTGATATCTTTATTCATATTTCACTCATATGTAACAATAACGCTATATGCTAATAAAAACGGGATATTAGACATATGGAGCAATCACTACAATAGAACTCAGATAAAATACGTCGTATATTCTTCGTTTATTTTGACTGCAATGACAGGCACAGCAAACAATGAATTATACAAGATTTATGCAATTATAATAACAATATCCATTTCAATTAACTCATGCATATTCATTTACCATCAAGTGATATGCGCAGGACTAATAATTACAAACTCAGCTCTATCTGGACTACTATACATATCCACAATCCGCTATCATGACCCAACTTATTACACTGGTCATATTGCGCTTATTATTTGCTCTATAATTTGTCTTTACCGCATTCTTGGACCTGATGAGCGATTTGAGAGGTCCGACCTTCCTGCCCGACTGTTTATTGGCAGCCCTTGCATCGCAATATTAATCCTAAGCACAGATAGCATGCTGAACAGCGCGGCTCTGCAAGATGAATTCTGGCGACGGCTCAACACAATCGGCACGCCCGCCGCCCCCTATCCATCACTAATCATCAACGAATTAATACCAATCGCCGCCTTTTCGATCCTGGCGTCAATCCCCCTGATCACCGCTTTCTATATTCATAAGGTGATAAAATTGCGTCTCCATGAACTAAGTGAGACCCGGGAAAAGCTCGAGAAGGCCCTAATCGAACAACAAAATACGACTGCGATGCTATCCCATGAATTCTGCGGCCCATTGGCATCAATCAGCGCCGCGTGCCAGCTTATCGAGTATAGCGGCAAGCACTACGATGAAGAGCTATACACTGAAATAAACAGAATCAAACGAACGACGAACCGCCTCGCTCAGCTTTCAGAAAGCTGGTTAACTGATGGGTTTGCAAGACTTTCAAGCTCAAGCAACACCACAGAGACATTCTCGCTACGCGACCTGCTTGGTGAGCTGGCAACAGAATACAGATGTGAATTAAGCCCCCCTCCGATGAGCGCTCGGTTTTCTGGCGATAGGAACACACTTCTCATTGCCCTCTCAAGCGTAATAGAGAACGCAAGAAAATATTCTGGCCCACAAGGTAAAGTAGAAATCAGATGTGAAACTCAATCAAATGTCGAACATAGAATGAAATCAAAAAGGAAGGCAGAGATATACATCACTGACGACGGACCAGGAATAGAACCCGGACATGAAGAAAAAATATTTGAGAAATACTACAGATCAAAATCCACAAAACATAAAAAAGGAAATGGAATTGGACTTCACATAGCAAAATCATGCGTATGGTCCATTGGAGGAACAATAATTGCATACAACAATAAAAAAACAGATGGATGCACTTTCAAGTTTACCATACCTCTATCATAGTAACCTTACTTTCCTTAGGAGATTAAAGAACAAATGTCTAAAATTACATCAATAATTGTTGATGATGATGACGATTTCCGGTACCCAGTGAAACTATATCTTGAGAGGAATGGATTTACAGTTCGGGAAGCATCGACAATTCAG
This sequence comes from Thalassospira sp. MBR-102, assembly GCF_040549275.1. Taxonomy (NCBI): domain Bacteria; kingdom Pseudomonadati; phylum Pseudomonadota; class Alphaproteobacteria; order Rhodospirillales; family Thalassospiraceae; genus Thalassospira; species Thalassospira sp. MBR-102. The sequence goes on from NZ_JBEPTC010000005.1 coordinate 60,854, forward strand.
GAACTTCGTACCATTAGGCAAAATTTTGCAGCTGACGTTATCGTACTTGATATCAATCTACCGGGCGAAAGCGGCCTCTCTGCCTTGCGTGAATTATGCGAAAACCCTGACTTGGGGGTCATTCTCGTTTCTGCACGGAAGGGCCCAGCTGACCGCGTGCTGGGGCTCTCTCTTGGGGCTGACTATTATTTGGAAAAACCCATCGACTTCAAGGAACTTGAAGTCATAGCCCGAAAACTAAGCGAAAGAGTGAGAAGTCACCCCCTTGAGACAGAAAACTCCTGGATATTTGATGCTGACGAATGGACACTCACCTCACCGGAAAACGAGAAGGTAAATCTTTCCGCGGCAGAATATACGATTGTTGCAGAATTAAGCTCCAAAGCGGGTGAACCGTTGTCGAGAGACTACCTGTTAAATTGCATGAACAACTACAAGAACGTTGGAAATGATAGGACCTTGGATGTTCTGATTTCTAGATTGCGCAAGAAATTCTACAAAACCAAAGCACCTTTACCTCTGCGATCAGCACGCGGGCTCGGATATATTTTTCCAGATGTCAAGGTTCATGGACGCATCAGAAAACTTAGTGCCTAACATTACTACTGAAAGCTCCTAGGTGCGTGCAGCCGCGTACCATGAGCCAGCAAATGGCAACGGCGCCAAATATCAGAACGGCATAGATCAGATCGAACATGGGATCCTGTAGTGTTCGCATTAACCGCTACAGGCCAGGGCTCAGCCCCCCCCCCCCCCCCTAGAGCAGAGTGGTCGGACAGCCCCCTTCTTCCACCAAGGCCAAACGCACTCGCGGGTACGGCAGCAACCTCTTGCTTTAATGGCTACGTTGTCAATTACAATGTGCTTTCCGGGATAACCAGCAAAGCTAAAGTAAATGACCTCGCATGTAACAATATTGACCGCCATTTTTCGCAATCATTACGGCGTCCGTCACACACAAATTAGGAGATAGACCTCCCCCCAAAAAAACAATTGAACCCGAGCAGAATCTCGACACGACTGCTACTGGAAGGCTGAAGGAGTATAGGAAAGTGGTAGGCCCGGAGGGAATGGCAGAACTCCGATTTTGCGAAACAAATCAACAATCATCTGCCCCACGGCAAGACCAAACAAACCTGAATTATATCAATATGTTAGTCATATGATGCCCCACGATAACAAGGGGGTTAATCGGCTTTTGAACGGAAAACAGCCATTGTTTTCTTAATTGCATCGATTAGACCAAGAGCAAAGCCTTGATGATAGTTAAGCGCACCTTTTTCGTGGAAGTATCTAAACTCAACAAAACCGTCATTGATCAGCTTTAACTGGTTACGATAATCCGTCCAGTTAGCACCGTACTGACCCTGCATATGCGTAGTAAAAACTTGATCTCGAACTTCCCAAGGCAGCTTATCGAATAGCTTTTCAATCTCGTGACCACCGACCGTCTGGCCAAAAACTTCATGCAACGCCTTTAAATACAGCTCGACCGAAAACGCCAGACAAACGAAATCAACCACACCTGTCGGCATCTCATTCGCTCCGGATATCTGTGATAATGGAGGCAAATGAGGATTTTCCTTATTCCAGGAAACGGCGCGATTTTGTCTCTTACGAAGCTGTTCCTTCTCATGCTTTTTAATCACATGATATGCGTTGAGGAAGGCCTCCGCTTGTAACTCAATCAACATCATCACACTCCGCTGTTTAACTTTGACGGAACAGCGACAGTACAAGTCTTTCGCTTGTTATGGTCTGTCAAAATCTGAGGCCATCGGAAAAAGGTAACAAGAGTAACAACTATATAAGTTATCTATCTAACTATCTATAAAGTATAAGAAAATCAGCACACAAGAAAAGGTTGCAATAGAGTTGCAAAAGGTAACGATGTTACCTTTCCATAGAGTTGCAAAATGAATAAAGAAAACCGTTTTATATCAATAATGTAACCTTTTTCCACTTGGATTGTTACCACGTGTTACTTTTCAGGGTAACGCCATTTCACACATAAAATCAGATACTTAAGTCATGATCTTATAGGCTGTAACGCCTGTTACCTTTTTCCGACGCGAAAACCAGAAATGGACCTGAGCAGTGCAACACACCAGATCCCCCTGTCAGACAGTTGATGCAAAACTGTGCCGAGAAATGCAGAACTTTTTCTGTTTTAAAATCCCTGCAAACTCCTGTCCGCCATTGGCTTCAACGCACATTCTGCATTGCAGAATTTTCGACACATAAAGAGCGAAGGCGTGGCGGGGGGAGACTGCGATTTTTTGGCTGTTTTACCCCCTGCCCCCCCCATTCTGATCAGGCGGGAAGTTGGATAGCATGACCTGCAACCAACACTACCTTAAATAGTATATGCCTCATGTGTAACTTGAACTGGCCGGGTTATCCCGGCCTTTTCTTTTTCGCATGAGGTTATCCGTATGACTGCCCGATCCGATTTGATTGCATCCCCGCGTCCCGTCCAACCCATCGCCCCGGTTGCCCCGTATGTCGGCGGCAAACGCCTTCTGGCCAAAACAGTGATCGAACGCATCGAAGCCACCCCGCATAAAATCTATGCCGAACCGTTCGTTGGCATGGGCGGAATATTCCTGCGCCGCAGATCCGCTCCACGCCATGAAGTGATCAACGATATATCGCGGGATGTGTATGGCCTGTTTCGAGTGCTTCAGGAGCATTACAGCTATTTCGTGGATTACCTGAAATTCCAGCTGGCAAGCCGTGCTGAGTTTGAGCGCCTTCAGGAAGTCGCCCCCGACACCCTGACCGACATTCAACGCGCCGCCCGGTTTCTTTATTTGCAACGCACCGCCTTTGGCGGGAAAGTCCGGGGCCGCAGTTTTGGTGTGAATACAGACAAACCATCGCGGTTTGATCTGACACGGCTGGTACCGATGCTTGATGATCTTCATGAGCGGTTGGCCGGGGTGGTGATTGAATGCCTGCCCTATGCCGATTTCATCGCCCGCTATGACAAGCCCGATACCCTGTTTTACCTTGATCCGCCCTATTGGGGATCGGAAGACTATTATGGCAAGGAAGTCTTCACGCGGGCGGATTTCGAAAGGCTGGCCGGGATCCTGTCAACCATCAAGGGCCGCTTTATCCTGTCATTGAATGACACAGCCGGAGTCCGGGAAACCTTTGGCGCGTTCTCGATCGAGGCGGTGAAAACCCGATACAGCCTGAACGGATCAAAGCCGAAGGAGACTGGCGAAGTCATCATCACCAATGGCTATCCAACCACAACCTGATTGACCAATTTCATGCCAGGCGCAAAGCTGGGGGCCTTCGACTGGAATGCCTCCCTGATGCACCGAGAAGGCCCGCGTTTTCCATCAAACGCGGGCCTTTTTCTTTAGATTTTGTCTATCAAAGCAATCAGGGTCTCTAAAAGCCCCGTCAGTGCCACGACAAGATCAGTTAAATGCTTGAACATTATAACTTCTCCTTACCGCAGACAGACTTTTTCCTACGACTGAAGGAGGGGCTGAATGTTGACAAGCAACGTTCAAAGGGCGATAGTCACTTTGCAAAGAGGACTATCCAACCTTGACCCCGGTCTGAGGTTTCGCAAGGCACCCCACATGGGGTGCCTTCGTCGTTTATGACTGGAACCCTCGCCCGATCCCTGAAATCTGTCAAGCGCTTTCATACGCCGAAATCCACAATATATTGTGGATATACAACGACTTAATGCAAAAAAATTTATTGAATGGGCGGTACTGAATTGAAAGAACTCACTTTTCAAAATTAATTTTTTATAGGCTTGACGTTCTCTTTACGTTCTCAGATTTCTATGATCGGGACAGGGCCAAAGGTTGGCCCAATGGAAAATCAGCTTTTCGACTTACCCATCTTCAGGATCTGGTCACAGAAGGAGTATGCGGCACTTGGATGCCGCTGCGCTTGCGGACGGCGAAATGCCGTCATGCTTTGGCAGGATATCTGCAAGCGGCATCTGGGCCAGAATTCCCCCCGCGAGATACGAAAAAGGCTGCGCTGCAGCAAATGCGGCGCCCCCCCTGTTGATGTCGTTCTAGTTACTTATGATCAAGTTTCGGAGTGGCTGAAACGAAATACAAAACCCAATATGTCCCCGTAAAAGTTGTGTTACTCTTACCGGTAGAAGATCGCGGATCAATTTTGGGGAGGCAAAGCAGATGCGATTTCGGAAATCATTCAAGATAGCTCCGGGCATTAGAGTAAATGTTGGAAGTAAACAATCATCCCTCAGCATTGGCGGAAAAGGTTTCACAACCAACTTCAGTAAAAGAGGTACTCGAACAACGGTCGGGATTCCCGGATCCGGTTTAAGCCATACATTTTCACACTCAAATTCACCAAAAGGAAAACCACGAACGCCTAAACCGATGGGTATTTTACCTCCGAAAAAACGGTGGGAAATGTGGAGGATGATCGGATACTTCTTTTTGATCATATTTTTGGTCGGTTTTGCCAGTTCGCTATTTGGAAACTAAGCCTCTTTGATCTTCCCCATATAGTCCTTAAACGAAATCACCTTTTCACCAACCATGTCATTCAGTCCCTCAAGGGCTGCCATGATTGGCCGGATTTCGTTGTTGTGGAAGACTTCGGCGGCGTCCTGAATGCTACCGAAGCCACCGGCATTGACCGGCACGATGCCAAGCAATTGCGGCGGGACGCGGTGCGCGGCAAGGATATCGTCGCGGGTGACATTTTTCATGGATGAAAATTCGTCCTTGGCGGCGACTTCGGACAGCGGGATGACCTGAATGCCTTCCTTTTTGCCGTTCGGCGCGTAATAGAACAGGTTGCGGAAATTGCCCGGTCCCTTGGCGTTTTTAAGTGCCTCGCGCATGGCATCGACGTCTTCGGAGTTGGCGGCGGCATCATTCACATACAGGATGAACCCGGCATGACTGCCGTTCTGATAATACTTGCGGCGAAACAGGGTCGCGGCCTCGTTCAGCCAAGCCGATTGCAAAGCCGCCGTATAGGTAGGCAAACCATAGATTTCCTGATTGATGTCCGGTTCCTGAAGATGGGCTATCGCGCCTTCTTCAAATTCATGTTCCCTGCCATCAATCAGCATGCTGAACCGGTTATCCTTTTTCACCCGCGTCCAGCGGGCAAGCGCGGTTGTCAACCCGATCAAATTGCCCAGACGCGACCGGCGCTGCTCGGCAAACAGATTGCCAAAAACAAGAAAATCGGTCGTAAGGCGGGTGAATTCCTGCCGGGTTAAAAACCGGGACGGGATATAGTGCGTTGCCAGCTGATTGACCTTGAAGCGGATCGCGCTTTCATGGTGCGGATTGGACGGCAGAGACTTGGCCAGCCCGTCAAAGCTGATCGGTGGTTCATAGAAGGATCCGTTATAGGCGGAATGGAAGTAGCTGGCGACATTGCGCTTATCAAGCACCGGCTCCGGGTCGCCAAACGTGAATGCCTCTGCCTTGGGTGCCGGTTTCGTGGTGCGCTTTTTTGACTGCGCCATATCAGAAAATCTCCAGAATGGATTTGCGCTGGCTGTCTGCGCCAACGGCAACGCCTGTTTCGTTAAAATCAAGGAAGTCGATGCGATCAATCGCATGCATGATCGACCAGGCCACATCGGCATGGCCGGTTTCTTTGGATCGCGATGCGGCAAAGGTCATCTGGCCGCCCGATGCGGTGCTGGTTTTACGGATCGACATGAAGGCCATGCAGACATCGATCCAGCCATAGTCGAATTGCAGCATGCCCTTGCTGATCAGGTGCTTTGCCTTCAGGACAAGGCGGGTTTTCACTTCTGCCGAATATTTTATGGCAACCGCAGCCGGGAAGAACGCCTGGACAAGCTGGAACACACCGCTGCCGATCTGGGTCGCATCGATGCCGATATGCTGAACATTGTAGCGCAATGTCAGTCGCCGAATGACTTCGGCCTGTGCCGCCCAATCCGATCCGGTGGCATTGATCTTTTCGACAACGCGGTATTTGCCGTTGCTGGTCTGGGGCGGGGCGATGACGGTGATGGATGCGTGATCGCCGGTTTCGGACGGATCATAACCGATCCAGACCGGCAGGCTGCCAAGCGGTCGGTCGGCAAAGGGCGCAAAGTCGCCTTCCCATTCTTCCCATGCATCGCACATGCATTTGCGCAATTCATCGAACAGGAAGTAACTGGCGGTGTCATCGACCCAGCCGCACATGAACAGGTTCGTAAAGTCCTGATCGTTGTATTCGCGTTTCAACTGTTCGATATCAAACAGGTCGCAACCGGATTCCTCAGCATCGATGATCGTGACAATCTGACGCCACTGCCCGTCCGGCCCGACAGACCCGTTTTTCAAGGCATCATGCGAAACATCGAAGTCGGCGCGGTCGGCTTTGGCCCTGCCCTTGTTGTAGGATTCCCCAGACCAGAAGGCGTGCGCATCGTGATTGATGGTCGACGGGGTCGAGAAATATGTTTTGCGCCATTTCTTGTGCGTGGCCATGGCCGACGCGACCTTGCGGAATTCAAGGAATTTGCTGATCCACGCGTATTCATCAAGGTACACATGCCCATGATAGGACTGGGCTGTTTTGCTGTTGGTGCCTAGGAAGTAAAGCGTTGCCCCGTTCCATAGCGTGATCGGATCGCCCTTGAGTTCAACGCCCGTGATCTCGCGGACGAATTCAAGAATATACAGCTTGAAAACGTGCGCCTGCGCCTTTGAGGCAGAAAGGAAAATCTGATTATCACCGGTGGTGATCGCATCAATCAGGGCCTCGCGGGCGAAATACCACGTCGCGCCGATCTGACGGGATTTCAGGATATTGCGTTCGCGGTATTTTTTGGCTGCGCCCCAATTGATCTGATATCCGTAAAGCCCCTGTTCAAAGGCATCGACCAGCATCTGCACCTGATCTTCTGTCAGGTAATTCTTTTGCTTGCCCTTGGCCTTTTGCTTTTTGGCCTCGTTACGGTTTTCAATCTTGGGGTTAAGGTCGGCTTCCTTGCCGGTTTTGTCGTATTTCTGGATCCGCGCAGCGCGTTCCAGAAGGATACCGAGCTGATCCATTTCCCGCAGGTCGGTTTCGGATTTGTCTTCCTTGGCGATCAGACGCAAAAGCCGCACATCAATCGAGCTTTCCATCTTCACGACAAGCGGGGTGTCATCCCATTTGTCGCGCCGCTTCCATGCGTCGACCGTGCCATAGGGCACGTCAAGCCGCTTGGAGATATCGGCAACGGTGTAGGCCTGATGATAGAGGTTTCGCGCCTCAAGGCGCTTGCTTGCGTCGGTGTCTGTCATGCCTGCAGGTTACAGACGCCTTGCATAACAGCATTTGCGGGATGGTTGTTTGATGCCCGAACAACCACCGGGCATTTGATGTTTTCACCCGCTTGTCAGCAGCATTGGCGGAAATAGCGCCGATCCCCTGACCCAACAGAAGCTGAAGCGATGAAAACCAAATTCTTCCGCGTAGCGACTTCCGGCAAAACCATTGATGGCCGTGAAATCACCCCCGAACAAATCAACCAGATGGCCGCCAATTATGACCCGGCCATATACGGTGCCCGGATCAACTGCGAACACCTTATGAGCCTGCGCCCGCAGGGTGAGTTCCCGGCATATGGGGATGTTCTGGCGCTTAAGGCTGAAGACGACGGCAACGGCAACCGTGTACTGCTTGCCCAGATTGACCCGACTGATGATCTGATCAAACTAAACAAAGCCCGCCAGAAAGTTTACTGGTCAATCGAGTTGAACCCGAACTTTGCCGGAACGGGTGAGGCCTATTGCCAAGGCCTTGCGATCACCGACAACCCGGCATCACTTGGCACCGAAATCATCAAGTTCGCCACCCAGAACAAAGGTGCCCTGCCCGACAACCTGAAGTCGGAATGCGTTGAAGCGGATGTTTTCGAAGCCGAAGACGAACCGAAGCCAAAGGGCTCTGACCTGTTCGCCAAAGTCAAACAGATCCTGTCTGGCAAGGAAAAGTCCGACGACGCCAAATTCAGCCAGGTTGAACAGTCAACCCTCGCCATTGCCGAACAGGTCACCACGCTGTCCCGTGATCTTGAAGGCAAAGCCGGTACCAATACGGTCACCGAGCTTCAGGCGGAAATGACCAAGCTTACCCAAACCGTTGCCGATCTGACGGCAAAGCTGTCGAAAGAACCCGCCAACCCGGCCCGCCAGAAAAGCACCGGATCCGCGTCCGAAAACATGACCGACTGCTGATCTGCAGTCGGCCTCTTTCTTCTGCCAATAGATCGGAAATCTGATGAAAAACACCACCCGTACCCAGTTTAATGCCTATGCCGCGCATATCGCGCAGCTGAACGGCATTGATGATGCCACCGTCAAGTTCAATGTTGATCCGACCATTGAACAGACAATGGAAGAACGCATTCAGGAGAGTGCGGATTTCCTTGGTGACATCAACATCCTTCCTGTTGAGGAATTGAGTGCTGAGAAAGTCGGTCTCGGCATCGACAATCCGATTGCCAGCCGTACCGACACCACAACCAAAGACCGTGCGCCGCGTCCTGTCGGTGACATGACCGGCCAGACCTACACGGCCAAAAAGACCGATTTCGACACCTACATCACCTACCGGCAGCTTGATATCTGGGCCAAGTTCAAGGACTTCCAGACCCGCCTTCGCAACAAGGTGATCCAGCAAATTGCCCGTGACCGTCTGATGATCGGTTTCAACGGTACTTCAGCTGCAACTGAAACCGATATCGAAAACAATCCGCTTCTGCAGGACGTGAACATCGGATGGCTGCAACATATTCGCAACGATGCGTCAGAACGCGTTCTGAGCGGGATCAAGGTTGGCGCAGGTGGCGATTACAAAAACATGGATGCCGCTGTGTTTGACGCGGTCAATGAGCTGATTGATCCGTGGCATCGCGATGACAGCGCTTTGGTCGCAATCACTGGTCGCACACTTCTGTCGGACAAGTATCTTGGCCTGATCAATGACAATGACGCTCCGACCGAAAAGAATGCATTGCGCACCCTGATGGCCAACAGGACGCTTGGCAATCTTCCGGGGCTTGGCGTTCCGTTCTTCCCGACCCGTGGCGTTCTTATTACGAAACGGTCGAACCTGTCGATTTACTGGCAGGAAGGAAGCCGACGCCGCCAAATCATGGACAACCCGAAGCGTGACCGCATCGAAGACTTCAACTCGGTCAACGAGGCCTATGTTGTCGAAGATTTCGGCGCTTGCGCGTTCCTTGACGGCATCCTTCTGCCGGATGGTGAAGGGGGCTGGGCATAATGAAATCCCCTGCACGTACGCATTTTGAAAAGACCCTTGCGACCAAGCAGGCAGCCGCATCAAAAGATGCGGCTGCCATTCCCGCAGATGTTGGCATTGCTGCGAAAATGAAAGCCATGATGGCCGGTCACAAGACCATCCTGAAGGCGATCAAAAGCAAACTTGAAAAAGCCAGCGTCAAGGCCACGCTGCTGCCGGAATATGCCGCCTATGTCGAAGGCGTCATGGCATCCGGTTCCAATGCCCAGGATGATATTCTGGTCACTGTGATGTTGTGGCGTCTGGATGCCGGTGATTATGTCGGTGCGCTGGAAGTCGCGGCCTATGCGCTCGATCATGGTATGTCCATGCCGGAAAACTTCAAAAGCGACATTCCAACAACGATCCTTGATGTGATTGCGGACAACGATCCGTCTGTGGATCAGCTGCCCTTTGTTCTGGAAGCGATCGAGTTGACCAAAGATCACGACATGCCCGATGAGGTCCGCGCAAAGGCCCATAAGGCAGCGGGCAAGCTGCTTGCCGATACCGACCCGGCTGCCGCACTTTCGCACCTGAAGATCGCACAGGAGTTCAACCCCAATTCCGGGGTCAAGACCCAGATCGGTAAACTTGAAAAACAGATTGCGGATGCCGGTAACGCACCGGCTGCCGACTAACCTGGTCCCCCCGGCGCGGCGGCGGCGCGGAGAACGGATCTAGGATTTATCCGATGGTCCCGACTTTCGCCGTCGCCCGCCTCCTTTCTTTTTGGGGCAAGACGACATGAGCAGCTTTATCCCGTCAAACAACCCGGATGCGCAAAGTGCCCTGATCAACAATGACGGGTTCTATCCTGACATTGAACTTGATGAAGTTCGCGACCGCACCGGCCTTAGTGATGTTTTCTCAAATGCCCGCGTTGTCGCGGCCACACGGGACGCGATGATTGAGATCAATAGATCCCTTGGCGCGTGGCGGGCGACACAGACGGTTGAGGATCTGGCATCGGTGCCAGCGGCTTCTTACGGCGAAACAAGCGAAAAGACCCACCTGTATCTGACCGCCGTGTGTGCCCGCGTTCGGTCTGTGCTGGTCGATACCACACGGGATTACGACAGCAGCAAGTCGGGGCATGATCGCGCAGATGCGCTTGAACAAACCGCCGACCGCTGGCTGCAGATTTCCAATGAAGCTTTATCGCGCCTGATGGATCGCCCACGCACCAATGTGGAACTGATCTGATGGAAGTTGTCCGCGCCCAGCAAAAAGACACAGTCGATCTGCTGGCATACCGGCATTACGGGGACACAGACATGGTCGAGGCCATCTTGGAAGCCAATCCCGGCTTGGCCAAATACGGAACGCATCTGCCGCACGGTCTGCAGGTGAAATTGCCAGAACGTAAAGTCACCCCGTCGCGGGGCGTAAACCTGTGGGACTGAAGATGGATAGAACAACGCTGACCAACTATGCCGCCACCGGGGCCGGGTTTCTGGCAGGACTTACCGCAAACGAGCTGGTTGCGATTTTCTCGATCGTTATCGCGCTTGGGACGTTTTTCCTGAACTGGATTTACAAACACAAGCATTATCGGCTGGCCCAGAAGGCGGCGAACCTCAATCCACAAGGGAAAATCTGATGGAAAATGTCATCGTCGCATCATTTGGAATGAAGCTGTTTCTGGCGGTTATCGCATTCCTGTGCATGCGCGTTTCGCTTTGGATGGTTAACCGGGCGCTTGGTTTCGACCTTGGCCAATGGCTGGAGAAAGCAAATGATCAGGCTATTTCTGATTTTCATGGCCGGGTGTATCTGGGTGTCTGCATCATGTTTGGCCTCATCCTTTCCTGATCAGTACGACCGCGATTTTCGTAGTGCGTCCGGGCGATACATGCCCGGTCTTGATTGGCGTCTGTTGAAGGCACAATGCTGGCAGGAATCCCGGTTTAACGACAGGGCTGTCTCGCCAGTTGGTGCGATGGGGCTTTGCCAGTTTATGCCGGGAACATGGATGCAGATTTCCGGGCAACTGAATATGCCCGCAAACGCATCGGCATTTGCCCCTGAATTGTCGATCGAGGCCGCGGCTTACTACATGGCAAAGCTTCGGTCGCAATGGTCTGCACCCCGCCCGGAATACGACCGGCATAGCCTTGCCCTTGCCAGCTATAATGCTGGTCTAGGCAACCTGCTGACCGCGCAAACGCTGTGTGGAGGTGCCAATCTGTATCCCCGCATTGTCACCTGCCTGCCCGATGTAACGGGTCGCCATAGTCGCGAAACAATCAGCTATGTCGACCATATCTGGCGGTTCTGGAAACTGATGTTGTTGGGGGATTGATCATGCCGGGTCTTGGTACTCTGAAAGTCGTCGGTGCCTTGGTTGGTATCGCCCTGATTGCTGCCCTTGGCTTTACAGCGATGCGCCTGCAAACCGTTAATGCACGACTTGAAACCGCGCAGTCCAAGGTTGCAAACCTTCAGAAGACCAACGCGGAAAATGCCCTTGAAATTGCTGAATTCAAACGCATTCAGAAAAACACAGAAGCGACAATTCGGGCCGAGCAGGATCGTCGCAAAGATATTCAAAACCAGTTAGCCAACCTTCGATCGAGGATTGACGATGCACCGCATGATGGTTGTGTCGGCCCTGCTGTACATGCCGTTATTGACGGCCTGCGCGTCCAGTCAGCCGATCACAAAGATTGAAACAGTCAGGACAGTCGTGCCCGCCGCTTTGACCCGTTGCAAAGAGCGGCCACCGATGCCCGAACCGCCCGTAACCGATCAGAAGGTTGGCCGCCTGATTGTCGATCTGATCGATGCGCATGATGACTGTTATGGCAAGAACCAGCGCATCCGCGAATTGCAGGATATCGACCATGAAAAAGCTGACTGATGCCCGCAAATTCATACTGGCTTCGGGACTTGGTGTTAAAGCCAAGGATCTGCTGACATTTGCGGAAAAAGGCACGGTCGTCTCCTATCCCGGCGATGATCATCATAATCAGAATTTCCAGATCAACTATGTCGCGCATCTGATCCTGACGGATTTTGCCGGTGAGCCGCAGGACCTGTTGTTCATCATGACGCGATGGGTCACCGAAAATTGCCCGGATCACACCAGCGAACCCCTGCAATTCCATGTTGATATCATCAGCACCAAGGCTGCAGACGTGTCGATCAAGATCGAATTGCGGGAAACCGTTGCCGTCGAACCAGTGGACGGGGGCACGAACCTTGCACATCAGCCGGACGCGGACATGCGTGATATCGACATGAGCACGATTTTCCCCGGGTTGTCATAATGGCCCGAACAGAGATCAAAGGGTTCGCGGAATTCGACGCATGGATCGATCACGCCATCCGGGCATTGTCTCCTGCCGGCCGCAAAAAATTATTGCGAGATGTGGCGCGGGAAGTGCGCCGACGCAATCAGCAGCGCATCACCCGGCAAACGGATCCCGATGGCAATAAATGGCAACCGCGAAAACCTGACCGGGAAGGTAACATTCGCGGCGCAAAAAAAATGATGCTGGGATTCCGCAAGGCACGCAGGATGTTGATCAATGTCACCCCGTCTTCAGCGTCGGTTGGCTTCCGGGGAAAGACGGCCTCGATCGCATCGGTGCATCATTACGGCGCGTCTGACTATGTTGAAAAGGGCGGTCCACGGATCAAATATCCCGAACGTCCATTACTTGGCGTTTCGTCGGAGGATCTTCGGATGATCCGGCGCAAGCTGATCGACGCCATTGCCAACGGCAACTAGACAAATGTGGTTGTTTGCCTTTCATGCAACCAGCAGCCCCATGACCACATAAACCACGTGTGATCATCATCGGCGCATGTCAGAACACATCGCCGAAATCCTTCGCATGATCCAGAACATGATTGCCATCGGCACAATTGTTGCCGTCGATCATGCCAATGCACGTGTCAAGGTATCCATCAACAACCGACCACCCAGCCGGTGGCTTCCGGTGCCAGGCATGGTTGCGCAAAACTTTCGCGGAACCAATCATCTGCGCATTGGCACTCAGGTCATGGTGGGATCACCCTCCGGTGATCCGGCCAATGGTGTGATCCTTCAGGTTTTCTATTCTGACAGCCTGCCCACCGTATCAACCGACGGCGCGGTTGATACGGTGCAATGGAACGATGGCACCACCGTCACCTACAACACCGGCAGCAAACGACTGAAACTTCACAGTAGCGGTGATTTGGTAGTGTCGGCGGCTGGTGCCATCGGCATCCAGTGTGATGGTGATTTGTGGCTTAACGCCAATCACATCCACGCGCAGGAAGGGGGACTTTGATGCCAGCTGTCACCCTTAAAGGACATTCATGCACCGGTCACGGGTGCTGGCCGCCCCGTCCATCGAGTGAAGGTGAACCAAAATTCACTGTTGGCGGCATTCCGGTTCATTGTGAAGGTCATGCATGGGCGGCCCATACCTGCCCGGCCATTCCCGAAACGCATTCATCCGTTCTGTCATCCGGCGCACCGCGCTTTACGGTCGGGGGCAAGCAGCTTGGCCGGGTTGGCGATCCTGTCGCTTGTGGATCATCCGTGGCACAGGGCGATGACAGTTTCACGGTGGGGGATTGATCCATGAACCACGGCATGTCCCGCAGGAATGGCGCAAAACTGACCAAGCGCGAACATATCGGCCAATCGGTCGAAGACATCCTGAATACTCCGGTCGGCACGCGCATCAAGCGCCGCCAATACGGTTCACATGTCTTCGATCTGGTTGACAGTCCAGGCAACGCGACCGGTGCGCTTCAGATGATTGCGGCGACTGCTGATGCGATCGAGCGATGGGAACCGCGACTGAGCCTAAAAAACGCATCGGTTTCTGTATCCGCGAACGGACAGGCACAGGTTTCGATTTCCGGGCACATCAAGGATGACGGCGAAGCTGTGGCTTATGCCGTTAAGGTCGGGGGTAAATCATGACCAGCCGCTTTGACGCCATTGATCTTGGTGCGGTTCCTGTACCCGACATCATTGAAACACTGGATTTCGAGACGATCCTTGCCGAACGAAAGGCAGAGGCTCAAGCCGCATTTGAGGCAGCCGGAATCCTGCCCGATTGGAACCCCGATCTGGAATCCGATCCTATCGTCAAGTTGCTAGAGCAATCCGCCTATCGCGAGGTGGTTCTGCGCCAGCGCGTTAATGATGCCGCGCGCGCAGTTATGCTTGCCCACGCAAAGGGCAAGGATCTGGAAAATATCGGGGCTCGTTATCATGTTGTCCGCCAGACCATCGAACCGGGCGACGCAACCGCCGTGCCCCCGGTCGAACCGGTCATGGAAAGCGACCCTGCGTTTCTCACTCGCATCTTACTGGCATTCGAGGCCCTGAGCGTTGCCGGGCCGATTGGCGCTTACAAATTCCATGCCCGTTCCGCGCACCCACTGGTGCTTGACGTTGACGTGGTAAGCCCAGAACCCGGCCATGTGGTTGTTACGGTTATGGCCGCCACCGAAAGTGGCATCCCGTCCGAAGAGGTGCTTGATGCCGTCCGCAATGCCTTATCGCATGACGATGTATGTCCTTTGACGGATATGATCACGGTACAGGCTGCGTCGGCTATCAATTATGATCTTAAAGTCGTTCTGGAAGTCTATGGCGGCCCTGACAAGGATGTAATCCGCACGGCATCGGAAACCGGTTTGAATGCCTTCCTCGCACAGCAGCGGCGTCTGGGCGAGCCAGTGACGATTGATGGTGTTCACAAGGCTGCGCGTGTTGACGGTGTGCGCAAAGCCACTGCCTATCGGTCGGATGGCGAAACAGTGTTCTCCGATATCGTGCCAACCAATAGCCAGTTTCCCAACAGTACCGGTATTTCAGTCGAGGTGGCGGAATGACATCCATTTTGCCCCCGAACGCGACACCAATCGAACGTGCGATCGAGAAAACCGAGGAACACATCGACAGCCTTGATGTCCAGATCGACACTCTTTGGGATCCGTGGCGGTGTCCGGTCAAGTTTCTGCCATGGCTGGCTTGGGCTTATTCTGTCGATACATGGGATCCGGATTGGGCCGAGGATATCAAGCGGCGCGTTATTGACCAGAGCTTTGCCGTTCACCAGCGCAAAGGCACACGCGGTGCCATTCGTCGCGCCCTGGAGGCAATGGATCTTGATCTGATCAGGATCGTGCAATGGCACGAAGAAAACCCCCGACAGACCCCTTATACATTCCGGGTCGAAGTCGGCACGATTTCACGCGGATTGTCTGAAAAAGAACGCAGCCAGATCCTGTCCACGATTGAAGCCACGAAAAACGTTCGAAGTCACATGAACGATCTGCGCATTTACCTGCAGCAGATATCAAGGACACCCGTTCTCGCCGCTGCGCTGACCACGGGCGAGATCACCACGATTTACCCCTATGCGATCACTGACCGCGCCGTGCAGACCGCCAGACCGTTTCTGGCGGCCGGCATCTATGGTGCCGAGATCGCAACGGTTTATCCCCAAGGAAACCCGGCATGAGCGATTATTATACGATCTTCACCAAAATCGGCGTCGCCAAGATGACCAACGCGCTGGCGCTTGGACAGTCCGTTATTCTGACCCATTTTGCCGTGGGCGATGGCGGCGAGGAAGGCGACTATAACCCGATTGATACCCAAACTTCATTGCGGGGGGAGACTTACCGGGCACAGCTCAATGCCATCAATATTGATCCTGAAAACCCGTCATGGCTGGTGACCGAAGCCGTCATCCCCGCCAATCAGGGCGGATGGTATGTGCGCGAGGCCGGATTGTTTGACCAAGACGGCGACATGATTGCGGTTGCCCGATATCCCGAAACCTTCAAGCCCGTTCTGGAATCCGGCGTTGGCAAGGATCTGTATCTGCGGATGATCCTTGAACACAGCAATACCGAACTGGTGACACTTAAGATCGACCCGGCCATTGTTCTTTCTACCCGCCAGTATGTGGACAACAGCATCGCAGATCATGATGCAGATCCGAATGCACATGGCGACATGCTGGAAGTACACAACGGCGATAGCCAAGCCCACCCGGACTTCCTGCGCCGCAACCGGACCGACACCCTAACGGTAGGCTTCTGGACCACGCCCGTCCCTGCGACATTCGAAGCTGGCAACCTTGTCCTTGATGCAGACGCCGGAAACCGCTGGGCAGCAACCGTGACCGGGCCGGTAACAATCACCCCGCCGACCATGACCAACCCCGCCGACCCCCAAGGCCCGCGCATGAAGCCTGCCGGTGGATCGGCGCGGCTGGAACTGACGATGGATGTTGTTGGTAATCATGGCATCGCATGGGGGTCGGAATTCCGCGTCAATCACGGCCAGATCGATACCGATCCCGAAACCGTCAACCTGATCCATATGGAATTTTCCGGTGCGGTGATCGACGTGCATATCACCCAGCGCGCGGGGGTCTGATCCATGTCCATTCTCTTTGACAATCCGCCTCCGGCCATAGGCTGCGGTGATCCCGGCGATCCGATTGATTTCGCGTGTCTTTATGCAGGTGCACAATATTTCCATCGCACGCCTACTGTGACCGGCAATCGGCGTCTGGTCTGTTTCTCTGAGTGGGTAAAGAAAACCGATATTGGCCAAGGCGGGATGATTTTTGGCTATACCAGCGCCGCCAGTCAGAATTCCAACTTCCTGAACGCCGTAAGTCTTTCTACAGGTGAATTGCAGGTGTCTCTTGGCACCGGGTTGACAGTGCAGGGAACGGTTAAAACAAAGTCAAAATATCGGGATGTCGCCAGTCATTCCCACCGGCATATCGTATTGGACTTGGACAACCCGATTGCATCGGAACGAATTCAGATCACAATTGATGGTATTCGTCAGCCTGTCGATATTCTGACTGCTGTTGCTTCAGTCGATCTTTGGGCCAACGTCGCCGGAATTCCATTCTTTGTCGGCGTGAACAGTGGCTTCGGTTCCGCAAACCTGTACCGCAATGAGATCGCCTCCGAAACCGCTTGGTTTGACGGTTTTGCACCGGCTGCAACCGAGTTTGGTTATTTCAATGCTTATGGCGACTGGATGCATAAAGCGTTCAGTGGCAAGGGTGAAGGCGCTGCTGTTTACGGTGTGAACGGCTTCCATCTTGATTACGCAGACCTGCTGGACATTGGAAAAGACGTGTCGGGGAATGGTAATCATTTGTCCGCTTTTGGTCTGACGGCCGATAATCAGGTTACAGACACACCGACCAATAATTTCGCGACCCTCAACCCGCTTTCCAAAACGACTTACGCAGGCTTGACTGATGGCAATCTTACGCTCACGCCGACGGCAGTCGCACAAGATGCGATTGTCGGCGTCACGCAGTTGCCACGACATGACATCTATTTTGAATGCGAAGTCAGCCAACTGGTTGCAACCAGCTACGGTATTCTGGTGGCCTTGGACAATAGTGACGGCCCTGTCTATGGTTATCGTGGTCTTTATGGGAACATAGACGGCTGGGCGAAGCAGATTGACGGTTCGGCGACCTTGCTTTCGGGCGTTCCGGCGGCTTGCGATGTTATTCGGATAGCCTACAAATACTCTACCGGCGAAGTTTGGTTTGGTGTGAATGGTGGTTGGTTTGAAGGTGACCCGGAGGCCGGAACCGGCGCCAGTGCCACCGGCATTCCCTCAGACGTCATTTTGAAGCTTTATACCTACACCAACGGTGGCGCTGTTCAGCTACGGTTGAATTTTGGACAAAGGGCGTTCGATGCACCAATTCCAAAAGGCTTTGGTACTCATTCAGCCGCCGCGATGTCTTGCCCGGAAATCCTGAACCCGGATGACTACGTTACAGCACGCATTCGCACCGCTGGCGACGGCGTGAATGACTTGCCGTTTAACCCAATCACGAATGGCGCTGTTGTTATCTCTCATCGGCTGGACATCGCAACTGGGTGGCGGGTCAATGACAGTGTTACCGGCACAGTGTGGGAGACGAATACGGCCAATGCGGAGCTGGTCGAACCTGATGGCCTCACCTTCACCGACGACGGCTATGATATCGGTGCAAATGCCGCATATCAGGGCACGCGGATTGATTACATCTTTCGCCGCAGCCCAAAGGCCGGTTTCGATATCGTGCCAATCAGTCATGTCAATGGCACACCGACCACCGTTCCGCACAAGGCTGGTGGGATCATTGACTTTGCCCTTTACTTCCCATGTGCCGGTGGCAATCGCCGCCTTTTCCACAAGGCTCTAGGCAGCAATGCCTATATCCGGCTGAACAATAACGCGGGGTCTGATCCCGCCGCGATCAGCGAAACCGGTTGTTTCCAGTCAACCGCCAACACTTTGACGCTGGGTTCAAACACACCCACCGGCGATGGCGTATTGTTGGTCTGGCGTTCTGTTCCGGGCCTTTCGGCCTTTGAAAAATACGTTGGGAAAAACTCCGTTGACGGCGCTTTTGTGCCCTTTGATTTCAGCCCGCGACTTTGCATGTTCCGTCTGATGGGGGCGGCGGAAAAGGGATTGCTTGTGATCGACGCTGACCGCGACGAAGGAAATCCGGTTCGCGCCGCCCACGTTATGTCTACTTCGGAAGCCGAAACAGTGACTGCGGGTGACGGTTTCGACATGAACAGCAACGGCCTGAAGTTCCGCGCAATCGGTAGCGATTACAGCGGCCTTGGAAACGATCACATCATCTGTGCGTGGGCGCAAACCCCCGGCAAATTCGCGCGTGCGCGATAAAAAGGAGACAGACCATGACAGCGCTTTTTGCGATTTGTGACCAGAATTGGAACCTGACCGAAGCGGTCAAAAGCCCCAAAGGGATAAAGGCGGTAACCGGCAAGCAGTTCGGCGACGCCACGCAATGGACGGTCGAGGAATTGCGGGCGAACTTCGTGCTGGTGATCGATCAGGGCGTCATCCCAGATCGGGAATGGCAGACGGTGATCGGCAATCCGACCGTCGTGATTGATGGTGATCCAGAAGCCCCGGAAACGATGACCGCCACACTGCAATATTCGACCCAGCCGATCAGCCTGAATGCCGCCAAGGCCAAGCTGGAAAGCAAGGTCAAGGATTACAAATTCCGGCGAATGTCTGGCGGTATCACGTTTGACGTTGGTGGCACGGCCTATGTCGTGCAGACCGACGAAAGAAGCCTTGCGCTTCTGGATCGCATCACGGAACGGGCCAAGGCGAACCAGCTTGAAAACGGCCAGATCGTGCGCATGGCGGATAATTCAAGCCCGCTTTTGACGCAACAGCAGATCATTGATCTGGACCTTGCTGTTAGCGCGATGCTGTGTGACTGCACAGACGCGCAGACCGAACGTGAATACGCGATTGATGCACTGCCTGATGATCTTCAGGCGCATATCGATTTTGACTGCACTGCCGGTTTCCCGGCGTTTCCTGAAGCCACAACGGAGTAACCTGAATGGCAACCGATTATCATCATGGTGTGCGTGTCATCGAGGTGTCGGAAGGCACCCGCCCGATCCGCACGATCGAGACTGCCGTTATCGGTCTGGTCTGTACCGGGGAAACGGCGGATGCCGAATTCTTCCCGGCAAACCGGCCTGTACTGGTAACCGATATCAATGACGGGATCAGCGCGGCTGGTACGGATGGGACCCTGCCCTATGCGCTTGATGCCATCAAGGATCATGGGAATCCCCTGACCGTTATTGTCCGTGTGCCTGAAGGCGCGGACGAGGCGGAAACAACGACCAACCTGATCGGTGGTGTCGTAAACGGCAAGAAAACCGGCATGCAGGCCCTGACAGCGGCAAAGCCGTTGCTTGGTGTCCAGCCGCGCATTCTGGGTGTGCCGGGACTTGATAATGCGAACGTGACGGCAGAACTGGTTTCGATCGCGCAGCTAACACGGTCGTTTGCATATGCGTCCTGTTGGGATTGCGAGGATATCACCGACGCCACGGCATACCGTGACGGATTTGGTGCGCGTGAATTGATGCTGCTCTATCCCGACTTCGTCAATTGGGACACCGTCAACAGCACGGAACGAACCGCTTCTGCTGTTGCCCGCGCCCTTGGTCTGCGTGCCCAGATTGACGAGGATATCGGTTGGCACAAGACGCTTTCCAACGTGCCCGTCAATGGCGTGTCGGGCATTAGCAAGGACGTGTATTGGGATCTGCAGAACCCGGCGACCGATGCCGGTGTTTTGAACGCTGCCGATGTCACCACGCTGATCAACAACAAGGGTTATCGTTTCTGGGGGTCGCGGACGTGTAGCGCGGATCCGCTGTTTGCTTTCGAGAACTATACCCGCACAGCACAGGTTCTGGCCGATACGATGGCCGAAGCCCATTTCTGGGCGATTGACAAACCGATGCATCCGACCCTGGCACGCGACATCATTGATGGGGTGAATGCCAAGATGCGCGATCTGGTGGCCAATGGCTATCTGATCGGCGGTGAGGCATGGTTCGACGCGGCCAAGAACAGTAAGGAAAACCTGAAATCCGGCAAGCTGATGATCAGCTATGACTACACACCGGTGCCGCCGCTGGAAAACCTGATGTTCGAACAGAAAATCACCGACGACTATCTGGTCGATTTTGCGGCAATGGTTGCCGCAGCCTGATCGAACCATAACCGCAGCAACAATTAAGGAGCTGGCATAATGCTGCCCATGATTATCAAGAACTGGAATGCCTTCATTGATGGTGTCGGCTATGTCGGCATTGCCGAGGAAGTCGTAACCCCGGTGCTGGAACGCGTGACGGAATCCTATCGTGCGGCTGGTATGCTGGGCGAGATCGAACTCGACCTTGGTGTCGAGGCCATGAAGCTTGAAATGACGTTGGCCCAATTTGACAAAAACGTCCTTCAGCAGTTTGGCATTCGTGATGCGTCCGGTGTCGGTGTCCGTCTGATGGCGGCGGGAAAAGCCGACAGTGCGGACAGCAACGTCGATGCGATCGAGATTTCCGTACGCGGTCGCTGGAAAAAGATCGACCCCGGCACATTGAAGGCGGGCGACCTTGCCAAAATGAAGGTCGAAATGCCGCTGACCTACTTCAAATACACGCTGAACGGAAACGTCCTGGTCGAGATCGACATGATCACCGGACTTGAAAAGGTCAATGGCGTGGATCTGTCTGCTGCCCTGCGCCAAGCGTTGGGAATGGCAACCTGATCTGACAACCCGATCAAGAGGCAGCGCCGGGGGGCACAAACTGCTTTATCTTGAAAGGGACCACCATGACCAAGAAAACCAATGACGTTGCCGCCGTAACCGAAGCCAGCAAAAAAGACAGCTTTGATCGCGTTCTGGCCAAGCCGCTGCCATATGGTTCGGACAACACACTGGATAAACTTAATATCCGCCGCCCGATGAGCGGTGAACTGCGCGGTGTCAAACTGATCCAGCTTTCTGAGATGGACACCAATGTCCTGTTCACCCTGCTGCCCCGTATCACCAGCCCGGCGATTACAGAAGCCCATGTTCAGCAGCTTGATCCAATCGATGCCGTGATGATCATGCAGGATATCAGCATAAATTTTTTCTCGACGTAACCATCCCCGACGATCTGATGATGGCGTGGGGCATCATCATGAAGGCCTTTCCGGGATCCTTTCCGCCGAAGGTCTTCAACGCCATGTCGCTGGAAGAACTGACCGAAACCTATGAATTGGCGGTCCAATTCCTTCAGATCGAGGCCGATGCCCAACGTGCTGCCACGAAATCCTGATACCTGACAGGACTCCCATGACCGATCTGAAGCTTAATATTCTCATGCAGGCCGCCGACAAGGTCAGTGCGCCTTTTCGACGGATGATGCAGTCAAGCGGCCAGCTTAAAGGCCAGCTTGGCGAGACAGCAGGAAAGGTCCGGGATCTTGAACGGGTATCAGGAAACATTCAGTCGTTTCGTGACCTGAAGGTTGCCGCACGTCAGAATTCAACGGCCCTTGCGGCAGCACAGGAAAAGGCACAGCAGCTTGGCCAGCAAATGTCTTCAACAGACAAGGTCACGCGCAAGCTGCGATCCGAATTCAATGCTGCCCGCAAGGAAGTTGACCGGCTGAAGAATGCCGAACAGCAGATTGCCCAAAGCACAACCGGCCTGCGTAACAAGCTGTCAGCCGCGGGCATTGACACCCGCAGGCTTGGCGATGCGCAACGCAAACTGAAATCCGATCTCGATTCCGCACGCATGGCCGCCGACAAGCAGGCAAAGGCCCTTGATCGTGCCCGCCAGAAAACCAACGCGCTGGCCAATGCGCGTTCCAAAATGCAAAACACCATGCAGCTGCAGGCCAATATGGCACTTGGTGGTGCGGCGGGTATGGCGGCGGGTGGCGGTGCCTTGATGCTTGGCGGACGCATGGCGTCAGCCGGGATCAGCTTCGACGAACAAATGTCCGCCGTAGGTGCGATTTCCCGCATCGACAAGGCATCCGAGGCTTTTGCCACACTCCGTCAACAGGCGCAGGATCTGGGGGCAAGTACCAGTTTCTCGGCATCTGAAGCCGCTGGTGGCATGCAATTCCTTGCAATGGCAGGGTTTGAGGCATCCGAGATCTTGCAAACCATGCCTGGCATGTTGGATCTGGCAAAGGCAGGCGCCACCGATCTGGCGACAACAGCGGACATTGCATCCAATGTCCTGTCCGGTTTCGGAATGCAGGCCGGTGACATGAACCGGCTGGGCGATATCCTGACTGCCACCTTCACCCGGTCGAATGTCAATCTGTCGATGCTGGGCGAAACGATGAAATACACCGCACCGATTGCCAAGGAATTCGGGGCATCGGTTGAGGATGTGGCCGCCATGTCCGGTTTGCTTGGGAATGTCGGCATTCAGGGCAGTCAGGCGGGTACGGCGATGCGGGCGCTATTTTCACGCCTTGCAAGCCCACCTAAAGAGGCAAAGGACGCCTTGGCCGAACTTGGCGTTGCAACAATGGACGCCAGTGGCAATGCCCGGAACATGGTGGATATTCTGGGCGATCTTGCCAAATCAACCGAGGGACTTGGATCCGCGCAGCGACTGGCGCACCTGACGGCGATTGCCGGACAGGAAGCCGGGGCGGCCTTTGCCACCCTGATTGATCAGGGCGGATCTGGCGAGATTACAAAGTTCATCGATGTTCTGAACAATTCCATGGGTGAAACCACCCGTGTCGCCCGCCAGATGGGAGATAACGCAGCCGGGGATATCAAAGGGTTCTGGTCTGCGGTCGAGGGCATGAATATTTCCCTGACCCAGACCAATGATGCCCCGCTGCGCAGCCTGATCCAATCGGCGACCGAAGTTGTCCGATCTGTTACGGGCTGGATCCGCGAAAACCCCAAACTTGCCGGTGGGTTGGTCAAGGTTGCTGCGGTAACGGCTGGTCTGGTCTTTACAGGTGGATTGCTGGCCACCACGGTTGCCGGATTGCTTGGCCCGTTTGCCATGGCGAAATTCGCCTTTACCGCCTTGGGGATCAAGGCAGGCATACTTGGCAGTGGCATGGGACTGGTCGGCAAGGGGATCGGGCTGGTCGGAACGGTTGGGAAAATCGCGTTCCCGATTGTCTCTGGCGGCATTCGGGCCATTGGCATGGCACTGGCGGCCAACCCGATTGGCGCTATCATCATGGCCATCGCGGCAGCTGCCTATCTGCTTTATCAATACTGGGATCCGATCAAGGCGTTCTTTGTTGATCTCTGGGACGGGATTGTCAGCGCGTTCAGTGTTGCGTGGGACTGGATCACCAGCAAGCTGCAGGCATTGGCGTCGCCCGTCAAATGGCTGTCGGATGCCATAGGCGGCCTGTTTGGCGATGGCAAAAAATCGGAACTGGTGGTCAAGAATGATGGACCGTCTGCCGGTGATACCGGTGCCGCCATCCGTAATGCCGCATCAAGACCCGTGCGCATGGCTGCCGTAGCCCCCATTGCAGCCGCCGTTGCAGCAGGCCCTGCGATGGCCGCGCAACCGAATAGCGCCCCTGTCGTGGCGTCGCAGGATACCTATCAGATCATCATCAAAGCCGAAGCCGGGGCGGATCCGCAGGCCGTCGCAAAAGAGGTTGCTTGCCAGATTGAAGAAATCGAACGGCGCAAAAAGTCCCGCGCCCGTTCCGCCCTTGCAGACAGGACGAATTAACATGCTGCTATCCCTTGGACTGTTTGTCTTTCAGCTGCGCACGATGCCCTATGAGGAACTTAAACGTTCGACCGAATACCGCTGGGCATCGAACAACCGTTTCGGCAAGGCACCCGCCCATCAGTTTCTTGGTGAAGGCGAAGACGATCTGACCATCAATGGCAAGCTGATGCCGGAACTAACGGGCGGCCCGGTGCATCTGGACAAGCTGCGTGAAATGGCGGCATCGGGCAAGGCGTGGATCCTGACGGCCGGCAATGGTGATGTGCTTGGGAAATGGTTCATCCAACGGATCGAAGACAACCGGTCACACTTCATTTCCAATGGGGATGCGCGAAAGATTGAATTCACCATTTCGCTAAAGCGTTACGGAAATGATGACAACGGCCAGCTTGGCAACCTTATGGATAGCAAGTCATGATCCCGGCCTATCAGATCCTTGCCGATGATACGGATGTCACGGTCAGCATGGCGCGATATCTGACCATGCTGCGCATTGTCGATAAACGCGGTGTTGAGGCCGATGAATGCGAGATCGAACTCGTGGACCCGGATGGTACCCTAAACCTGCCAAGGCGGGGGGTACGCCTGCAGATCATGATGGGTTGGGAAAACAGCCTTCAGGACAAAGGTTCGTTCATCGTGGACCAAGTATCGGAATCCGGTCCGCCTGATCGCATTACCATTACCGGCTGCAGCGCCGATTTTCAGGGGGCCTTCAAGGTCCAGCGCGAGGAATCCTATTCCGGCAAAACCATTGGACAGATCCTGACCACGATTGCCAAGCGCCACAACCTGATCCCTGCGATCGAGGAACAGCTTGCCGGGATCCTGATCGATCATATCGACCAGACCAACGAAAGCGACCCGAACTTTCTAACCCGTCTGGGCACTGACTATGACGCCATTGCCACGGTCAAGGCAGGGCGATTGCTGTTCATGCCGGTCGGCCATACCAAAACGGTCAGTGGCCTTTCGATGCCATCTGTCACCATCAACCGCGACGACACCGTCAGCCATCGTTTTCAGATCGCAGATCGGGAAGGCAGTTATACCGGAGTGCGGGCGAAATGGCGCGACCACAAAGCCAACACGACCAAGTTTTCCATGGCAGGAACCGGGGAACAATGGAAGACCCTGAAACGCGACTATCCAACGGCGGTCGCGGCTTTTCACGCGGCAAGGGCTGAATGGGCGCGGATGCAACGCGGTCAGAAAACCATCAGCCTTGATCTGGCGGTTGGTAATCCCTCCATCCACGCAGGCCAGCCATTGCGGCTTGCAGGATGGCGGGATGAAATCAGCGGCACGTCATGGGTTACCGGCGAGGTAACGCACGCATTGACCGAAAGTGGGATTACCGCCTCGTTTGATGCTGAAGAACAGATTTAGTTGGCAGCAGACGTCTTCCATCCCATGGCCAATGCACAAATTGCAGCAAACCCGCTAACCGTTTGAGATTGCAAGGCCTCATTGTCCGCAGTGCTTTCGTTTATACAAACAACCATGTCTGCAGCTTTAACCTTGATACCATCCAGTCCGAGTTGATGCGCCTGATTGTCACCCAGCAAGGCCGTTGTCCAATCGGCGGCAGTCGCCAGACGGTTCGCATCGTCCGATGCCTGCCAAACTGATACGGTGGATTTATGAAGCGTTCCGCCCTGATACCATTCCTTGGAAGGTCGCTCTGTTTCGCCGGTGCTGGCATCGTCGTTATCGGATGATGCAGAAATTCCGATGCCAACGAATAGCAACAATGTCACCGGCACCAGAATGACAGCAACTCGTTTGCGTGAATTGGCCCATGCTAGCTTCGGCTTAATCAAGCCCAATACCAGAAAAGTGATCGATGTTAGGAATAGGACGAAAATTAAAACAGTCACCTGACGCTCCATTATTCATTTTGAATAATCTTCTATTTGCCGATCAATCAATAGACCCCCAAAAACACAATAAGGATCACCACCCACAACAATGCCGTATGGGCGCGATAACTTTTCTTGACGGGCCGGGACTGACTGATAAGACACATTGCGCGGTCCCAAGACTTTTGACCACGCGGTGTTTCGAAAACTCTCGCACGACGCATTTTACTACCATATCTAAGGGCACCGGTCTCCGGCTGGAGCGGGGCTAGACGGCTACGGGAAAAGCCATATGTCTGGTAGTGCAACGTCCCTTGCACGAAGTCGGTGGGTTGTCCCGCCCACCGGCTGCCCGTTTAATTAAAAAACTGAAATTCTTTTGAAGCGTCAAGCTGTAAATCGTTTATTTACAACACCCTATACGTAAACAGGGCACCCCTACTCAAAGGGCTAGGCGCATTAACCCCATCAATTCAGACAGGTTCAATTTGCCATTGTCGTCCCTGAGTTTGTCGGGCTCGGCCTCAAGGGCATCATAGACCGCAAAGCACAGCTGCGCCTTGACAGCGGGATCGACCTTGCGCTTGTGAATTTCCATGAATTCATCAACCGCAACCATGACATCGCCCATCAGATCGCGCTTGAAATCGTCAAAACCAAACAAACTGTTGGGTGTTTCCTGAAGCGTGTTGCATAGCCGCACCAGCGCATGGAAGTCCGGTTCACGGCGATCCTTTTCATAACCGTACAGGGTTTGTGCGCTGGACAAGCCAGATGCTTTGGCTACTGCATCAGCCGACAAACCAAGGCGTTCTCTTGCCTCGCGCAATTTTTTGCCTATTTGGGGATCGCCCTGCAAATCGCACACTTCCTTTGTTTTTTCTCTCATAACCTTACCTTGCCTCCATCACCTACCAACAAAACGCACTTGCCTTTGTTATTCGTTTTGAATAATTGTGGAAACTCATTGCTACACTATTAGGGGGTGAAATGCTGTGGCCATCAACATGGATATCGGACAGGAAAATTTCGCGGAGACGCATTCTGCCATCCTGCGCAGATACGTCGGCGATGCCCGGCGTCAGGACAACAGCCGCAAAATTCTGCTGCAGGATCTGGCACCGGCAATCAA
Organism: Thalassospira sp. MBR-102; assembly: GCF_040549275.1. NCBI lineage: Bacteria > Pseudomonadati > Pseudomonadota > Alphaproteobacteria > Rhodospirillales > Thalassospiraceae > Thalassospira > Thalassospira sp. MBR-102. The sequence goes on from NZ_JBEPTC010000005.1 coordinate 88,219, forward strand.
CAAACATCCCCGCACCGTCAAATCCTGGAAGAACGGCGTAACCTGCCCGACAATTTCCGACTGGCGGTTTCTGGCCCGCGTTCTTGGCCCGCATTACGTGAATGATTTTCTGCGCCATGCGGGTTTTGGCAATGCCACCCCGCTGGAATTTTCCGCTTCCACTCAGGTTTCGGGCAATCACGCGCAATATGAACTGGCCCTGCGTATGGCATCGCTGTCCGAAGCGATGCTTGACGGTCACATCGACCGGATAGAGCGCAGCCATCTTATCCCGCAATTCGAACATCTGGTTTCGATGCTGAACCTGTTTGTCTGGGGTCTCAAACAATCGGGTTCATCTGCGCCGGGGGGCGCACCGGCAACAATCAGAAAGGATTGACCCATGTCTGCCTCCGGACACAACGCAATGAAATGCCCGCACTGCGGGTCGCGATGCCACACCACGAAAACCCGTCAGGTCACCGAACTCTATCGGGAGGTAACACTGGCCTGCAAAAACCCCAACTGCCTGCATGTTTTCGTCGCTGAAATGACAGCCATCAAAACACTGCGGCAAAGCCTGATCCCCAAGCCGGAAATCAAACTGGCCTGCTCAACCATGCTTTCAAGCGCCAGCCCGGCCTAATCACACAACATCGGGGGACACGATGCATTCCAGTTTCCACCACGAAAAAGCCCGTGCCTTGTCGGGCACGGGCCTCTCCTTGCAAAAGCAGCCGGGATCAAATTGCGCACATAATATCGCCCGCTCCCCCGTTACAGGCAGAATTTCGCCCGTTAGAAGGGGTAGATCACTCGATTTTTCTGCAACGATGTCCCCATCACCCCGATGGAAAGAAACCACAATGCAGAAAACTTCAACTTCGATCACCACATTATCATGCGGACGTTGTGCGCCTCATGATCTCGCGTTCGGCCAGTTCGGCAAAAAACGCGGATCGATTGGTCGTGATCCGGTCGATGGTTTCAAGAAGATGGGAATCCAGCGTGATATTGGTGCGCACCATCACGCCCGGCATCTTTGCCGGAACCAGAATTTTACCAACGATCAGATCGGCATCGTCGGCATCCGGTTCAATCGTTTCGAACGGTGTCGGCAACGGAATTTCCATCGCGTTGTCCCGCATGGTTTCCAAATAGACAGGCAGAAGATCACGCGCATTGGCATATGCGCCATCCACCGTGTCAGCGAATGTGATACATCCCGGCAAATCCGGGAACATAACGGTATAGCTGTCATCATCCTTGATGACAAAAGCAGTGTAATTGCGATCCATTTCCCTATTTCCCTCCGCTGGGGAAGCTGCTTAACGCAGCTTCACACCAGAAATCTTTTCGAGCGCCCGGACATAACCCGGTGGGTTGTCCTTGCGCGGATGAACAATTGTCAGAAGTGCCGGGTGATCGGGATGTTTGTAAATCCAGTGATCGCCCTTTGTCCTGTCATGAACCCATCCGACGGCCTCTACCTTCTTGATAATCTCTCGACTGCTTGGCACTGCGCCCCCTCTTGCCTCTCGTTGATGTGTGTAATCTACACACTCACGTGCGGCGCGTCAAGCGGAAATGTGCATAACGCACACTCTTTATACTTGACGACATTTCGCAACAGGCGTATGGTCCAACATATCGGCGGGATAAATCTGCCGAGGGAGCGTAGAAACTCCTTGTCACGACGGTTAGCCGTCACGTTAGTTGCGGCTATTTTTGTGTCCGGTTTCCGGGCACAGCATCTCGCTTATGGCGGGAAGGCGTGTTTTCCAGTGCAAGCTGGGGAATATGGGTCCGTGCAAACGGTCTCAGGCGATACAACACCCTTCGGGGGAAAGCCGCGCGCCTGCCTCGTGACAGGTTTCTACCTTCCCGCCGCCAGCGTGGTCGTGGAAAGCCTCTCTGGTGGTGTTTTGAAACGCTATCACGAGGGCTTCAACATGACCGACAAACTCATTTCCTTTGATCAGCTTGAAACAGTTGAACAGGCAGCGATGCTGCTTAATCAGCTTTACGACGGCCTTGAAGGCATCGCGCTTCTGATCGAGGGCGGGCACAAGGAACAGGCCGCCTCGATCGCCCGCATGGCCACCACGGCATGCCTTATGGTCACTCCCCCGCTTGAAAACACCATTGCCGATCTGGATGACCAGATCGACACCACCCCGCGCCAGCCTTTGGCATGGCCGATGGACGGGGGTGCCCAATGACGCCCGATCCTAAAATCACATCCGACGCGGCCTTTACATGGGCGGCATTCGGTGCAGCGGAATCCTTCCTGCATGCGCTGTCACGCAACAGCAAGGGCGCAACATCCTGCGCCGGATACATCCTTGATTTTATCGCGGTTGGCAGGCTTGACCTGCCGCCGCACCACTTCATCGACAAGACAACCGCGCTTTATCCGTGGCTGGAACCTTATCGGCACAAAGCCAACCGAATGATTGAACACCTACAGGCGGAACGGGGCCAGACATGCGCGAAATGACGGATGATGTCAGGCTCGAAGTCGTTTCACGCCTGACGGCGGACTATGGATTTAAACCGGTCAAGGATTGGCTGCGGCAGGGCCGTTGCCCTTCCTGCAACCAGCGGGAACTTTTTGTAAAGGCAACCAGCCCATGGGTGATCAAATGTGGCCGCGAAAACCGGTGCGGCCACACCGCCAACGTCAAAGACCTTTATCCCGATGCGTTCGGCAAGTTCAACGAACGATATCCGGCCACGACCGAGGATCCGAACCGAACAGCGGATCGCTATATGGACTTCGTGCGCGGGCTTGATCCGAAAAAAACAAAGGGTTGGTACCGGCAGGGCAAGTTCAGCCACAGATGGGGTGATCGTGACACCGCGACGGTGGTATTCGACATTAGCCGCGGCGAAGGCATATTCATGGAACGGTTGATTGAAACCGTTCGCATCACGGACCCCAACACGAAAAAGGTTGATGACCGTCGCGCCAATTTCGGCACCGTTCCCTATAAGGGCCGCTGGTGGACACCGCCCGGTCAGAAGCTGAAGGACGGGGACGAACTCTGGATTGTCGAGGGTTGCATTGATGCCGCCACCTTGGCGGTCCATGGCCATAAGGCTGCGGCAATCCTATCGGCCTACAATCTGCCGGATATCGAACTCGACAAGCTGAAGAACAAAAACATCACCCTGATATGGGCGATGGATAACGACCCGGCAGGCAGACGCCACATCAACAAATGCGTCCGCCATGTCGAAAAGAACAGCACCAGCCTGATCAACAAGGCTGCATTGATCCCCCAGACCGACCGCAAAAAAACGGACTGGAACGATGCGCACCTTGCGAATGCCCTGAATGACAAGGACATCGCCCGGTACCGGTTCCATGGTGATTTGCTTCTGGCGAAATCGCCAATGGATAAGGCGCTTCTGGTCTGGGAGCGGTACAAAAGCCGTAATTTTGCGGTTGAGTTTGAAACCCGGACCTACTGGTTCACGGTCGTTGCCGAAATCTACAACGCGATGATGACGCAACAGGCGGATAACGGTGTCACCGGGGTCGACGCCGAACGCAAGGCCGTTTACAAAGCCGCCCGCCTTGAGGAAATCGCCAACTGCAATTTCAAGTTCCTGTATTTCCAGCAGGACAAACAGACCGACGAAAGCTGGTACTACACGCGCATTGAATTCCCGCACGGCCGGCATACGATCAAGAACACCTTTTCCGGTGGTCAGGTCGCCACGGCCAGCGAATTCAAAAAGCGCCTGCTGTCGATAGCGCCTGGCGCACTTTATACCGGCAATTCGGTGCAGCTTAACTGGTTGGTCAAGCACTATCTCGACAACATCAAGATTGTCGAAACGACCGATTTCATCGGCTATTCCAAGGAACACGGCGTCTATGTTTTCAACGACCGCGCCGTTTATTCCGGCAAGGTTGTCGAGATCAATGACGAAGACTTTTTTGAAGTCGGCAAGACCTCTATCAAATCACTGAACCAGTCCCTGCACCTGCATATCGGGGAAGCCACGGACTATAACGATAAATGGCCAGAGCTGGTTTATTCGGCCTATGGGGCCAAGGGACTGATTGCCACGGCATTCTTCCTTGGCAGCCTGTTTGCCGAACAGATCCGCGCAAAACAGAAATCCTACCCATTCCTTGAAATCGTTGGTGAAGCCGGGGCCGGTAAATCCACCCTGATTGAATTCCTGTGGAAGCTGGTCGGGCGATCCGATTACGAGGGCTTTGATCCGAACAAATCGACCCTTGCCGCCCGCGCCCGCATTTTCTCTCAGGTATCGAACCTTCCGATCTGCCTGATCGAAAGTGACCGCGAAGATAGCGCCAAGGCCCGCCAGTTTGATTGGGATGAACTCAAGACCGCCTACAACGGACGCGCCAGCCGTGCGCGTGGCCTGAAGAACGGCGGCAACGAAACCAGCGAACCGCCTTTCAGGGGATCGGTCGTGATCAGCCAGAACGCAGCTGTGAATGCATCCGAAGCAATCATGCAGCGCATTATCCACACCACCTTTGACACCAGCGGCCACACACCCGCTTCAAAGGGGGCTGCAGACGCGCTGGCGTCCATGCCGGTGGAACACGTCAGTTTCTTCCTGATCAAAGCTGTGACCCGTGAAAATCAGGTTTTGGAACATGTGTTTAAGCGCACATCCCATTGGGAAGCGGAATTGATGAAATTCCCGGACCTGCGGTCAAACCGAATTGCCAAGAACCATGCGCAGCTGATGGCGCTGGTAGAAGCCTTGGCAGAATTGACCAACATGCAAAAGGACCGGCTGGAAGAAACGCTTGATGCCCTGAAGATGGCAGCGGTCATGCGCCAGAAGGCAATCTCTGCCGATCACCCGATGATCGAGGAATTCTGGGAAGCCTATGACTACCTTGGTGATGAAAAACTAAATCATTCGATGGCGCTCGAAAACACGATTGCGGTGAACCTCAACCACATGCAGTCGGTCGCACATCATCACAACCAGCAACTGCCACCCCTTCAGGATCTCAAAAAGATGCTGAAGCAATCGCGTACCCGCCGCTTCCGCGAGATCAAGGCCGTTCGCAGCCACAACAAGGCCTTCCCGAAAAACACGGTCAAATGCTGGATCTTCAGCAGGGAGGGGAAGTGATGACCGCCTATTACAACGAGATTGATCCCTATGCGGCCCAATGGCTTCGCAACCTCATTGATTTGGATCTCATAGCACCCGGAGACGTGGATGAACGTTCAATTGTCGATGTTCGACCAGCTGACCTCAGAGGATACACCCAATGTCATTTCTTCGCCGGGATCGGAGTTTGGTCATACGCCTTGCGACGGGCAGGATGGCCCGACGATAGACCTGTCTGGACCGGATCCTGCCCTTGCGGACCTTTCAGCCAAGCAGGCCAAAGAAAGGGGTTTGATGACGAGCGGCACCTTTGGTCTTACTGGCACTTCCACATTGCACAGTGCCGCCCTGACACGGTCTTTGGTGAACAGGTTAGCAGCACCGATGGCCTCGCTTGGCTCGACCTTGTTCAAGCTGACATGGAAGGAACGAACTACGCCTTTGCAGCGCCCGATATCTGCTCTGCGGGCGTCGGTGCGCCGAACATCCGGCAACGCTCATACTTCGTGGCCTACAGTATCGGCAACAGACTTCAAGGGCGGATACACGGGAGGCCGGATCCGAAACGGCAAATTCTCGACCGACCAACTGGATGTCACGGCGCAGCTTGCAAGCTGGATAACTCCGAGTGCCACGGACTGCCGACGAGCGGGACAGAAGACGGCCAACATGAGCGGCGCTTCACTTGTGCAACAGACACGGTTGACTTCATGGCCAACGCCGAAGGCGTCTCTTGGCGGAACGGACTTTGCCATTGCCAAGCGCATGAAATCGGGCGGCCTCAGTCTTCAAACTGCATCGCAGTTGGCAGGGTGGCCGACGCCCACGACGACCGATGCCAATCGGAAACCGTCCCTGATGGCAACACCTCAAAATTTGACACTCAATCATGCAGCGGCACTTGCCAATTGGTCGACGGAAAACGGCCCGGCCCGACTAACGGCTTCTGGCGAGATGCTGACTGGCTGTTCTGCAGGGATGAACGTTGGCGGCCAGTTGAACCCGGAACATTCCCGCTGGCTTCAGGGATTACCCAAGGCTTGGAGCGAGGCCGCCCCGAACAGGAAAGACTGGCAATTCGTGCAGCAAGAACTTATCGGCGCGGCACTCTGAAAGGATACGGAAACGCACTGAATGCCGAGTTGGCAACAACCTTCATCACTGAGGCGATGAACTGCATTAACGACCTATCAGGCGAGGCACAATCATGAACATCAACGCTGAAAAACTCGAAGCCGTAGTCAATACCACAATCCGCAATATCCATAACCATGGCGCGATAGAAGGCCGCGCCTTGCTTGGCCTGATCGGCGACCTTCAGGTGCAGCTTGTTGTCACATGGGACGATGAAAACCTTATGGACGACACCGATCCCGTGACCGCTCAAAACATCTGCATCACGTCGATTGAAGGAGGAAACGGCTATGCCGATTAGTCCTGAAAATCGTGCGCGGTACCCTGATAACTGGAACGAGATCAGAAAAACGATCCTCGATCGTGCCGGCAATCGCTGTGAATGGTGTGGGGTGCGGAATCACGCTTGGGGAATACGCACCTCAAAGGGCGAATTTGTTGCCCTTGGAAAGCACCCGTTGCAAAAGGCCGGATACCACAAAACCCCTTTTAATCTGCAACATCGCGGATCGGCACACCGGGTGGTGATGATCGTGCTGACAATCGCGCACATTGACAATCCGGATCCCGCTGACTGTCGACCGGAGAACCTCGCAGCCCTTTGCCAGCGATGCCACAACATCCACGACGCACCAATGCGCAGGGCAAATGCGGCCATTACCCGTCGTTCCAAGATGGCGGTTGGTGACCTGTTCTCGACCGAGGGAGGATTTGATGCCTGATCCCGTCCGCCCTCTCGACGATCACTATCGGTCGACACCTTGCACGTTTCGCGCCCTCGCGTCGGTTGAAAGTTTCCCCGGTGGCCTGCATGAATTCTGCGCTGGTGATGGCATCCTTGCCGCGACTGCAGCGGACATCGTTGGACCTGAAAACGTGGTGGCCACAACAATTGGCGATGTGTCCGGTCAGAAAACCTATTTTCCCGTAACTGGAAACCGGGACTTTCTGAAACAACGGGAGCTGATCAGGCCCAACCTGTTCAGCAACCCGCCTTATGGCCGCCTCTATGGCCAGCGGATCGGAAAAGCGCGTGCTGCGACGGCGATCATACGCCATGGCATCGAATTGCTTACAGAAGCAGGGCCGCGAGGTGGGAAACTGTGCTGCCTTCTAGATCTTCGATACCTGCTGTCCGAAGACAGAAATCTGGACGACGGGCTTTTCATCAACTATCCGCCCGCCCGCGTTCACGCTTTCATCGACCGGATCACGATGTATCCCGCTGCATTCGAAGGCACGACCACACGGGGCAAGCAATCCTTTGCTTGGTTCGTCTGGGAATGGCCATTCCTGCGCCCAGGGCACGTTCCACCAATCACCTCGCGCCTGCATGGCAAAGCGTTCATCCATCCGACCGACAAGGAACGGTTTGATTTGAGCGATATCGTATCAGGCAAACAGGAAATTGCGGAGGCTGCGGAATGATTGATTGCCCTATTTCCGAACCATGTCCGCTAACGACAGATCCTTTTGCATTGGAAGTCGATATGGGCGTCTGCCCGTTGTGCCGGAAAACATTTCAAGCTGCCGGCCGTCATTCCGAGTTACCGCCAACCCTTCTGGAATTGGCAATCATGGATGCCAAAAACAGGGAGAATATCTGACATGGCCGATAACGTCGTTTTTGAGAAAGAGATCATTAATCCGTTGGTCGACATCACCTCGTGGGATGATCACCAGTCAATTGTCGTCGGAGTTCATCGGAAATTCACGTTCAACAGCACCGCCGTTCAATGCCTGATCGAAATCCAGCAGCCAGACCCTGATTGCCTTGATGATTTCCGGGTTGAAGGTGATTTCACTGAAATCTGTGCAGAAGAAACAATTCATACAACCGCATCAGGCGCACGTCTTCTAGCGCAGGCACTTTTGGAGGCAGCGGATGTTGCTGAAAAGGCCATGGCGGGAGAAACAAGCCATGAATGAACTGATCCAAGATGCACAGCATGCAATCGCGACCCTGACACTCGAAACAAAAACCTTGCATCATGAGATATTCGAACTTCGCCGCGCACTGAAGTCGACCACGCAAAGCAGCATTCCAACATCAAATGAAATGGCGCTTCTTTCCCGGTCACAGCAAATCGGCATCATGGAAAGCCGCGCAAGGTGGGAAGAAATGCGCCATCAGCTACAGGTGATGACCAACCGTCTCGAATTTGCAAATAGTGAAATCGGACATTGGAATAACCGGATATTCTGGGAAGGGCAACCGCTGCCTGAAGAGCTTCCCGAACTGGCCTTGAGCGTTCGCCAACCTTGGGGCCACCGGATCCTGTTCGAAGGCAAAGACATCGAAAACCGGGACCGTCGCACCAAGGTGCGCGGCACGATCTTTGTTCATTCCGCTTTGACGATCGAGGAAGAAGGTCAGGAACTTGCCGAACGTTTGCGCTTGCCGGTCGGCGGACTGATCGGGACGATCGATATTGTTGATTGCGTATCGGAATCCGATAGCAAATGGTTCTTTGGCTCATATGGATATGTGCTGGCCAACCCGCGACCGATACCGTTCGTTCCCTGCCGTGGGATGCCCGGATTTTTCCGACCGGACGTGGATTGGGATTCCGTGAGGGCCACAGCATGACACGCCGCGCAACAGTGACAGAGACCGAATTAAAACGTGCACTTAAGGTCGCAACTTCGTGTGGCCTGATTATTTCTGAACTGGAAATGACGACCGACAAGGTCCGTATCAAATTCGGACCAATTGACGAACCGGAACTTCAAGCAGAAACTACCGGACCTTTAGCTTGGCCGGAGCTGGACGATTGAAGATCAAATTAGCGGGACTTTGGGCAGAGAAATTGCCTTCGGGGCAGGTGCGTTATCGCGTGCGCGTCGAAGGCAACCCGTCCAGAAAGATCCGCTTGCACGTCGCTCCGGACCATCCGGCTTTCATGGAACACTACCACGCGGCGCGGGCGGGGATCGAATTGCCACCCGAACCGGATCTGGTTGATCGCACTGTCCGTCATTCACTGGCATGGCTGGTAAATGGCTACCTCGCACATTTATCCGACATGGTAAAAACAGACCAGGCATCGCCTCTGACCCTAAATCAGCGCGAAAGCCTTTTGCGCGAAATGCTGTCAATGAAGACAGACAAAGGCGAGAGTTATGGCGATTTTTCCATGCGAATGCCGTCCAGCCGCATGCTATCAATCCGAAATGGACTGATGAAAACGCCCGGAAAGTCGGCCAACATGGTCAAGGCCATTCGGGGCCTATATAAATGGGCCTTTGAAGCTGGCCACCTTGAAACCAACATTGCGCGAGATATCTCCAAACCCCGGATGACCAGCAAAGGTGCCATTGCGTGGACCGTTGATGATTTGCGCAAGTACCGCACCACCCACGTCCCCGGTACCGCAGCCCATCTATGCCTGACACTATTCATGTTCACGGCCTGCCGGATCAGTGATGCATACCGCCTTGGTCGCGGCAATGAAGTTCTGATCGATGGTGAACCTTGGCTTGCCTGGCATCCCAAGAAAAAGGGTTCTGCGTTTGTCGAGATTCCAATGCTTCCGCCTTTGTTGAAGGCAACCAGAAGAATGACGGTCATCGGGGAGAGCTACCTTATGACCGAATACGGTCGCCCCTATCAGTCTGCAGAAGGTCTGCGCAACCGCTTTAAAAAATGGTGTGTTGATGCCGGTTTGGGACATCTGTCAAGCCACGGGATCAGGAAGGCCGCAGGCACATTGCTTGCCGAAGAAGGATGCACGACATACGAGATCATGAGCATCCATGGCCATAGCGAAGCAAAAACATCCGAAATATACACAAAAGCCGCCAGCCGAAAGAAGCTGGCTCAAACCGCCATGCGCAAATTGGAAGGCATGGAATGGTAAAAGTGCCCCACGACGATTGTTTTCGTGGGGCACTTTCCGCTTAAATCATTGAATATCAACGATTATTTTTAGGGATGGTAGGCCCGGAGGGACTTGAACCCCCAACCAGACCGTTATGAGCGGTCGGCTCTAACCAATTGAGCTACGGGCCCCCAAGGGGAATGGAAAAGACCGCGCCAATCGTTTGGCGCGGTCCCGAAAACTAGCGATTTTCGGGCCAAGGTCAAGCCAGAACCTCGCAAGATTTTTTAATAATCGAGGAATGAACGCAATTTGCGCGAGCGCGACGGATGCTTGAGCTTGCGCAGCGCCTTTGCCTCGATCTGACGGATACGTTCGCGGGTCACGGAGAACTGCTGCCCAACCTCTTCGAGGGTATGGTCGGTGTTCATGCCGATCCCGAAACGCATACGCAGAACACGTTCTTCACGCGGTGTAAGCGATGCCAGAACGCGCGTGGTGGTTTCACGCAGGTTGGCCTGGATCGCAGCATCAAGCGGCTGAACGGCGTTCTTGTCCTCGATGAAATCGCCAAGATGGCTGTCTTCCTCGTCCCCGATCGGGGTTTCGAGCGAGATTGGCTCCTTGGCAATTTTCAGAACCTTGCGAACCTTTTCAAGCGGCATCTGCAGTTTTTCTGCCAGCTCTTCCGGGGTCGGCTCGCGACCGATTTCATGCAACATCTGGCGCGAGGTACGGACCAGCTTGTTGATGGTTTCGATCATGTGAACCGGAATACGGATCGTACGGGCCTGATCGGCGATGGAACGCGTGATCGCCTGACGGATCCACCAGGTCGCATAGGTCGAGAATTTGTAACCACGGCGGTATTCAAACTTGTCCACCGCCTTCATCAGGCCAATATTGCCTTCCTGAATAAGGTCGAGGAACTGAAGACCGCGGTTGGTATATTTTTTGGCAATGGAAATCACGAGACGCAGGTTGGCCTCGATCATTTCCTTTTTCGCACGTGCCGCTTCGCGTTCGCCCTTGTTGACGACACCGTAAACACGGCGGAATTCACCAATCGGCAAACCGACTTCGGCCGAAACACCGCCAACCTGTTCACGCAGCTGCGCGATTTCATCCGGGTAGCGTTCGATAAAGGCTTTCCAGCCCTTGCCCGGCAATTCGCTGACGCGTTCCATCCAGTTCGGGTCGAGTTCATGCCCCTGATACTGTTTGACGAAATCGGGACGCTTGATCTTGCAACGGTCGGCAAAACGCAGAAGCTTGCCTTCAAGGCCGAGCAAACGGTTGTTCAGGCCGGTCAGGTGATCAAGCAGCTCCTCGATCCGGAAGTTGTTCAGATGAACATCTTCCATCAGGTCGACCATCTCGCCCTTCAGCTTGGCATAACGTTTTTCGGTCGCCGCCGGAACGCTTTCGCCCTTGTTCATCGCGACAAGGCGCTGTTCCTGTGCCTTGTGCAATTTCTCATAGGTTTTGGCGATCAGTTCGAACTTCTCAAGAACCTGCTCGGTCAGTTCCTCTTCCATTTTGGAAAGCGAAACGTTGACCTGTTCGTTCTCGTCATCGTCCTCATCGTCGCCATCACCTTCGCCTTCAGAACCCTCGGAATCTTCGTCCGACTCTTCTTCGTCGTCGTCCTGTTCTTCCTCGTCGCTGGCTGGCGCACCGGTCGGTTCTGGCGTTTCGGTTTCCGCTTCTTCGTCTTCGTCGGCATCGGTTTCGACGGCGGCTGCCTCGAAATCATCGCCTTCGGTTTCTTCGGCTTCGTCACCTTCTGCGGCTGCGATCTCCGCATCCGGACCACCACCATAAGTGGTTTCCAGATCGATCACATCGCGAAGCAGAAGATTGCCAGCCTGAAGCTGGTCATGCCAGTTGACGATCGCGCGAATGGTCAGCGGGGATTCACAAATCCCGCCAATCATCATGTCACGGCCAGCCTCGATACGTTTGGCAATGGCAATTTCGCCCTCGCGCGACAGCAGCTCGACGCTGCCCATTTCACGCAGATACATACGGACCGGATCATCGGTACGGCCAACATCATCTTCAGAGATATTGCCGCTCGGATCCGAGTCTTTCTCGTCATCGTCGTCCGAGTCGTCCCCATCTTCACCATCGATAACATTGATGCCCATCTCGTTGAGATTGCTCATCACGTCTTCGATCTGCTCGGAGGAAAAATGCTCCGACGGCAAGGCAGCGTTCAATTCATCGACCGAGATGTGGCCTTTCTCTTTGCCCTTGGCAATGAGCTTCTTGATGGCCGCTTTATATGTATCGAGAAGAGGTCCGTCTGCGGTTTCAGAAGAGTTCTTTTTCTCTTCAGCGTTCGAAGTCTTAGACGACATCTATTCCCCGTTTCCCGCTGGGTACAGTTCGTACCGTTGTTATCCCAAGCACTGTTTTGCTCAGCGCAAATCACAAATAGCCCGAACGCCGATCCCGCACACAAACGCATGCATCGATCAGTCGTCGAGCTTAAACACTTTTTCCCGGCGCCGGGCCAGATCGTCGCGTCTATGCGAAAATCTTTCCCATTCTTCCTCGCTGATATCTGCTGCCAACTGTCGGACGGCGTATTTTGCCTCTTCGTCCTCCAGGGAGCTTACAGCCATAGAAAAAACCTGTTCCCAACCCGCGCGAGCCCGTTCGAGCGGCGTTTCGGGCCTAGCGAAAGCGGCGTGCGCCAAAATATCCGCACCTACCACCCGCAAAACTGTCTCTGACAGCCCGTCGCGCTCCAAATGGGCCTTGATTGCATCGGAATCAAGTCCGGGATCACCGTCAAGGAGCTTTAAGACGGCACGACGAAGATTGTCAAGTTCGGAGTCAGCACAAGAGTAGATTCCGAGCCGTTCGCCAACATCATCATGCAAATGCGGATGATTGATCAGCGTCACCAGCAAAATGCAATCCTGTAGGCTCCGTCGCTTATGCATGGGCGGACGCAACATCCCCGGAACAGCTTTGCCCGCTGGTTCCCAGAAATAGTCTTTTTTTCCGCCCTTGCCACCCCTGGCAAATTTTTTGTTCTGGTATGTCCCACTACTGCGCGCGGTGCGCCCTGCTCCGCCTGTGGTACGATCCCCCTTGAACAACTGCCAGATACGATCACGAAACATCGACTGGTATTGCGATCTGACGGCATCATCACCGATTGCCGAAATGCGTTTCTGAATATCGGCCTCAAGGGCGGCACGGCGTTCCGGTGTATCGGTTGCCCGCCCGGCAACCTCCATACGCCAGACCAGTTCGGCCAGCGGCACCGCCATATCGAGGATCTTGCGGAAATTGGCAAAACCGTTTGCCCCGGCCATCAGACTATCGGGGTCTTCGCCCTCTGGCAGGATGGAAAACAGCAATGATTTCCCTGGACGCAGAATCGGAAGCGCACGTTCCGCGGCACGCACCGCAGCGCGCTTACCCGCGGCATCACCATCAAGGCACAGGATCGGCTCGTTGGTCATTTTCCAAAGCTCGCCGATCTGCTCCTCTGTGACCGCAGTTCCAAGAGGCGCCACTGCCCCGCGGAAACCGGCCCGATGAAGGGCTATCACATCCATGTAACCCTCGGTCACGATGATCGGCGCATCCTGCTGGCTGGCTTCACGCGCCTGAGGCAGGCCATAAAGGAGCTGGCCTTTGTGAAACAAGGGTGTATCAGGGCTATTCAAATATTTCGGCTTGGTGTCACCCATGACACGCCCGCCAAAAGCGACGACCCTGCCACGCCGATCAAGGATCGGAAACATCACACGCCCACGGAATCGGTCATAGGTCTGGCGTCCCTGATCTTCGGGCTCGATCAGAAGACCCGCCTCGATCATCAGGGACTCGTCAAAGTCCTCGCGCTTGAGGGCAGCCTTGAGCGCCCCGCGGTTATCGGGCGCAAAGCCCAGTCGAAAATCGGCAATCGTTTTGTCATCAAGCCCGCGACGACGAAAATATTCAAGCCCTTCGCGGCCTTCGGGCATATGAAGCACGCGTTCGTAAAATACACAGGCTGCTTCCATCACTTCGTAAAGTGTCTTCGCCTTTTTTTCACGTTCCTGGGCTTCACGGGATGGTTTGGGAACATCCATGCCGACCTGATTGGCCAGCACTTCGACTGCCTCGACAAAGGTCAGGCCACGCGTATTCATCACGAAACTGATCACGTCGCCATGCGCGCCACAGCCAAAGCAGTGATAAAAACCCTTTTGTTCGTTGACCGTGAAAGACGGGGATTTTTCGGAATGGAACGGACACAGACCAGAATATTCCCGACCGCGTTTGATCAGCTTCACCGACGTACCGACAATATCCGCCAGTCCGACGCGTGCCCGCAGATCGTCAAGAAACGACTGGGGAAAGCTCATGATTGTCCCGATCCCGTGATCATGTTGATACCAAATCCCATCCTACCCTTTTATTGTTCCACTGTCTGGAATCCGGGCTTAGGGACGACGAAAGCCGGACGATTTTACACGCCCGGCTTCCATTAAAAATAGCTATTCTCGAAATCAGCCGAGAAGTTTTTTCGCAACACCGCCGGCTTTGCCGAAATCCATGCAGCTGGCGTATTTTTCGCGAAGTGCTGCCATCGTCCGGCCCATATCCTTCAGGCAGGTCGCGCCAAGGTCGGTAACCACACCTTTGACAGCCGCCTCGATTTCATCATCAGACATCTGTTTGGGCAGGAACCGCTCAATCACACCGATCTCTGCGGCTTCCTGTGCCGCCAGTTCGGGGCGATTGCCCTTGGTGTACATTTCGATGCTTTCGCGACGCTGTTTGACCATCGCCTGCAGCAGGGTCAGGATTTCCTCGTCGGAAATGCCATCGGTGTTCCCCTCGCCGCGTGCCGCAATATCGCGTTCCTTGAGTGCTGCCAGGATCAGGCGCACGGTGGTCACGGATACGGCATCCTTCGCAAGGACGGCCTTTTTCAAAGCGTCTGTAAGCTGCGATCGCAGCATGGCTTATCTCTGATTCTGTGGAAGAAAGGAGCGAACATACCCCAAAAGCGCCATCTAGGCAAAGAAAACCTTTCCATTTAACTTATTGATTTAAAAGGAAAAATAAAAGTTTGGATGCATCCTTGACAGGGCAGCACGACTCCCGTAGACATCCGCCAATTTGCCTGCCGGGATGAGGTTTTTACCCGCTTTCAGCATATTGTACCGACGTCTTTTGGCGTTCCGGTAGATGCGACTGGGGATACCTTGCCATGTCCGCATGCCCGATATGCAGGGGAATTGGGCCGTTTTTCTCGGCCTGCTCGTAATTATTATATATAAAGACTCCGTGTCTCACCGTGGAAAGATCGAAAGGACATTCGCCAATGTCAGCGCCCACGCACACCCCGCCTCCTGGTGCTTCTGCCGTTCTGGTACTTGCCGATGGTTCTGTTTTCTGGGGACGAGGCGCCGGTGCCCGAGGAGAGGTTGTTGGTGAAGTCTGCTTCAACACCTCAATCACGGGCTACCAGGAAATCATGACCGACCCGTCCTATGCCGGGCAGATGATCACTTTTACTTTCCCCCATATCGGCAATGTCGGCACCAATGACGAGGATATCGAAAACACCACCCCCGTCGCCCTTGGCTGCATCCTGCGCCAGGACATTACCGAGCCGTCCAACTACCGTTCACAAGGTCATTTCAATGACTGGCTGGCAAAACATGGCCGGATCGGCATTGCCGGTATAGACACCCGCCGCCTGACCAAACGCATTCGTAACGAAGGCGCACCGAACGGTGTGATCTGCCACAACCCGGATGGCAAGTTCGACATCGATGCCCTGATCGCCAAGGCCAATGAATGGCCGGGCCTTGAAGGCATGGACCTTGCCAAGGACAATAGCTGCACCGAAGGCTATGACTGGGATCAGACGCTTTGGACCCGCGAAGGCGGTTACGGCGAACTGGGCAATGCCAAACACCATGTCGTTGCCATCGATTACGGTGTGAAACGCAACATCCTGCGCAATCTTGCCGCCCTTGAATGCAAGGTATCGGTTGTTCCGGCAACGACGTCCGCCGAAGAAATCCTTGCGATGAACCCTGATGGGATTTTCCTGTCGAACGGCCCCGGCGATCCGGCGGCAACCGGCGAATATGCGGTTCGGACCATTAAAAAACTGATCGACAGCGGCAAACCGGTTTTCGGCATCTGCCTTGGTCATCAGATGATGGCACTCGCCCTTGGTGCGAAAACCAAAAAGATGGATGTCGGCCATCGCGGTGCGAACCATCCGGTGAAGGACACCACAACCGGTGTCGTCGAAATCACCAGCCAGAACCACGGCTTTGTCGTCGACAAGGACAGCCTGCCCGACAATGTTGAAGCAACGCACTTCTCCCTGTTTGACGGATCCCTTGCCGGGCTTCGCCTGAAAGACAAGCCGGTCTTTGCGGTTCAGTACCATCCCGAAGCATCCCCGGGACCGCACGATAGCCATTACCTGTTCAAACGTTTCGTTGGCCTGATCGAAGACGCGAAAGCCTGATAGCGCGACGACATCAGCGACAAGCGATTTACGGACTTAATTTCGGGCGGTGCAGCAATCGCGCCCGCCACGCCAAAAGCGGAAAAAGACATGCCGAAACGTACAGATATCAAATCCATCCTTATCATCGGTGCCGGCCCGATTGTCATTGGTCAGGCCTGCGAATTTGACTATTCCGGTGCACAGGCCTGCAAGGCCCTGAAGGAAGAAGGCTATCGCGTCATTCTGGTCAACTCGAACCCGGCGACGATCATGACCGATCCGAATCTGGCCGATGCGACCTATATCGAACCGATCACGCCTGAAATGGTTGCCAAGATCATCGAAAAGGAACGCCCGGATGCCCTGCTGCCGACCATGGGTGGTCAGACAGCACTGAATACCGCGCTGGCACTTTATGACGATGGCACGCTTGATAAATATGGCGTCGAGATGATCGGTGCGAAAAAGCACGTGATCGAAAAAGCCGAAGACCGTCAGCTTTTCCGCGAAGCCATGGACAAGATCGGCCTTGAAAGCGCGCGTTCCGCAATGGTCCGTACCTTTGAAGAAGCCGTTGTCGCCCTTGAAACCACCGGACTTCCGGCCATTATCCGGCCAAGCTTCACCCTTGGTGGTGAAGGCGGCGGCATTGCCTATAACCGCGAAGAATTCGAACAGATCGTTCGTAATGGTCTGGCGATTTCGCCGACCCATACGGTTCTGGTCGAAGAATCCATTCTTGGCTGGAAAGAATATGAGATGGAAGTCGTCCGTGATCACGCGGATAACTGCATCATTATCTGTTCAATCGAAAACGTCGACCCGATGGGCATTCATACCGGGGATTCGATCACCGTTGCCCCGGCCCTGACCCTGACGGACAAGGAATACCAGATCATGCGCGACGCCTCGCTGGCGGTCCTGCGCGAGATCGGTGTGGATACTGGCGGTTCGAACGTTCAGTTCGCGGTCAACCCCGATGATGGCCGCCTGATCGTCATTGAAATGAACCCGCGCGTGTCGCGTTCGTCTGCACTGGCGTCCAAGGCGACCGGCTTCCCGATTGCCAAAATCGCGGCCAAACTGGCTGTTGGTTACACGCTTGACGAACTTGATAACGATATTACCGGCGTGACCCCGGCCTCGTTCGAGCCGACCATCGATTATGTCGTCACCAAAATTCCGCGCTTCACCTTCGAAAAATTCCCGGGTGCCCAAGCGCTTCTGGGGACTGCGATGAAGTCGGTTGGCGAAGCCATGTCGATTGGCGGCTCGTTTGCCGAAAGCCTTCAGAAAGGCCTGCGGTCGATGGAAACCGGCCTGACCGGTCTGAACGAAGTGAAAATCGAAGGTGCGCCGGACAAGGCCGCGATCCGCGCAAAACTGACGCAACCGATGCCGTTCCGCATTCTTTATGCGGCACAGGCATTCCGTCACGGTCTGACTCTTTCGGAAATCCAGTCGGCGACCAAGTTTGACCCATGGTATCTGCGCCAGGTCGAAATGCTGGTTGCCGAAGAAGAACAGGTTCGTGCCAAAGGCCTGCCTAAGGACAAGCAGGAAATGCTGCGTCTCAAGAAACTCGGTTTCTCGGACGCGCGTCTCGCGGAACTGGTGGGCATGGAAGAAGACGACGTTCGCGCGATCCGTCACGCGATGGAACTTCGCCCGGTTTATAAACGCATCGATACCTGTGCCGCCGAATTCCCGTCACGCACGTCTTATATGTATTCGATTTACGAAGGCGACGGTTTCTTTGAACCGGAAAACGAAGCCGAAGTCACCGATCGCAGGAAAGTCATCATTCTTGGCGGTGGTCCGAACCGTATCGGTCAGGGCATCGAGTTCGATTATTGCTGTGTGCATGCGGCCTATGCGCTTCGTGAAGTCGGTATCGAGGCCATCATGGTCAACTGCAACCCGGAAACGGTTTCCACCGACTATGACACTTCGGACCGCCTGTATTTCGAACCACTGACGGCCGAAGACGTGATCGAACTTTGCCAGCTTGAGCAAAGCAAAGGCGAACTTCTGGGTGTGATCGTTCAGTATGGCGGCCAGACCCCGCTTAAACTGTCAGCCGCCCTTGAAAAGGCCGGCATTCCGATCCTCGGCACCAGCCCCGACAGCATCGACCTTGCCGAAGACCGCGACCGGTTCCAGGAACTGATCCACAAGCTGGGCCTGAAACAGCCGGCCAACGGCATTGCCCGTTCGGTCGACGAAGCCGTCAAGATCGCCGAAGGCATCGGTTACCCCATCGTTATCCGCCCAAGCTACGTACTGGGCGGCCGTGCGATGGAAATCGTTCACACCACCGAAGACCTGCTGCGCTACATGACCGAAGCCGTTCAGGTTTCGGGCAAAAGCCCGGTTCTGATCGACAGCTTCCTTCAGGATGCGATTGAAATTGATGCCGACGCGGTTTCGGACGGCGAAAATGTCTTTGTCGCGGGCATCATGCAGCATATTGAGGAAGCCGGTATCCATTCCGGTGACAGTGCCTGCTCGCTACCGCCCTATTCGCTCGGTCAGGACATGATTGATCGCCTGAAAGAACAGACCGTGCAACTGGCCAAGGCGCTTGATGTTGTTGGTCTGATGAACGTGCAGTTCGCGATCAAGGGTGATGTGATCTATCTGATCGAAGTCAACCCGCGTGCCTCGCGTACTGTTCCGTTTGTTGCCAAGGCCACCGGCAACCCGATTGCAAAAATCGGCGCGCGCATCATGGCAGGCGAAAAGCTTTCGGACTTCAAGATCAACGAAGGTCCGTTCAAGCATATTGCGGTCAAGGAAGCGGTGCTTCCGTTCAACCGCTTCCCGGGTGTCGATACCCTGCTTGGCCCGGAAATGCGCTCAACCGGCGAAGTCATGGGCCTTGATACCGATTTCGGTCGCGCCTTTGCCAAGGCCCAGATGGCGGCGGGTCACGATTTGCCGCAATCTGGCAAGATCTTCATGTCAGTCAAAAACTATGACAAACCGGCCGCTGTTCAACTCGCACGCGACGCGATCGAGCTTGGCTTTGTGATTGTTGCGACGCATGGCACTGCCGAAGCTCTTGAAAAAGAAGGGCTGGACGTCACCCCGGTCAATAAGGTACAGGAAGGACGTCCCCATATCGTGGACATGATGAAGAACGGCGATATCAACCTGGTATTCAATACCACCGAGAGCAAACAGGCTGTGGTCGACAGTTTCTCGATCCGGCGGACGGCACTCAGCAACGATATTCCGTACTACACCACGATTGCCGGTGCCCGCGCCACCCTGCGTGCCATCGACAACCTGAAACGCGGAGCACTTGCAGTGCGACCCGTTCAGGAATATCTTGGGGACGAGTACTGAGGTTCCTTTTCGAACCCGTTCAACGAGTTTAGACCGCCCGGCGGTATCTGCCGGGCGGTCGATTTTGTAGTATCGATCGCTAATAAGAATAGGCTGTGAGCGCGATGGAAAAAGTACCTATGACCCCGCAAGGGCATCAGCGCCTCGAAGAAGAGCTGAAGCACCGCAAATCCGTCGAACGCCTTGAAATCATCAAGGCGATCTCGGAAGCGCGCGAGCATGGCGATCTCTCGGAAAACGCCGAATACCATGCCGCGCGTGAACGACAGAGCTTCTGCGAAGGTCGAATTGCCGAACTGGAAGATGTTCTTAGCCGCTCCGAAGTCATCGATATCAAGTCGCTGGCTGGATCGGTCGTCAAATTTGGCGCGACCGTGCATCTTGTCGACGAGGACACCGACGAGGAAACCACCTATCAGGTCGTCGGCCCGATCGAGGCAGATATCAATTCCGGTCGCATTTCGACAACATCCCCAATTGGCCGTGCGCTGATTGGCAAGGCTGTTGGTGAATCCGTAGAAGTTACCGTGCCTGGGGGCACGAAGAGCTACGAGATCCTGAAGGTCGAATTCGCCTGATCCGGTTATGATATCTTGCGAAAGTACGGCCCGATGTTTATCGGGCCGTTTTTTTTGATCCAAATACCCTGCACAAGCATTTGCCATGACACCTGACATCATCATTTCCCACGCCCGCCCGGAAGACAGCGTCCATGTCGCCGACATGTCCAATGCCCTGCATGTCGAACTTGATTACGACAATCCGCCCCATACGACCGAAAGCATCCATGAAATGATGTTCGGGCCCAAGGCACTGATCAAAAGCCTGATCGCATGGGATAGGCGTAGCGCTGTCGGACAGGCGATCGTTCAGCCGTTCTATAACCCGGATTATTCAAAAATCGGGTTATGGATGACCGAACTTTATGTTGTGCCAGACATGCGTTCGGAAAAAGTTGGCAACAAACTGATGAAGGCTCTTGGCAAATACGCCTTGGATCACGGCTATATTTCAATGTGGTGGTCCGTCCTGCATCGCAACCAGGCCGCCTGCCGGTTTTACGAACGGCTAGGCGCGCGTAACTCCGGCGCCCTGCAGTATGAAATTGATGGGGATGAGTTAAAGAACCTTGGCCAATAAAACCACTGATCATCAAGCACGTGACAAAGAATTGAATTCATAATATTTTTCGGCATTATTCTGAAATGATCGTTCTGGAAAGATCGAGAACACCAACAGCGTGCGACGCCCGGCCGGGGGGATAACGGGCGTCTCAAAGCGGAGCCAGTCACATGATTGGCTCCGCTTTGATTAACGACAAACCTGTTTCTGGCACGCAGACAAAACAAAACCGGCAACCTCGAAGGTGCCGGTTTTTATCTATCGGACTGATGCAATTCAGCTCAGTCCTCGGCCTCGATATCAATCGGAACGCCGGGCTGGCTTTTGGCGGTACGAATCGAAAGTGCCGATTTCACGTGATTGACGTTTTCCGCAACCGTCAGTTCGGTTGTCAGAAACTTCTGATATTCGTCCCAGCTGTGTGAAACGATTTTCAAAAGGAAATCCATTTCACCGGCAACCATATGACATTCGCGCACTTCCGGCCATGCCGCAGCACGGCCTTCAAAGGCGCGCAGATCATGTTCAGCCTGACTCGCAAGACCGACCAGCGCAAACACGGTTACATTATATCCAAGCGCCTGCGCATCAACATCGGCATGATAGCCCTGAATGAAACCGGCTTCCTCAAGCGCACGGACACGACGCAGACAGGGTGGCGCAGAAATACCTGCACGGCGTGCAAGTTCCACATTGGTCATGCGGCCATCTTCCTGGAGATCGCGCAGAATTCTGCGGTCGATCTTGTCGAGTTTGACCCGTTGCATTTATCCCTCGATTCTGTGCGCTGAACTTACCCCGGACGAAACAATATTACAGGGGGCCAGTACGCTGGCAATAATATATTCGGCAGCAGAATGCAATCTGCCCTTTTGTAACGCGTACAAATGCACTGCACAATTTTGTATCAAAACGTTGCAAACCGCTATTTTCCGCCAATCGGAATGTCAGGCTGAAAAGCATCATCGGACACCGTTCCAAAAACCTTGCAAAACATCGTGCGAGGCGGTTGCGCAATGCCATATCACCCCATATGTTCGAAACCTGTTTTTCACCGACCACAATATGCAAAGCACATGGCCCAGGAACATAACACCAAAGTCCTCATCATCGGATCCGGCCCGGCCGGTTACACAGCAGCGATTTATGCTGCACGCGCCAATCTGGAACCCATGATGGTTATGGGCCTGCAACCAGGTGGTCAGTTGACGATCACGACGGATGTTGAAAACTATCCCGGCTTTGCCGATGTCATCCAGGGCCCGTGGCTGATGGATCAGATGAAGGCGCAGGCCGAGCATGTCGGAACCAAAATGGTTCACGACCTGATCACCGAAGTCGACTTTTCGAAACGCCCCTTCGTCTGCAAAGGCGATTCGGGTGATGTCTATGTTGCCCAAAGCGTGATCATTTCAACCGGTGCACAGGCCCGCTGGCTTGGCCTTCCGGGCGAAGAAAAATTCAACGGTCGCGGTGTTTCCGCATGTGCCACCTGTGACGGATTCTTCTATCGCAACAAACCGGTTGTGGTGGTTGGCGGCGGCAATACCGCGGTTGAAGAAGCTCTTTATCTTGCCGGGATCTGCTCGAAGGTGACGCTCGTGCATCGTCGCGACGAATTGCGCGCGGAAAAAATGCTGCAGGATCGCCTGCTGAAACATGAAAAAATCGACGTGGTCTGGGACAGTGTCATCGACGATATCCTTGGCGGAGACGGCCCGATGGATGGTGTTGAAGCTGTTCGCGTGTGCAATGTCAAAACCGGCGATCTGACAGACATCACCGCTGACGGGTTCTTTGTTGCGATCGGTCATGATCCGGCGACTGCCGTGTTCAAAGGACAGATCGACATGGATGACGAAAATTACATCCTCGTTAAACCGGGCAGCACCACAACCAATGTTCAGGGTGTCTTTGCCGCAGGCGACGTTACCGACAAGATTTACCGTCAGGCGGTTACCGCAGCAGGCATGGGGTGCATGGCAGCTCTCGAAGCCGAAAAGTTCATTGCCGAGCACACCGAATAAACACGGCAACACGAGAACCAGATATGATAAAGGGGTGCTCATGGTGCCCCTTTTTTCTGTGCGTTACCCGGAAATACAACCTTGCTCGCAATGCACGAATACGCTGTTTCCGGGCAATCCCCTGAGTTCATTTACGAATTCGGCGTGAACGAAATCACCACTTTCGCAATTGGTTGCTTGCAGATCGCGTCAAAGGCCTCATATTGATCTAATGATATCAGTTTGGAAGCAATTCCGCATGCGGCTTAACAGTGTGGAAACCAAATGCTTCTAAGAAGAAGATAAAGAAGTATCAGGGGACTGTTGCGGCAATAGCGCGACAGTGACATTAGGAGCAGGTCTATGGACTGGGACAAGCTGCGTGTTTTTCACGCTGTTGCGGAAGCGGGAAGCTTCACACACGCGGGGGAAAATCTCAATCTGAGCCAGTCGGCTGTCAGCCGGCAGATCAGCGCACTTGAAGAAAGCGTCAAGGTGCCGCTATTCCACCGTCACGCCCGCGGCCTTATCCTGACCGAGCAGGGTGAACTTCTGTATCGCACGGCCCATGATGTGTTTGCCAAGCTTTCCATGGCCGAAGCCCGAATTCGCGAATCCAAGGAACGCCCCAGCGGTCCGCTGAAGGTCACCACCACGGTCGCCTTTGGCTCAACTTGGCTGACACCGCGGATCAACGAATTCCTAGAACGCTATCCGGAAATCGAATTGTCGCTGGTACTCAACGACGAAGAACTCGATCTTGCCATGCGCGAGGCCGATGTTGCGATCCGCATGCAGCCCCCACGTCAGGCTGATCTGGTGCAGCGTCAACTGATGACGCTGCGTTATCATGTCTTCGCATCCCCCGAATATATCAAGCAGTTCGGCATTCCCAAAAAGCCCGAAGACCTGAAAGATCATCGCCTGATCATTTATGGTGCGGATGCGCGCCCGCCGGTTTCCAACGTCAACTGGATGATGGCCGTCGCCCAGCAGTTCAAACCGGACATGCGGCCGATCCTGAAGCTGAACAATATCTATGGTATCTTCCGTGCGACCGAGTCCGGGCTTGGTATTTCAGCCCTGCCCGATTACCTGCTACCCGCCGACAGCAATCTGGTCCGCATTCTGCCGGAACTCGAAGGGCCAAGTTTCGATGCCTATTTCGTTTATCCCGAAGAACTGCGCCATTCCAAACGCATTGCGGTGTTCCGTGATTTCCTGATCGAGGAAATCAACAAGGTCAAAGCAAAAGTGAATGCCGCCGCCGCGGCTGACTAACGCAAACGGCACCAAGAGAATCCAAAGCCCCGCACCAAATCTGGTTGCGGGGCTTTTTTCTTGCGTCTCAACGAAACAATACAACCTTTGATTTACAGCACCCCACACGATGACATACCGACGACGGCCAAACCTGAGCGCGCATTAGCAAATCACTGACATGATGCGCAGGTTTATCAGGATGCAAAATCGGGCCTTTCAAGAAAACGCAGTCATAATAGCTTCAATTTACTGACATTTTTTCGCCATGCACTGAGCGCATGGTTGGATTGTCGTTATTCTATTTTTAAGCGTAAGATCATATGCGTATATTCACATCAGAAGTTGTTAGCGACCGCAAACGCGAAGAGCGCTTTCATCTTTTCCTGATCTCCGCATGATCCGTCCGCCGAAACGTTATTCGGCTTGGAATCTTCCTTGGATTCCTCGTCTCCCAGACGTTAAAGCCTCCCTGTTGATCTTGCCGGTAGCTTCCCCTAGCTACCGGCTTTTTTTTCGCATTCGCACAATTAAGCGGCAGTAAACTGATCAAAAGATTGGGAACAAGCGCATTAGAATCCATAAATATTTTATATATTTCAGTTACTTATAGGAAAAATTTTCGCAGCCCAAGATTTATGCAATTTACGCATGGCTGAATGAGCAATTTGACAGTGGTGTTTCCCGTCAAAAACGCTATCTTCCTCTTCGAACCGCAGCGGTGAACAACCGCATCGCGGTACAGAGTTTTCTCCCTGACCGAATTTCGGTCTTTGCCGGGCGCCCTGCCCGGCATACCCAGGGCCCTGAGAAGGGTCCTACGTCTCCCAGACGTGAAGCCTCCCTGATAAACTTGCCGGGCATTCATTTGCCCGGCTTTTTTTTGCCCTGACGATATCTTCACCATCAACACGCGCAACTGTGACCCGTTGCAACCGTCTTCACCTTGGCAGTCACACTGAAACCACGCAGTATGAAGCTTGCGCGGATATGCGCCTGGTAATCGGGGATAAAAATCATGCAGAAAAATATCGGTCAGTTCCTGTTTGGCAAACCGGCACAGGATCAACTGCCAGACCGTGTGCGTGATGCAATCGCCCATCAGCAGCAAGGCAGCGAAAAACTGATCGGCTGGGTGCAGCTCTTGCTGGTGACGATCTTTGCGACCCTTTACGCCGTCTCTCCCAAAACATTCATGAACACAGGAATTCATCCTGTCCCATGGGCTTTGGGACTATATTTCCTGTTCACCTTTATCCGACTGGCACTGTCTTATCGCAGCAGCCTGTCAAACTGGTTCCTGACCCTGTCGGTTATTGTCGATATTGGTTTGCTGATGGTCCTGATCTGGAGCTTCCATATCCAGTATATGCAACCGGCAAGCTTCTATCTCAAATCGCCGACCATGATCTATGTGTTCATCTTCATCTCGCTGCGAACCCTGCGGTTTGACCCGCGTTATATTTTGCTGGCGGGCGCAACGGCGGCAATTGGCTGGCTGATACTGGTATTCTATGTGATCTGGAGCGAACGCGGCCAAAGCATGATCACGCGGGATTATGTGACCTATCTGACATCCAATTCGATCCTGATCGGGGCCGAGATCGACAAGATCATTGCCATTGTTCTGGTATCAACCGTGTTGGCGATTGCAGTTTTGCGCGCACAACGTTCGTTCACCCGTGCCGTCACAGATGAAATCGCGGCAAGCGAGCTGTCACGCTTTATCTCGCCCGAGGTCGCCGCGCGCATTACCCACGCAAACCAGCAAATCAAACCTGGCGATGGTGAAGCCGCAAGGGCCACCATCATGTTTACCGATATCGAGGGGTTTTCCGGCGTTTCCGAAAAGCTGAGCCCGCAAGAACTTGCTGCAATGCTCAACGAATATTTCGCCGCGACCAGCAATGTGATCAATAAACATGGTGGCGTGATCACCCAGTTTCAGGGCGACGCAATGCTGATTACCTTCAACGCGGTAAAAGCCGATCCCGACCACGCATTAAACGCAGTACGGACAGCAATCGATATCACACGGGTCTGTACTGAAACCACATTTTGCCATGGCGGCAGGCTCAAAACCCGTTGCGGGATCAATACCGGCGATATCGTGATCGGTGCGGTTGGATCGGAAAACCGTCTGACCTTCACCGTCCATGGTGACAATGTCAATATTGCCGCCCGGCTGGAACAGCTAAACAAACAATATGGCAGCTACATCCTTGCGACCGAGGATACCGTCAGGGCCTGCGAGGAAGGTTTTGCCTGGCAGGCGCGCGGTGAAGTCACCGTGCGTGGGCGCGAAACGCCAACACCGATCTTCAGTCTCTAGGGTCAGGCCCCACAAAGAAAAAGCGCGCGGCGGGCGATTTGCCCGCCCCACGCTTTTTGGGGACAGATGGTCTTGGGGAGACCGGTCAGATACGGTGCCTTGACCTTGGGGTGCAGATCACTGCGGGGGACAGTGATTTTAAAGGTCCCGGTGAGTAGCGAGGGAGGGGCGCTTCACCGGCGTTTCCGCATCTGACAATTGTGAATATGCCCTTGAATTGGGGCGTAAAAACCGGCCGGTAATGACCATTCAGGGGCAAATTGGGGCAAAATAAAGTTTGGAGCTGAAACCGCGAAAAACCTGTTTCCGTTCGGGAAAAAAGAAGGGGCGGGATTTACCCGCCCCATTTTCGGGGTCTTCATGGTCTTGGGGAGACCGATCAGCGAGGTCTGCAATTGTTCTTTCTTCGGGGGAAGATGAAAGAACGGGCCAGAAGACGTTTGAGGGGGGACAGAAGGTTCTGGCCGTTGCCTCGACTGACAATGACTAATCTGCCTTGTGAATAGGGCAGGAAAACAGGTCGCATAGGGCCATTTGAGGGCGAATTATGGTCAAAAAGAGGCACGGATACTCCAAACCCGTGATAGCGAAATGAACAATAATGATCTATCCTGAAGATTGTCCGGTTTCACATTGGCCTGAATGTGCCAATCAGAAATACCGCATGAACCTGCATTAACTCCCGGCACCGCCTCCTTGCCCCGCATGCCAACGCAGACCGGACATCACGCACTAAACAGACCCGGCACAAACCGGGCCCGCGAAACGTCCAGACCGGTTGCCACCTTGGCAGCAGCACATGGAACCGCCAAACATTACCGGGCGATAACAGAACCAACCTCCATGCGCGGACCGGTCCCATTGCGTCCCATGATGCGTCAAGGAGATGTCCATGCCCCCGTCCAAAGACACAAAAGACAAAGATGACGCCACAAATTCCCCCTCAGGCCCCCGGCACGTTCCGCGATGCGCAGCATTGATCGGCCCCTATTCCAGCGGCAAGACCAGCCTGTTTGAAAGCCTCCTTGCCGCAACCGGCCGCGTCCACCGCAAGGGAAGCGTTCGCGATGGCACGACAATCGGTGATGCAACCGCCGAAGCACGCGAACGGCACATGAGCACCGAAATGACAGCTGCCCAAACCCGTTATCTTGACGAGGAATGGCACTTCATCGACTGCCCCGGCTCTGTCGACTTTGCACAGGATGCCCGCGAAGCCGCGATGATATGCGATGTTGCAATCGTCGTGGTCGAACCCGATCCGACACGCGCCATGATCGCCGCACCGACCCTGAAATTTCTTGATCGCAACCGCATTCCGCACCTGATTTTCATCAACAAAACCGACCATGGCGGCATCCGCCTGCGCGACAGTCTTTATGCGTTGCAATCAATTTCGGAACGCCCACTTGTTCTTCGTGAAATTCCAATCCGCGATGGCAAGGGGCCTGACGATACGATAACCGGTTTCGTCGATGTCGTTTCCGAACGGGCCTATCAATATCTGGAAGGGCAACCGTCGAAACTGATCACGCTGCCCGCCAATGCCAAGGATCGCGAAACAGAAGTCCGCGACGGGTTGCTCGAAGCTTTGGCAGATTTTGACGACAACCTGCTTGAACAGATTCTAGAAGATCAGAAACCGGCAACAGAAACGATCTATGACAATCTTGAACGAGATCTGGCCAAGGATTTGATTGTTCCGGTCTTTTTCGGTTCTGCCGAACATGATCACGGGATCATCCGGTTGTTAAAGGCGTTGCGCCACGAGGCCCCCAATGCAGATGTCTGCGCCCATCGCCTGGGCATTGAGCCGGAAGATAACGTCGCCGCCGTCCAGATTTTCAAAACTGTTCATCTGCCCCATGCGGGGCGGTTTTGTTATGGGCGCGTCCTTTCGGGACAGCTAAAGAATGGCGACACACTAGGCCGTGACAAGATTGCGGGCATGTGTCAGGTCTTTGGCGATAAGCACGAAAAGTTCGATATCGGCACATTTGGCAGCATCATCGGCCTGCCGCGCATTGATCATCTACGAACCGGCTCGCTTTGCACCACCGATGGTGAAATGGATAATCTGTGGCCCGATCCTCTGCCCCCGCTTTATGAAACAGGGCTGGAAGTCACCAAGCCCGGTGATGACGTCAAACTGACCGAAGCATTGCGCCATCTGTGCGAACAGGACCGGTCGCTGTCGTTCGTTCACAGCGACGATACCGGCCAACTTGTTTTACGGGGGCATGGTGATATCCATCTTCAGGTCGCATTGGCGCAGCTTCGCAGCCGCTATCACCTTGAAATCGAAACCCGGCCTGTTGAAACCGCCTATCAGGAAACCGTACGAAAACCGGCCCAGGCGCGCGGGCGATATAAAAAGCAGACCGGCGGTCACGGGCAGTTTGGCGATGCCCAGATCGAAGTGAAACCCCTTGGACGCGGCGAAGGTTTTTCATTCACTGAACGGATCGTCGGCGGAGCCATTCCCCGGCAATATATCCCCGCTGTCGAAAAAGGGGTGCGCGACGCCACGCGTTCCGGGCCGCTCGGTTTTCCGGTTGTCGACATCGCTGTTGAATTGGTTGACGGGTCCTATCACGCGGTCGACAGTTCCGATCAGGCGTTTCAGATGGCCGGGCGCATTGCCATCGCCGAAGCGCTTAAAGAAGGACAGTCTGTCCTGCTTGAACCCATCGAAAGATATGCGATTTCAATTCCGTCCGAATTCACGTCAAAAGCCCAGCGATTGGTCAGCACCCGACGCGGACAAATCCTTGGTTTCAGCGCCAAGGATGACTGGCAGGGATGGGACGAAATCGACGTGCAGATGCCGGCATCCGAAACCGGCGACATGGTGATGGAATTACGGTCACTCACACAGGGCACGGGCTTTTTCACGCGAAGTTTCTCGCACATGCAGGAGATTGCGGGAAAACAGGCCGACCTGATCGTCAGCGCCCGACAAAGACCACATAAAAAGTAATAGAATTGATCTATCGCTAATCATTAAACTATTGATTGGCGTAAAGTTTTCCAATGATTGATACTCTTTGTAGACAAAGAGAAAACCTTCGGGCATGTGCCCCATTTAACCGGAGTGACAACATGCAGATCGATATCGGAATCAATGAAACCAACCGCACTGCAATCGCCGACGGTCTGGGCCGCGTTCTGGCAGATTCTTATGCGCTGTATCTCAAAACCCATAACTTCCACTGGAACGTGACCGGGCCGATGTTCCAGACGCTGCACACCATGTTCGAACAGCAATATACCGAACTGGCCATGGCGATTGACGAACTTGCCGAACGTATTCGGTCGCTGGGGGCCTTTGCACCGGGCAGTTTTTCGGCCTATTCGAAGCTCTCGTCAATCCCCGAAGAAACTGGCGTACCTGCCGCCAAGGACATGATCGCGCAATTGGTCGAAGGTCATGAAACCGTGATCAAGACCGCGCGTTCGCTTTATCCGATCTGCGACTCGTCAGACGATGACGCCACCGCGGACCTTCTGACCGCCCGCATTCAGGTCCACGAAAAAACCGCATGGATGTTGCGTTCCCTGCTGGAAGGCTAAGACGCAAAACGTCGTGCTCAACAAGAAAGGCCCGGATGGATTTCCGGGCCTTCTTCGTATCCGGCTTCACCAACCAAACCCTATCGGCGCAACAGCGGATCAATCCGACGCGCCGCATGCACAACGGCAAAGTCATGCCCGTGCGGTGCCGCAATCATCAACGCCCCCGGTGCCACACCATCACCAACAGGAACCGGGATTGAAATCGCGCACGCATCCGAAAGGTTCAGATAGGATGTGTTGCGCAACATCATTGCATTCAAACGATCAAAGTCGGCTTCGACTTCGGCGATCTTGGGGGCCATCATCGGCAAGGTTGGTGAAATCATCACATCGACATCCGCCATGGCCGAACTGAACATCGCAATCACGTCGGTCCGTTTGGCATAGGCATCAATCAGGTCTGCCGAACTTAGCGTATCGGCGAAACGCATCCGGTTCAAAACACGCGGATCGCCACAAGTTTCAAGCGCCTTGAAATCCCGCGAATAGATTTTATGCGCCTCGGCCGCGACAAGAATTTTGTTGATCACGGCATTTTCGGCCAAAAAGCCCAGATCAATCTCGATCAACTGATGTCCGGCATTTGCCAGCTTTTTGCAAACAGCATCAAAATCCGCCCGCACCCGGTCATCAAGATCATTCACAAAGGCATGGGCCGGCACACCGATTTTGATCGGGGCGGGTTTGCCATCCTGTGCGGGGACGGTTTTGCCCGACATGACTTCAAACGCGGTTATGGCGGTTTGCAGATCACCGGCAAGCGGCCCTGCCGTGTCAAAGCTTTTGGCCAGCGGCTGAATGCCTTCGCCCGACATCCACAAACGGCTGGGCTTATAGCCATAAAGCCCGTTGATCGCCGACGGAATGCGAACCGATCCGCCGGTATCAGTACCCAGCGCGATATCGACCAGACCAAGTGCAACCGTCAAACTACCGCCCGATGTCGACCCGCCCGGAATGCCTTCAGGGTCAAACACATTGCCCGGCGTTCCGTAATGCGGATTAAGCCCGACACCGGAATAGGCAAATTCGCTTAGCGTGGTGCGACCAAACGGCACGGCACCGGCGGCCTTGATACGTTCTATGATTTCACAATCCCGCGTTGCTGCCGGACGCCCCTGCAACAATTTTGATGCTGCCGTGGTGGTGACACCGGCCTCGTCGTAAAGGTCCTTTACCGAAACCAGCATACCGGCCAACGGCAAGGCTATTGCCGAATGCACCGCGCGTTCTTCAGCCGCCGCGGCGTCACGCAAAATGCGGTCGCGGTCAAACTCGGTGAAAATCCTGGCTGCCAAATCGCCCAGTTGATCGACCCTGTCGATTGCCGCCTTCGCCTTGTCGATGATCGCACCCATCGGGCTGCCTCCGTTACGTTCTGATTTTTATGGAAATTTTCTGAAACCGAGCCTAGGCGATTTCAGGCAATTCAACAATGTCATAGCTGTGCGTAATGCTCAGCCCCCGTACCGGGTCATGCATCGTCATTTTAAACGAACGTGCCGGACGCACCCCGCCCTTCGCACCAAAAGTTCCACACAGCATCGCAGCCGCCTTGCCACTGGTCCCTGCCGACTTTAGCCCCGAACCTTCGATCAGATCGGAAAGCGGACGGATCGATGCAATCGTGCCTTCCTGATATGGACCCCATTCATCACTGTCGCCTTCACGGATCCAGGATTTCAGTTCGATCTGTTCCAGATGATCGGCAACATCGTCAAATTTCCAAATCGTGTTGGCGACCGGCTTGGCGCAAATCTGCTTTGACAGAGCAACCGAATGGGCTTCAAGTTCGCGGTCGGTATGATCGGATGCCAGTCCAAGATACAAAACACCATCCTTTGCAATCACCAGCGGCTCTACCTCGCCCGATGTGCCTTTGCCAACCACCTCGATCACCGGTGCTTGGGTCAGCATGCCAAACGATGTGCGGTAATAAAGCGGCACGGTCGAAGGCGGTTTGACCCCGATGGCGGCCAGTTCGTCAATGTGATGCTGGATCGCCTTGGCATCGCGGCCGGTCCAGCCAGCAACCGTGCAATGGCCGATTTCAAAGCTGACGGCACCGCCATCAAGGATAAAATTCATCTGCATTTGCGTTATCCCAATTCTGATTTTTACAAATTTTGCGCGCATCTGGCGGTTGCGCACCGGTTCCCGGTCCGCCCCGAAGGCACAAAAGATCAAGACATGATGCGTGTTGTCGCGCGTGTTTATCCCGACCGGATCAAAGGATGTCGGGCAGGAACAGGGCGACGGACGGCACCGCGACAAGAAGGGCGATCATGGCAAGCATCACCAGAACGAACGGAATGACGCCCAGCATCACATCGGACAATCGACCTGATTTGCGTGCGCCCTGCACAACGTAAAGATTAAGTCCGACAGGCGGTGTGATCAGGGCCATCTCGATCAGAACGATCAGGAGGATTCCGAACCAGACCTTATCGAATCCCATGCCGGTCATGATAGGCACAATGATCGGGATGGTCGCCACCATCAGCGACAGGGTTTCAATGAAGAAACCCAGCACGATGTAAAGCAGGATCACGACCATCAAAGTCCCCATCGGCGAAAAATTCAAACCGGTCAGAAGGTCCTTAAGCTCGCGCCCCATGCCTGCGGCAGTCAGGGTAAAGTTCAGGAAATAAGCCCCGATAATCACCAGCATGATCATCGCGGTGATCCGAACCGTGCCATACAGGCAGCGTTCGATCATTTCGCGGGAAACACCGCGATTGAATGCCGCAATCAGCATCGCAATCGCAACCCCGACGGCGGCCGATTCAGTTGGCGTTGCCCAACCGGCATAGATCGACCCGATCACCACAAGGAACAGAACCACAATCGGCAGAAGATGCTGCAGGCTGCCGATCCGCTCCGACCAGGTGAATGAACGGCTTGTGCCGCCAAGGGTCGGCTTGATCTTGCACAGGATCGCCGTGACCATCATGAAGGCCACCGCCATCAGAAGCCCCGGGATCAACCCGGCAAGGAAAAGACGCGGGATCGATGTTTCGGTCAGGAAGCCATAGACTATCAGGTTGATCGAAGGCGGGATCATGATGCCAAGCGTCCCACCCGCGGCAATCGCACCGGAAAACAGTTTCGGATCATAACCGAGCTTTTCGGCCTGCGGCATGGCAACGGTTGCCACCGTCGCCGCCGTCGCAACAGATGATCCCGACGTTGCCGAAAACATCGTCGCGGTACCGATATTGGCGTGGATCAATCCGCCCGGAAGCCATGAAAACCATTTATCAAGGGCTTCATAGGTGCGTTCGGCAATGCCCCCGCGCACCAGAATTTCCCCAAGCAGCACAAAGAACGGAATGGCGATCAGGGTTGATGAATTCGACGATGACCAGACCACCTGCCCAAGCCCGCGTAAAAGCGGGAAAGGCGAAAACAGCTGATCAACCCCGAACCCCAGAAGGAACAGAACAATCCCGACCGGAATGGACAGGGCCAGAAGCCCCAGAAGCGATGCGGTAACTGTAAAGATCATGCTTCCAACTCCAGTTCGGAGCGGGCACCAACAAGCGCGTCGGCCTGCTCAAGGTTACGCTTGATCAGAAGCGACAATGTCAGGAT
Source organism: Thalassospira sp. MBR-102 (assembly GCF_040549275.1). NCBI lineage: Bacteria > Pseudomonadati > Pseudomonadota > Alphaproteobacteria > Rhodospirillales > Thalassospiraceae > Thalassospira > Thalassospira sp. MBR-102. The sequence continues at coordinate 121,999 of NZ_JBEPTC010000005.1, forward strand.
CACCAGAACACTTGAACACACGGCAAACCATATCCAGCCGGAAAGCCAGATCGATTGCGGTATCCATAACGGTGTTTCAAGCGGGGTATTGGCGCGTGACCCGCGTTCAATCGTCTTTTGCAGAACCGGCCAGCTTTGAACGGCAATAACAATCGACGTTCCGGCAAGGGCAATGATCGCAAGAAGATCAAGCATCGCCTTGCCACGCTGGCGCAGGCGCAAACGGATAAGGTCAATGCGGACATGCGCCAGTTCCGTCAGGGCATACGACATGCCCCAACTGGCAACCCCGGCCATCACATATCCCGATATTTCATCCGCACCCCCAAAGGAAATGCCGACTTCACGCAAAAGAATATCTGCGATGATCAGGATCACGCAGCCTGTCAGAACAAGTCCGACAAGCAACGCGATCATGCGGTTAATGCGGCGGATGGCCGCAATCAATGAGGTAGTCACGGTTGCGGCCTCCTCCGGCTGGTTTTCTGCTTAGCTCAGAGGTACGGCAACACCGACGGTTTTGCCAACTGTATCGTTCCAGCGTTTAACCCAGTCCGCACCGGCGCGTTCGGCCCATTCCGGCAAAACAACAGTCGTCAGGATTTCCTTGGCCTTGGCAAGATCGGCATCAGATGCCTCAACCAGGGTCATGCTGGCCGGATCACCCGCCGGGCAGGTTCCATTACCGGTCAGACACGCGATGTCGGCTTCAAGCGCACCTGCGGCCGCGGCCCATGCCGGGGCTTCGAACTTGGAATTGACTTCATCAGTGATCAGTTTCTGCATTTCCGGCGACAGGCTGTTCCACTTGTCGAAATTCATCGCTGTTACGACCGGGTCCCAGCCGCCAAGCGGAATGGTCATCAGATGGTCGGAAACTTCCCACCAACCGGCACTGTATCCCGAACCGGCACCGGTAACGGCACAGTCAATTACACCACGTTCAAGCGCGCCCGGCACTTCGGAAAACGCAACATTGACGCCGTTGGCACCCAGTGCCTCAAGGAACTTGGTGGTCATGCGGCCCGAACCACGAACCTTTTTACCTTTAAGGTCTTCAAGTGACGTCACGTCACCTTTACAGAAAACGACCTGCGGCGGATACGGGGCAATTGCCAGAACCTTGGAATTGAAACGTTCCTTGAAGATATCCTCGACCATCGGGCGGGCGGCCTCAACCATTGCCTGCGCTTCTTCGGCGGTATTGGCAACCAGCGGCACGTCAAGGCCTTCAAGTTCCGGGGCATCGCCAACCGCATAATCGGCAACCGTCATGCCAACATCGAAAACACCGTCATTCAGGATACGGAAAACGTCACCGCCGCCGATGCCCATCTGATCATGGGTGGTCATCTGAACATTGATTTCGCCGTTCGATGCTGCTGGCAGTTCTTCGGTCCAGAATGGTGTTTCAAACTGCTTGTTCAGTGGCAGGCTGCTCCAGCTGCCGACAACGGCAAGGTCTTCGGCAAAGGCCGGGGTTGCCATCATGCCTGCACCAAGGGCCGAAACGGCAAGTAACGATGATACTGTCTTTTTCATGAGATGGTCCTCTCTGATAGCTGGGTTTTGTTTGTGATTTCAGGCGGTCTTTGTCTGTAGTGAAAATTCCGCGGCTTCTGCCAGGACATCCGTCACCAGCATCAGACCGGGTTCATGCGTAATGGCAAGGTCCGGCAAAACATTGCGGATCGCCATTTGCGGCGTAACGCCACAGGCCCAGAAAACCGGGATATCCCCCTCGTTCACGACAGGTTCGTCGCCGAAGTCCGGCTTCATGAGATCGGAAATGCCAATGCTGGCCGGATCGCCAATATGAACCGGCGCACCATGCGCCAGACGATAACGATCAGAATACAGAATGGCACGAATGGCATCGGAGGGTTTGAAGGACCGCATCGAAACCACCAGCGGGCCATGAAAACGCCCGGCCGGGGTGGTCGCAATATTGGTCACATACATCGGAACGTTCCGGTTGGCATCCATATGACGCAGCGGCACACCACTGCGCGTAATTGCTGCCTCGAACGAAAATGAGCAGCCCAGAACAAAGGTTACCAGATCATCGCGCCAGACCGCGGTTAGATCGGAAACACTTTCAAAATCGATTGTTCCACGAAACACGCGATAACCCGGCAGATCGGTACGAATATCAAGATCGGTGCCAAGTTCCGGAATATACGGTGAACCCGGTTCGGACATGCCGATCAACGGACATGATTTCGGGTTTTTGACACAGAATTTAAGAAACTCGTCGGCATGGCTTGCCGGCAGGATCGCAAGATTGCCCTGCAGATACCCAGATGCATAGCCAGTCGTGGTGCCCCGATGTTTTCCGGAACGAATTGCGTGGCGCAAGGCCAGTGGCGATATCGTCGATGCAGATTCCGAAACGGTTGTCGGGGAACAAGATGCGCTTTTTGTCGCGTTCATTTATTCGGTCCTGTTCTCAGCCTCGCAATAAGCTTGAGAAACTCAACCGATCTTGTCAAGAAATCATTTTTGTCAATTTATGATCTAATTTATAGATCAGTTTGATCGAACAATCTGGCCGCCTCGATCACCGCCTCGCCTATTTCGCGGTTGCGTTCCGGGAAGTAACTGATCACGAAATGAAGGTCGGTCAGCCGGGCGTCGTCCTGCACCGGGATCGCCTTAATATGTTCATCCCAAACGGAATTTGTGACCATCAGGGACGGCAAAACACCAATACCAAATCCCCCGCCGACAAGGTGTTTTACGGTCGAAAGTGACGCCGATCCATGTAATGCAGGCGGTGAAATATCGGGTGCGGAAAAGATGCTTTCGACCTCACGAAACGGTGGCGTTCCCTTCGGGAAGGTAACAATTGCATGTTCGGCAAGCTCGGCCAGTGACAGCGGATGATCGGGCAATTCCATCGATCCGGTGCAATACCAGCCCAGTTGAACCGGCTTAAGGGCGGCGGCAACCGCGCCCTGCGGCACCGATTCCCGCAACATGATCGCAACATCAAGTGCATCGTCGGCCATGGTCATCGCCAACTGGCCGGATGTATCAACCGACAGTTCGAAACGGACTTTCGGGTAATCGTCTTTGAGCTTGTTCAACATATCGGTCAGAATCGTATGGACGATGGTTTCCGCCACGCCAATGCGGACCGTGCCGCTCAGTTCCCCAGGATGGGTCAATTCCTGCCAGATACGATCACGTGCACGCGATAAACGCTGCGCTTCTTCAAGAAAACGAAGACCTGCCGCCGTCAGACGCACCTGCCGGTTGGACCGGTCAAACAGCATGATGCCCAGCCTTTTCTCGAGTGCGGAAACCCGCGATGAAATCGCCGACTGGGACAGATCATATTTTTGGGCCGCCGCGCGAAAGCCCCCTGCCTTGACGATATCCTGCAGAATCTCGATATCTTTGAATTCAAACACGTTTTCGTTCCCCAAATAGCAACTGCATCGTCGATCCTGTCAGTCGGATCGTTTGATTTAAGATCACAATACCCTGCAACCGATCATCTGGCACGATCAATCCATCGCGGTTTTGGGATCGTATGCAAAACATGACCATAGAAAAGATATGTTTCCGGGCATTCTGGCTTAATTGCACAACACCAGAAATGCTCATCACTCCCCCCTCACCGAGGCGTTACTTGCCCAAAGCGCCTTTTCCTTCGACATTGAACACAGCCAGTTTGGAGGGTTAGATGCTGATACGCCGCAAAAAGGGTTGGGAAATCGCCGAACGCGATGTGACCCCGGAATCCGTTTACAAAAACCGTCGCCAGTTTCTGAAGGGCATTGCTGCAGGATCAATCGGCGCCGCAGCAACCAGCCTGCCCATCGGTCGCGCACTGGCCCAGGGATCCGATCCCACCGCCGATCTTTATCCGGCGCTGCGCAATCCAGCTTACGTTGTTGATCGCGCCATTACCGATAAATCCAAGGCGCTGACCTATAACAACTTCTATGAATTCGGATCGCACAAATTCATTTCCGATGCTGCACAGGCGATGAAAATCCGCCCATGGACGGTCAAGATTGACGGAATGGTTGAAAAACCGATTGAAATCGATTTTGAGGATCTGGTGCGCAAAATGCCGCTGGAAGAACGCGTTTATCGCTTCCGCTGCGTAGAAGCCTGGGCGATGACCGTGCCCTGGACAGGTTTCCCGATGAAGGCACTGGTCGATTATGCCAAACCGCTTTCAGGTGCAAAATACATCGAAATGCAAACTGCGGAACAAAAGGACACCATGCCGGGCCTGCGGCAGTTCTGGTATCCATGGCCCTATATCGAAGGCCTGACAATCAGCGAGGCCACCAACGAACTTGCAATGATCGCGACCGGCATTTACGGCGAATCGCTTCCCAAACAGAACGGTGCGCCGTTGCGTCTGGTCACTCCGTGGAAATACGGCTTCAAGAACGTCAAATCGATTGTCCGATTTACCTTTACCGACAAACGCCCCGTCAGTTTCTGGGAACAGCTTAACGACGGCGAATATGGCTTCTGGGCCAACGTGAACCCAAAAGTTCCCCACCCGCGCTGGAGTCAGGCACAGGAACGCCTGCTTACGACCGGGGATGAAGTCCCGACACAGCTTTACAATGGCTACGAGGAATATGTCGCGGATCTTTACAAGGGCATGGAAGACGAAAAACTGTTCATGTAACGGCCAAAGGTCACGGGATCGGTGAGGCTCATGACCCCGATCCCGCGTAGCGGCGATAAATATCATTAAACGTGCCATCGTCGCGCATGTTGATCAGTTCTTTCTCAAGACTGCGATATTCCCGGCTGAGAAAGAACCGCGACTTACGCGACAGACCGATAAGGGAAGGTTCGCCCTGCAACACCAGACTTGCCTTGCGCACCGCCAGATTCTTGTCGCTCAGCAAATCCGCTGCCAGCAATTCCGGCACAATGACCGCGTCGACATGCTGTTGATTGAGCATCCGAAACAGTGTGAGATAGTCTGCTGCTTCCACCCATTCGATACTTTCTTCGGACGACAGCGCATCGATATAGGACGCACCGCGAAGCACGCCGACATGCTGGCCTGCCAGCTCTTGAATCTGCCTGATATCCGGGGTTAATGCCGATTGATAAATCGCTTTTGGTTCGTCGGGCAGTGCGGCATCGAAGAAATACATGAATTTCTCCCTCTCTGCCGAACGGTTCGGTCCCAGCATGATATCCGCCCCACCTTCTTCCATCAGATAAAGGGCCCGACGGAACGGAACCACATCAAACCGCAAAGTATGCCCGGCACGTAAAGCTGCTTCTTTCAGAACTTCAACATATATGCCGGAAAATTCCGGCTCTTGCCCTTCCCCGGCAACAATGCGGTAAGGCGGCGCATCGTTTATTGCAACCAGCAATTCTGTGGCAAGCACAGCCTTCCCGCCCCCGCACAAGACAATCAGGGCACATAATGCAATCAGGCGGTGCGCAAAGCCCGGCAAAAGCGTCTCCGTCCGGTAGACCGGCTAGCTGATCGATTTCAACGAAAGGCTGCTTCCTTAGTCTAAAAATTCAAGGCCATTCAATTAGAATCAACTTATATGATTACATTGAAATGTCAGACAACTATCCAGACGAACAGGCCTCAAGGTCCGCTGCGCCGACGCCCCTTGTATTTCGACTTGTTGGCCGATTTTGACCCTGGCCCGACGGTCCCAATACTGCGTGCCATCGGCCCGGCATTGGCAAGGCCAAGTTCCTGATCCTCAAGGCGCTTGATCTCGTCACGCAGGCGGGCGGCTTCCTCGAATTCAAGGTTTCCAGCGGCTTCACGCATGCGTTTTTCAAGGTCTTCGATATGCGCACGCAGATTGTGCCCGATCAGGACATCACCCGAAACGCCGGTATCGACCGTGACGTAATCATGCTCGGCAACGCTTTCCAGAACATCGCGGATTTTGCTGCGCACGGATTCTGGCGTGATGCCATTGGCTTCGTTATAGGCAATCTGTTTTTCGCGGCGGCGGTTGGTTTCGCCAATCGCATATTCCAGACTGTCGGTCATCTTGTCGGCATAGAGCAAGACCCGGCCATCAATGTTACGCGCCGCACGCCCGATGGTCTGCACCAGCGATGTTTTCGACCGAAGGAAACCTTCCTTGTCCGCATCCAGAATGGCAACAAGCGCACATTCCGGAATATCCAGACCTTCGCGCAAAAGGTTGATGCCGACCAGAACATCAAACACGCCAAGCCGCAGATCGCGAATGATTTCGATCCGTTCCAGTGTGTCGATATCCGAATGCAGGTAACGGACCCGCACCCCATGCTCATGCAGATATTCGGTCAGATCCTCGGCCATGCGTTTGGTCAGCGTCGTGACCAGAACACGCTGCCCCTTGGCGGCACATGCCTTTGCCTCGGCCAGCAGATCATCGACCTGTGTTTCCACCGGACGAATGATGCAAACAGGATCAATCAGACCGGTCGGGCGAATGACCTGTTCGGTGAATACACCGCCCGTGCGTTCCATTTCCCAATTGCCCGGCGTTGCTGACACAAACACGCTTTGCGGGCGCATGGCTTCCCATTCCTCGAATTTAAGCGGACGATTATCCACGCAACTCGGCAGGCGGAAGCCATGTTCGGCCAGGGTGAATTTGCGATTATAGTCACCTCTGAACATGCCGCCGATCTGCGGCACGGCAACGTGACTTTCATCGACAAACAGCAACGCATTTTCCGGCAGATATTCAAACAATGTCGGCGGTGGTTCGCCCGGATTGCGGCCCGAAAGCCAGCGGGAATAGTTTTCAATCCCTTTGCAATGCCCGACCGTTTCCATCATTTCCAGATCAAACATCGTGCGTTGTTCGATCCGCTCGGCCGCCAGAAGCTTGCCTTCCTGCTGGAACTGCGCCAGCCGGTCTTTCAGTTCCTGTTTGATGCCGGTCATTGCCTGCACCAGTGTCGGACGCGGTGTGACATGGTGCGAATTGGCATAGACGGTGACCGAGTCCATGGTGGCAAATTTGTGCCCGGTCAGCGGATCAAACTCCGCCAGTTCCTCGACCTCGTCACCAAACATGGAAACACGCCATGCCCGGTCTTCGGCGTGGGCCGGGAAGATTTCCAGAACGTCACCACGCACCCGGAATGTCCCGCGCGAAAATGCGGCATCGTTTCGGGTATATTGTAACTCGACCAGCCGCTTCATGATCAGGTTGCGGTCAACCTCATCGCCAACCGCAATCCGCTGTGTCATCTCAAGGTAGGTCTCGACCGCGCCAATACCGTAAATGCATGAAACAGACGCCACGATGATACAGTCATTGCGCTCCAGAATCGCGCGCGTTGCCGCATGGCGCATCCGGTCAATCTGTTCGTTGATCGAACTGTCTTTTTCGATATAGGTGTCTGAACGCGGGATATAGGCTTCAGGCTGGTAATAGTCGTAATAGGATACGAAATACTCGACCGCGTTTTCCGGAAAAAACGCCTTCATTTCCGAATAAAGCTGTGCCGCCAGTGTCTTGTTCGGGGCTAGTACAAGAGCCGGTCGCTGCGTTTTGGCGATGATGTTGGCCATGGTAAAGGTCTTGCCCGACCCGGTCACCCCCAGCAGCACCTGATCGCGTTCTTCGCGAGTGATCCCCTCCATCAGCTCGGCAATCGCCTTTGGCTGATCACCAGCGGGCTGGTAATCCGTCACCAGTTTGAATTCCCGCGATCCCGCAACCGGCGGGCGGCGTTTCAGCAAGAATTCCGGCAAGCCGTCATGTATCGGCGCGTTCATCGGATCGATCCCTTTTTCGACATGCCTATAGTTATAGGCCACCGCGACAACATCGCAACCCCCGACCCTGACAACTGCTGTCAGCAGTTGTCAGGAGACGTCAGGACAAAAAATGCCGGAACAGGCACCGGACTATCGCGTTAAATCGTCATGACTTTCGGATCGGATGCTGCGACGGGCCGTTTTCATCCCAAAGAACCCGCAAAAGGCGCGAAACTGCCTTGAATTGCTTTAAACACGGGCGTAGGGTCCGAACCGAAAGAAAGCGATTCTTTCTATTTCATTTCATTCCAGGGAAACAGACCAATGGCGTTTATTGCCGACCGTTTGAGCCGTATCAAACCCTCTCCTACCATTGCTGTCACCACCAAGGCTGCCGAACTCAAGGCTGCCGGCGTTGATGTGATCGGCCTTGGCGCAGGCGAGCCGGATTTCGATACCCCCGACAACATCAAAGACGCCGCCAAAGCAGCCCTTGATGCTGGCAAGACCAAATATACTCCGGTCGCTGGCACTCCGGAATTGCGCAAGGCGATTGTCGCGAAGTTCAAACGTGAAAATGACCTGGAATACACTATCGACGAAATCACCGTCGGTTGCGGCGGGAAACAGACGCTTTTCAATGCGCTGTTTGCAACGCTGAACCCGGGTGATGAAGTCATTATTCCGGCACCGTACTGGGTGTCCTATCCAGACATGACCCTGATGGCCGAAGGCGTTCCGGTTGTTGTCGAATGCCAGGAAGAAAACGACTTCAAGATCACGGCTGCCGAACTCGAAGCCGCGATCACGCCGAAAACCAAATGGGTTGTTCTGAATTCGCCATCGAACCCGACCGGTGCCGCTTATTCGCGCGCCGAACTGCGCGCAATTGCCGATGTTCTGCTCAAACATGAAAATGTCTGGGTCATGTCCGACGACATGTATGAACATCTCGTCTATGACGATTTCGAATTCACCACCATCGCACAGGTCGAACCGAAACTGAAATCGCGTACGCTCACCTGTAACGGCGTGTCGAAATCCTATGCCATGACCGGCTGGCGTCTTGGTTATGCCGCAGGCCCGGCTGAACTGATCAAGGCGATCAACAAGGTTCAATCGCAGTCCAGCACGCATACCTCCTCGATCAGTCAGGCCGCATCGGTCGAAGCCCTTAACGGCCCGCAGGACTTCCTGAAAGAACGCGCCGAAGTGTTCAAGGAACGTCGCGATCTGGTCGTCAAGGCCATGAATGAATGCGAAGGTCTGACCTGCAAAAAGCCGGAAGGCGCGTTTTATGTCTATCCGTCCTGTGCCGGCACGATTGGCAAGAAAACCCCGGATGGCAAAGTCATCGAAACCGATACCGATTTCGTGACATACCTTCTTGAGTCCGAAGGCGTTGCCGCGGTTCAGGGCTCGGCATTCGGTCTTGCGCCGTATTTCCGCATTTCCTATGCCACCTCGACCGAGGCACTGACCGAAGCCTGCGCACGCATCAAACGTGCCTGTGCCGCGCTGAAATAAGCCGGTTTTCCGATCACGGAAAATTCGACGGGGTCCGGTACTTGCCGGGCCCCGTTTTTTTGTCCATTATCCAATTCAATATTTACGCACTAAATTACCGATAAATCGGACGCACCATGCAAAACGAGAATTTCTACGTCACTGTGGACGGCATCAGCCTGTCCTGTCAGCAGATCATCCCGACCAATGTCAGGCCGGATGCCCCAACGATGCTGTTTCTGCACGAGGCACTAGGGACCATCCGCATGTGGCGCGATTTCCCGGCAAAGCTCGCCACGGCAACCGGCCATCCGGTAATTGTTTACGAACGGCGCGGTCACGGAAAATCCGATCCGCACGGCCCTGACGATATCCCGCGGCCCATCGATTTCCACAACACGGAAACCGATATCTATCTCCATGGCCTGATCAGGGAACTTGGCCTTGATCGCCCGATCCTGTTTGGCCACAGTGACGGGGCCACTATCGCGCTTAAATATGCCGCCCGGTTCCCAAAAAATGTTCGTGCCGTCATCAGTGAAGCCGCACATGTTTTTGTCGAGGACGTCACGATTGCCGGGATCAATGAAGCGGCATCGATCTATGCCAGTACGGATTGGAAATCAAAACTCGAACGCCATCATTTCTTCCAGACCGATGACGTATTCCGTGCCTGGGTCGATACGTGGCGCCAACCGGCATTTCGCGACTGGCAGATGATTGACGAACTGCCCAACATCATCTGCCCTATACTGGTCATTCAGGGAAATGACGACCAGTTCGGCAGCGACGAGCAGGTCCACATTATTTGCGACAAGGTCAGCGGTACTGCGACCAAAATGATCCTTGCCGACTGCGGCCATATCCCGCATTTCGATCAACCGGATCAGATCATTGAAGCAGTTTCAATTTTTCTATCTTAGATATTAAGGTTCTATTTCAGGACCTTTTTTTTTATTTTGCACGTCGAATCTAAGAATTTTTCTTCGAAAAATCAGCCGACATTGAAAAGAGAAACACATTAACCAGAAACAATATCCGGGAATAGTTTTCCTAATATTTGCTTAGGAATGTTTTTGGCTCGATCATACAGGCGGTCAGACTTCCGAATTCTACCGATGCCAAAACCTTGTTTTTTGCGGAACAACGCTGAGTGCGGAATTTGATTACTATATGCACTTTTTAAAACAGCCTTGAGCTCATTCCCCTCGTAACGTACATCTTCGGGAATAGACCAAGCCGCCGCGATCATCTTTTTGCTCAAAAAAGGAACACGAGTTTCCAAAGCGACCGCCATGCTGGCGCGGTCAACCTTCGTCAAAACAGAATCGTGCATGTAGGTATGAAAATCAATGTATTGGGCTCTTGTCCTCGGAGAGAGATCCGGCCTGTCGAACTTCCTGAAATACCAATAATCATCGTATGATGACGGGATGTTATGCGCCTTCGCCCATAATCTCTTCCAACGATCTGTTTTGACTATCCCACCTTTAAGAGCAGCCCAACGTTCCATTGGATCCTCAAGAATCTCAGCCTCAAACCTCTGGGATTTCTTTATGAGAGACCGATGAGGAGCATAAGTTTTCAAAAATACAGCGATTGGCCTCAACCATGCCCATTTAACACGCTCCTTCGAGAAAACCCTCTTAGCAAGAGAATACGAAGAATAACCGCCAAACAGCTCATCTCCACCATCACCTGTCAAAACAACGGTAACATGCTCACGGGCCAGTCGACAAACCTCGTTTGTCGGCAGCGCGGAAACATCTCCAAATGGCTCATCGTAAAAAGTTTTTAAAAGAGCAAAATTCTCGTTCGCGATATCCTGACTGAAGAATTTTTCAAAATGTCGTGAACCAATCCTATCTGAAACCATCCGAGCATAAGGTGACTCATCATCGCTTTCATCAACATGACCAATTGAGAATGTTTGTATTTCGGGAAGAATCTTGCTCGCCTCGCAACACACAGCGCTTGAATCAACACCTCCACTCAAGAAAAACCCGACAGGAACATCGGAGACAAGTTGCTCATTGACAGCTTCCCCCAAATGTTCACGTATGAAAGATGGCCAATCCGTCACATCTTTACGATAAGAAAAATCCAGACTCCAATATTTCTTCTTTTCTACAATTAAAGAATCCAGACAAAAAGTTACATAGTGACCTGGATCAATTTTAAAAACATCCCGATACATCGTTTTTGGGCATGGAATATATGAATATGTCATAAAATCGTATATTGCAGTTGGATCAATATTTAGATTTTCATCACCTAAAAATTTTTCTATTGCCTTTAACTCTGAAGCCCAAAAAAAATTGCCATTCATTAAACCATAATACAATGGCTTCACACCAACATGGTCACGGGCCAAAATGACCTTTTTATCCTTACTGTCATATATAGAAAAAGCGAACATTCCATCAATTTCCGCCAGAAGAGTATCAACTCCCCAATGCTTATACCCATGAAGAATAACTTCACTATCACTATCACTACGAAACTTTACATTGAAATCTTTGATCAACCGAGAGCGTAGCTCTCGATAATTATAGATTTCACCATTAACAGTAAGATAAATTCCTTCAGACTCCATTGGCTGGTAGCCATTTTCAGACAAATCCAGAATACTTAGCCGTCGATGCCCGACATAGACTGAGTCACAAACTTTATGCCCCCAGCTATCCGGGCCTCGGTGGGTCAATGTGTGAAGGGCCTGATGAGAAGCTTCAATATTCTCGATGCTCAAATTGGTATGACCAAATATTCCACACATCTTGCCAGCGCTACCTTTTATTGCCAAAAATGAGTCTCTTCGTGACTGCGACATTAGAATCACATCGAGTAAATTAAAATATGAAAATTTCCTACGTAATAACCGTTTACAATAAAGCACCGTATATCCTTGACGTCATAAAATGCCTGGCTGCTGAAAACTCAATACAGCCAGAGGCTGTAGAATACATCTTTGTTGATGATGGCTCTTCGGATGAATCCGTAGATTTGATAAATGAGCACGGTCATTTATTGCCGAGCGGGTTCACTGTAATTGAACAAGAAAATCAAGGTGCAGCCGTCGCCACAAATGTTGGAACTTCTGCAGCACAATACGAATGGATTCGCCTGCTGGATGGTGATGACATTCCATGTAGAGAGTCGACCCGGGTCATGTATGAAATCGCGACAGAGAATAAAGTCGATTTTGTGATTGGATCCTTTGGGTATTTTTCTCAATCAGAAGACGCCACCAATCAGATGGGGGAAACAAACAGAAATAATTATGTTGTAATGAATAGAAAACAATCACAAGAACGCTTCATTAAAAGCTTTCCGCATAACTCCAGCTGTATGCTGATAAAAAAATCACTTTTTGAAAAATTTGGCGGAGCCGATACTCGTTTACGCTCCCCTGACTACACTATTGCACTCAGAGCGACAGCAATGACAGAAAAAATTTCTCTAATAACAGAAAATGTTGCAATGATGGTTCAAGAAGCCCCCGGAAGACTTTCATCGCAAATTGCACGTAGCCGCTATGACTCTATTTGCGCCATTTACTATTTTGCGCACGAACTTTTACCGAATGAACGCGATGTCGCTATTGCAGTTTACAAGCGCTCCTGCTCAAGAGCTTATCGGTATGCACGAAAACTTGGAAATAGCCCATTCAAACACTTCATACGATATATCTATTCCAAACTTTTCATTCCCTCAGACTTAAAGAAGGCAACTTATAATTGTTTATCTGCTTTCACCCCGAATGGATTGCCTGAGCGCCCCCCCGAATGGACGCCTCGCATTCAAAACAACCAGTAATCCCGAATCAATCCCGCTGAAAACAAAAAGCTCCACGGCGATTGCTGCGGAGCCTTTCTTTAAATTTGGTCAAATCTACGAGCAGTTATTCCGCCAATGCATCCTCGGCATCCAGAACAACCGAGACCGCATGGATCACCGATGCAATGCGCACAGCATTCTGAACGGTTTCTTTTTTGATACCCGCGTTTTTCAGAACTTTCTCGTGGCTGTCGATGCACATCCCGCAACCATTGATCGCCGAAACCGCAAGCGAGAACAGCTCGAAATCGGCTTTGTCGATGCCTGGCTTGCCGATGATGTTCATGCGCAGGCGCGCGGGCATGGTGGCGTATTCCGGTTCGGACACAAGGTGTGTGAACCGATAATAGATATTGTTCATCCCCATGATCGCCGCCGCACCCTTGGCAGCCTGAAACGCTTCGTCGCTCAGCTTGGTTTTGGCTTCGGCGGCAACAGCTTTCAGAAGCTTTGCGTTGCGCGATGCATAGGCACACGCAAGGGCAGTGCCATAGACCTGCTGATCGGTCATACCCGGATTGTTGGCAAGACTGCTAAGGTTCAGCTTCAGATCCTTGGCATAGTCCGGCATGACGTCTTTGATTTCGGAAATGGAAGACATTGAAGCATCTCCTTTTAACTGAAGAATGAAATTCAAAACTGAAAAAGGCCCTCAGCCATCGCGCACACCGCAAGTTTTGCGGGCACATGGATTAATTTCACCGATGGACTGAAAGCGGATCCGGGCAAAAGCCCGGATCCAAATCGGTCTGGAAAACCTTAAAGGGTTGCTTCACCCTGGTTCCAGTTGCACGGGCAGAGTTCGTCGGTCTGCAGCGCGTCAAGAATACGCAGGGCTTCCTGCGGGTTACGACCAACCGAAAGGTCGTTAACCTGAACGTGACGGATGATGTTGTCCGGATCGATGATGAAGGTCGCGCGCAAAGCAACACCTTCGCCTTTGGCCAGAACACCAAGCGCGTTCGACAGTTCTTTTTTCTCGTCAGCCAGCCATACGAACGGGCTGTCGCCCAGATCTTCATGGTGGGTACGCCATGCAGCGTGGACGAAATCGGTATCGGTCGAGCAACCAAGCAGAACCGCATCGCGGTCTTCGAAGTCACCGTTCAGTTCGCCGTAACCAACGATTTCGGTCGGGCAAACAAAGGTGAAGTCTTTCGGCCAGAAGAACAGAATCTTCCATTTGCCTTCATAGGACTTGTCGGTAACCGGTACGAAGCTGTCAGGACCTTTGCCCGAAACGCCGGTAAGATTGAATTCTGGAAGCGTATCGCCAACTGTAAGCATATTGGTTACTCCTAACCTTGGTTTGAATTTATCCCAAAGACGGCCCCCGACAGGCCGTACAAATTTTGTTCGCAAGTGCAATAATGCACTCCTTGCTGGCGATTTGTAGTTAAATGAACTAACTAAGACCAATAGAATTAATTTCGATGTTCGATAGGAAAAATTTATGGCTGCCCAACCAAGCATAAAGCAGCTCAAATATCTGGTCGCATTGTCGGAAACCGGCCATTTTGGCCGGGCTGCCGAAGCGTGCTTTATCACGCAACCCAGCCTGTCGGCTGCCATCAGCGAGCTTGAAAACCTGCTTGGCGCCCAGTTGGTGGAACGCAACAAGCGTCAGGTCCTGATCACGCCGCTTGGACGTGAAGTTGTCTCGCGGGCGCGAAATATTCTTCAGGAAGTTGATGAACTGACCATGATGGCACAGTCAGCGACCGAACCCCTTTCAGGTCCGATCAATTTTGGCGTGATCCCGACAATCGGCCCCTATCTTTTGCCTGATGTCATCAACCGCCTCAGGGCCGGTTTCCCGAAATTGCAGCCCTTCCTGCGCGAAGACCAGACAGCCAAGCTTATAGAACTTCTGGCCGCCGGAAAACTTGATATCGCATTGATTGCCCTGCCGATCGAGGAAAACTGGCTCGAAGAAATGGACCTGTTCGAAGACAGATTCGTTTTTGCCTGTAGCCCGGACAATCCGCTGACGCGCAAAAAGAAAATCGACATCACCGACATCAAGGATGAAAAGCTGCTGCTGCTTGAGGACGGCCACTGCCTGCGCGATCAGGCATTGGAAGTCTGCCAGAAAGCCGGCTGGAGCAAATCTGCCGATTTCCAGGCCAACAGCCTGTCAACGCTGGTTCAGATGGTATCGGCCGGGATCGGCTCCACCCTGCTTCCGGAAATGTCGCTGGAGGTGGAGGCGCGCCGCCCCGACTCTCTCGCCATCCTTCCTTTCCAGAATCCGGTTCCGGTTCGACGTATAGGACTGGTCTGGCGGCGCAGTTCCGCCCGTAAAAAGGAGTTCCGCCAGTTGGGGACCTATTTGCGCAATACACTTGAAACCTGTGAACGATCACATGTCGCCTGATTGTGCAGTACCACCCAGCCCATTTGGATAAGCCACGGGACCGGACGATAGCCGATGCTGCCAATCAAGGATAACAACCCGACGACAATCACCCCATGGGTGACCTATGGCCTGATCGCCGTTAATGTCGTCGTGTTCCTGTTAACCATGTCCCTTGCACCGCAAAGCCAGTTTCAGGTCAATTTGCAATATGGTGCCATTCCAGCGGTTCTGTTCGGGAATGCCCAATTACCCCCGCAGCTTGCCGTTTTTCCGCCGGGCTTTGAATTCCTGTCGATCTTTAGCGCCATGTTCATGCATGGCGGCTGGATGCATATCGGCGGCAACATGCTGTATCTTTGGGTATTCGGCAACAATGTCGAAGACGCCATGGGGCATTTCAGATTTCTGGTGTTTTACCTTGTTTGCGGTATTGCCGCCGCACTCGGCCATGGCTTGCTTGATACCACATCGCAAATTCCGATGATCGGCGCATCCGGGGCGCTGGCCGGGGTATTGGGGGCCTATTTCCTTCTGTTTCCCAAGGCACGGGTTCTGGTGTGGTTCTTCTGGGTCTTTATCTTTTACGTTCCGGCGGTTGCCGTCCTTGGTCTCTGGATCGGCATGCAGTTCGTCAATCTGTCGAGTGGTGCCGAACAGGGGGTGGCCATTCTGGCCCATATTGCCGGTTTCTTTGCCGGTCTGGCGCTGATCCCGTTCTTTAAATATCGCTATATCCCGCTTTGGCAGGGCGGCCCCAAACAGGTCCCGGTTTTCGGTGTTTACCGGCCAGGTCGCAAAAGCAATGCAACCAATGCCTCACCACCGCCGTGGGCCGCGGCATACGAGGCCGAACGTGCGGCACGCCGTGAACGGATGAAACGTGCGGGCCGTGGACCATGGGGACGCCCGGGTGAAACCAATATGGATAAATCCCCGTGGGGCCGGTATCAGCCGCCAAAGCCACAACCAAAACCAGGTGTGGGCGTACCAAAAGTTACGCGCTTGCATCGCGGGGATGAACCCGACAATACTTGATCAAAGTCTTTCCAACCGAACCGGGGAACGATCATGCGCGCTGCCTTTTTCACCGAATATCAGGGTCCAATTGAAGTCAGGAAATTGGACGATCCGACACCGGAAAATGACGGCGTTGTCATCAAGGTTGGGGCGACCGGGCTGTGCCGAAGCGACTGGCACGGCTGGATGGGCCATGATTCCGATGTGAAACTGCCCCACGTTCCCGGCCATGAATTTGCCGGCACCATCGAAGCGGTTGGCAAGGATATCAAACGCTGGAAAGTCGGCGACCGGGTCACGGTCCCGTTCGTTTCGGGCTGCGGCCATTGCCCGGAATGCCACAGCGGCAATCATCAGGTTTGTGATCATCAGTTCCAGCCGGGCTTTACCCATTGGGGAAGCTTTGCCGAATATGTCGCGATTGACTATGCCGATACCAATCTGGTGCGCCTGCCCGATGAAATGGATTTCGCCACCGCCGCCAGCCTTGGCTGTCGTTTCGCCACCAGTTTCCGTGGCGTGATTGACCAGGGCAAAGTCAGTGCCGGTCAAATCGTAGCCGTTCACGGCTGCGGCGGTGTAGGGCTGTCAGCCATCATGATCGCAGCAGCGGCTGGTGCACGCGTGATCGCGGTTGATATCGACGATGCCAAGCTTGACCTTGCCCGTGAACTGGGCGCGATCGATATCCTTAACGCCAAAACCTGTGATGACATTCCGTCCGCGATCAAGGACCTGTCTGGCGGCGGGGCACATGTATCCGTCGATGCCCTTGGCAGTGCCATCACCAGTTTCAATTCCGTGTCATGTTTGCGCAAACGCGGCAAGCATATCCAGATCGGCCTTATGACCGGCGACCATGCCCATGCTCGCGTTCCGATGGACCGCGTGGTTGCCCACGAACTTGAAATCCTTGGTAGCCACGGCATGCAGGCATTTCGCTATGACGCGATGATCGACATGATCATGACCGGCAAACTCGCGCCACAAAAACTGATCAGGGATCGAGTCACCCTGGCCGAGGGCGCAACGGCCTTGATGAATATGGATAATTTCGTCAGCACCGGCGTTACTGTGATCGACCGCTTCTAACACCAACAATTAATATGCCAAGCATCCCGCACCCTCACCGCCCTCTTTAGAATACTTATAATTTAAGAATTCCAAACTTTAAATCATTCATGGTTGAATGCCCTGTGCATAGCCCCTACGTTGCTTGTGGGTACTCAAAGTAATTCACAAGAGAACACCGGCTTTCGCAGGGGATACAAAGTGCGAAAGAAACGGTTTCCAGCCTGAAAAGAGAGGGAACCGATGACAGATATTCAAACGATGGATTCCGGCACACGGCGCAAAACTGAATTGCGCTGCTTCGTTTTGCTGGCTGTTGTCCTGGCCCCGGTACTGGCGGTTGCGCTGGTCGGCGGGCTTGGATTTTCAATCTGGATTTATCAGATGTTTGCCGGGCCTCCTGGACCACCGATGTAATATCGGGGAACGTCGTCATGTCATCTGCACCGAAACTTACCAGTAGGCGTGCTTTCTTTTCCGGTCTGCGCGGTTTGCCCGCAGACGCGGGGGAAACGCACACGCCAAATATCATCCGGCCTCCTTGGTCATGGGGTTTCGAAGATCACTGCACCGCGTGTGGTGACTGCATTCCCGCATGCCCGGAAAACATCATCAAGGCCGGTCCGGACGGACACCCGGAAATCGACTTCGCAAAAGGCGAATGCACCTTCTGTGACGCCTGTGCGGATGCCTGTAACGAACCGGTTTTTGATCGTTCGGCTCCCGCCCCTTGGCATCTTGACGTTTCTGTCAGCAGCAAATGCTTTGCCGAAAACGGTGTCTATTGCCGTTCCTGCGGTGATGTCTGCCCGGAAAGCGCGATCCGCATCATTCCGCAATTGGGCGGTCGCGCCCGCGTATTGATCGGCGACGATCTTTGTACCGGCTGTGGTGCCTGTTTTAGCGCATGCCCGGTTGATGCCATTTCAATCAAACCCGCCACGGAGATAGCCCATGGATGACAAAGTCGGCGTGATCTCCAGCATGATTATTCAGTCTCGCCCTGAAAATATGACAGCAATCAAGGCAGCCCTTCTGAACATGCCCGACACTGAAATCAGTGCCGATGACCCGTCCGGAAAGATCGTTGTCGTGATGGAAGCCGCAAGCGACCGACAGCTCGCAGACGGCATGAAAGAGATCGGCGACATCCCTGGTGTTCTGGGGGTTAACCTGGTCTTCCATCACAATGAAAACGCCCAATAACAACCAATAATCCGTCTGACCTTTGGCTCGAGGAAATTAACAATGTTCAAGGCAAAGATATCCCGTCGCGATGCCCTGAAAGCAAAAGCCGCCGCCGTTGCCGCTGCGGCTGCTGGCATCAGTTTGCCTGCTGCGGCACAAAATCTGGTGACTGATTCGGAACACACCCAACTCAAATGGTCAAAGGCCCCCTGCCGGTTCTGCGGCACCGGCTGTTCGGTCATGGTCGCGACCAAGGACAACCATGTGGTTGCCACCCATGGCGATGTCCTGTCCCCGGTTAACCGTGGCCTGAACTGCGTCAAAGGCTACTTCCTGTCAAAGATCATGTATGGCCAGGACCGCCTGACACAGCCGTTACTGCGTAAAAAGAACGGTGTCTATGACAAGAATGGCGATTTTACGCCCGTCTCGTGGGACGAGGCCTTTGACGTGATGGCCGAAAAATGGAAAGCCGCACTCAAGGCAAAAGGTCCGACTTCTGTTGGCATGTTCGGGTCCGGCCAATGGACGGTTTGGGAAGGATATGCCGCCTCCAAACTGATGAAGGCCGGTTTCCGATCCAACAACCTAGACCCCAATGCACGTCATTGCATGGCGTCCGCCGTTGTCGGTTTCATGCGCACATTTGGCATGGACGAACCGATGGGGTGCTATGACGACATGGAAGCCGCCGACGCCTTTGTGCTTTGGGGATCGAACATGGCGGAAATGCACCCGATCCTTTGGACGCGTGTCACTGATCGTCGCCTGTCGGCCCCGCATGTCAAGGTCGCGGTTCTTTCAACATATGAACATCGCTGTTTTGACCTTGCCGATATCCCGATGGTGTTCAAGCCGCAGACCGATCTGGCGATCCTGAACTATATCGCCAATCACATCATCCAGACCGACCGGGTCAATACCGATTTTGTCAACAAACACACGATCTTCCGCCGCGGCAACATCGATATCGGTTATGGCCTGCGCCCCGAAGACCCGCGCGAACAATCGGCCCAAAATGCATCGGATGCCGGTGGCTCGACCGACATGACATTTGACGAGTTCGCCGAATTCGTCTCGGAATACACCCTTGATAAGGTCCATGAAATGACCGGCGTTCCCAAGGAGCGCCTCGAAGCTCTGGCCGAACTTTATGCCGATCCGAAAATCAAGGTCACATCCTTCTGGACCATGGGCTTTAACCAGCATACCCGTGGGGTTTGGGCCAACAACCTTTGCTACAACATCCATCTTCTGACCGGCAAAATCGCCGAACCGGGCAATTCACCCTTCTCGCTGACCGGGCAGCCCTCGGCCTGTGGTACCGCACGCGAAGTCGGCACGTTTTCCCATCGCCTGCCTGCCGATCTGGTGGTGACCAATCCCGAACACCGCAAGCACGCCGAGGAAATCTGGAAACTGCCCGAAGGCACAATTCCCGACAAGGTCGGCTACCATGCAGTGCTTCAGAACCGGATGCTCAAGGACGGCAAGCTCAACGCGTACTGGGTCCAGTGCAATAACAACATGCAGGCTGGCGCCAACATGAACGAGGAAGGCTGGCCCGGTTACCGCAACCCGGAAAACTTCATTGCCGTTTCCGACGTCTATCCGACCGTCACCTGCGAGGCCGCCGACCTGATCCTGCCGACTGCGATGTGGGTCGAAAAAGAAGGCTGTTATGGCAATGCCGAACGCCGCACGCATATGTGGCATCAGCTGGTCGACGCGCCGGGCGAAGCCAAATCCGATCTGTGGCAATTAATGGAATTCTCCAAACGCTTCAGGATCGAGGAAGTCTGGCCCGAAGACCTTCTGGCCAAGGCACCGGAACTGCGTGGCAAAACCATGTTTGACGTTCTGTTCCAGAATGGACAGGTCAATAAATTCCCGCTCGAAGATACCGCACCGGACTATAACAACGTCGAAGCCAAGCATTTCGGTTTCTACGTCCAGAAGGGCCTGTTCGAGGAATACGCGACCTTTGGCCGCGGCCATGGTCACGACCTTGCCCCGTTCGACAGATACCACGAAGTACGCGGCCTGCGCTGGCCCGTTGTGGACGGCAAGGAAACCCTGTGGCGTTACCGTGAAGGGTACGATCCCTATGTCACGCCGGGGGCCGGGGTCGAATTTTACGGCCACAAGGATGGCAAGGCGCGCATCTTTGCCCTGCCGTATGAGCCGCCTGCCGAAAGCCCGGATGAAGAATATTCCTATTGGCTGTGTACCGGGCGTGTGCTGGAACACTGGCACTCCGGTTCGATGACCGAACGGGTACCAGAACTTTACCGGGCGTTCCCGGACGCACTTTGCTTCCTCCATCCCGACGATGCCGCCGAAATGGGCATGCGACGCGGCGACGAGGTCCGGGTGATTTCAAGACGGGGTGAAATGCGCACCCGCGTTGAAACACGCGGCCGTAACAAACCCCCGCGTGGCCTGATCTTTGTGCCGTGGTTCGATGCAAGCCAGCTGATCAACAAGGTCACGCTGGACGCCACCGACCCGATGTCCAAACAGACGGACTTCAAAAAATGCGCCGTCCGTCTGGAAAAGGTGTGAGGGAGGAAACCATGAAAATGACCCCGAAATGGCTCATGGCGCTGGCGATTATTGCAATTGCTGGCGCGGCATATGCCGCCGAACCGATCACCACCCTGCGCAGTACCGCTCCCGATCAGGAAAGCCCTGCCCCGCGGATTAGCAACTTCGAGGATACGGACCAGAAACGCCCGCGCAATTATCCCGAACAGCCGCCAACCATCCCGCACGATATCGAAGGATATCAGATCGATAAAAACGCCAATAAATGCCTGTCATGTCATGCGCGTTCGCGCACCGGCGAAAGCGGCGCACCGATGGTTTCGATCACCCATTTCATGGATCGGGACGGTCAGTTTTTGGCCGCGGTCAGCCCACGGCGCTATTTCTGCACGCAGTGCCATGTGTCCCAACGTCAGGTCGAGCCGCTGTTCGGCAACAGCTTTGTCGATATTGATGCATTGCTGCCCAACAACAGCACGCGGATCGCGGAATAGGGAGATTGCCAATGTTCGATCTTCTGAAACGCTATTGGAAGGTCCTGAATTCACCAAGTGTGCATTTCAGCCTCGCCTTTCTGACGCTGGGCGGCTTCGTTGCCGGTGTTATCTTCTGGGGCGGGTTCAACACTGCACTTGAAGCAACAAATACCGAAAAGTTCTGCATTTCATGTCATGAAATGCGGGACAACGTTTTTGCCGAACTTAAATCAACCATCCACTATTCCAACCGGTCCGGTGTGCGCGCCACCTGTCCGGATTGTCATGTTCCGCATGAATGGACTGACAAGATTGCACGTAAAATGCAGGCATCCAAGGAAGTCTGGGGCAAGATTTTCGGCACCATCAGCACACGCGACAAGTTTGTTGAAAAGCGTCTTGAACTGGCCCAGCACGAATGGGCCCGCCTGAAAGCCAACAATTCGCTGGAATGCCGTAACTGCCATTCCGCTGAATCGATGGACATCACCCGCCAAAGCCCCCGTGCCGTCGAAGCGCACGAGAAATTTTTGTTCACCGGCGAAAAGACATGTATCGACTGTCACAAAGGGATCGCGCATCATCTGCCTGACATGTCGGGTGTTCCCGAGTGGCAGTAACCGATTATCCGGCGTGATCGCATCTGTGTGGCGATCACGCCGAAATCCGCGCGAAGGACGGGCTATGACTTTGACGATATTTGGCGACACCGGCGTTTTGCCACATGGCAACCGGGGCTAGATAAATGCTGGCTGGTATCCCCTTTCTTCCCAAAGACGCTATCGACGATCTGCTGGATCGTCTGGCAAATCACGTCGTTGCCAAGGGGCTGCGTGTCGCGGGCTATGTGCAGAAACGCCGCGCGGACCGTGATTGCGGAACCCTGGTTTATGTCCGCAATCTTGGCACCGGACATGAAATGCCGATCACCAAAAACCGCGGGTCGCTGGCGCGCGGCTGCAAGCTGGATGGCGATGCATTGGCAACCTTGTCCGAACAGCTTGAAGGCGATCTGGATCATACCCCCGATATCCTGATCATCGGGCGGTTTGGACGCAGCGAAGCCGACGGGCGCGGATTGCGCGACGTGATATCAAAGGCAATGGATTTGGGAATTCCGGTACTGGTCGGGGTTCGCGATGAATATGACGCCGCCTGGCAGGACTTCCACGGTGGCTATGCCCAAACCCTGCCCTTTGACGAGGACTCAATCATCATCTGGTGGCAGGAACAAGTCAGGGAACGCGCAACACAGGAAGCCTGATGACCTGTCATCAGGCCACACGCTAAACGCTGCAAACGCCAAGGTTGGCATCAACAATAACCCGCTCGTCGATCAGAACGCGGGTCGCAAAACTTTCAAACCACGCCCCGAATGCCGCATCATATCTGGCGCGTCCGGCACGCTGTTGATCAGGGTTCTGACCATTCGGGCGTTCAGTCTTTTCCGCCGATTTCGCAAGCCAGCGTTCATGGGTTTCGTCATCGACCTCGGGATGGAACTGAATCCCCCAGATCCGGTTATCAACGTGATAGGCCTGATTGGGGAAAACCGAGCCGCGCGCCATCAATTCGGCCCCGTCGGGAAGCTCGAACCCCTCGCTGTGCCAGTGATAGACCATCATTTCGGCGGGGAAAAGGTCACGTCCGGCTTCCGTCGCCTCGATCGGATAATAACCGATTTCAGTCATGCCATCGGCACGCGAGGTGACTTTGGCCCCCAAATGGCGCGCCATCAATTGCGCACCAAGGCAAATGCCCAGATACATCGCGTTGCTGTTCACGACATAGGGCAGCCATTCCATGATCTTTGCAACATTAGCCTCATGGTCGTCATTGGCACTCATCGGACCGCCAAACACAATCGCCAGATGGTAGCCTGACATATCACTTGGCAACGCGTCGCCTTCACCCGGACGGCGAATATCGAACTCGTACCCATACCGGCGCAAAACAGCCCCAACCCGACCGGGTTGACCGGTGGCAGAATTGAAAACCATTAAAACGCGTTTCGCGGGACTTAATTCGTTCATGCCGACCTCGTTGCTGCGATAGCGAAAGGGTGGCGGTTTAGAACCGTTTTGACAAGCCCCGAGACCATAAAAGGCAAAACGACATGACAAAAGGCCACCGCATTTCTGCGATGGCCTTCGGGGCTTTTCCCAATCGTCATATAATGCCGAAAAGCGGCTTATACGTTGAATTTAAAGTGGAAGATGTCACCGTCCTTGACGATGTAGGTCTTGCCTTCCTGACGCAGTTTGCCGTTATCGCGTGCACCGGCTTCACCGCCAAAGGTGATGAAATCGTCATAGGCGATGGTTTCGGCCTTGATGAAACCGCGTTCAAAATCGGTATGGATCACACCGGCGGCATTCGGTGCGGTTGCGCCGGAATATACCGTCCATGCGCGCGCTTCTTTCGGGCCAACCGTGAAGAAGGTCAAAAGGTTAAGCAGCTTGTAGCCTTCGCGGATAACACGTGCCAGACCGGTTTCTTCAAGGCCAAGACCTTCAAGGAATTCTTTCTTGTCTTCGGCACTCTCGAGCAGGGCAACCTCGGACTCAATCGCGGCTGAAATCACAACCGAACGCGCCCCCTGTGAAGCAGCCATTTCGGCAACCTTGGCCGAAAGCGCATTGCCATCAGCCGCACTGTCTTCATCCACGTTGCACGCATAAAGGACCGGCTTGCTGGTCAGAAGCTGCAACATGCGAAACGCCTTGGCTTCGTCTTCGTTGTTGATTTCAACAACACGGGCCGGTTTGCCTTCGCGCAGGGCTTCAAGCGTACGTTCAATCAGCTCCAGCGTCAGTTTGGCGTCTTTATCGCCACCCTTCGCACGCTTCTGAAGGCCGGTAACACGCTTTTCAAGGCTGTCCATATCGGCCAGCATCAATTCGGTTTCGATGGTTTCCGCATCACGCACAGGATCAACCGATCCTTCGACATGGGTGATATCCCCATCTTCGAAACAACGCAAAACATGCACGATGGCATCGGTTTCGCGGATATTGGCCAGGAACTGGTTACCAAGTCCCTCGCCCTTGGATGCACCGCGCACAAGACCGGCGATATCAACGAATTCAAGCTGGGTCGGAATGATGGTCGCCGACTTGCCGATGGCGGCAATCTTGTCAAGGCGTTCATCAGGAACGCTGACCCGACCGGTGTTCGGTTCGATGGTACAGAACGGGAAGTTCGCGGCTTCGGCCGCGGCCGTCTGTGTCAGGGCGTTAAACAGGGTCGATTTACCAACGTTGGGCAGACCGACAATACCGCATTTGAATCCCATCTTTTCCGGGCTCCGTCACTTCGAATGTGTCTGAAACAGGATGGGGCAGGCCCCGATCCCGATGCTATTTCTTTTTGTTAAAGGCGCGGGCCAGTGCCTGCGCCATGGCGGTTGCGGCGTTGCTGACCGGGGTGTCAGGCTTGCCTTCAACCTCCGGCGCATCAGACGCACCTTTATCTTCTATCTTGCCGTCGCCTTTCACAGCGTCGGCCGATTTCTCACCCGCCGCAGCCGGTTTTGGCTTTTTCTCGGCCTTGGGTTTTGGCGGCGACACAATGTGCGAAACCTTGCTCATGAAACCGCCATCGTCTCCCTTGACGAGACGCGGGAATTCAAGTGCGACGCCATCCAGCAGCGCCATAAGCCAACCGTTCTGTTCGGCCTTGGAAAAATCGCCCAGAACATGCCCGTGAACACGTTCCTTTTCCCCAGGATGGCCAATACCAAGCCGCACACGACGATATTCCTTGCCGCAATGGGCGTCGATGGACCGCAATCCGTTATGCCCGCCATGGCCGCCGCCGCGTTTGACGCGCAGCTTGCCCGGTGGAAGATCCAGCTCGTCATGCAGGACAATAACGTCTTCGATCGGAATTTTGTAAAAACGCAGGACTTCGCCAACGCTTTGGCCCGAGAGGTTCATGAAAGTTTCCGGCTTTAATACCAGAATCTTTTGGCCGTTCACTTCGCCTTCGGCAATTTGCCCCTGAAATTTCTTGCGCCAGGGGCCAAAAGAATGACGGCGGACGAGTTCGTCCGCCGCCATAAAGCCGATATTGTGGCGATTGGCGGCATATCCCGAACCCGGGTTCCCCAATCCAATCACCAATAACATCGTAGACCTCGATCTTATTCTTCGGTCGCTTCTTCGTCGTCAGCGCTTTCGGCATTTTCTTCCGATTTAAGCGCAGACGGAGCAGCAACAGTCGCAACCGTGAAGTCACGGTCGGTAATGGTGAGTTCGACACCTTTCGGCAATTTGATCGCCGAAATGTGAATCGAGTCGCCAACTTCGACACCAGTCAGATCGAAGACGAGTTCTTCCGGAATGGCATTCGGTGCACATTCAACTTCGACATCGTGACGAACGATGTTCAGAACGCCGCCTTTTTTCAGACCCGGGGATTTCTCTTCGTTAACGAAGCGAACCGGGACTTCAACGGTCATGGTCTGACCTTTTGCAAAACGCAGGAAGTCGACATGGATCGGAGCATCCGTCACTTTGTCGAACTGTACGTCGCGTGGCAGGACTTCGTAGGTTTCTTTGCCAATCTTGACATCAAGAATGTGCGAGAAGAAACCCTGCTTGTGCAGAAGCTTGTTGAGCGGACGCGGGTCAATCTGGAACAGAACAGGTTCCTGTTTTGCTCCGTAAATGACACCAGGGACCATACCGGCACGACGCACGGCACGGGCGGCCCCCTTTCCGGCCCGTTCACGGATTTCCGCAGTGATAACAGTGTTTGCCATCGGAAAATCTCCTTGAACTAAAAACATATTGCGACCGTGGGCTGGTGCAAATCACCGGTGAAAACCCACGAAAGCAAACGCGCTGGCCTCCAGGGGTGCCAGCGCAGCAGCGCCTTATACCCTCAATCGAAAAGAACGGAAACAGATTTTTCTTCCGAAATTCGACGAATGGCTTCGGCCATCAAAGGTGCAATCGGAAGCTGACGAATTTTCGAACAGCCACGCACCGCTTCGGATGCCTTGATCGAGTCCGTGGTCACGACTTCGGTCATCGGCGAATTGGCAATGCGCTCAACAGCCGGGCCCGACAGAACACCATGCGAAACATATGCCGCAACCGATGCCGCACCACGCTCTTTAAGAGCCGTCGCCGCATTGCAAAGGGTGCCAGCCGAATCAACGATGTCGTCAACCAGAATGCAGGCCGCATCCTTGACGTCACCAATAACATGCATGACTTCGGACACACCGGCCTGCGGGCGGCGTTTGTCAATGATGGCCAGTTCGGCATCCAGACGTTTTGCAACGGAACGCGCGCGTGCCACACCACCGACGTCCGGGCTGACGATGACCAGTTTCTGGCCTTCGAACTTGTTGCGGATGTCGCTGGTCAGAACCGGGGACGCAAACAGGTTATCAAGCGGAATATCGAAGAAGCCCTGAATCTGACCGGCATGAAGGTCCATGGTCAGAACGCGGTCTGCACCGGCAACCGTGATCAGGTTGGCAACCAGCTTTGCCGAAATCGGGGTACGGGGACCCGATTTACGATCCTGACGCGCATATCCGAAATACGGAAGCACAGCGGTAATGCGGCGGGCCGAACCACGGCGCAGCGCATCAAGAACCACCAGAAGTTCCATAAGATGGTCGTTTGCAGGGAAAGAAGTGCTCTGAATGACAAAAACGTCCTCACCGCGGACGTTTTCCTGTATTTCACACCAGATTTCCTGATCGGAGAATCGCTTGAGATCTGCACGGGTAAGCGGCAGGCTCAAGTGATCAGCAATTGCCTCAGACAGCGGGCGGTTGCTGTTACAAGCGAGGATCTTCATGGCGGGGCCTCGGTTAATGGGTGCCGGGAAAGTGAATAAATCTAATGTCCTGTGCGGTACAGGCCGGATGCAAACTTGCCGGTAACAGATCCCGTCACGTCTTTCCTGTCGTTCACTTGACCGTATAATTCGGCGCTTTCGCCTTCCGGTCCAACGACATATCCACGACACTCAAAGACCAATAATGAGCAAGTCCACATATCAGTGAACCGCGGCGGTGTTATAACCAGCCGTTAACAGTCTGTAAATGGTCGCGGTGCCGAATATCGACAAGGCAGTCATGCAGATTGGCGCAATATCGGACGATCAGCACGTTATCAACGTGACGATACCGTCTTTTTATCGACCTTAAGCATCATGCCCTTTTTGCGCGCCACCTGATTAAGCGCCCCTTCAAGGGCATCGACAGCGGCCTGGGCGGCAATCGATGCCACCGACCCCCAACGTTCATCAAGCCGTCCGTGCGGCACGACATTGTTTTGCGCCATCTGGCCCAATTCGGTGCCATCCGGGTCCATGATCACCCAGTCGATCTGAACCTGATCAAGCGGCGTCGTGGTTTTGCGTTCCACCGGTTTAACGGAAATTGTCGCCGATAAAATGATCGATCTATCGTCTATTTCATCGTCAACCTCGATCCCCTTGGCACGCAGCAATGCCCCCGCGGAACGTACCAGTGCTTCATTCCCATCGCCCGGTGCCCCTGCAAAATCAACAAGTGCGATCTTGACCACCGGTGCCTCGGCAAGTTGGGAACGATCCCCCGAAATCAGAAACGCAATCCGCTTGGCCGGCTCGTCCACCAGCTGATCATATGCCTGCTGTGCCGGATCAACCTTTTCGCCCTTAAGGTCGCGAACCTTGTCGGCAAGCTCCTTGGGCACGGCAAGGTTGGTTTCTTCGGGGCCGTTCGGGGTTTGGGCAAACCAGTAACCTGAGTGCAATTCCCCCGCCCCGCGGGCGGTATCAATCGCCAGGCCATCCGGGTTCATCAAAACCCAGGTCACATCAATATAGGCCGCATCACCGCTCGCCAGGCGGGACTCGACATTGGGCCGCAATATAAAGTCACCGCCGATCTGGCTGTCGCTATAAGCCGGGATATCAAGATTGCGAAGCGCGCGTGCCATCGCGCGCGACAAATGCACCGATGCCCCTTCGGGCAGATCTTCGCCGATCTCGACCCGGACCGTGTTGGTATCGCGCAGTTCCAGCAATGTCGGATCACCTTCGCGACCGGCCCCTTCAAACGGGCGCGGTAAATCACCGCATGCCGCAAGCGGCAAAACACAGGACGCAAAAAGAACCAGAAACCGTAATCGAGAAATCATCTATTCAAATTCACCGCGTCACATCAAAACGCAGCCAACCATGGCTGCAATGATCATAAAGAAGAACAGCATGATCAAATGGGGCATAGCATGTTTCCTCGCAATCCCGGGATCAGGAACCGGTCAGCATGATCGCTGATAACTGCCGTCCGTAATCAGGTTCGCCGCGAAGGGTCGTCCGGCGATAGCTGTAAAACAATTCTTCTTCGGCCAGGGTGTCGCGCGCCACCAGCTCGACTGCGGCAATACCGGTCGCCATGGTCCGGCGGCGGACATATTCCGGCAGATCGAACATGAAGTGACCATCGCGGACAGATCGATCAAAAAGGTCCTCGTCCCCGGATGGGCCCGACAGGATCGTATCACGGAACCCGGCATCGACTTCGTAGGACGGACGCGCAATGCACGGCCCGACAGAGGCCGATATATTGTCACGCGACGCGCCAAGCTTTTCCATGGCACTTACGGTTGCCTCTGATATCCCGGCAAATGATCCGCGCCATCCTGAATGACACGCACCAATCACGCCCGCCTTTGCATCATGGAACAATACCGGCGTGCAATCCGCCGTCAGAATGCCCAGCATCACATCGGGGCGGTCAGTTACCATCGCATCAGCCTTCGGAGCTTCTTCGCGCTCCAGCGGGCGTTTCAGCACCGCAACATCAATGCCATGTACCTGATAAACCGTGGTCAGACGGTCCGCCTTCGTACCAAACGCCTTTGCCGCACGTGCGCGATTTTCCGTAACACGGTCCCGGCTGTCATCCGACCCAAACCCGACATTCAGTCCGCTATGGATGCCATCACTCACCCCGCCCTTGCGGGTCAGAAAGCCATGACGCAGACCATCTTGATGTTGCAGGCTTTCGGCCTCGAACCACATCAGGCCATTGGCATTGCGTTCAATTCCGCGGGTTATCTGGCTGGTCATCGAAAGCTCCGTCATCCTTCGGCACCGCTGACACAGGGTGGCGGCGCCGTTTCGCGACCATATCCGATCAGCACTTTAAAAAGGGTTCCCATCTGATCGGCATCGATCAGGCGTGCCAAGGCCGCATCAATCGATTTTGCCTGCACATCATCGGCACTTTCTTTCAAAAGTTCGGCACGCTGTTCGATCCCCAGCATCCGAAGGAACGTGCCCTGCGTCAGGACCGCACCGATCCGCGCATCCGCTTCCAACATTGCCCGCCCGATGGCGGCAAAATCAACATGCGCGGTCAGGTCCGCATCACCGGGCTGCTCCAGAACCGGATGATATTTATGGTCCTTAAGCGCCTGCAAGGTATCACCAAACGCGCTGTGGGGATGGCCGTAATCAATGAATAAAGCCGCCCCGCCAACCGCGTTCAGGCGGCGCGCGACCTGATCTGCAATCGCAATCGCCGCCGGGCAGCTTTCAAAAATATCGCCGGGCTTTGCCGTGCCACGCAATGTGGCTGGCACCAGCGCATCCGTCACCGGCGTTTGCGCCCCACGGACAAAACCAAGTTCCCCGGTATTG
The DNA here is from genome assembly GCF_040549275.1 of Thalassospira sp. MBR-102. Classification (NCBI taxonomy): domain Bacteria; kingdom Pseudomonadati; phylum Pseudomonadota; class Alphaproteobacteria; order Rhodospirillales; family Thalassospiraceae; genus Thalassospira; species Thalassospira sp. MBR-102. The sequence continues at coordinate 152,387 of NZ_JBEPTC010000005.1, forward strand.
GCATCCACCCCAACCAGCCGTTCGGACCAGCCATGGCTTGCGCGTTCAAACTGACGGATCGGCAGGGCATCGAAAAACTCGTTGCCGATCACGATCATCGGCGCATTGCCACTGACCGGAATATCGTCAAATGCCTCATGCCACGTTGCCGGAATGCCATAGGGCATGATCGCGGTTTGCTGATGGGTTCTAAGGACCGGACTGGTTTCAACAAACCGCACGGTTAACGCATCGGAAAGCCCCGGCACATTGCGCACCGCACGCAGGGCATCGGCCATCAGCGTCCCGCGCCCTGGTCCCAGCTCCACCAGATTGATCTTGCGCGGGCTTCCCATCTGCTGCCATGTCACCGCCGCCCAAAGCCCGATCAATTCGCCAAACATCTGGCTGATTTCAGGCGCGGTGATGAAATCACCCTTGCGCCCGAACGGGTCCTGTTTGCGGTAATAGCCATGCTCGGGATGGGCGAGCGCGTCACTCATGAAATCGGCAATCGTGATCGGCCCGCCAAGGGCGATGCGCCGTTTCAGATGCTCAAGCAGCGGGTTTTCGGAAGTCTCGGTCACGCCTTCTGTCCGTCTTTTGGCTGGTCTTCTTTTGGAAGCTTGCGCGTTTCAATCGGATCGGATTTCATCGCAAAGACAATGCAGCCAATACCGGCCAGAACCATCGGGATCGACAGCAACTGCCCCATGGTCGCCCCGAATGTCAGGAAGCCAAGCTGCGCATCGGGTTCGCGGAAAAATTCGACGATGATGCGCGAAATACCATAACCGGCAACGAATGTTCCGCCAAGAATACCCGGCCGATGGCGGACATAGGCACTGCGCGACAGGGCAAACAGCACGATAAACAGGATCAGACCTTCAAGGGCTGCTTCGTAAAGCTGGCTTGGGTGGCGCGGTTCCGGCCCGCCATTTGGAAACACCATGCCAATCGGGGAATCGGTCACACGGCCAAACAGCTCGCCATTGATGAAATTGGCGATCCGCCCGAAAAACAGCCCGATCGGCGTTGCCACCGCCGCCGCATCCAGTACCGCCAGAATCGAAATGCCGCGTTTGCGCGCAAACAGGATGATCGCCACGATCACGCCCATGAACCCGCCATGGAACGCCATGCCACCCTGCCATACTTTCAGGATATTGGCCGGGTTCGCCATGTAATATTCCAGATTGTAAAACAGGATATATCCCGTACGCCCGCCAAGAATGACGCCAAGCGTCGCCCAGAACAGCAAATCATCAATGTCGCGTTTGCTCATGATGTTGGGCGTCTTGGCACAGTAATAAACCACATACCGCCAGCCAAGCAGCAACCCGGCAATATAGGCAAGGGCATACCAGCGGATTGCAATCGGACCGATAGAGATCGCGATCGGATCAATCGCCGGAAAGGCAAGGCTTAGCATCAGGGGAAACTCCGTGACGTATGTTTGTTAATTTACCGACTGGTCGCAAACGATCAGGGCAGGAACATGGCAAGACGCCCTGCCCGGCATCGGATCAACGGAACGGGTCCTCGGTCGCGAGGTAATCCTGAATATATTGCCGCACCCCTTCTTCAAGCGGGGTCATGTTCGCACCGTATCCGCACGCACGCAGTTTGGCCATATTGGCCTCGGTGAAATACTGGTATTTGTCGCGAATGCTTTCAGGTGTTGGCACATACTGAATATCGGGTTCCTTGCCAATCGCACTGAATACCGAAAGCGCCAGATCCTTGAAACTGCGTGCCTTGCCGGTGCCGACGTTAAACAGGTCGCTAACCTGCGGGTTGTCGTAAAGCCACATGATGATATCGACAACATCCCCGACCCAGACAAAATCGCGAAGCTGCCCGCCATCCTCGTAGTCGGGATGATGCGATTTGAACAGAGTTGCGGTTTCACCCGCCGAAAGCTTGTCAAACATCTGCGACACGACCGATCGCATGCCGCCCTTGTGATATTCGTTCGGGCCATAGACGTTAAAGAATTTAAGCCCGGCCCACTGTTTCGGACGGAAACCGTTCTGATCAAGGATGGTTCTGAACCGGCGGTCGGTTGCATGTTTTGACCAGCCATAAGCATTCAGCGGTGCCAATTTTGCCAGATCACCCTGATCAAAGCTGTCGTCAAAACCCTGCTTGCCATCGCCATAGGTCGCCGCCGACGATGCATAGATCAACCGCGATGAATGGCGCGCGCACCATTCCCAAAGCCAGGTGGTCAGTTTGAAATTGTTCTGCACGATCTTGTCGGCATCGCGTTCGGTGGTGGCCGAAATCGCGCCCATGTGAAAAATCGCCTTGATATCGTTATGCGCGTCCAGAAACGCCGGCAGATCATCGGGATGAACGATATCGCGCAGGTTACGTTTTGCTATGTTTTTCCATTTGATCCCGTCGCGCAGACGGTCAACGACCACAATGTCGGTTTCACCGCGTTCTTCAAGGGCGGCCACGATATTGGACCCGATAAATCCGGCACCACCGGTTACGATCAGCATTGCATTCTCCTCGCGGCACGTTGGCCTTGTGCGCCAGCCCTTGCTGCGACCCTGTCGGGCCTTTGGGGCAATCAATTATGAAAACTGACAACTTTATAGGCCCCGCCCCGATCCGGGGCAAGAAAAGCTGGTTGTTTTTCCTTTACAGGTGCCTGATTGACGATCAACTTGCCTTGCGCTGTGCAAAGCCCATATTATGCGCATGTTTTGCGGATATGCCGTAACACACAGATACCGCCAAAAGCCGGAGACAAAGATGCAGATCAATAACCGTATTCTTGACGACCTGACCCGTGTCACCAATTCCGCCCTCGGAACCATGACCGGTGTCAAGGGCGAGATCGATGCACTTGTCCGCCAGCAGTTTGAAAAAATCCTGGCCGGGATGGACATGGTCACACGCGAAGAATTCGACGTCATTCACGATGTCGCCATCCGTGCGGCTGAACGCATCGACGGCCTCGAAGCCAGGATTGCAGAACTCGAAGATCGTCTGGCAAAAGCTGAAAAACCGGCCACCAAACGCACCAGCAGCAAACCGGCAGCAAAAAAAGACGCATAACCGGGAAATCATCCCCACATACAGGCAAGGAACGCCGTTCATCGCAGGGCCGCGGAAAGGTCGGCCAGGGACAGCGGATTGCCGATCATTTGAAATTCATTTCCGTCACGCGTCGCGGGGCGGTTGAAACGCGGCGGGCACCGGCATATAGTGCGCGCCCTTTCGCATATGCAGAGACTGGCAAATTTATATGAACGACCACCTGGAAGATATCGGCGACCTCGGTGACGAAAATCCGTTGCTGCTTGTTGAAGATATCGCCCGCACCAATGACTGGCACGTGGAACGTCGCAGCGACGATGAAGTCGTTGTCGAAATCCCGGCGCACTGGTGCACGTATCTGGTCTATTTCACCTGGCGCGAAGATGCCGAAGCGCTTCACATTGCCTGCTGCTATGACCTGTTCGTTCCCGAGCCGCTGCGCCCGCGCATCTATGAATTGCTGGCAAAATGCAATGAACAGCTTTGGCTCGGCCATTTCGGATTGTGGCTGGATGAAAACATGCCGCTGTTCCGCCATACGCTTCTGTTTGGCGGCGATGTCCCGCCGATGGTCGAACAGTTCGAAGAACTGATTGATATCGCCATCTCCGAATGCGAACGCTTTTTCCCGGCTTTCAACTTTGTGCTGGGTCAGGGCAAAACCCCGGACGAAGCATTGACCCATTCGATGCTGGAACCTGTCGGCCAGGCATAGGCGGCGCGTTACCGCCAAACGCATTTTCAAAGGGGTCGGACCGTGTGCCGACCCTTTCTGTTTGCGGGCGCTGAAAAATTTTCGCCACCGCCCGCGAATGGTCATCGCGATATAAATCCCGGTCGACAGGCTTGAACAATAGCCCGGACGATACAAAATCCCGCGCGGATTGGTGTTGTCAGAAAAACACCCCGCAGCGTGATATCTGAGGGCAAACTGTTGTGAATCTCCTCACGCCCCTTGCCCCTGTCACCGACTTGACCCACCTTCAGAACATCGCTACGGCATTGCATTGCGATTGCTGATCCACACATATTCGGCAGTCAGGGATGGAAAAATCGGAGCAGATTTCATGAATACGCGTCTATTGCTGGTCGGCTGTGGCAAAATGGGCAGTGCCATGCTGGAAGGCTGGCTGGCCAAAGGGCTTAAATCGGATAATGTCTATATTATCGAACAGGCCGAAGCCGCCGAGAAACTCTCAACCCGCTATGGCGTGCACGGCATTACCGATATCACCGAAGTCCCGCAGGATTTCATCCCGCAAGTCGTGCTGTTTGCCGTCAAGCCACAGGTCCTGCCCGATGTGATCGAAGATTACAAACCGCTGGTCCGGGCTGAAACGGTTTTCCTGTCGGTTGCCGCAGGAAAAACCATCGGCTTTTTTGCAGGACACCTTGGCGAAACCGCACGCATTGTGCGCGCCATGCCCAATACCCCGGCTGCCGTATCGCGTGGCATGACCGTGATGTGCCCGACCGATAATGTCAGTCAGGCGCAGCGCGATATGTGCGAAACGCTTTTGGCCACTGTCGGCATGGTATCGTGGGTAAGTGATGAAAGCCTGATGGATGCTGTCACCGCCCTTTCGGGCAGTGGACCGGCCTATATCTTCCATCTGGTCGAAGCCATGGCACAGGCAGGCGAATCCGCGGGACTGCCAGCCGATCAGGCAATGATGCTCGCCCGTCAGACGGTTGTCGGCGCCGGTTTCCTGCTTGATGCCAGCGAAGAAACCGCGGCGACCCTGCGCGAAAATGTTACCAGCCCCGGTGGCACGACGGCTGCAGCACTTTCGGTGCTGATGGATACCCAGAACGGCCTGCCCGACCTCATGACCCGCGCGGTTGAAGCCGCCCGGAAACGTTCCGTCGAACTGGCGGGCTAAGCACAAACCGATCAAGGAGACGATCATGCCGGCAAAGAAAGATCCGCAAACCACACTGATCGATGCAGCCATGGAACTGGCCGCATCAGGGCGCTGGCATGACGTCACCATGATCGATATTGCGCAGGCCGCCAATGTCGACATTGGCGTGGCTTTTGATCACTTCAGAAGCAAGGCCGATATCCTGCGCCAATTCGTGCACCGGATTGACCGGATTGTTCTTGCCGATCTTGATCCCGCCGATTTCGATGAACCGGGGCATGATCGCCTGATCGCCGTAATGATGGCGCGGTTCGATGCACTGATGCCCTATCGCCCCGCCCTGCGGTCGATCATCGCTAGTGGCGGCGACCTTGGCCCGGCTGATACGCTGCGCGCGATCAAAACCCATTTCGGTTCGATGCGCTGGATGCTTGATGCCAGCGGCTTCACCACCGGCGGCCTGCATGGCAGCCTGCGTGTGGCCGGGATGGGCACGATTTATGCCCGGTGCTTCAGACAATGGCTTGAGGATGAAACCGCCGACTTCGGTCCGACAATGGCCGCCCTTGATCGTGCACTATCGCGCGGCAGCGAATGGGATAAACGGATCGGCACCGGTATTTCCCGCCTAAGCCGGGCTTGCGGAAAAATTCAGAAAAAATGTGACCGGTTTGCCCAAAAATGTCGCCGAACCGACCACACAGAACAGACGTCGCCGACGACTGAAAATAACAGCACGGCATCCTAAGTATCTGATCTGAAACAGGGCAGCCACAGCATAACCCAAGGTTATTTCATTAACCAAAAACCAAACCATGAAGTTTTTGTGCACTGCAAAATAAACCTTGACGAAAACGGTTCATTCCTTCATATTGCAGTTGAATTTGTGCGGCGCACAATAGCGCCTCATTCCACATCTGTTGCAAATTGCTGATGGAGCGCACACCATGACTGCCGCTAAAAAGGCTACCAACCCGTTCTTCGATCTCGACTTCACCAAATACACTGCGGATTTCAAAATGCCGGGTGTCGACGTGAACGAGATGATGGCGTTTCAGCGTAAAAACGTTGAAGCCCTGACCAAAGCCAACAAGGTTGCCTTCGATGGTTTCCAGGCTGTTGCTCAGCGTCAGAGCGAAATTTTCAAAACGCTGCTGGATAAAGTTCAGACCCAGGGCAAAGATTTCGCTGCTACTCCTGCTGACAACCCGATGGCCGCTGCTGCAAAGCAGACCGAAGCTGCGAAAGCCGCTTACGAAGAAGCCCTCGCCAATGCCAAGGAACTGTCCGGTCTGGTAAGCAAGTCTCAGGAAGAAGCTCTTGCTCTTCTGCAGAGCCGCTTTACCGAATCCCTGGACGAATTCAAGTCCGCGATCGAAAAGACCGCCACTGCGAAATAATCTAGCTGATAACTTCCCGTTATCAACTTCCGGCAGAGCCTTCTGGCTCTGCCGTTTTTATTTGTGCTTTTGCCCAAACTCCTGATCTGGTCAAACGCATCGATTAACCCTTAACGGCAAACCGTGCCCCCGCTAATCTGGCTCAAATTCAACGGAGAAAGATTTATGAGCGAGATCAGTTTTGAAGATTTCCTGAAGGTGGATATCCGCGTTGGCACGGTTGTCGATGCACAGGAATTCCCCGAAGCCCGCCGCCCGGCTTTAAAGCTCTGGGTGGATTTCGGCCCTGAAATCGGCACCCGCAAAACATCAGCCCAGATCACCAAATATTACACGCCCGAAAACCTGATCGGCCGCCAGGTCGCCGGTGTGGTCAATTTCCCCAAAAAACAGGTTGGTCCTTTCATGTCCGAATTCCTCTGCCTCGGCTTCCCCGATGGCGAGGACGACAAGGGCATCGTCCTGATCGCACCGGAACGCAACATCCCCAATGGCGGACGCCTGTTCTAGGATGCTTTCCTAACCGTCAATCCGGCACAAACAAAAAGGGCGCGGCCATCATCTGGCCACGCCCTTTTTCAGCATCCGTATTCGTATTTTCTTAGCGCGCCAGTACCATCGCGGCTTCGCGGGTACGGCCGACCGTTCCGGCAACACTGATCGCAGATGATTTGATCTCTTCGATTGTGGCGGCGAAACTTTCGACCGACGTTGCCATATTTTGCATATTCCCCGAAACCTCCTGGGTCACGGCACTCTGTTCTTCCACTGCCGAAGAAATTGTCGTGACGTTGTTCAGAACGGTTTCAACGTCACTGCGGATAGACCCAAGCACCGCGACAACTTCACTTGCAATGGTTTGAATTCCGCCAATCTCGCCAGAAATCTGTTCGGTGGCGCGTGCCGCCTGATTGGCAAGGTTCTTGACCTCGGTTGCCACAACCGCAAACCCTTTTCCGGCTTCACCGGCACGGGCCGATTCGATGGTCGCATTGAGCGCAAGCAGATTGATCTGGCTGGCGATATTCTGGATCACCTCGACGATATTACCCATCGCCGCGACAACTTCGTTCATTTTATCGGTTGATTGACCAGCCAGAACCGTTTTCTCGAAAACCTGATCGGTGGATGCTCTGGCTTCGGACATGCTGCGTGAAATTTCCGCGATTGATGCCGCCAATTCTTCGGAACCCGCAGCAACTGCCTGAACATTTGCCGATGTTTGATTGGAAACCGTCGCTGCAAAGATCGACTTCTCATCCAATTGGTGAAGGCTCTGATCAATGGCTGAAAAGTTGTTATCAATCATCGCCTTCAGATCAATCAGAAGATTGACCTGTTCGGTCACATCTGTTGCAAACTTGACCACCTTGTATGGAACCCCGTTGGCGTCAAAAATCGGGTTATAGGACGCCTCGATCCAGATAATCTGACCGCCTTTGGCCAAACGTTTGAATTGCTGGGACACAAAGTTACCCGCCCGCAAGCTTTTCCAGAAATCGTCATATTCCCGACTACTCGCGTATTCCGGCTCGACGAACATCTTGTGATGCTTGCCAGCGATTTCGGACATTTCATATCCCATTACCGACAGAAAGTTTTCGTTCGCATCCTGGATATTCCCGTGCAAATCGAACTCAATGACCGCCTGACTGCGGGCAATCGCATTGACCTTGCCTTCCAGTTCAGCAAGCTTTTCTTGTCGTTCGGTAATGTCGGACGCGAATTTGACAATCTTAAGCACCTTGCCATGCCGGTCAAGAACCGGGTTGTAGGATGCTTCGATCCACACCTTTCGGCCACTTTTGGTAATACGTGGGAAAGCTTCGCGTTTGAACTCACCAGCCGCCAGATCCTTCCAGAACTGACCGTATGCAGGTGCCGAACGTATCTCTTCTGGCACGAACATGCGATGGTGCTTTCCGACAACTTCGGACGCGCTATAGCCCATGAAATCAAGAAAGTTTTCGTTGGCGCGAATGATAGTGCCATCAATTTCAAACTCGATCACAGCCATTGATTTATCAAGCGCAACAATAGTTTCGGAAGCCAGACCGCTCTTTTTAGACGAAAGGAAGCTTAACATAGACATCATACACCTCTTGAAAATCAGGGTGCCAGAGCGTCAGTGTTGTTTCCGCGATCTGGCTTGGAACTGCCAGAAAGATAATACAGGTGTATAGCCTCCCATATCCCCATATAGGGAGTGTTAAAATATAAAGGTGACCTTGATTTTACCGCAATTTAATCAGTCACTTATGGATCACGCACAAAAAAAGTGCCCCCGAAAGGGCACCTTTGAACGGTCAGTTTCTTCCGTTAAAAAGGTATTACTTCTCGACGAATGCCTTCTCGATCACGAAATGACCCGGCTCGTTCATATTGCCTTCCTTGCCGCCCCAATCGATCAGCATCTGGCGGGTTTCAGCAATCATTTCCGGGTTGCCGCACAGCATGAAGCGATCATCTTCAAGGGTCGGCTTGGGCAGGCCAAGATCATCGTAAAGTTTGCCGGACTTCATCAGGTCGGTGATGCGGCCCTGATGTTTGAATTCCTCGCGGGTGACGGTCGGATAGTACAGAAGCTTTTTGGTCACTTCCTCGCCAAAGAATTCATTGTTGGGCAGTTCGCTATGGATGAATTCCTGATAGGCCAGTTCGCGAACCTCGCGGCAACCATGAACAAGAATGACCTTGTCGTAGCGCTCGTAGGTTTCATAGTCGCGAATAACGCTCATGAACGGGGCCAGACCGGTGCCGGTCGACAGCAGCCAGAGGTTTTTGCCCGACAGCAGGTTGTCATGGATCAGGGTGCCGGTCGGCTTGCGCCCGACAAGGATCTTGTCACCGACCTTGATATGCTGCAAACGTGATGTCAGCGGACCGTTTGGCACTTTGATCGAAAAGAATTCAAGCTCTTCGTCATAATTGGCACTCACCATCGAATAAGCGCGCAAAAGCGGCTTGCCTTCGACTTCGAGTCCAATCATGGCAAACTGACCGTTGATGAACCGGAACCCCGGATCACGGGTGGTTTTGAATGTGAAGAGGGTGTCGGTCCAGTGATGGACGTAAGTGACTGTTTCTTCGTTTAAATTGCTGGCCATAACGCTGCATCAATCCGTTTCGTCTAAAGCTTTCTACTGGACCGTGGCGGGAACGACGGACACACTTTCCCAGCACCATATCCATGCCAAGTTGACGCGATTTAACATCAACCAAACGTATATCGCAAGAAAACATTCATCATTTGTGTATTTTTATGTAAGACAACATATAAATATACAAATTAAGTGTAGAATATTGTCTGACAATAGTGCACGATAATCGCATCAGGTCTATATCGCAAACGCGAACTGCCCCATAGATAGGCTACGATGCGCCGCACGGCAATGATCCATCGCAATCCGGTGAAAAATGACAGAAACCGCCGCATTACCCAACGATAGTCTGACCGTTCAGCAGGTTTCAGGTGCCATCACCAATGCAGTGCGCGACGGGCGCTTGGTACCGGGTCAACGTCTGACGGAAATCGATTTTGCCAAACGCCTTGGCGTCAGCCGTCCATCCGTTCGCGAAGCCTTTCGTCAATTGACCGCAGACGGGCTACTGCACAGCCAACCCTATCGCGGGGTCAGCGTGCGCCACATGACACGACGCGAAGTCGATGATCTGTTTGTCGTGCGGGGTGCGCTTGAAGGCCTTGCCGTGCGGCTGGCAACCCCGACACTTCAAAACGATGCGTCGAAATTGCTTGCCATCCAGGCCGAGCTGGACACTGCCGAAACCCGTAACGACCTTGCCGCCATGTCGCGCCACAACCTTGCCTTCCATATGCTGTTTGCCGATGTCACCGGCAACGCGCTTTTATGTGAACAGTTGCGACGGATTTCCAACAGTGTTTATTGGCTGCAATTCCGCGTTCTGGTCGCTGATGACAAGGTCCTGCAAACCAATACCCGGCATCGTGACATTGTTGACGCAGTTCGCAGCGGGGATGCCGCCAAAGCCGAGGCTATCATGATTGATCATGTCGATCATTCGCGCCAATTGGTGCAATCGCTGCCTGACAATCATTTCGCCGAAAGCCCGGCAGACTGACGGCTATTCCCCCTGCCAACCCGGTCCCTTGCCGGATGTGCGACCGCATAGAACCCCACCTCACGGCACATCTCCGAACCAGATTGCCAGTCTATCCCGGGTCCTTCATCAACTCCTTTATCGGCGCTGGACATGAAACTTGCATCCCCGAATTCCCTCGATTACGATTGTCTGACAATTTAAACAAACAAATATTAGAGAGCACCATGACAAACCGCCCCACCCCGACCACCGAATTTTTACCGATCCCGTTGCCCGATTATCAGGAACGACCGATTGACGAGATGCGCCTTGGTGCGCAGGCATTTTATGATGAAATCCGTACGCGCCATACGGTACGCGAATTTTCGGATCGGCCGGTGCCACGCGACATCATCGAAACATGCATTCGTGCGGCGGGTACGGCCCCCAATGGGGCCAATCATCAGCCATGGCATTTTTCGGTTATCGGCGATCCGGCAATGAAAAAGAAAATCCGCACCGCTGCCGAGGAAGAAGAACGCGCATTTTATGCCGGCCGCGCTGGCGAAGAATGGATCGAAGCTCTTCGCCCCTTGGGCACAGATGACAGCAAACCGTTTCTGGAAATCGCACCATGGCTGATTTGCATTTTCGGCGAACGTAAAAGTGCGTCGGCCGACGGGAAGTTGCGCAAAAACTATTACGTGCCGGAATCCGTTTCCATCGCGACCGGCTTTCTGATCGCGGCCCTGCATCGTGCGGGGCTTGCGACACTGACACATACGCCAAACCCGATGAGCTTCCTGACCGAAATCTGCCAACGCCCGGACCACAACAAGCCCTATATCCTTCTGGTCACCGGATATCCGGCAGCGGATGCGACGATCCCGAAACACGCGACCGAGAAAAAAGACCTTTCGGAAATCGCGACTTTCTTCTGAAACACATCAGACCCAAAACAAGAAGCCCCGCGGCACGGCGGGGCTTGGGGCTTTCTGTTTAACATTCCAAAGACGCTTAATGCCCGATCGGCAGGACAAGACGGACGCGAAGCCCGCCGCCCGGCGCATCTTCAAGGTAGACATCACCGCCATGGCCACGCGCTGAATCACGCGCAATTGTCATGCCAAGACCGACACCACCCGTCGCCTGATTACGCGATTCCTCAAGACGATAGAAAGGCTTGAAAACGTCTTCGCGCTTGTCAGCCGGAATACCCGGACCATCATCGTCAAAGACAATTTCATAATCCTGCCCGCGACGTCCCGCGCGAACCGACAGGTTATTGGCATAGCGCCCGGCATTGGACATGATATTGGCAAGACAACGCCGCACGGATTGCGGACGCAGTTCCATTTCCAGACTATCGGCGATATGCAGATCAATCTGCTGACCATCGCGCAGCGCTTCCCCAACCTGATCGGTAATCAGCTTGCCAATATCAGTTGGCACGGCCTTTTCGCCTTCTTCGCCGCGTGCAAACGCAAGATAGGCATCGACCATACGTTCCATGTCGACAACATCCTGCTTAAGCGCGTCAACACCGGGCAACGAACCCTGCATCGCCAGTTCCAGCTTCATGCGCGTCAGCGGCGTGCGAAGATCATGCGACACCCCGGCCAGCAAGGCGGTCCGTTGCGACAAGTGCCGTGCAATACGATCACGCATCGAAATGAAGGAAGATGCCGCCAATCGCACCTCGGCCGCACCTTCGGGTTTGAAGGTATCAACTTCCACACCGCGACCAAACTGATCGGCAGCCTTGGCAAGACGACGGATCGGACGGACCTGATTGCGCATGAACATCACGGCAACGCCATACAGGATCAGGGCGGAACCCGCGATCCACATAAAGAAGATATAAGTGGTAGACGAATAAAGACGCTTTCGCGGGGCAATGATGGAAAGGACTCCGTCCTTCAACTGTACCCGAATTTCAAGCTGGCGGTCATCGACATCAAGATCAAAGAAGAATGGGCGCTCCAGACGCTCATCCAACGCGGTGAACAGTTCCTGCGACACCAGCCCGAAAGGCGGTTGGGTAATCTGCTGCTCAAGGATTTCATCGGGTTCAAACAGGATATCAAGCTGCAAACGCGTGCGTGCGGAATGCTGCAGCCACTCAAAATGCTCCGCATCCGGATATTCGCCAAGATAATCAATGACGAAAACAACATCACCGGCAAGACCACGGCTTAGCTGGCGCGCGACCGTATCCCAATGCCGTTCGAAAAAGATCAGCACGGTGACGATCTGCAACAGCAGCATCGGCGTCATCAGGATCAGAAGCGACCGGCCCAAAAGACCTTTCGGCATAAATGACTTGATCCATCCTGCGTTTTCGCTGCCCAAAACCCTTAATCCCTATCCGTCACTGGCCAGTCGGCGGTTCGGCCAATCTGTGTTAATCAACATACAGGACATAGCCCCGTCCGCGTACCGTCTGCAAGTATCTTGGTTGTTTCGGGTCTTCCTCGAACTTGCGCCGAAGGCGCGTCACCTGCACATCAATGCTGCGCGATGCGCCGGGATCAACGGCATTTCCGCCCATCATCTGGTGAAGGTCTTCACGCGTTGTTGTTTCACCGCGCCTGCGCACAAGAGCGGCCAGAAGCGCCTGCTCGGCACTTGTCAGATAGATATGCTCCGATCCGCGCTGCAACGTCATCCGACTGAGGTCAAAGGTGAAGTTGCCAAACTGCGCCATGGTGGATTTGTCATCGCGCGCGTTCTCATCTAACGGCGCTGGTACTTGGGCATAGCGACGTAAAATGGCTTCGATCCGAAGGACAAGCTCACGGGGCTCGAACGGTTTGGCAAGGTAATCATCCGCCCCCGCCTCAAGCCCGGAAATGCGGTCTTCGGTTTCCGAAAGTGCTGTCAGCAGAAGGATCGGCACCTTCGTCCCCTTGCCGCGTAAGCTACGCGCAAGATCAACCCCCTTCTCACCGGGCATCAGAACATCCAGCACCAGAAGATCAAACTGCATGCCGGCAAGGCTGGACCGCGCTTCGGCAGCATTTCGCGCGGCCGAAACCACAAATCCGTTTTCGCCCAGATAACGGGTCAGCAAATCACGCAGACGGTCATCGTCATCGACCACAAGAATGTGCGGCTGATCGTGACGGCTCATACACGGCTCTCCTGAAACCTGAACATCTGAAACGCTTTATCCTATGCGAGTTAGGCAAAAAAAAGTTTCAAAATTGTATCTGTCCAAAAGACACCGGATCAGGTCAGCATCCTGATCCGGTGATTGTCGCGATAAAAAATTCTAACGAAACATCGCTAACTCGCCCGGCGGCGCATACCGGGCGGGCTGTCATCGGTGAAACGGGCCCGGTCGGGTTCTTCGAGCATGCCCAGCATCACCTTGCGAAAACCCTCAACCGCCTCGGCCCCGGCTTCGCGATAGGCGGCCGCGATCAGGCTGCGCTGATTTTCGGTCAGTTCACGTTCCAGCGCTTCGCCCTTTTCCGTCAGGGTCAAAAGCCGCTGGCGACGATCCTGCACACCGGTTTTCTGATCGATGAAGCCTTCGCGCACCAGTTGGCCCAGAACACGCGATAGGGACTGCTTGGTAATTTTAAGAATCGACAGAAGCTCGCTTACCGTAATGCCGGGGTTGCGGCTGACGAAATAAATGACCCGGTGATGGGCGCGACCGAAATTATATTGCTCAAGTATCTGATCTGCCACTGCCGTGAAATCGCGATAGGCATAGAACAGCAGTTCAATACCTTGCCTAAGCTCTTCTTCCCGCAGAAAAAGCGGGTTTACCTTGCGTGTTGAGATATCAGCCATGCTTTTCCGTTATGTCAGTTATATTGACATATTAATCGATGAATGTTACTCCGGCCAGACAATTAAGGACATAAAGTTACGTCCAAGTGCCCTTTTGAATTGGAATCTGGCAAATGATCACTCCGACCTTCGACAACCGTGATGGTTTTATCTGGTATAATGGCGAACTTAAACCCTGGCGTGAAAGCACCCTCCATGTGCTGAGCCATGCGGTCCATTATGGCAGCGCCGTCTTCGAAGGGGAACGGGCTTATAACGGTAAAGTGTTCAAACTTGCCGAACATGGTCAGCGTCTGATCAAATCGGGTGAAATTCTCGATATGAAAGTGCCTTACAGCGCGGCCGAACTTGATGATGCGGTGATCGAAACACTTGCGGCCAACAATATCACCGATGGCTATATCCGCCGCATTGCATGGCGCGGCAGTGAAATGATGGGTGTTTCGGCCCAGACCACGCGCATCAATGTCGCGATTGCCACCTGGGAATGGCCCAGCTATTTCAAGCCGGAAGAACGCCTGAAAGGCATCCGTCTCGCCCTTTCGAAATGGGCCCGTCCGGCCCCGAATACCGCGCCGACCTCGGCCAAGGCAGCCGGTCTTTACATGATCTGCACCCTGTCGAAACACGAAGCGGAACGCAACGGTTTTGCCGATGCGCTGATGCTTGACTACCGCGGTCAGATTGCCGAGGCGACCGGGGCGAACGTGTTCTTTGTCAAGGATGGCAAAATCCATACCCCGACCCCGGATTGCTTCCTGGATGGTATTACGCGCCGCACCGTGATCGGGCTTGCCAAAGCGCGCGGTTTCGAGGTGATTGAACGGGCGATCATGCCTGAAGAAATGGCGGAATTCGAGGAATGCTTCCTGACCGGGACGGCAGCCGAAGTGACCCCGGTGGCCTCCATCGCCGATTACACCTTCACCCCGGCCCATGTCTGCAAGACGCTGATGGAAGACTATATGGCGCTGGTGCGCGGTGAAAAAGAAGCCGTTGCCGCCGAGTAGTAAAATTCAATAATCAGCCCGATTATTCACTTTTAATGAAAAATAGCCCGGCATCCGTTTGCCGGGCTATTTTTTGATCCAGGGACAAAACGCATCATGACGACGCCATTTTCACAAAAGTCTGATGATATACAAAATGGCAATCATACCCTGCTGTATCAGACCCATTCCCCATTTGCGCGCAAGGCACTGGTCTTTGCCCTTGAATGCGGATTGGACGACCGGATCGAGGTCATCCATCAGGAAACCAGCCCGACCAATCGCAATGACCGGGTTTTAGAGCCAATCCGCTGGGCAAGGTCCCGGTTCTGATCCTGCCAGATGGCATGACCCTGTTTGATTCGGACGTGATCTGCGAATATCTTGATAGCCTGCATACCAGTCGGAAGCTGATCCCGGTAGCGGGCACGGAACGCTGGCAGGTGCTGCGTTTGCAGGCATTGGCGCAGGGTATCTGTGATGCCGGTGTGGCTTATCGCTGGGAAACCAATCGTCGCCCGGAAAACCTGCGGTACCCGCCGCTGGCCGAGGGACAGAAAACCAAGCTGATCGAAGCATTTGACTATCTGGAAAACGAACTTGATCCCAAAGCGCCGCTCAATGGAGGTCATATCGCGCTCGCGACCGGGCTTGACTGGATCGCGTTTCGCGAACTGGCCGATTTCAGAACCGGTCGCCCGAGGCTGAGCCAATGGTATGAGGATTTCTGCGCCCGTCCATCGATGGCGCAAACCGGCTATAGCGGTCAAACCCATGACCAGGGTCAGCCGCCTTCTTAAGCCGGATCATCCCCAAGGCAGTTCTGGTATATCGCAGATATCTATTCCCCACGCGGGAAGCGTTGGCTCTCTTCCAGCTGATTGAGGTCCATGTGATTGCGCATATAGCGTTCGGATGCCTTTTGCAAGGGTTGGTAATCCCACGGGAAATAGGCACCGTTGCGAAGCGATTGATAAACGATCCAGCGCCGGGCCTGACTTTCGCGGACCGCACTGTCAAATGCCGCCATGTCCCAGCGCGCATCGCGCTGCTTGCGGAACGCATCAATCTGCCGGGCATATGCCGGATCGGGGGCCAGATTGCGCAATTCGTCCGGATCGGTTTCAAGATCGAAAAGCTGTTCGGGATCGAGTTCGCAATGAACGTATTTCCAGCGCCCGTCGCGAATGCAGACCAGCGGGGCGTTTGATCCCTCGGCGGCGTATTCCATCAGAACGGGTTCGCTGCGCCGGGTGCCGGAAAAGCCGGGCACGAGGCTGATGCCATCGGTCCAGGGCATGACATCATCAAGCGAGATACCGGCCAGTTCGGCAAGGGTCGGCGTGACATCAAGGGTCGATACCGGATCGGTGTAGCTGCCCGGTGTGATGTTCGGCCCCGCCATCATCAAGGGCACACGTGCCGAACCTTCGAAGAAGCTCATTTTAAACCAAAGACCGCGATCACCCAGCATATCACCATGATCGGACAGGAACAGAATGATGGTGTTATCCACCTGCCGGGTGCGTTCGAGCACATCGATGATGTCGCCGATCTTGTCATCGATATAGGAAATATTGGCGAAATAGGCGCGGCGCGACCGGCGGATATTGTCATCGGTAATGTCAAAGGCGGTATGGTCGCACGCCGCCATCAGGCGTTTTGAATGGGCATCCTGTTCATCAAACGGGATCGCCGAAACGGAGGGTTCCAGCGCCGGGCAGTCTTCGTAAAGGTCCCAGAATTTCCTGCGCGCGACGTAAGGATCATGGGGATGGGTGAAGCTGACGGTCAGGCACCATGGGCGGTCATCCTTGCCCCGGGCCAGGTCATACAGCTTGTGGGTGGCGTGATAGGCGACCTCGTCATCATATTCCATCTGGTTGGAAATCTCGCCCACGCCGGCCCCGGTGACAGAACCCAGATTATGATACCACCAGTCGATGCGTTCGCCCGGCTTGCGATAATCGGGCGTCCAGCCGAAATCGGCGGGATAAATATCGGTGGTCAGACGTTCTTCGAAGCCATGCAACTGATCGGGGCCGACAAAATGCATCTTGCCCGACAGGCAGGTGTGATATCCCGCGCGGCGCAAATGATGGGCGTAGGTCGGAATGTCGGAACAGAATTCGGCTGCGTTGTCATAGACCCGGGTGCGACTGGGCAATTGTCCGGCCATGAAGGATGCCCGCCCCGGCGCACACAGCGGAGATGCGGTATAGCAATTGCGAAACCGCGCAGACCGGGCCGCAAGGGCGGAAAGATGCGGGGTATGGAGGAATTCAGCCGGGCCATCGGGGAAAAGCGTTCCGTTTAGCTGGTCGGCCATCACGATAAGGATATTCGGGCGTTTCATTTAATGTACTGCTTTTTAACGGGTATCACGCGGAAAAAGACGGACAGCACCAGCCAGAACGATCCGACACCGCAAGGAACTGCGTGATGGCAGGGAAGTGGTCCGACATTCTGGCGAAGCTCCGCTTATTCTTTTTGATGCTGATCTGATATACTCCATTAAATTCACAAATCGACCCATGGCGAAAGCCGGTGTTTTTTAATTGCTATTATAAAGATTCTTTATGGCCCAGCGACATCTTGACCTTGGATGGCTTCGGACTTTTGACGCGGTTGGCCGACTGGGCAGCCTGACACGGGCCGCACAGGAACTTGGCCTGACACAGCCCGCCGTGACCTATCAGATCCGGCGGGTGGAGGAGCAGCTTGGCCTGTCGCTTTTCCACCGATCACAGGGCGGCAGCCGGTTGACCGAAGCGGGCGAGGTTCTGTTTCGGGCGGTGCGGGCAAGTGTGGAACGCATCGATGACGCGGCACAGGAAACGTTGCGCAAGGCGCGCGATCCGGCGATCCGGATTTTTACCGATTATGGTTTTGCCGCCTTCTGGCTGATGCCGCGCGTGGCGGATTTCCGTCGCCGGCATCCCAAGGCCGAAGTGCATATCGTGGCGTCGCAAAGTCTTGAGGACGAACTGGAACGCGATACCGATGCGGCGATGGTGTTCGGCGCGAGGGGCGATTTTCCGCCAAGCGCAAAGCTTCTGATTCCCGAACGCGTCGTGCCGGTCTGCGCACCCGGTTTCCTTGAACGATATGGCCCGTTCGACGATCCGGCACAATTTGCCAATGTGCCGTTGCTGCATCTTGAAACCACGGAAAAGGCCCGCTGGCTGACATGGGCGACGTGGCTGGCGGCACACGGGGTTGCCCGCGAACCCGAACAGGGCGATCTGGGCCTGAACACATATGGTTTTGTCATTCAGGCAGCCCTTGCCGAGCAGGGACTGGCACTGGGCTGGATCGGGCTTGTCGATCATCATCTGGCGCAGGGCAGCCTGATACAGGTAGGTCCCGAAATCACCCGCCCTGATCGGGGATACTGGCTGGTGCCAAGCCCGTCGGCCCACGACACAACCGCCGCTCTTCTGGATTGGCTGATCAACGAGACCTGAGGCGCTGACATGCCGATTGAAAAGCACCCCTTAAAACTAATACTTTTGGATAGTTTTTTACTTTTTCCTGCGGTAAAACAGAAAACACATAAGAATAAATGTGAATGAGGAACGTCATGCGGATCATGCAATCTGTGATGACAATCGCCGCGTCGTTCATGCTTCTCGCCACCAGCGCCAGTACGGCGCCCTTGAAGCAGGACCAGATTATCCGGCTTCCGGTAAGGCAGGCGGATATTGAGGGCGTTGAAGCATGCATTCGCAGCCCATCAGATGATTGCCGAAAATGCCGGGAAAGCAATCAATCGAACCTTTCGCTGATGAATTATACCCTGCTAAACGAAGCCCTGCATGCGGGCGGCATCAAGGCCGAGTTCGAACCCGTCATATCCCCCAATTCCGAGCGCAGCCGGAAAATGATTGCATCGGGGATGGCCGATATCAAAACAGACTGGGCCTTCAACATTTCCGGAAATGACGATTTCCTTAAAACTGATCCGCTTTTAAGAGCAGGCGAGATCGAGAAAGGCCTTTATGCACCGCGCGGATTTATGGAGGGCAAAGCCGATAACGCCCTGCCAGATATTCACACACTCCGGGCGGTGGGCATCCGCAACTGGCGACTGGACTGGCAGGTTCTTGAAAGTCTGCCACTGGCAAGCCTGACCAATGCGGCGACAGTCAAACAAATGTTTTCGATCATCAATGCCGGTCGTGCCGATTTCACGTTGCTTGAATTTTCATCCCGGCCGGATATGGGCCGGGAAGTCGACGGCATATGGCTGTACCCCATTCCCGGCATAAAGGTATCCCTGCCCGAAACGCAGCATTTCATGGTTTCGCGAAAACTGAAAGATGCCGATAAGGTGATCGAAGCCCTGAACCGCGGTATCAAGACATTGCGCGACAATGGTTTTATAAGGCTTTGCCTGATGAATAATGGCGTCATCCATCCCAAAGTCGAGGACTGGCACACATTGAACGCGACGGCAGAAACAATCGATAGGGATCATCCGACCGTTTCATCGCAGTGACAGCCCCCGCCCTCTGGCTTAAGGCCAGTTGGCCTCGGGCGGCAGGGACATCAGGATCGCCTCGGTATTGCCGCCGGTCATCAGACCAAAGCGCGTTCCGCGATCATGGAGCAGGTTGAATTCGACGTAGCGTCCGCGCTTGATTAATTGGGCACGGCGTTCATCGTCGGTCCAGGATTTGTTGTAATGGCGTTTGACCAGTTCGGGATAGATGTCGCGAAAGGCGCGGCCGACATCCTGTGTGAAGGCAAAATCCGCATCCCAGTCAGCATCGAGATAATCATAGAAAATCCCGCCCACCCCACGCGGTTCGTTCCGGTGCGGCAGGAAGAAATATTCATCGCACCATTTTTTGAACCGGTCGTAATAATCATCGTCATGCGCGTCACAGGCCGCCTTCAGCGCGCCGTGAAAATCGGCGGTGTCGGCATCCTGCGGGAATACGGGGGTCAGGTCAGCCCCACCGCCGAACCATGCCTTGGTGGTCACGATATGGCGGGTATTCATATGAACCGCCGGGACATGCGGTGAACAGGGATGGGCCACCAGTGAAATGCCCGCCGCCCAGAAATTCGGATTTTTATCCGCACCGGGAATTTCAGCGCGGAATTTTTCGGAAAATTCGCCATAAACGGTCGAGATATTGACGCCGACCTTTTCAAAAACGCGGCCCTTCATGACCGACATTTCGCCGCCGCCCTGATCTTCGCCATTCTGATCTTTGCCACGTTCCCAGCTTTTGCGTTCAAACCGCCCGGCCGGTTGATCGGCGAGCGGTCCGGTATAGCTGTCTTCGAGCGCCTCGAAACTGGCACAGATTTCGTCGCGCAACTGGCGGAACCAGTTCCGCGCCGTTTCCTTGTGCTCTTCGATCTTTTGGGCGATCAGATCGTTATCGGTGCTGGTCATCAGGCCTTCTCCGGGAAGCTGTTGGTTTGGCGCAGGGCTTCGCCCAATGTCATTGCCGTAGCCATCGCGACGTTAAGCGACCGCATTCCGGGTTTAAGCGGAATAACGACGCGGGCATCGACATAATCATGCACCTGATCGGGCACGCCACTGCTTTCGGAGCCCAGCATCAGAATATCATCGGGTCGATAGTCAAAATCGCAATAAGGCACCGCCCCCTTGGTCGTCAGCAATACCAGACGCCCGGGAACGGTTCCATCCTTACGCGCCTGCACAAAGCCGCGCCAATCGGCATGGCGTGTATAATCCGCCGCCCCCAGATAATCCATCCCCGCACGCTTGAGCGCCGCCGAGGTCAGAAGAAAACCGCAGGGCTCGATAATGTCGACGGGAACCCCGAGACATGCCGCCATGCGCAGGATGGTACCGGTGTTTTGTGGAATGTCGGGTTCGAACAGACAGATTCTCATAAGGCTTTATAGACTCGCAACATTTTCGATCTGAAATCCGGGCGCAAAACCTTACAAAATTACGCCGATATATCGCCATTAGACTTATTTGGAATAAGACGAGACAAGGATATAACCACTTGGTTGTGAATACGCCAGTCTGTTAGAAAACGCTACGTTCGCTTCGATTGTGCACCGCAAAACCAAATAGGCAAATCGAATGCGAACAATTTGCAACTCCAAGTTCCCCTTAACAAACCCCCTTTTTGTTAGTATACGAACCCGGTTTCAGGCCTGAAGGCTTTGGGGCAAAAGCATTGTTTGATTTCCATCAATGGAAATTAAAGGTCTTTGCCCTAAGTGTGCAGTTGGGCATTCCGCATGCCTGTTTTGGGGGCAGAAAGAGGAATACATTATGTCGCAAACGGTGCAATCATCCGGGGACCACACTCCGGACGAGAACCGCAGGGATTTTCTGACCCTGGCGACCACGGCAGTCGGTGTTGTTGGCACCGGCATGGCGCTGTGGCCGTTCGTGGACAGCATGAACCCGTCCAAGGACGTTCTTGCGCTGGCCTCGGTCGAAGTTAACCTGTCAAATATTCCGGTCGGTCAGGCCGTCAAGGTCATGTGGCGCGGTAAACCCGTATTCATCCGCCACCGTACCGAACGTGAAATCAATGAAGCCGAAGAGGTTTCCTTGAACGAGCTGGTCGATCCGCAATCCGATGAAGCCCGTGTCCAGAAAAAGGAATGGCTGATCGTGGTCGGTGTCTGCACCCATCTGGGCTGCATTCCGATGGGCACGGCAACCGGTGAGACACGCGGTGATTATGACGGATGGTATTGTCCGTGCCACGGGTCGCACTACGACACGTCCGGTCGTATCCGCAAAGGTCCGGCACCGCTGAACCTTGTCGTGCCGACCTACACCTTCCTCACCGACACGTCGGTTCAGATCGGCTAAGGAGCAGGTAGATGAGTGCACCCGTTTGGAATAACAAGGTAGTGAAATGGGTCGATGACCGTCTTCCGGTCTTCTCCATGTTGCATCACTCCGCTTATGAATATCCGACCCCGAAGAACCTGTCCTATATGTGGAACTTCGGTTCTTTGGCCGGTTTTGTTCTGGTGACGATGATTCTCTCCGGGATTTTCCTGGTGATGAATTACACCCCGCATGCCGATATGGCGTTCTGGTCGGTCGAGCGCATCATGCGTGATGTGAACTATGGCTGGCTGATCCGCTATATCCACATGAACGGCGCATCGATGTTCTTCATCTGCGTCTATATCCATATTTTCCGTGGCCTGTATTACGGGTCTTACAAAGCACCGCGTGAAATGCTGTGGTGGATCGGTATCCTGATCCTTCTGGCGATGATGGCAACCGCGTTCATGGGCTATGTCCTGCCGTGGGGCCAGATGTCATTCTGGGGGGCGACGGTTATTACCAACCTGTTCTCGGCCTTCCCGATCATTGGCGATCCGCTGGTGACATGGCTTTGGGGCGGTTTCTCGGTTGATAACCCGACGCTCAACCGGTTCTTCTCGCTGCATTACCTGATGCCGTTCGTGATCCTTGGTCTTGTGGTCCTGCATGTCTGGGCCCTGCACACCGTACGGTCGAACAACCCGACCGGCGTTGAAATCAAGACACCGCAGGATGCAATCGCGTTCCACCCGTACTATACGATCAAGGATCTGTTCGGTATGGGCGTGTTCCTGATCTTCTTCCTGTTCTTCGTGTTCTTTGCGCCCGACTTCTTTGGCGAGCCGGATAACTATATCCCGGCGAACCCGCTGGTGACCCCGCCGCATATCGTGCCGGAATGGTACTTCCTGCCGTTCTATGCGATCCTGCGGTCCATCGACTTCACCATCTTCGGTATTCCGGCAAAGCTGCTTGGCGTGCTTGCGATGTTTGCATCCATCATCGTTCTGTTCGTCATTCCGTGGCTTGATACCTCGAAGGTGCGCAGTTCGAAGTTCCGCCCGGTTTACAAGTGGTTCTTCCTGATCCTGTTCATTGACTGCTTTATCCTTGGATATTGCGGCAAGAAGGCCCCGGATGACTACTTCTTGGGGATCGAAGGGCTTAAAGTGATCACCGTTGGCCAGCTGGCAACGCTTTACTACTTCGCGCATTTCCTTCTGGTCATGCCGATTGTCGGTAAACTGGAACGGCCCAAACCGCTTCCGGCCAGCATCAGCGAATCCGTACTCAAGGGAGGCGCAAATGCGTAAGTTTGCATTGACCGCCATTGCTGCGGCATTCGCACTGAGCGCCTTTGCCGGCACATCGGCAAAGGCCGCGGGCAACGCTCCGGTTCCGGAAGCACAGGAATGGAGCTGGCAGGGGCTTTTTGGCACCTATGACCGGGCGCAGATGCAGCGCGGTTTCCAGGTTTACAAAAACGTGTGTGCCGGTTGCCACAGTCTTCGTTTCATAGCGTTCCGTAACCTGGAAGGCATCGGGTTTAACGAAGACCAGATCAAGGCCATCGCGGCGGAATACGATATTGAAGACGGCCCGAACGATGATGGTGACATGTTCACCCGTCCGGGTATTGCGTCGGACTATTTCCCGTCACCTTTCCCGAACGACAAAGCTGCCGCTGCGTCGAACGGGGGTGCGATTCCGCCCGATCTGTCATTGATGACGAAGGCACGCCTGCATGGTCCGGATTATGTTTATGCCCTGCTGACCGGTTACGAGGAAGAAGCACCTGAGGGCTTCGACCTTGCGGAAGGCAAGTATTACAACCACTACTTCCCGGGTCATCAGATTTCGATGGCACCGCCGCTTTATGATGAAGCGGTCGAGTACACCGATGGCACACCGATGACCATGGAACAGCACGCGCATGACGTGGTTGCGTTCCTGAACTGGACGGCACAGCCGGAACTTGAAGCCCGCAAATCAATGGGCATGAAAGTTCTGTTGTTCCTGATCGTTCTGACCGCGATGCTCTATGCGGTGAAACGCAAAATCTGGCGCGATATCGAACATTAAGCGTTCGCGATATCGTCAAAAATCAAAGGCCGTCGGGAAACCGGCGGCCTTATTTGTTGGCGCATCGCAAAGCGTCGTCGCACGGAACTGCCGCCTGTGATCAGGATTTGGGGTTGGCGGGCAGAGGTTCGGTACAAGGCAATGCGGTTTCGCACGCAATGTCAGCGTGATTTCCGCTGGAATGGTTGCCAGTCGAATGATTGCCGTCCGCCGGGCGCAGGGGCGGAACAGTCACAGGGATATGTACCAGCCTGCGTTTACGCGCCGGGGTGCCGGTGCTGGCGTAAAGCTGTTTTCCCGCTTCGACAATCGAAACCCCGGCAAAGGCCTTGAACAGACGCGATCCGACATTTTCGAATGCCTGCGACCAGCGCAGCAGAAACCGGCTTTGGGTCGGGGGCAGGAAAAGGGCGCGGCTGTGCTGCACGGGCAGGAACATGTTTTCGCGCATCAGGTTCTGAAGCTGTGACACGCTATAGGGATGGCCAAAGCCAAAGGGCGTATTTTCCGACCAGGACCAGAGCGAGCTTCGGTTGGGTGTGACCACCACGATCCGGCCGTTGGGGGTCAATACCCGCCAGCATTCGCGCATCAGGCGGCGCATGGAATCGGAATGTTCGACCAGATGCACCAACAGGATGCGGTCGACCGAGCTATCGGGCAGCGGCAGCATGGTTTCTTCGGTAAGGGCGACATGGTTGGGATCGCCCGCGGGCCACGGCACGCAGCCCTGCTGGCCGGGCATGAAAGCCAGCACGCGTTCCGCCTCGCCCATGAAGGGGCGCAGATAGGGCGTGGCATAACCAAAACCCAGCACGCGCATGCCGCGGACATCCGACCACATCACGCGCAAGCGGCGACGGATCAGGCGGCGAGCGGCCTGCCCGAGGCTTCCGGCATAAAAACGGTGAAGATCAACAACATCCTGACGCATGAAAATAGCCTAGAGCCTTTTCTGATTGGATTGAAGCGCAAAAACCTTGCACGATGCGTGATTGTTTTAAGAAGCCGCAAGCTGATAGGCTTGGCACATATTCCATTCACACACGCGAGGTCGGCCATGTCCGCAGGCGATGTCTTTGTCATTCCGTGCCTTTCCGATAATTACACCTATCTTGTGCGCTGCCATGAAACAGGTACGACGGCGATTGTCGATCCGGGCGAGGCAGGCCCGGTGATAAGCGCGCTTGAAGATCGCGGCTGGTCGCTTGATATCGTGATCAATACCCATCATCACAATGACCATATCGGCGGCAATGCGGAACTGATCACCAGATATGGCGCGAAACTGATTGGCCCCAAGGCCGAAACCATGCGCATTCCCGGCATGGATCAGACGGTCGCCGAGGGGGATGAGGTGATGATCGGTGTGCTTTCCGGGCAGGTCTTTGACGTGCCGGGCCATACCAGCGGCCATATTGCGTTTTATTTTCCGGCGGTATCGGCCCTGTTTTCCGGTGACAGCCTGTTTGCATTGGGTTGCGGGCGGTTGTTTGAAGGAACGCCAGCCCAGATGTGGCAGTCCCTGCAAAAATTTCGCAACCTTCCGAGCGAGACGCTGGTGTATTGCGGGCATGAATATACCCAGTCCAATGCCCGGTTTGCCGCAACGATTGAAACCGGCAATGTGGCGCTTAAGGCGCGCTGCGCGGAAATTGACGATCTGCGCGCACGCGGCATCCCGACCATTCCATCACGCATGGACAAGGAACTGGCAACCAACCCGTTCCTGCGCGCCGATCATGCATCGGTTGCCAGCGACCTTGGCATGGAAGGCGCAACCGCCACCGAGATTTTTGCCGAAATCCGCGGGCGGAAGGATCGGTTCTGACGATCCGGTCCTGATCAGGCCATCTGCTTGAACAGGACGTTCTGATCAAGCAGATAGCGCGAAAACAGTGGCAGGCTGGCGGCACCGATGGCACGTGCGGCACTGCCGACCGCACCCTGTTCGATATGCGGGGGGGCGATGCCTTGCAGGTCGAGTTTGAGGGTGGCCTTGCGCGTGGCATCGACGATTCTAGCACAGACATCTTTGGGGAAGCCGCCATCGACAATGACGGCTTCGAAATCAATCACCGAGCAGACCGAGGTAATGGCGATTGCCAGGCCGCGCGCGGTATGGTCAATCCAGAGGTCAAGGGTTGCGCCAAGCTGATGCCAGTAATCGGAATCCTTCCAAAGCAGGGCGGGATCACGGCCTTCGCGGGTCAGCATTTCTTCGAGCACGAAGATGGATGCCTGATCGATCAACTGGCTGGGATGACCGGATCGCGACGGGACAGGCATCGAGCCAAAGGCCCCGGCATTGCCGGTTTTACCAGCATAAAGCGCCTGATTGAGCACCACCCCGCCACCAATGAACGATCCGATAAAGAAATAGGCGAAGTCGGAATAATTCGGCCCTGCCCCAAATACCAGTTCCGCCCCGCAGGCCGCCGTGGCGTCATTCTGCTGAAAGACCGGGAACGGCACGATTTCGCCGATGATGTCGATCAGATCGACTTCACGCCAGGCGCTCATATCTTCGGGCGGGGCGCCGACTTCTTCGACCCAGTTCCACAATTCAAACGGGGCGGCAATGCCGATCCCGGCGATGCGTTGGCGATGCGTGGTTGACAGGTCGCACGACAATTGTTCGACCGAGGCGCGCACGAATTTGCGGATGCCGTCCGGGGTCGGGTATTTATAGGCTTCGTTCAGGCTCGCGCGGACAGTCCCGACAAAATCCATCAGGATCAGTTCGGCGCTGCGTCGCCCGATTTTAAGGCCGAATGAAAAAACGCCATCGGGATCAAGTGCCATCGGGATTGATGGTTTGCCAACCTTGCCGCGCACCGGATCGCCGCGTTTGAGCAAGCCATCCTTTTCCAGCGCACGCATGATCACGGAAACGGTTTGCGCCGAAAGTCCGGAAAGACGGGCAATATCGGCCTTCGACAATCCGACATTGCGTCGCACCAGTGACAGGACCAGCCGTTCATTATAGGCGCGCACGCGCAACTGGTTCGCACCCCCGCCCGGATGAAGCGGACGCGCCCCCTGTCCCTCATCCCCGGCAATGTCCGGGTTGATATACAGTGAAGGTGTCATTTTTATCCTCCCACTCGGGTTCTTTATTGCCCGAATGGGTTTGAGAGTGACAGGATTAATTAATAAATCAATCGGATTTATTAATTGACAGCCTCGAGCATTTGGTGTGTCGTAGGCAACAGACAGGCACAAAAGACGTGCGCAACGATACGTTCCACCTGTCGCAAAATGAACAAATCCGGCCCAAAGGGCTGATTATCAGGTTATTCCTGGGAGGAAACAGATGAAGAAGACTCTTGTTGGCGCCACCCTTGGGGCGCTTGCGCTTGGCCTTGCCGCTGCACCGCATGCTGCCAAAGCCGATGAAATCGGTGCCTGCCTTATCACCAAAACCGACATCAACCCATTCTTTGTGAAAATGAAGGAAGGCGCGCAGGCCGCGTCGGTTGCCAATGGTGTCAACCTTTCGACTTTTGCCGGTAAAATCGATGGGGACCATGAAACCCAGGTGCAGGCGATTGAATCCTGCATCGCATCGGGTGCGAAGGGTATCCTTCTGACCGCATCGGACACCAAGGCGATTGTGCCGGTTGTCAAAAAGGCGCGTGATGCCGGATTGCTCGTCATTGCACTTGATACCCCGCTTGAGCCAATCGACTCCGCCGATGCGACCTTTGCCACCGATAACTTCAAGGCGGGCGAGCTGATTGGTCAATGGGCCGCCGCCAAGCTCGGCGACAAGGCCTCGGATGCGAAAATCGCGTTTCTTGACCTGACGCCAAGTGCCCCATCGGTTGACGTTCTGCGTGATCAGGGCTTCATGAAAGGGTTCGGGATCGACATCAAGGACCCGAACAAAATCGGTGACGAAGATGATCCCCGCATCGTTGGCCATGACATCACCAACGGCAACGAGGAAGGCGGCCGCAAGGCGATGGAAAACCTGTTGCAGCAGGATTCCGAAATCAACGTCGTCTATACCATCAACGAACCGGCAGCCGCCGGTGCCTATGAGGCGCTGAAATCGTTTGGCATGGAAGACGGCGTTCTGATCGTGTCGGTCGATGGCGGTTGCCCGGGCGTTCTGAACGTTCAGGATGGCGTGATTGGCGCAACATCGCAGCAATATCCGCTTGATATGGCCTATAAGGGTATTGAGGCGATCAAGGCCTGGGCCGAAAGCGGTGAAAAACCAGCCAATACCGAAGGTCTTAACTTCTATGATACCGGGGTCAACCTTGTGACCGGTGATCCAGCCGAAGGTGTTCCGTCGATTGATATCGATGAAGGCATGAAACGCTGCTGGGGCTAAGCCCCTTAGCGTGACGATCTGATATTCGAGGAGGGCGGTCATAAACGCCGCCCTCTTGTCCCACAAAAAGGTTACACTTGGTCTGCCCCTACCCGATCCAAGCCGGTCATCAGAACCGGCGGGGGCATTTGATGAACTGTTGCGCATGATTTTTCGCAACCCATGTTCACGACCAAGCCGGGAGGAAGCGATGAGCGAACCTGCTCGCACATCTCGCACGAAACAGGAATACGAACAGACGCTTGACGCCAGCGACAAGGCGGTTGCGCAGTTCGACCATAAAAGCCGGAACTTCCTGGATGCCACGCAGCATTTCCTGCATGGCAATCCGACGATGGTGCCGGTGATCGTCCTTGTCATTTCGATTATCATCTTTGGTGCACTGGCGGGACCGAAGTTCTTTTCGCCGTTCAACCTGTCGCTGATTGTGCAGCAGGTTTCGATCATCGGCATTCTGGCCGCCGCACAAAGCCTTGTGATCCTGACCGCCGGGATTGATCTTTCGGTCGGTGCGATCATGGTTTTGATGTCGGTCATTATGGGGCAACTTGCGATCACGCTTGGCGTCCCCGCACCGCTTGCCATCCTGATCGGGTTTGTCGGCGGCATTCTGGCCGGGATGCTGAACGGGTTTCTCGTCACCCGCATCAAGTTACCGCCCTTTATCGTGACATTGGGCACGTGGAATATTTTCTTTGCGCTGAACCTTTGGCTTTCGGGCGCGCAGTCGATCCGCAGCCAGACATTGGATGAAATCGCACCGCTTTTGAAATTCTTTGGCGAAAGCATCGCGATTGGCGGGGCGCGGATCACCTATGGCTCGGTCCTGATGCTCGTCATATTTGCCGTCCTTTGGTACATCCTGAACCATACCAGTTGGGGCCGGCATGTTTATGCCATCGGCGATGACAAGGAAGCCGCCGAACTTTCAGGCATTCGCACCAACCGCACGCTTATCATGGTTTATGGCCTTGCCGGGCTTGTCTGTGGCATTGGTGCGTGGGCATCGATCGGGCGTGTTGGCTCGGTTTCGCCGCAAAGTTTTCAGGAAGCAAACCTGCAATCGATTACCGCGGTTGTGATTGGTGGCATTTCGCTGTTTGGAGGACGCGGGTCGATCATCGGGCCGCTGATCGGGGCATTGATCGTTGGAGTGTTCAATTCGGGGCTTCGGCTTGTCGGGGTTGATGTTCTTTGGCAGGTGTTTGCAATCGGCTGGCTGACGATTATTGCCGTTGCAATCGACCAGTGGATCAGAAAGGTATCGTCATGAGCACGGATAAAAAACCTGTCCTGACCGCACGCGGTATCGTCAAACGCTATGGCCGTGTGACCGCACTTGATCAGGCGGATTTCGACCTTTATCCCGGCGAAGTCCTTGCGGTGATCGGTGATAACGGTGCGGGAAAATCATCATTGATCAAGGCGCTTTCGGGGGCGATCACTGTTGATGAAGGCACCATCGAGCTTGATGGCAAACCGGTGCGTTTTTCATCACCGATGGAAGCCCGCGAAGCCGGGATCGAGACGGTTTATCAGAATCTTGCGCTTTCGCCGGCCCTTTCGATTGCGGATAACATGTTCATGGGGCGCGAGCTGCGCAAACCGGGCTTTATGGGCAAATATTTCGGGGCCCTTGACCATAAAGGAATGCAACGCATCGCGCGGGAAAAGCTTTCCGAGCTTGGCCTGATGACGATCCAGAACATCAATCAGGCGGTCGAAACGCTTTCGGGCGGGCAGCGGCAGGGGGTTGCGGTTGCCCGTGCGGCGGCCTTCGGATCACGCGTCGTGATCATGGATGAACCGACCGCGGCCCTTGGCGTCAAGGAAAGCCGCCGGGTGCTGGAACTTATTGCCGATGTCAAATCGCGCGGCATGCCGATTGTGCTGATTTCGCACAATATGCCCCATGTGTTCGAAGTGGCAGATCGCATTCATGTGCATCGTTTGGGCAAGCGGCTTTGCACGATCAATCCTGATGATTACAGCATGTCGGACGCGGTTGCCTTTATGACCGGGGCAAAGGAGCCGCCAGAAATATCTGCGGCGGCCTGAATTCATGGTGCCGGATATCGACACCCTGACGGCGATGATCAGGGCCAGACAGATTGGTGATCGACGCCTCCTTGTCGCGATCGCCGGAGCACCAGCCTCGGGCAAGTCAACCTTGTCCGAACGGCTTCATCACCATCTGGGGGGTGATGAAGCCGGGGCTGTTGTCGTGCCGATGGATGGCTATCATTTCGATGATGCCATCCTTTCTGCGCGGGGATTGCTGCCGCGTAAAGGTGCGCCGGAAACGTTTGATACCGGCGGCTTCAAACGCACGCTTGAAGCGATCCGTACCGATGATGGCGATGTTTATGTCCCGGTATTCGACCGCCATCTGGAACTGTCACGCGGATCGGCCCGATGCGTTTCACGAAGCCATCGCATTGTGCTGGTCGAAGGCAATTATCTGTTGCTCAACCAGTCGCCGTGGGATCAGTTGGCAAGCCTGTTCGACCTGACCCTGTTCATCGACACACCGCTTGCGGTTTTGGAAAAGCGTCTTGCTCAGCGGTGGCTTGACCACGGACATGACCAGCCTTCAGCGCGGCAGAAAGCATTGGATAATGATATCCCCAATGCCAGAACTGTTGCCGAGTACAGCAAGTTCGGCACAGCCATTATTATAAATAACGCCTGATAGGATGGTTTGAATTACCGTTCTTTTCGCAACACCAGCGTATAGCACATCGGGATCTGGACTTTCCTGTCTTCATAGATATCAAATTCAGTTTCCCGATTTGAATGCGGATATTCGTTAAAACGTTCCAGTTTTAATCCGGCCGCGACAGCCGCAGACACGATTTCGCCCATCGTGTGGCTAAACCACCATGAAACCGGCCCCTGCCCACCATCAGATCCGTCATACGTTATGGTATCTTCGTTTGCGTGTGGCCCACGGTCAAAATATGATTGAGACGGTGAAAACGGATCGGCAGAAGTCGGATCAAACATTTCAAGAAACGGGTGGGTTTCATAGATAACGAGCACCCCATCCCGAGCCAGCAGCCCTGAGACGGCATCGAAGAAACGTTTCAAATCCGGCATCCAGTTCAGAACACCAATGGTAATCAAACCAAGGTCAAAATCGCCCGGCGTGTCTTGCGGCAATTCGTAAATGTCAGCACAGAGAAAATCACATTTCCGTCCCGATAGATGCGCCAGCTTCCGGGCTTGCGCGAGAAATGCATCGGATTGATCAATCCCAAGCACAGTTTTTGCGCCCATGGCCGACAAGGACAGCACTTCGCGACCGTTATTGCAGCACACCTGCACGACGCGTTTTCCCACGACACCGACATCCTCCAACGTTTCCCGCAAGGTTTCGTCAAACGTCGAGAAATCGGCTTTCGCAACCTCGGCCAAAAGTCGTTGCCAGGTTTCACCGGCTTCATGCAATGGTGCAGAGGCATCCCATGCGGCACGGTTGGCCGATGTGTATTTTTTGTTCTCGTCCATGGCCCGCCCCACCAATATCATAAGTTGTAGTATTTCAACAATCACAACCAATACAGCGGACTGTCAAACGAACAATGCAGGATCACACGGATTTAATTGCCGGATTGCCAATCAGCACATCAGACACCCATTCGGCA
The DNA here is from genome assembly GCF_040549275.1 of Thalassospira sp. MBR-102. Lineage (NCBI taxonomy): Bacteria > Pseudomonadati > Pseudomonadota > Alphaproteobacteria > Rhodospirillales > Thalassospiraceae > Thalassospira > Thalassospira sp. MBR-102. The sequence continues at coordinate 184,407 of NZ_JBEPTC010000005.1, forward strand.
ACAACCCGCACACGCGGCACATGGCGCATGTCCTGATGGATCAGGAGCCAGATTTCGCGTCCCTCCGGCTCGATATCGGGTTTGCGCGTCAGCCCCGCGAGGCGATCTCCCAAACATCTTGGCAACAGGGCAAAGGCATTGGCCGAACATGCCATCGTCGCCATGATGGATCCGCGATTGGAACGGCTGATGGTGTGGCGATTGGGGAAATGGCGGTTGAGCCATATCTGTTCGGGCTTGTCGGCAAACGCATCGTCAAGATCGACCCACGGTGCATCGGTCGGGTCATCCATCCCGGCGGGACCATAAATACCGTATTCCATCACACCGATTTTCCGGATGTGAAATGCCCCGGTTTGTGGCCTGGCAAGGCGTAGCGCAATATCGGTTTCACGTTGCGGCAGGCTTAGATTGCGGTTGCCGCCAATCAGTTCGACGCAAAGGGATGGATGGTTTGATGTCAGTTCCCCCAGACGCGGGGCAATGCAGTTTTCAAAAATCACATCCACCCCGGCAACGCGAACAACACCCGATATTTCCGGACGGGCTACCTTTTCCGACAGAGTGCCATTTGCTTCGAGCAAGGTACTGACTTCGGCCTCCATCGCCCTTGCGGTTTTCAGAAGGCTTTGTGCGCGCAATGTCGGGCGCATCTGGCCATCCCGACGCAGCAGGACAGGAAAGCCGGTGGCTTCTTCAAGGCGGGCAATACGGCGCGCAATCGTCGTCTGGTTGACGCCAAGTTCACGCGCGGCCGCACTCATGGTATTTGCGCGGCAAACGACGGCGAATGTCCGCAAGGCTTCCCAATCCATGGATCATCAACCGGTTATAATTTCTGCATATACGCAGATCATATCTGCAAATTGACGGATTTAAACTGCAAACATGCAGATACATGATCAGGCCATTCAAATGACTTTGAAAGGACAGCCACCATGAGTGCACAATCCATCTTTGAAATTCTTGGCGTTGAACTTCCGACCGGATCGGCGCGGGATGCTGCATTGATCGTGATCGATGCCCAGGAAGAATATCGCAGTGGCAGGTTGAAGCTATCAGGGCTTGAACCTGCACTGGACAATGTGGCCCGCCTGATCGCCCATTGGCGCGCGCAGAACGGCACCTTGATCCATATCCAGCATCACGGACAGGGTCTGTTTGATCCCGAAGGTCTGTATGCCAAGATCATGGACGAAGTCGCCCCGCGCGACGGCGAGCCGGTTCTGACAAAGAATGTACCCAATGCCTTTGGCGGGACTAATCTGCGCGACCTGATTGATCAGGCCGGATTGAAACATGTGGTGCTGGCCGGTTTCATGACACATGTCTGCGTGTCGACCACCGCACGTTCCGCCAACGAACAGGGATTGCAGGTCACCATCGCGGGGGATGCGGCCACCACACGCGACCTGCCCGCAACATCCGACCACGCTACTATCCCGGCCAAGGAATTGCACCGCGCCGAACTGGCCATTCTGGCCGATGCGTTTGCCAAGGTTGTGACGACCGGGGATGTTCTAAAAGCTTGATTGTAAATGCAAAACACCCCGCAGGATTGCTGCGGGGTGTTTTGATGAGTGTGAGCGCAATCAGTACGATCAGAACATATGCTGTCCGCCATTGAGCGACAGACAGGAACCGGTGATGAAGCCGGAATTCGGGCCACACAGGAACAGAACGGCCTGTGCGATTTCCTCGGCCTCGCCAAGACGACCAACCGGGATTTTGGCGATGATGCCTTCCAGAACCTTTTCCGGAACGGCGGCGACCATGTCAGTATTGATATAGCCTGGCGCGATGGTATTGACCGTCACACCCTTGCGCGCGACTTCCTGTGCCAGTGCCTTGGTAAAACCATGCACCCCAGCCTTGGCGGCGGAATAGTTGGTCTGGCCGAGCTGACCGGCCTGACCATTGATCGACGAGATATTGACGACCCGCCCGAACCCGCGTTCGCGCATGCCTTCAAGCACCGGCTTGGTCATATAGAACAGCGCGCTTAAATTCGTTTCGATCACCGATTGCCAATGGTCAACCGACATCTTGTGCATGAAGCCATCACGGGTAATCCCCGCGTTATTGACCAGAATATCAACCGGCCCGACTTCGGATTCCACCTGTCGAATGCCATCCGCACAGGCATCGGCATCGGCAACACTCCATTTGAAGGTCGCAATGCCGGTTTCTTCGGTGAAAGCGCGGGCAGCGTCATCATTGCCTGCATAGTTTGCAACAACCGTATGGCCCGCTTCCTTGAGCGCCAGGCTGATCGCCTTGCCAATTCCGCGTGTGCCACCGGTTACCAGTGCCGTTTTTGTCATGGTCGCCTCCCTAAACTTCAGTCATCCAATTCATGTATCGGTATCCCGTAGTTTGCCCTTCTACGATATGCGAAATTTTAATCCACAAAACCAATTATAAACGTAACTTTATTTCCCATTCATGATTCATGTCACGTAAAATGCGTAAACTCTGGTCGAATTTCATCTGCGCCCGAGGGGATAAACAAACAGGGCAGCCCCCAAAGGAGGCCGCCCTGCACGTTTCATCCAATCAGATGGTTCGAAGCAATCAGCGTTCGACGCACAGTGCGACCCCCATGCCGCCGCCAATGCACAATGTCGCAAGGCCCTTTTTGGCATCGCGTTTCTGCATTTCGTACAGCAGGGTGGTAAAGACACGTGCGCCCGATGCGCCAATCGGATGGCCAAGGGCAATGGCCCCGCCATTGACGTTAACCTTGTCGGTATCCCAGCCCATGTCACGGTTCACCGCAATTGCCTGTGCGGCAAAGGCTTCGTTGGCTTCGATCAGATCAAGATCACCAACCGACCAACCGGCTTTTTCAAGTGCCTTGCGCGATGCCGGGATCGGGCCGGAGCCCATAACAGCCGGATCAACACCGGCAGTCGCCCAGCTTTTGATCGTCGCAAGCGGGGTCAGGCCGCGTTTAGCGGCCTCGTCAGCCGACATGACAATCAGGGCAGCGGCCCCGTCATTGATGCCCGATGCGTTACCGGCGGTTACCGTGCCTTCCTTATCAAAGGCCGGGCGTAGTTTCGCCATGCCTTCGAGGCTGGCACCATGACGCGGATATTCATCGGCATCAAAGACCACATCGCCCTTGCGCGAGGAAAGGGTAACAGGGGCGATTTCATCATTGAAGCGGCCGGATTTCTGGGCGGCTTCGGCCTTGTTTTGTGACGCGGTCGCGAAGGCATCCTGTTCTTCGCGGGTGATCTGCCATTTAGTGGCAATGTTTTCCGCGGTGTTGCCCATGTGATAGCCATTGAAGGCACACCACAGGCCATCCTTGATCATGCTGTCGATGAATTTGACATCGCCCATCTTGTGACCGGCACGCAGATTGGCGACGTGCGGCGACATGGACATGTTTTCCTGACCACCGGCAACGACGATTTTGGCGTCACCCGCCATGATCTGCTGGGCAGCAAGGGCAACGGTGCGAAGGCCCGATCCACAGACCTGGTTGATGACAAAGGCGGTGGCAGTATCGGGGATGCCAGCAGCGATTGCCGCCTGCCGTGCCGGATTCTGTCCGGCCCCGCCGGTCAGGACCTGACCGAAAATAACCTCGTTTACGGCATCCGCCTCGACACCGGAACGTTCCAGAGCCGCCCTGATGGCAACAGCGCCAAGCTCGTGTGCTGGGGTATTGGCCAGCGAACCGCTAAAAGCGCCGATCGGTGTGCGTGCGGCACCCACAATTACGACGTCTGTCATGAAACCCTCCGATTATATCTTGAATACGTTTTTCCCCGGACCTTTACGATCCTGATGATCGGACCTGCAATCCACCTACGATCTTATCGCGACGCAACAAAAAGCCAAGCATTGATACGCACCACTTTCGGACAGTTTTGTTTCCGGGTGTATGGGCCGGGCAAATCCGCGCAGATCGTTATCCTCATAGTTTGCCTGAAACGGCTATAACGCAACCCCGACTTCATCCTTTAATACCTCTGTCGCGATATAGGTGCGGTACCAGACGATGTTGTCGTCCGCGTCAAACAGGGTTTCGCATAGGGCGGTATATTCCGCCATGTCGCGCATATGCAGGACCAGAACACCGGTGACCTCGCCAGTGACAAGGTAGCATTGCCGAACGGCTTCAAGGGTGCGGACTTTTTTGATGAAGTCCTGCCGGTAGCGGTTGCCATGGCGATGAAATTCCAGATTGATCACCGCAATTAATGGCCGCCCGACCAGCGCGGGATCAATCACCGCCACGGTTTTGCGAATGACGCCAGCCTCGCGCAGCTTGGCAACACGGCGCAAGCAGGCCGATGGTGACAGGCCAACATGATCGGCAAGCGTTGCATTCGCGATATCCGCGCTTTCCTGCAATATCCGAAGGATTTTGGTATCGATACGGTCAAGGTCGGCCAATATATGCAACTCCGAAGCGCGGTATGATAAAAGTACGCTTTATTATTGCACGGAAACACGTGATTTCGCCGCACAATAATATATCGACTGTGCGAGGATGCGCATCGTTAAATGACTGCCCCACATATGCCCTTCGTACCACCCAAGAAGCCCGGAACCTCGCGCCCCATGCATCGCTATTTCCTGAATTTGCTAAACCGCAGCCAGCGTTTGTTCATCACCCTGATCAAGGTCATGTTACCCGTCATGATCATTGTGCGGATTGCCGATGAATTCGGCGCGGTTGCCTTTGCATCCGACCTGCTGTCCCCCATCATGAGCCTGATCGGATTACCGCCCGAAGCCGGTCTGATCTGGGCAACATGTGCGCTGGTCAGCATGTATGGCGCGGTCGGGGCGTTTATCGGGTTATCCGCCCATCTGGATATGACAGCCGCCCAGCTAAGCGCGCTTTGCGCGATGATGCTGTTTGCCCATGGGCTTCCAGTCGAACAGGCGATTGTCAAACGCGCCGGGGCCAGCCTGATCACGACCACGGCCCTTCGGCTTGGCGCGGCGGTGTTCTACGCCGCACTGGTGACATGGATCAGCAATACCACCGGCTGGCTTTCCGAGCCGGTTGATTTTTCTTGGATGGCGGGCGGCGAGACGGCTTTGGTCGCCACCGGTATGGATGGCTGGGTCGAATGGACCATCCAGACGATAAAATCGCTTGTTGTGACCTTTGGCGTGATTGTCGGCTTGCTGGTGTTGCTCGATATCCTTGATAAAACCGGCATTACCGAGCGCATCACGCGTGGCATGATGCCGATCCTGCGGATTTCGGGATTATCGCGCGACGTCGCCCCGGTAACAACCATTGGTGTGTTGCTGGGCCTGACTTATGGCGGGGCGCTGATCATTGACGAGGCGCGTAAAAAAAACTTCCCGCCGCGCACGCTTTTCCTATCGCTTTCTTGGCTGTCACTGTCACATTCGCTGATTGAGGATACGGCGATCATGCTGGCCCTTGGTGCGGATATCTGGGTCGTTCTGGTCGGGCGGGTGAGTTTGACATTGCTGATTATCGCCGCCCTCGCCCGCCTGACCCTGCGTTGGCAAACCAAACCGGTGGCGGCACCCGAAACCGGCTCCTGATTATTTCGTTTCCGCCAGCCAGTCGAGCACCGGTCCCCAGGTTGATTTTTCGGCGCGCGATCCGACCATCATGCCGATATGACCGGCCGATGGATGCAGTTCGGTTCGCACATCTTCCGGCAAGCTTGCGAAAAGGGCCTGTGCACTTTCAGGCGGGACGATCCGGTCATTTTCGGGGATCACGGCCAAGGTCGGGCAACTGATATCAGCCGGGTTGATATCAATGCCGTCGATCTGCCATTCGCCCTTGGCCGGTTTGTTTTCAACATACCAGCCAATCAGGCAATCAATCGCCACCCGGCGGGTCAGCGGCACACCGTCATTAAGCCAGTCTTCAAGCGCGACGAAATCATCGGCCTTGGCCGAATTGGCGGGGATGGAGGCAAAGCGGCGGAACTTTTCCCCGATCATGAAAGGATCGAGGCTGGCAAACAGGCTTTGCAGCACATCGACCGGCAGGCTGTCATGGATCGACAGCATATGGGGCAAGGACGGCGCGAAGGCCGCGGCAATGCGCCCCTGTGTCGGGCCAGCCGCCATGAAATCCCAAGGTGTCGCCAACAGCACCAGACGCGATACCTGTGCGGGGTCAAGCAAGGTCGCGGCCAGCGTGAGCACGCCACCCATGCAATAACCGATCATCGGCACCGGCCCGCCATTCATATCGGCGATGTCCTGAAGGGCGGTGACCAGACGGCCCGCGATGTAATCATCAAGGCCGTAATGGGTTTCTTCTTCGCCGGGATAGCCCCAATCGACCAGAAGCGGCCGATATCCGGCCTTGGCCAGAAACCGCGCGAAGCTTCGTTTTTTATTCAGATCAAGGATATAGGCACGGTTCACCAGAGACGGCACCAGCACGACAATGCCAAGCGGGCTTCTGGGCTTGGCTTCTTCGACTGCGCCGTAATCGCGGATGCGGGTTGCGCCGTCTTCCCAGATTACGGGCGCATCATCGGTCCCGCGTTTATAGCCATGTTTCTGATAGGCGCGCACACCGTCATGAAACGCTGACTGACTGGCAAAGGCAACACGATCCAGCGCCTGTGCGATATCGTCAGGATGATGTTTTTCGATCTCGTTCAGGAGCTTCATCGCCCGATCCTGGAGTTCCGGCCTCCAGGGCAGAAATTGTTTCCTGAAGATCGGCAATGCGGCGCGCGAGCTCAACCAACTCGTCATCTCGACCGCCAGATGCATCGCCAGCGGCCTTGGCCCGGCGCGACGATTGCTTGCCCTTTTCGGCGGGTTTGTCTGCTGTCGGTTTTGCGCGCTCATTTTTTCCCTGCCCCGATTTATTGCTTTTGCCTGTCTTGCCTTTGGTCGCTTCAGCCTTACCAGCCTCTTTGGCGGTCGTGCCCGGATCGGCCTTTTTATCGACATTGGCCTTGCTGGTCGCGCCGGTCATTCCGGGCATCGCCATTTTTGACATCTGATGGATCATGGCCGCCATGGGATTGGCCGCCGGGTCCATCGGTGTGCCCTTCATCATTTCCGGAAGCGTTTCGGGCGTCATACCGGGTATCATTCCGGACATCATTCCGGGGAACCCACCCGGCACAGCCCCCGGAAGAGCACCGGGAAAAGCCCCGGGTTTCTGGCCGGTCGCCAATTGCCCGATCAGCTTGCCCCATGCCTCAAATCCTTCGCCGATCCGCGATGTATCGGCCCCGAGCGATGCATAAAGCCGTCCGATGGCGCTCGCCGCGTCGGCACCATCGGCTGTCGCGGCAACCTGTTCGCGCCAAAGATCCATGAATTGGCGGGCCAGATGATCGAGTTGATCATCAAGTTCATCATCGAGGTTATCATTTGGCAGATCGTCGGGATCCTGATCCTTTTTCGCCCATGTGTCGGACAATGTTGCTTCCCCCGGTTCTGGTTCGGATCACGCAGATGACATGCGCCTTGTCGCTGGCAAACACTATAGGCGGTTCGGGCGTGTCCGAAAACGAAATCCATTGCTGCGCGGCAACAACAGGCATCGGAGGTTGTTTTTCGCAGCGCACATCGCGTTGAACACTGGACACATTGGAATTTACACGGCACTCTTGTGCACGCTTGAGCAGACGCAAAATTCAAAATGCTGCGCAACATTCAGATTTGTGCAAACGCAAACAAGGTATTTCATACCGCACTGCCCAAGCCAGACGTCCGGGAAACAGGGAAGCAGGGAATAACGTCATGACCACGAAAAAATCAGATGATCAGGATCGCGTCGTTATCAAGAAATACGCGAACCGCCGCCTTTATAACACTGCGACCAGTTCGTATGTGACGCTTGACCACCTCTCGCAGATGGTCAAGGACAATACCGATTTCGTCGTTTATGACGCCAAGACCGGAGAGGATATCACCCGTCCGGTCCTGACACAGATCATTGTCGAGGAAGAAAACAAGGGGCAGAATCTTTTGCCGATCAGCTTCCTGCGTCAATTGATCGGATTCTATGGCGACAGTCTTCAGGGCCTGGTGCCAAGCTATCTGGAACAGGCGATGCGGTCGTTTGCGCATAATCAGGAACAGATGCGCGAATATATGCAGGGCACGATGCAGGGGATTTTCCCGTTCGGCCAGTTCGAGGAAATGAACAAGCAGAACATGGCGCTGTTTGAACAGACCATGAAGATGTTTTCCCCCTTCCTTCAGGAAGAGGCCGACAAGGCCAATGCAAGTGCCGAGGCAGCCAAAAATGGCAAACCGGCAAAAAATGACGCATCCCTTGATGACCTGAAAAGCCAGCTTGAAGCCATGCAGGCGCAGCTCAACAGTCTGGTCAACAACAAGGCCAGCAAGTAAACGGCCCCAAACCCGTTCATTTCAAGGCATCACGCAGAAAGCTCCGGATTTTCCGGGGCTTTTTTTGTTTTTGCCCGCATGTGTTGCGGCATCATTCCTGCATAAACTTTTCATTAACGTTTTTCACCGCCCGGCACCTGTCGCAAGGCGGCAATTTTTGCCGGGTTCAAGCCCCTTTGAACGGAGTCCCTTGCATAAGGCCAGTTAAATACCCCGGTTGAACGCACAAAACCGCAAAATGACATGACAGCGATAACGCCGATCCCCTTGCCCCCGGCCCGCAGGCCCGACGCTGCAAGTAGTGGAACAGACGGCCCTGCCGGGATCGGGATGGATGTCACTGCACTGGTTTCGCCTGTACGGGAAATCGCGCAGAACGGTGGCGCATGGCTTGAACCCCATGATCCTGGGGGCAGTGCAGCATTTTGGGCGCAGCTTTTGGGCCAGCTCCTACCTCAGGAAAACCTTTTGCAACCTGCGGTCATTCAGGAATTGCATGCCAGCTATGCACGTCATTCCACACCTTACGGCTCAGAAAGCCATGTCTTTTTTTCGCCTAACGCACTAGACAACGACAGGCGAATTGACCTATATAGCTAGCTTCTGGCGGATCGCTGAGACTTCTATCTGACCAAAGTTCAGATATTTCTTGCAAGCAGACAACCTTCAAACCGGGTCACCCTGCTTGTGATAAATAGGCGAAATTAACAAGCCTGACAGCGTCCCGAGTGGGAATCAATAACTGGCGGTTGATAACGGAAAAATATGCAATGACTGAGATTGTATCAAACGAAGAACCGAAACGTGCTAATCGCGCAACCGATACGGACCGTTATGTCGGTCAGCGTATTCGCGAACGTCGCATCATGCTGGGTCTGTCCCAGCAGCAGATGGCCGATCTGATCGGCGTCACCTACCAGCAGGCTCACAAATACGAGCGCGGCATCAACCGCATTTCTGCCGGTCGTCTTTACGAAATCTCGCAGGTCCTGGGCGTTCCCGTCAGCTACTTCTATGAAGGTCTCGACGGCAACCAGGAAACCGAGCTTAATGCGCGTCAGCGCATGTGCCTTGAACTGGCGCGCAACTTTGCCAGCATCAAGCACGAGAAACACCAGGAAGCGCTGAGCCAGATGGCACGCGCACTGGCCGATCAGGCTGCCTAAGCCTGATCACTGCGATCTTCAGCATTGCTGCAAAAATCAGGCTGCCTTCCTTCGATGGCAGCCTTTTTTTGTGGCTGATCACAGGCACGATTTTTGTGATAGCGTCACGGCAAGACCAAGACAGGGGCAAACCGCATGACAGGCGATATCACACAATCCGGCCTGATCGATTTGATCGACCAGCAACGCAGCAAACTTGGCTATCTGTCGATATCGGCCCTTATGGCACTGACAAGGGCCGGGAATGCCATCCTTGATCCGTTTTCAACCCTGATCAGCATCCATGCCGAGATCGGGCGCGACAATATTTTCCATCCTGCCGTCCGGCTTGATGCCACCTCCCCGGAGATGCTTGAAATTGGCAGCCGAAATACGTTCTACGGCAACACTGTGATTGATGCCCGGACAGGACTGATCACGATCGGCAATGGCAATCTGTTTGGCGAGGGATGCGTCCATGTTGCCACCAACCAGCCCGGTGCAACGATCATTATCGGATCAGATGGCCGTTATCGCGGGTCAATCCATATTTCCGGCTTATCCGTTCTGGGTGATGGCAGCCAGATCCTTGGTAATATCATTGTCCGCGATGTGCAGCTTGGCGCGGGCGGATCATTTCGCCACCCGATTGCCGATGAACGCGGCGCGGTTTTAAAGGGGATTGGCGAGGGACGGGGGATTATCCTTGAAACAGGTCAGGTGATTGCCGGAAACGGCGCCCTTGCCCCCGAAAACGTCCGCATGCAGTCCTTTTATCATCCGGATGCAAAATAGGGGCAGCCGATGGCTACCCCTTTGTCGCAAAACCCATGTCCGGCATCTATTGGTCGGCAATCACCAGATCATCGGAATGGATGACCGCGTTGCCGCGGCTATATCCCAATGCGGTTTCGATTTCCTGAGAAGAATGCCCCTTGATCATGCGGGTTTCCTCGGCCGAATAGGACGAGATGCCGCGTCCGATTTCGGCACCATCCGCATCAAGGATGCGTACCGCATCGCCGTGCTTGAAGCTGCCATCAACACCGGAAATCCCCGCCGCCAGCAGATTTTTACCCGCACGCAACGCCTTGGCCGCACCACCATCAACGATGATCGCCCCACGGGCCGAAAGCGACGTTGCGATCCAGTGGCGACGTGCCGCAAGCGGGCTTTCGCTGGGCAGAAAGAGGGTATGGGGGCCGCCATCAAGCTGCGCCTTTAGCGGATGATAGATCGTGCCGCGCGCAATCATCATGCGGCACCCGGCTTTCATCGCGATTTCGGCGGCCTGCAACTTTGTCACCATCCCGCCGGAGCTGTACATCGTCGGCGCAGCACCGGCCATGCCCATGATTTCAGGTGTCAGTTCGCGCACGGTCGGGATCAGGGTCGCATCCGGGTTCTTGCGCGGATCGGCGGTATAGAGGCCATCAATATCGGAAAGCAATACCAGCATATCAGCCGAAATCATGTGCGCGACCTTGGCCCCAAGACGGTCATTATCGCCAAAGCGGATTTCTTCGGTCGCAACCGTATCGTTTTCATTGATCAACGGTACCGCACCGCGTGCCAGCAACGCATTCAATGTCCCACGCGCATTAAGGTAACGGCGGCGGCTTTCCATATCCTCAAGGGTCACCAGAACCTGCGCCATGATCAGGCCATTGCGGCCCAGTGCTTCCTGCCAGACCTGCGACAGGCTGATCTGGCCTGTCGCGGCAGCGGCCTGTTTGTCGGCCAGGCTGATGGTGCGGTGATCAAGCCCGAGCAAACGCCGCCCCATGGCGATCGCACCACTTGATACGACAATGACCTCGACCCCGCGTTCACGCAGAAGGGCGACGTCATCGGCAAGTGCTTCGAGCCAGGCGCGGCGAAGCTTGCCTGTATTTTCATCGACCAGAAGGGCCGATCCAACCTTGATGATCAGGCGTTTTGCATCTGCAAGGCTCACGGTTGGAAGCCCTCGTCTTCGCGGCCCTCCATCGCGCGGCGTTCGCGTTCACCGATGATGTGGCGACGCAATTCGCGATGGACTTCCTTGACCCCCTGCTGGGTGGCACCGGACACGATAAAGACTTTCTTTCCGATCCCCTTTTCAAGGATTTCGCACTGTTCCTCGACCATTTCCGGCAGAAGCTGATCGGCCTTGGAAAGGGCGACGACTTCGGGTTTGTCGATCAGGATATCGGCGTAACCTTCAAGCTCCTCGCGCACCGTGCGATAGGTTCCGACCGGGTCTTCGTCAGCACAATCGATCAGATGCAGCAGGACTTCGCAGCGTTCGATATGACCGAGGAACCGGGTCCCGATGCCCTTGCCCTCGGATGCACCTTCGATCAGACCGGGGATATCGGCCAGAACAAACTCGTGATCATCGATCTCGACCACACCCAGCTGCGGATGCAGGGTGGTAAAGGGATAATCGGCGATTTTCGGACGCGCGCTTGACGATGCGGCAAGGAAGGTGGATTTCCCCGCATTGGGCAAGCCGACCAGACCAGCATCGGCAATCAGTTTGAGGCGCAGCCAGACCGACATTTCCTCGTTCGGCCAGCCTTCTTCCGCACGGCGCGGGGCCTGGTTGGTGGAGGATTTGAAATGGGTGTTCCCCCGGCCTCCATCACCGCCGCGACACAGCACAAAGGTCTGCCCGGGTTCAAGCATATCGACAATCAGGGTTTCGCGGTCTTCTTCAAGGATCTGAGTTCCGACCGGCACCTTGATGGTGATCGAGTTGCCCGAACGGCCAGTCCGGTTGCGCCCCATACCATGCATGCCGATTTCGGCCTTGAAATGCTGCTGATAACGGAAATCGATCAGGGTGTTGAGGTTTTCGACCGCTTCGACAATCACGTCACCGCCGCGCCCGCCATCGCCGCCATCCGGGCCACCATATTCGATGAATTTTTCGCGCCGGAAGCTGACCGCACCGGCACCGCCGCGGCCACTGCGTACGTGGATTTTTGCTTCGTCGAGAAACTTCATAACCGGTCCTTTGGGCGATGCCCGTCAATCATTCCGCCCGGCCGGATCGCGATTTCGAAACAGATCGCCTCGCATCGACGGCACGGGAAATTTTCATATAACACATAAAACAAGGGAGGAATGATTGCTCATTCCTCCCTCGAAATCTTTGCTACGAATGAGCGCAGCCGACGGGAGGCTTACGCCTCGGCCGGAACGACACATACATAGGTACGACCCTTGAAGCCCGACTTGAACTGAACGTTGCCGCCAGCCGTCGCAAACAGGGTGTGGTCTTTGGCCAGGCCAACATTGTCGCCGGCATGGAACTTGGTGCCACGCTGACGAACGAGAATGTTACCTGCAACAACCGTCTGGCCGCCGAATTTCTTGACGCCGAGGCGCCGACCTTCGGAGTCGCGACCGTTACGGGAGCTACCACCAGCTTTCTTATGAGCCATGAAACTCTCCTAAAACTGCATCCCGGCCGATCAGGCCGTGATGTCCGTGATGCGCAGAACAGTCAGGTTCTGGCGATGACCATTTTTGCGACGGTAGTTATGCCGGCGCTTTTTCTTGAAAACGATCACCTTGTCGCCCTTGGTCTGCTCGAGAACTTCTGCATTCACAAAAGCCCCTTTGACCAACGGAGCACCAACCTTCGGCGCACCGTCACCAGCAACCATGAGAACTTCTTCAAGTTTCACGGTGTCACCGGCCTGGGCAGCGATCTTTTCGACTTTGATAACGTCGTTGGCAGCAACTTTATACTGTTTGCCGCCAGTTTTGATGATTGCATACATCGATATAGTTCCTGAAAAATCATTCTGGAAACGCACACGCGCGCTTCGGTGTCGCTGCTAACTGAAACCGAACCGCTGCGAGAGACGGGTGAAATACCTTTTTCGCCCGCCAGAGTCAACCGCAAAGCGCGTCATTTCCGGGCTTTGGCCATGGCCGGGGCGCATGGCAGAGGTTTGCTTCCCAACCCAACCCGGCCCAACCGGCAAAAGAGTTCGTGGAAAATACGTTTTCCCTCTTGCATTCTGCTTCAGGGATCGTTAAACAGCGCCTCGAACGCCAGACCACACATGCGGAGAGGTGCCGGAGTGGTCGAACGGGGCGGTCTCGAAAACCGTTGTACTAGCAATAGTACCGTGGGTTCGAATCCCACCCTCTCCGCCATTTTCCAGATAAAGCACTGAAAAACAAAGATTTTAGGCTGGCGCTGCAAGCGGCTGGTTTAAAAATCTTGTGTATCACGATTGTGTCACAGTCGCCAGCACATCCAATCCCCTTTTTTCTATTTTCAGGGTGGCATTTTCAGCAATGTCATCAATGGAAGACGGACGGACGGTTTTGTATAGAAAACCGTCCGTCCGTCTTCCTGTTGAAAAAAAATGAAGCGGTCTGTTGACTGAAATTTTTTTGAACGAATATCCGAAAAGTCAGCAATTTCGCTGACAGTTTTTTATAAGGATATTTTAATTATGTCATACATTTCCATTGGAAAAATCGATAAGTCCGCAGCCTTTGAAGCAGATTTCGAACCACGCTTCAAATTCCTCAGCGAAAAAGAACTCATAAGCCTTCCTGGCCCGCAATGGCTTGTTAAGCATCTTATTCCCACTAACTCCCTCATTCTGATGTATGGAGCGCCGGGAGCGGGGAAAAGCCATATTGCCCTTGCCCTGACGCAGAGCATTGCCAACGGATATGAGATTCTTGGACGTCGAACGAACAAAGCCAAGATTGTTTATGTTGCCGCCGAAGGTGCTGCGGGAGCCAGTAACCGGGTTGAAGCCCATCGGGTATATCGGAATATTCCAGAAGATTCAGAGGGGGATGTTCTTTATCTGGATTGCCCTGTTTCTCTCCTGCACGACAATGACCTTAAAAGCTTTGTCCTCGCCATCGTTCACAAGCTGGCAGGTCAGGAGATCGGTCTCGTATTCATAGACACACTTTCCAGATGCTTCGCCGGAGATGAAAACAGAGCCGACGAAATGGCACAACTGGTTTCAGCGTGCCAAATCATTCAGCGGGAACTGGGGTGCTCTGTTTGCCTCGTCCATCACGAAGCGAAACAAGGCTCAGCAAGAGGAAGCACAGTTCTCCCCGGTGCGGCTGACACCATCATCCACGTCACAGCAACCGACGGAAAAGGGTTTGAAGCCGTCATCGAAAAGCAAAAAGACGCCCCTGACGGGCTTGTCATTTCGGGCCATTATGATCTGGTAGAACTTGGGACAGATGAGGATGGGGAGTCAATTGAGGTGCCCATTGCCCTCTTTGATAAAATTTCCCCGCAAGCAAAAGGTAAAAGCAACGGACCAAAAGGGCGCAATCAGGCCATTGCATTAGAGGTTTTAAGTGAGGCGCCTCTGTCCGGCTTAACAGAAGAAGGTTGGCAAAACGCGTTTGCCGAATGCACCGGATCAGATAACCGTCGCGCCTTCCGGGATGCAAAGGCTGCCCTGATCCAGAGAAAATTGGTTTCGGAGGTTGGCGGAAAATTCATTGCGAACTGATTGCCTAGAATCAAAGCCAAAACCCAAAAGCCCGCCGTAATGGCGGGCTTTGGCTTTCCATCGGAAGAAATCACAATTTTCTTCACAACTGTTATATAGGTTCATTTACGAGAAAGCCAAATCACCTCTCTCGTGCCGCCTCTTTTCCTACCACGTCAATCATTGCGTTCGCCCCCTTGATCAGCCCCCCTCCAAAGTGCCGACCAGTCTGGTGTAAACCTTTGTTGACCGCCCTCGCCCAAGCGTTTTTCTTTGCTTTCGCTGTCATTCTTCCTTTTCTGTTCAGGCGGGTTTCGGATGGCCCCAAATGTTTTTGAGGCTCCAATGGAATTGCACCGAACGGCTCGGCCTGTCGCAAATATGAACGATGATCCAAAGCCGTATCAGCCCCACCCAATGCCAACGCTCGATTGCATATAGCTGCCCATTGGCTCCGCCACATCTCAATATGCTTGCGGGAATGCTGTTTCTGGTCGAGTTCCCTCGTTTTTACCCCCATACAGCCGCCCTCAATTTTTCTGGTCGTAACCATCAAATGCGCGTGGTGATTTCTTTGGTCTCCATCCTTGTCTGGGGAATGAATTGCGTAATCGACTGCAACACCGTGACGCGAGTGAAGCCAATGAGCGAAACTCTTAACAAGCTCAGCACGACGAACGTCATCAAGCTCACAGGGCAAGGCAATGACAATTTCGCGAGCAACAACAGAATTTTTCCTGTTTTCTGCGGCTTCTGCTGCATTCCATAGACTAGCCCTGTCACCCGGCCAGCCGATCACCTCAGAGGCCACAACGCCACGCCTACGCGTATAATTGAACCTCTCCCCAGTGCGCTCATCATCGAGTTTTTCGCCAGCTCTGTATGCCGCTGCTGCGACTGCACTGCGCCCGTCTCCTCGCCTTACGGACTGCACTGCCAAATAGAAAATTGCCATTCCTCCCCCTTGCAATCGCCAGATTGCTAAGTTGCGCCCTTACGAGGAAAGAAATGGGACCGAAACGGAGATTTTTCCAATGGAAACAATTTGATAACGCCACCACATCCTTTGAAAGCAATCAAGGAGGTGAAAATGTCATCGTCAATATCAGACAGAGATCGGAGACAGGCGAGAGCAAAAGAACAGCGAAACAAAGCTCAAGCGAAACGGGAACGAGAACGAATGAACGCCAAGCGGAGGGCTATACTGGCGAATGTGATGGAATGGGCGCTGATGGGGCCGGGAACAAACAGGAACATAGCACGCAAGCTTTTGCGCGATGCTCTAAATACCCCGGCAGATCGCAGAATGTTCGGGTTGGACTAACCTGATCGGCTGCGCTTCGGCGCTCGTTCTTGGTATGGGTTCCACCCCCAAAGGCAAAGGCGCAAAATCACACCCGGCGTCAGAAAAGAAGGTGTATCCATTGCAGGCCAGAGGGCTGCTTCATCAGGAAGCTTTAAAAATTGAGCTAGAGCCCGACGATTGGCCTTAGTCTGCCCCCTCACAAAGTCCTTTGCACTGAACAGGTGCTGGCTTGGCTGTGCTTCTTGCACCAGAGACTGATAAATCCCTTCCCGCTTTTCCCGCTCTCTCGTCCAATCACGTGTATTTTTCATATACCCGCCCCTATATCTTTCATAATCAACGATATAGGAGCGGAATCCTGATATTTCCAATTAATGGAACTGAATGCCAAGCGTTCTTATTTTTGAGCTTTCGCCACTTCAAGTTTGAAAGCAAGTGCCCTAACCAGCAGGTTTCAGCACAAAAATGTGTCCAAGAGGGCGACAACTCAAACCATGCAAGCTCTCCAAGTCATCAAGAGGCAGCTGCGAAGAAACGTCCTAAGATGGTGTGACAGCTATCATCATGTTGTGCATAATTCCTTGCGCTCAATGACATCACACCTTAAGATGACTTTAAGTAGCTATAACTGCAAAAAATCGGAAGACATAGAATGCAAAGCAGAGTCCCCCACGTAATACCGTATCAGGGCAGCAAGAAAGGATTGGCAGAGCGCATTTGCGCTTTGATACCCCGTGGCACAGAAGTGTTATACGAGCCTTTTGCTGGTTCGGCGGCTGTTACGCTTTATGCAGCATCGAACAACATTGCAAAGCATTACGTAATCTCCGATACGCTGGAGCCTCTGACCAACCTTTGGATTGAAATAATCAACAATCCGGAGGCAACGGCAAAAAAATATGAAAATGTTTGGTGCGGCGATAAAGAAATTGCATACGATCATTTTCTCGCCGTCCGCGATAGGTTCAATACCAGCAAAGACCCTATCGACCTTCTCTATCTGGTGGCGAGGTGCGTAAAAAACGCTGTGAGGTTCAACAAACATGGGAACTTCACGCAATCTGCCGATAAGAGAAGATTGGGAACAAATCCCAAAACAATGGCCAAATCCATCTTGGCAGCGAGCCACGTGCTAAAAGGTAAATCTACAGTTCTGTGCGGAGATTTCAGAGATAGCATTAAAAAAGCTACATCAAGCGATCTTGTTTACATGGACCCCCCGTATCACGGAACGACCTATGGCCGAGACAAGCGTTATTTCATGCAGCTGGATCGAGAATCTCTAACAGAGGGCTTGGAGTATCTAAACAACAAAAATGTTCCTTTCATACTGTCGTACGATGGAAAAACAGGCGACACTGAGTATGCAGAGGAACTACCGAGAAGCCTGATGATGGAGCGACTATGGATTTCGGCAGGCCGATCATCTCAAGCCACTCTGTCAGGCAGGGAACAAGAGACGGTAGAAAGCCTTTATTTATCAAGCCACCTATCGCATCACGCTGACAACTGGTGCCAAAAGACCGGCATCAGGACAGATCAGCAAGCATCACTATTCGCCTGATTGCGTTACTATTCGCCTAATTGCGTTTTTGACAAGCTCCTGGGGCGTGCACCTGTGTGACGCAGCCATCTTTAAGAACCTTTCGTATACAACACACTCACTCCCGGACCAGACAACATCCAGTCTGCGTTCGGGCCGAGTGGCTATATGGGTGTATGCCTCAGGGTAGGCCCAAAAACAGCTCTCACACACCTTTTTATCCTTTGATGTGCGGAAGTTGCTACAATTCTCACACGACCAACTTTTTGCGCGCTGTCCAGAAGCATCCAAGAGCATGTAATGCTCAACATCCTCACCAGCATCATTCCCTGCAACCTCGTAGGGGATACGGTGATCAATCTGCAAATATCTCGCATCAATTTGTTCATTCGTCAGGGCAGACTTGGAGCCATATCTGTCTATCAGCGCCCGCTTGAACTTGACAGAAAATGCCTTCCTGCCGCCAATGCGCCCCTTTACCCGCTTTCTGTAATCGAACTTATATGCCCCGATTGTTCTGCCTGTTGAACTGCTTAAAACCTTGTCAGTTACAAGGGGAATGCCATTTTCACGAACGTCACGCGCCGCTCTTGGGGGATGGTCATAACCATACTGGTCTTTCAGCTCTTCTGTGGTGATGTAACCATTTTTCATTATGTGGTCGATGACCGTTTTGGCACGTTTTGCGGTAATTGATATACACAGTTCGTAAAAATCTTGCGGCATTTCTTCGGGCTTAGGGATCTCACTCATAATCATCTACCAAAAGTTGAAATGGTTTCACACCGAAAGCAGACGCTAGAGCTTCGACTGTGGCGAGTGTTATATTTCTTTCCCCTCGCTCAACAGACCCTATATATGTTCTATGATACCCGCAGATTGCGGCCAATTCTTCTTGGGTTATTCCCATTTTGGTTCGCTCAACACGAACATTTCTTGCAAAAATGTCTTGCAAGATCACGGACTTCCGGCGCTGATTGCTCTCATTGCTCATGACGACTATTGGTAGCGCAAAGAACCCTATAAATCGACAGACTCTAAGTATCTTTTCATGAACCCCAAGGACAGATTGGCATTCATTACTGATCTCTATAGGCTATTTACACGCACCAATGAGCAGTGAAAGGCTTAACCTGAAGCGCAGGGCGAAACGATCTTACTGCAATCCAGCGGAACTCGGCACAAAGCTACCTGAATTTAACGAAGTCACCGGCGACTGATACAAGGACAGAAGCCCGAAAACTTTGCTGGAGTCATCAGCTGCTTTTTCCTGATTTTTTGTATTTTGGTGGTCTAATACTGGTGAAATTGACGCCTTCGAAGACAAGCATTTCTATCGCGGGTTTCAACCTTTCCATTGAGTAGGTAAGACCATCTGAATCTCGACCATATCGCTCGGATACCTTACCGCTTGAATGCCCCATAATGGCATCAACCAACAATTCGTTGACTTCTTTGTCCAGCAATTCCCGTCGAGCAGTGTGCCGGAAAGAATGGAATTTGATCCTGCTGTCCTCGATCCCAACAACTTTTCGAATATACCTTCCCCACCACGCAGACCAAGCCGAACTGATTGTATGCCCTTTCGCATTGACCTGATCGAAAACCCTGTTTTGATTTGTTTTGCGCTGATGCTCAACATAGTCGAGGAACCCCCATTCAATCAGTTTTGAATGCACCGGGATTTTACGACGCGAGGATTTTGTTTTTAGCTTTCGGGTTGAGTTAGGACGAATAAAGAAGAAATCCACATCTTTTTCCCGCCCGATGTCCTCAAGTTCGAGACCACAAACCTCGGTCAGTCGAGCGCCAGAGAACAAGGCTATCAAAGGCACCCAAAACCCTGCTTCTGATGCCCCTCCAAGAGGCCTTTCCCCCTCCGAAAATACTGGAGATCTGATTATTTTTTCCACTTGTTCCGGCGAGAAGAAAAGCACTTCCTGCTCATCCTCATCTTCTTTGGCTTTTCTAACTGCGACACCGTTAGCAACATTGCGATCAACCATACCTTCCTGACAAGCAAAGCCCAGAATTGCAGCGATTGCAGCAAGAGCCTTGTCCTTCACCGTTTGAGGCCTCAGACGAGGAATGTCATCTCTGCCTTCCAGTGACATAATCAGCGCTTTGGTATCCATTGCCCTTTGTGCTTGGGTCATTCTCGCCGGTATCTTTTCAACCTCGTCCCTAAAATCCCGAATATGACTCGTCGTAATTTCGTCAACGGGCAAATCACCTATGAGATCACAAAAGCGCTTAACGTGTGTTCCGAAATCTGCCGCCGTTCTCTCCGTCGGGGCTCTAAAGCGACGCCATTTCTCAAAAACTTGTGTTAGGCGCAACCGGTTGCTCGAACTTGGCAAGGTTGTGGCTTTTGGCGTTTCAACAACAGGTGCGACCTCTGATGCTGGGCAATCCTGATCGTCATCCTCGTCGGGAAGAATCCCCGTGCTAAGCTGGAAAAGTCGCACCAGTTGATCCGTTGAGCTATCGGAAAACAACGGGTCTTGGATGTCCATCTGAAAACGCCCTTTATCTGCATCCGCTGCAAGGCGATTAGCTTCACGTTTTGCACGCAAAAAACCGTGGCCCAATTTTCGGTAAACAGCATTCCCTTGGTCGTTGAGGTCAAGACGATCGTTCAGCAATAGTGCCTTCCAAAGGTCCCCTTCAACTGCACTGAAACCACCATTCTGAAGGTTGTCCGCAATTTCCGATTCGACCGCATCACGGTTTTTGATCCGTTCAGCTAGAATCTCTTTTGCTTCTTCGCGATGCATATCCGGTATGTCGGAAATCTGACGCCAAAAGAAATCCTCCCCACACTCATTTTTAAAGAAAGTGCGGATCATTTCGACAATCTGCCGGTCGTTCATACTGGGGCATCCTCTTATCCGATGGAATAACGCATACGCACGAGTATGCAGCCCAAGAGCTGCAACTTTTGCAAGCGAAAAGTTGCGAGTTCGGAGGCTAAATCTAAGTTCTGATTGATTAATTCTGGTTTTCAGATCGAGGGGAATCCGCATTCGGAAGTAGTATACTGCCCCACGCCGAAAAATATGGCTCTGTCTGCTCAATGTGTCACACTCCTGTGTCACACCGCTTGACAAGCTAACCTTTTGTTTTTATTTATCTTCAATGTGTTGAGAGTGGAGTTTCACATATCATAAGTGTCCCACCCTCTCCGCCATTTACACGTTCGCACCAGAGAAGATTTAGCTGTTGGGAATCCTTACCCCCCCTCCCACAACACTTCCAAAGCGATCCAGAACTCTCAAGAAACACATATTCAAGCGCCACAAGGGATCTTGGAAAAGAGACGCCTTACACCAACCAAGGCAGCACTCTGCATAGTAAAGCACTGTAATTGCTATAACATACTGTCGCTGGTATCTGCTCCCGTTTGAAAAATCCGGTTTCAAGGCACACCCAGTCGAATTCCACTACAAAGACGAAAATCGACGCAGAGTCGTTTGACAGTTGAGATCAAAGCCAAGAACCAATGGAGATTAATATATGGCGTATATTGGATAGAGACAGAGTCACAGGAGCGACAAGACCACATATCACTCATTATTCAAGCAGGACAACCTGACGAATCACAATATTCTGAAAATATTGCTCATACCCTGGAGAACACCCCTCTTCCGAGAAATCAAATTTCGACATATTAGTACTACTTGGATCGAAATCAATATATACAATCTCTCCATCTTTTTTCTTATGCATTCTAGGCAATACATCAAGAACAGAAAGTTTTTTTCCTTGACCAAAGTATCTTTGCAACTCTTGAGAGCCTATTGCCCCCCCTCCATTGTTACCATAATAGCCAACCATGGATCGAAAACGACCCATCTCTTCAATTCTTCTATCCAAATCTTCACTGTAGAATGGCTATAAGAGATCAAATTTGGAATTTGAGGGCTATAATTGTAGGCCTCAACCGCTCTTGCTTGGAATGCATCAGTAAACAAAGATGCATGTAGAAATATGTCCCGAAAGCCTTGGCACAGAACTACAAAATCGCCACTCATAAGCTGGCTCATTTTATCTTCAAATCCAAGATCAAGAAATGATGCATAACTTTTAGTTGTTGGCCCCTGCATCAAAGGCTTTTCCCATAATTATTCGAGAAGCCCTGTTGCATACCGCACCTCTCTAAACTGACTATTCCCTGTAGGTTGATATTCGATGCTTGCAGCCCCCCCCCCCAGCAAAGGCTATTTGCTCCGAGTCAACATCAATAGAGCGAGTAACACCGACTGAGCGCCGGCTAAGTATCGAATATCCCCCTTGGTGAACAAAAGAAAATGTCGCGTCCAACCATCCCTGCGACTGCCTAACCAACTCGAAATATTCACCATTTAAAAAACAATAATCGAGTATTCGTGGTCCTCTGGCTCATTGACCAAGGGAATACGAACGCTTCCATCGACAACTTTGAGAGCTATCTTTTCTTCTTGAAATTCTATAGAACTTATCTTAGACGGGACATTCGGCAAAACAACGTATTCAACAGATTCAACATCCTCACCAAACACCATTTCCAAATAATCTTTTGTTTGACGATATTCTGAAATGAAGTCATTTCTGAATTAACTTTTATCTTGCTCTGAAAAATACGGGATAAAATCATAATTATACACAAATGCAGCGAGAACCGCAGACATTGTCAGCGCACTATACAGAAGTACTACTCTACTTAAGAACGCCATGCTGTGTTTTTTTTCAATAAAATGACCCACCTTTAGATTTTTATTAAAATCCTACAGCAATAAGAAGTTCTGCAATTCGATGATCATACGTGTG
This sequence comes from Thalassospira sp. MBR-102, assembly GCF_040549275.1. NCBI lineage: Bacteria > Pseudomonadati > Pseudomonadota > Alphaproteobacteria > Rhodospirillales > Thalassospiraceae > Thalassospira > Thalassospira sp. MBR-102. The sequence goes on from NZ_JBEPTC010000005.1 coordinate 207,039, forward strand.
ATAGGCCATCACATATTGGTGCGCATTTTTGGCGATGTTGCTCCGATAGTTTACATCACCAAAACGGTCCAGCACGTCATCAAGATTGGAATAGTCTGACGCCAAAGAGATATAATGCTCGTCGGCCTTTAGAATATCGTTATATCGCCCGTTCACCAGTATCTGGCACGTCTGGGTTCCGATTGCGTCGAAATGCCTTGATGAGATGCATTTAGCATAGAACGGCGGACGAGGACGACCTTCGAAAAAGGTCGAATAAATCTCACCAAACTCCATTTGCTCATTAAGTGAAGATTCGTGCTGTACCATGCCCGAACTCAGCACTTTTCTCAAAAACGCTCTAATCTGCCACGGCAATTTATGACCGATTTTTCGAAGCGGAGAGTCATTTGGAATAACCAGAACCTTACCCTTGGTGCGTTCTGCGGTCCATGTCCGGATTTCGTTTATGATCGCGTCGTCTCGTTCCACCCACCAGGACCCAGCTTCACTTGAGACGGTGCCTCGACAGTTATTGAGAAACTGCGCCCATCCCTTTCGGTTCAAGCGCTCCGTGCTGATATTGACGTTCAGCCCCTTTTTTGACATCTCAGGTGACGAAAATAGGTCATGCAAGTTATTACGCTCGCCATCCCCCAGATGAGGCAAATAGCGAACAGCACGAACCCCAATGTCGATTGCGCGATCTGCATCCGACAATACCGGGTAAAACGCATCCGGATTGAGAGCGTGTGGAACAGCCAGCACCGAGTTCTCGACCAAATCCCCCCAAAGAAACTCTCCGGCTTCAAGGGGAAGCTGCGTCGCGATGAAATCTGGTCTGATTACGGCCAAGACATCACGCTTGGCTCCAATTGGAGAACCGGGCAAGTTCACTTCGTTACCAACAAAACTCACCAGTGTTCCGCGACGATCTGCTAGAACATTTGCAAACGGCTCCAAATAGATTGTGGTGTCGCCGTTAGTCGAGTGCAGTAGAACAATCAGATCGGCCTCAGAAACTTCTTTTTTTAAGTCGCTCAGGTTGCCTTTCTGACAGATATTGATCTTCGTTACAGCGAATCTGCTGCTTCGTTCAAAAGCCTCAGTCCAGTCGTCATAATAAGAAAGCCGAGTGGTGTATTCGGCATAGAGAAGCAGCGTGCGTATTGAAGAAGAGCTCATGACGCACGCAAAATTTTCTCGACGATGACAAACGCTGCACGTCCGTCACCAAACTCGGTAATTTCTTTGCGTGGGCCGGCCTCTGGCCCTTTCCACAAACGATTCCATCCCGCCTCGATTGTTTCGGGCCACTCGGTTTCACTGCGCAGGGTAACGCAGGGTTTGGCGTGGAAATAAGCCTCTTTCTGCAACCCTCCGGAATCTGTAAAGACCTGCGTGCAATTGGCAATCAATCCGGCCATCTCCAGATATCCAACCGGGTCGATAATATCAATCCCGTCAAGCGAGACGCCGAACCGCTCGGCTGCGGCTTTTGTTCTTGGATGCAAAGGCAAAACAATCTTCATTCCAGCGGAGTTGTCGCGCAGGAATTCAATCACTTCGCTCAGGCTTTCCGCACTATCTGTATTCTCCGCACGGTGTATCGTCGACAGCGTGTAAGGAACGCCTTTCAAAGAAGCGACAAGCGCACTATTCGGGTCCGCATTGAAACGTTCAATTGCGTCACGGGTCGCGTCATACATGACATCGCCAACATGATGGACCTGATCGACTACGCCTTCATTTGTCAAGTTTTGGACCGCAGCAAATGTCGGACAGAACAGAATATTGCTGACATGGTCTGTAAGAACCCGGTTCACTTCTTCTGGCATTCTACGATTGAATGACCGCAGACCGGCCTCGACATGAGCAACTGGAATATGTAGCTTTGCAGCTGCCAATGCACCAGCCAAGGTTGAGTTCGTATCACCGTAAACCAGAACCCAATCTGGCTTTTCTTCGACAAGAACAGTTTCGATCTTTTCGAGCATACGGCCCGTCATTTGACCGTGATTTCCGCCGTGGACGTCAAGTGAATATGCGGGCTTAGGAATTCCAAGCTCATCGAAGAAAATATCCGACATATTCGCGTCGAAATGCTGGCCGGTGTGTATCATCACCTCCTGCACATCAGGCGTCTGGTCAATGGCACGGGTAATCGTTGCAGCCTTTACAAACTGAGGGCGTGCGCCAACGACCGTAACAACCTTGGTTGGCATTCCTACACCCGATCCATGAAGTAGTCGTGCTGCTTGATGCATGCCTCGATGGTGGATTTGTTCTGGTTCATCCACGTAACAGTGCGCTCAATCCCCTCTCGGACACTAACACTGCATTCAAATCCAAGTTCGCGAAGAGATTTCTCGGTTGAGCCAAACCGTTTACCAGAACGGTCCCAATCACGAGCAGGCTTAAGATCTACCGGTGTTTTATTCCCGGTTACCTCGTTAATGATGGTCGCAAGTTCGAGAATGGACGTCTCCACACCGGACGCAAGATTATAAATCCCGCCATCTTCGCCCTTGGCAGCACAAGCCATAAGGCCGCGCGCCATATCTTCCACAAAAATGAAATCGCGACTGGCATTACCACCATTATCAAGTGGCAAGGCTTCACCATTCATAGCCTTCCAGATGAATGTCGGAGTTACGTTACGCCAGACCGTGTGTACTGTTCCACGCCATTCGCCTGCGCCCAAAATCTCACGCGGGCCATAAACATTCTGGAAGCGCGCCTTAACAATCGGCAACCCATGACGGACCCAGTAGTAGTTGCCGTACAACTCGCCTATCAGCTTGGATATTGAATACGGGCTGTCGTGGTAAAGTGACACCGGGGCATCTTCAGATGTTGCAGATGCTTCGTCGAATGTTTTTTCAGCGACCGCGCATCCTGCAGCAGCGTAAACAACCTTCTTGAGTGATTTAATATCTTTGAGACGTTCGAAAAGCTTCAGACTGGTGAGGGTATTGTTTTCATGATCGGCCATGGGATCATGGATCGACGACTGGTTACCGTGGTAGCAGGAGAGATGCCAAGCATATTCCAAATCATCAGGCAAATTTTTCAGGATCTTGTCACTGGTGATAGAACCAAAAACGAAGGTTACTCTCGGATCATCAACAACGTTGGAAATGTCCGACGAGAGAAGGTTATCAACAATGATGATCTCTTTGGGATCTTGTTCAAGCAGTTTCAGGACGAGGTTGCTACCCACGAAACCTGCACCACCAACAACCAGAACTTTCTTGCCGTTGAACTTGGAAAACTCTTTATCAAGCACTGAACTACCCGCCATTTATTTCTTGAGTCAGCCCCTGTGTCGGTATTTACAACAACCAATACAGAGAGATTACATTCCACAAAACTGTTTCTAAACAATAATGAAACACCCCGATCCACTCCTGCGGACCGGGGTGTCCCCAACTAATTCCTACCCTTGGTCGGGTCAGCCAAATGGCTGTGGATCGCACTCACACCATAATTGTCATACCACTTAAGCATATTGCTTATGGTATCTGCGAAATTCACACGCGCCTTCCACCCGAACGCTTTTTCCGTTTCGGATGGATCAAGGACCACAGCGGGAACGTCGTCATCACCTACAGGTACAACTTTCACCGGCTCATCCAACGTCACACCGAGATGCGCAACCACAGCATCGAAGATGTCTTTGATTGTGTGACCTTCACCGGTTGAAACGTTATACACGCCCGTTGGCGCATCGTCCTGCAAAACCAAGTCCATCAGATCAAAGAAATCGCTCATATCCAGAAAATCGCGAACCGTGTCCGAACAGAAGCAGGATTTTCCATCTTTCAGGCGAGTGTAGAAAGTCGGGATTGGACCGATTGCCAATCGCGGACCCGTGACATTGGCCAGTCGCAACGAGACATATGACAACCCTGACATCGCAAGGTATTGCTCGCCTGCCGTCTTCGAAATGCCATAGCTTGTGAAAGGTGCAGTCGGCGCATCGGCAGGAATTGGAACAACCGCCGGTCGACCATAGCAAAGCGCGGTCTGAAAGTTGATAAAGCGCCGAACGTTATGCGCTTTCGCAGCATTCACAACATTGATCGTTCCGATCACATTGGTGTGTGTATCTTCAGTCCAGTCAGTCAAGTCCTTATAGGCTGCTGCGCTATGAATGACGTAGTCAGGCTGGAATTCAGCAAAGACTTTGTCGACAAGGCTGCTGTCAGCAATCGTGCCTTCAACAACCTTAAGCCCGGCAACGTCGGGAACGACTTCCCGACGCCCCGTTGCAAAATTATCGACAACCAGAATCTCGTGCCCCTGCGGAAGGAGCCGTTCAATCAGGTTTGAACCAAGGCAGCCTGCACCACCAGTAATCAGTATTTTCATATCGAGACTTACTTTTTAGCGTCGTGCTTAAGGTGAGTGTATCCACCGTGAACGCCGAACTCCTGATAATATTCAACACCAAGACGGACGGTTTCTTCAAGCGGGGTAAACTCGATATCGCCGAAATCAGCAAAGGTCCGAGACGGGTCAAGCAAAATTGACTCAGCATCATCCGGACCAAGGTCCCGAACATCCGGTTCCGGATATTCATTGAGCTTCATGGCCTTAACAACCGCATCATACAGCTCAATGATTGCAACGTCTGTTCCCGATGAGAAGTGGTAGGTGCCACTGCCTTGACCATCAGCAGCTTTCACCGCATAACGCGCCAAGTCACCAACAAACACGAAATCACGACGCGACTTTGTCACGAAGCACTGTTTGCCCTGGCTCAGTCGATCAAAGAAGATTGGCAGCGGTCCGCTTACGTTGCGCGGGCCAATTACGTTTGCGAGACGGAAAGTTACGTAATCAATCCCTGAAAGACGAAGATATTCTTCGGTCACAGTTTTGGAGATCGAATAGCTGGAATTGTCCGCATTGATTGGGTGTTTCAACGTAACCGGCTGCTCGTTCGGTTTAACACCATAGCAAAGAGCAGTCTGGAAATAGACGAAACGGCCTACGCCAAATTCCTTCGCAGCATTTACCAGGTTCGCACCGCCAACACAGTTGGTCATAGTGTCGCTGTACCAGTCAGACGGATCTTTATAGGAAGCTGCGGTATGAACAATCACGTCTGGACGAAAATCACCGATCAGCTTGTCGATCAAGCCCTTGTCGGCAATCGAGCCTTCAACAGCGGTCAGATTTGGGTGCGCTGACAGGTGCTCAGGACGACCAGTCGCAAAGTTGTCAATGCTGACAACCTCGTCACCACGCGCCAAAAAGAGTTCTGCAATGTGAGACCCAACCTGTCCACAACCGCCAGTAATAAATGCCTTCATAAATCCTAGACCCTATTCCAAAGTAGTTCCCTGCATACAAACGAAGTATGCGTCTAATTCAACATCGCACGATATTCGCTGGCCTTATCATGGAACTGCTGATGCCACAATTCCAGACTGAGTAATCCCCATGTCTTACGCGAAAAACGACCTGCTTTATCAAAGTTCCTCAGAACGGCGTCGTAATTAATGTAATCACGTGAACGCGCCTTTGAACCATGGAAAATATCGCGAACCATTTCGTTCAGCTCCCCGGCAAACCACTCGCGAAGGGGAACCGGGAAGCCCATCTTGTCTCGACGTTGCAACAATCCCTCAGGCAACACATCTTTGTATGTCTGTTTGATCATATGCTTCATATGGCCACCTTCAAATTTGACGTCTGCCGGTACGGTCGCTGCAAACTCAATAAGAGGATGATCCAGAAGCGGTACGCGGCTTTCCAAACCGTGCGCCATGCTCATTCGGTCTTCCACCTGAAGAAGAGCTGGCAGCAGACACTTGAAGTCAAAATGGGTCATGCTGTCAAAATAGGCTTCCTTTCGGACGTTCCCGCGATTGTTAAATATCGCCTTGAAGTCTTCGAAAACTTTTTCCTTGCTCAATGAGCTCCAATCAACTTCATCAACCATATCGGTTGACCTATCAACCAACCGGAAATAGCGAGCGTCAATAGACTCAAACAAACCTTCACGCCAAAATTCTTTGATCAGCGGCTTGTATTCACGCAAAACGCCCAAGTTTGGAATAATCGATTCAGGCGTAACGACGAAATTACCGTTTTTATAGGTCCCGTCGATCGCAGCCTTAATCGCTTGCTCGAAATAGGCAACAACATACCGGGCGTATCCGCCGAAAATTTCGTCCCCGCCCTGACCGCCTAGGACGACCTTAACATGTTCGCTGGCCAGCTTTGAGACCATGTACTGTGGAAACGACCCTGGACCTGCTACCGGAACATCAAGATGATAAATTACCTTTTCAATATTCTCACGGAAGTCTTCTGCGGTGATATCGATCTGATTGAGCTCAGAGCCGCATTGATCAGCAGCTATTTGCGCATACCTGCTTTCATCATATCCGTCAAAACAGGTAAATTTCCCGTGGAAGGCCTGATTATTCTCTGGCGCATGTTGCCGCGCCAGGATCGCTATAAGGCTTGAGTCAATGCCGCCAGACAAATAGCTGCCGACGGGCACATCGCTTCTCAGATGGACATCAATTGAGTCATCAAGAAGTTCTCTCATCTTACCATCAAAGTAAGAAGCAGTGTGATCATAGTCGATTTCGTAATGGACGTCCCAGTAGCGCTCGACCCGTACCTGGCCGCGTTCTACAATAAGCTGATGGCCTGGCATCAATTGCTTCACACCTTCAAACAGAGTGTGCTCGCCAATTGTGTACTGGAAGGTCAGGTATTCGGCAAAAGCCCCTGCGTCGGTACGAATATCGGGAAGCAGCGGCAGCAACGCCTTAATTTCCGACGCAAAAATCAGGTTGCCCTCAACTATAGCATAGTAAAAGGGCTTAATCCCGAAACGGTCACGTGCCGCCAACAAGCGTTTGCGTTTTTCGTCCCAAATTGCGAACGCAAACATGCCTCGAAAATGCTGAACACAATCAGTGCCATACTTTTCGTAGGTAGCAAGGATTGTTTCAGAGTCTGAAGAGCTTTCGAACGACCATATCGGAGACAACTCTTTCTTAAGCTCAATATAATTGTAGATTTCGCCATTGAACGTTAGAACCGTATCATTCGGTGCTGTCATCGGCTGAGCACCATGATCGGTCAGATCAATGATCGAAAGACGGCGGTGAGCAAGACCAACACTCTTATTTTTTGCAGACCAAGTGCCTGCGCCATCTGGGCCGCGGTGTGCGATCAACTTATTCATTACATTAAGTTTATCATCCAGACGGCCCAACTCCGAACCGCGAAGAGAAATAATCCCAGCAATGCCGCACATCTTAACCTTACCCCCAACCGAACAAAATTTTTCTAACGAAAGGCTTTATTTTACATTCTACGATCTGAATCAACCGTCGGAATACTGGAGACTTCGAATTACGCATAGCCCCTTTGAATTTGCCCCACAATGACGATAGGGCAATAGCAAACCTCATTCGGTACTTAAACCCCAAAGATTTTTTATCAGACGATCGCTCTATCTCAGTAACGAACTTCAGTCCCATATCAGCCTTTCTTGGAATATTAAGCTTCTCAAAGCTGGCCGATATTTCTTTGTCAAAGGCAGCTATAAAAGTCTTCAGTGTCCATTTTGAAGAAAGAGCCACTTCTTCATGCGCCGCCATTATTATCTTGTTCGCCTTCGCAGGGTCGCGAATAAAATCGACAACTTCCTTCATATTTGAATGGTCACGAGAGAGAACTAAAAAATGCCTGTTAGGCTCAAGGACCCCCGAATACTCTCCGTCGTACATAATCATCAAAGTTTTCAGGCACGCAGCTTCGAAACAACGCGGTGAAATTGCCTTGATAACAACTGAACCGTCACGCCCTTCCATGAATAGCTCTTGAACTTCGCGGAACGTTGCTTCGGGATAAAGCCTTACATATTCTTCAATCTTGGAAGATACATGGCCTGTGAAATCAATAAAGCTTGCACCACTTTCTGTACCCAGCACAGCTTTCGAGTTGGCCAGAAATGAGTTCCACTTTTCACCATACAGACGGCAGGATTCCTCTGTAGAAATATCACAAGTTAATTTATATTTACGCGCATCCAGCAAGAAATTTTCGGCGATTTTCCACTTCTCTTGACTGAACTCACCATACCAAGCAGGTAGCTTTCGGGCCCGGTATCCCACGTCGACAGGCCTGTCCAAATAGTTGGGGACAGTGCGCGACAACAAGTGCTCGGGAACAAAGCCGGTCAAAGTAGATACAAAGCGTACTCTCGTAAAATCAACATTGCGATACACCTGCTGGGCTTGAAAATTATTCAATATAGTAAAGACAAGATTAATTCCGAGGTCATTTATCGCTGCACTAGTTTTGTCAGCCCATCTCATTTCATCCTGAACAAAGGCAGCCTTTAATCCTTTGAAATCTGATACGTCATTAAAAACCCCTTTTGATACGTACTGTTCATTAGATATAATTACAGAATAGTGAAAAACTACTACATCAAAAGTATCAAAGTTTATATTCATCGACTTCGCGGACATAACGTCCACTAAAGCAATTCGATGCTGGCTCCAGTTCTTAAACGCAAGAAGGTGATCATTCACAGTTCCTGCTTCTCGCCCAACATTTGAATAAAGAACAATTATATTCATTTTAGTATCCGACTAACTATCAGCCAGCGCGGCAGGTCCCCCGCTTCTCCACCATCCACGGTCGTTCAATTCGAACCATTCGACCAAACTAATCCATTTCCAGAGAGCCCAAGAGTTATTTTTCCGACCGCCCAGATGCTCTTCCCACAACTTAAGCACTTCATCTTGATAATATCCGTCAATCCCGCTTAATCTATCGTCGGTGATCCTCTCAAAGCACCAGTCTTTCAACTCTCCCCTCATCCAGTGATCCAGCGGAGCAGCATACCCAACTTTGTCAACCCGCCACCTGATACTCTCGGGGACGATGCCCGCAGCACATTCACGCAGGATCCTCTTTTGCCACCCGTCTCGAATATATGCGTCATCAGGTAGGCTCATGCAAAGATCAGCGAATTCGTAATCCAGAAAAGGCAGGCGCGCCTCTCTTGAAAAGGCCATAGAGTTCCGGTCAGCATACCGCAACAACATAGGCAAGCTGTTATAGGTGACAGCATCAAATAGAATTCTCCTAAGATCACTATTTTCAGCCCCCAAAGCCTTTTGATCCTTTGAGCCTCCTCGAGCTTTCTTTTTCTGTATAAGTGAAGCAATTTCTTCGTTACTGAACGCAACTTGTGCGTTGAACCGACGCTCCGGCTTTTTGTACCCCTCAGATGCTGAGATGAGCCTGCCATTAAACGCCTGCGTCTCTTTCATTGCTACATCGAAATATCCTTGATCAATAAGATCAAGCTGACGTGTCTTAAAATAATATTGATAACCGGCCAGCAACTCATCAGCCCCCTGCCCATCCAATAAGACCGTCACGTTGTTTTCCTTTGCCAGACGGGCAACACACCACTGCAAATAGATAGACGCCGAGAGAAAAGGCTCCTCCTGATGCCAATGCAGCATCAATGAGTCTTTCTTAAGTCCTTCCGGGTTGGGCGATACCTTCAATGAGTTTACGTGCGTAAATTCTTGGACAGCATCAATTTCATTTTCTTCGGAAATATCTGCATCATCGGGAAAACAGGCAGAAAATGTATGTTGTGTGTTAATATTGCTTTCATTTTGATTAGCAATGATGCCGACGATTACAGACGAATCCAGCCCACCAGATAAGCTAGAACCAACAGGAACATCAGACCGAAGCCTCATTGCCACGCTTTTTTCAAGCTTGGCCTTGAGATCCGATACCGCATCTACATCCCGAACGACGGAATAATCAGGCGTCCAATATTTCCATTCCTTGATATTCCGACCTTCAACAGACAACCATCTCGCCGTTGCTGCGGGGAACCTTTTAATATTTACAAAAAATGTGCGCTCGTCATTCTCGTACCAGTCACCCTTGGCGTAGGCCGTAATGCTTTGGTCATCGATGGTAAGATCAATAAGCGGATGCGCTGTAATCGCCTTCATTTCAGAGGCAATGACCACAGTACTTAGATCTCCGAAACCAATAAAAAGTGGTTTTTCACCGAAACGATCTCGCGCGACAAGCAACCGTTTCTGCAAACGATCATAAAAAATCAAAGAGAACATACCATTAAGTCTAGATAATGCACCCTCCCCCCACTCTATCAACGCAGTAAGAAGTACTTCTGTATCGCCAGATGTTCTGAACTTGTGCCCAAGCTTTGACAGTTCTTCCTTGAGTTCAATAAAATTGTAGATTTCCCCATTGAACACCAATACATATTGATTACAAGCTGACACCATCGGTTGATTGCTCCCCTCAGAGCAATCAACAATCGAAAGTCTTCTATGCCCAAATGCGACCTTACGTTTGGGCGACATCCACTCGCCACAGGCATCGGGTCCTCTGTGTCTCAACCTGTCGCGCAATTCGCATAACAATTTTGTCTCGACAGGTACTACCGGAGACAATATCCCCACAATTCCACACATGACGCGCCTGTTACAAAATATTAGTGACCATTTTTTCTTTTATCTTCGCAGGTATTCTCTGCCAAACAGCACGGCACACTGCGTACAGACATTTATTGTTTTGGATTGTCCCGACAACGTATTTACGAATTACGCACTTGACGTTCTTTCTGTTTATGCTCGGAATTTTTATCGTTAGCCATCCCCCGGATTTTTTGAAATGAATCTTGGAGATATTAGCCAACAACTCTTTACGATCAACGACTCCAAGAGGCAATGGCGGCATAATCTGCTTTACCACGGTATCCCCCGGAACCTGATCGACATATAACGCAAAAATATTGTTTTCCCTAGGCCATCTTATGTAGCGACTAATGACCCGGTCAAAATTCTCAACAAAGGTTTGGTAACTGTATCGCCCGGTATTGATTACATCTTCATAAGCTTTGGCGGTCATATTTTCCAAAAATTCGTGATTTTCCAAAAGATCAAATATTTCATAAATATTTGAAAAATCTTTTTTCAAAGGAATATAGTGCTCCCAAGGCCGAACAACCCCGGAATAGTCCCCCTCGAACAAAACGAGCGCCGTTCTTAACTTTATTGCTTCGAATATCTTAGGAGAAACTTGATTCATGACAATCTCCCCTTCGACGCTGGAAACAAGCTCAAGAGCTTGATCGTAATAGCAGTCCGGTGATAGCCTCTCGCTCATTTTCTTTAATTGATCGGAAATTCTTCCGTCAAAATCAAAGACATTGGAGCCACTTTCAGTTCCCAGCGTTGCCCTGCAACTTCCCAAGAATCTATACCATTGATCCCCGTAAACTCGAAATTGATCATCGACTTCTATATCGATAGACACTGCTTTTTCTTGAGCCAACTTCTTTACTTGCTCACCGATGATATACTTGTCATATCCAAGTTGACCATAAATCGGTGGCAACCGACGCCCACGATAGCCAATCCGGACCTCTCTTTGATCCAAAGGAATGCCAAAGTCCTCAATCCCCGGGCTTTCGGGAACATATCCGGTCAAATTGTTGATAAACTTTGTTCCTGGAAACCGATAAGAAGGATATACCTTTTCGATGTAGTCTTCCGGCACACAGGTGTAAACAATATCGAAACCTAGCGTCTCGATGTAGGAACGCGCTCTTTCGGTATTCTCATATTCATCTTGAATAAAGAGTATCTTGAGTCCGTCAAAGTTTCTCATTTTATTGAAAAACTTCTCTTGCAGATGTCCAACTATAGATAGCCGAATCGAGTAATGCAAAACAACGCAATCAAATGACGAAAAGTCGACCTCGCCTGGATCCGCAGATAAAGCCTGCCAATCATAAATCGAGCATGGGATGTTGAATATGCGGCTGGAGCTGTACTTCGTAAAAGCAGCAACGTGTTCTTGAACCGTTTTGGTCTCAACAGCACCTGCGTCGTATAAAAATGCGATATTTGCGCTTTTTTGATTGCTCTTATTTATCTCATCCTCGATTTTCGCCAACAAAGCATTAAAACGGGAATTATATGAATTCTCCTGAGCAACCTTTCTACGCAGATTCTTGGCCTGACCATCACTCGACACAAACTGCAATTTTACAATCTGCTGCACAAACTCATCTGAATTACTTGCAATTGCGAAAGTATCGGGATGCTTTTGCAGGGCATCAATTGGAACGCTAACAACGGGTAAATCGCATGCAACATACTCAAAGGCCTTAAGAGGCAGAGAATTTTTAATCCAGGCATCGACATAGAATGGGATCAACCCTACCGTCGAGCATTTCAATTCCAAGTAAAGATTCTTGCGGTCTAGCGCCCCCAAATAAATGACGTTTGGCAGCTCTTTGATCGCTTTCCAATCTTTATTGCGTGTAGTTTCTTCCCCTATAAACTTGAATGTCCAATCGTCAAGGCTTTCAACCAAGGTGCGGATCATACCAAAGTCAAGCCGATCGTTCACCCCGCCCTGATATACAGCAATTTTATCAGAATCCCTGCGTGACACGGTCTCTGGCACAACACTATCAATGAAGCCCAGATCACAACCATTCTCAATTACTTGCATGTTCTTAATAGCAGGAATTGCGCGTGCATAAGAGTTAGCGACACCATTACTACATGCAACAACCATATCGACCTTCGGCAAGATCCATCGTAAGGACTTTCTTATGTCGTGGATGCCATCTTCCCAAACTTTGGTATCGGTGAAATAATCTTCAGTTGCGTGATAAACTCTAAATCCTGAACTTAAAGATTCTATCAATAACTTATAGTTAATGGGGTCGTATACCCACACAATCGGACGCCGATACCCGCGGGCGCGCAGAATTTTCTTGATAGTAGATACATCTCGCAACGTGAGTTGCACACTCACATTGACCAATTCAATATTTTTATACTGGGTATCAACAACCCGAACTTCCGATGATATTGTATTCTTATGCTGAAAGAAAAGAACAGGCAGGCTATCTGCAAACCTAGTAGCGTAATGAAATCTATTACTTATCGCCTCTTTGTCCCAGTCGGACCAAGTCAGCATAAGAACGCAATCAAAATCATCAGAAATAGAATAAAACATATTTATAATCTCTAATATCCAGACTTTAATTCAATATGCTTTTCTTTTACTGCTTCCACAACAATCTCATGAGGCCGCATAAATACCCGACACAGCAAACTATTCCACTTATTTACATCAGACGGATTACCTATCTTTTCCAATACTTTCTTTTGAATTAACTCGTAAATCCTCTTAAATGATTTATTATCCATATAAATATCTCGAGGAGTAAAAATACTATATCCATCAATATGATATTTTCTGATCGAGAAACCTGCATCTACGAACATGTCGCGCAACAATTTTTTATTAAAGTTTCTCAAATGGACATACTCATATTTACATCCCATTTTCGGAGAATACTTTAATAAAGACTCCCGGTAAGGCACTCGAATATACGCCCTACCTCTTACTTTCAATGACCGATTAACACTAATAAGATAGGATCCAACATTCAAGACATGTTCCATTACATCGGTACTGGTAACAATATCAAACTCGTTAAGATACGGTAGGTTTTCTGCGTTAGCGAGAACCGGTTGAATCGATCTTTTATTCTCCATTCTCTTAAGATATGGAAGGGAGATATCAACAGCAACTACAGATTCAGCTCCTGCAGAGACAAGAGCTTTAGCAAGAACACCTTGACCAACCCCCAGCTCACAAACACGAGAACCTGTAACGTTGCCAATATACTTTAGCATATTGTTTGCTTGGTGGCCGATATACGTCCGATCCAAAATGGATTCAGACAAGTCATCTTCAGCAATTTCATCGTAGTTCGTCAGGTACTCTTTGAATGCCCGACTCTCGCGATCCGACTGGCTTAGCATTTCTACAACGCCACCAACTCGTCCCGAGCCCCAACCACAAGACGCACACTCATGTCCTGCGTCTTCTCGTGCGCGGGTTACATTGTAACAATTCGGACAAGAATTCATTCTTAACCCCTAAAACCTATTTGTATTAGTTTTGACTATCCATCCATTGCCCAGTCAAAACTATCTTCGATTTATCGCGCATAGATGACTTAACACTCACACATTGTGCTCGCGAAAGAATGTCATATCGCAGAGCGCTTTCTGGACATGCGAGGTCAAAATTCTTATACAATCCACAAGACAGGAAGTAACGTCCCTCCCCAATCGGATTTGTATCAAGCCAAAATTCGACTTTCTTAATGCTACCGCTAGATAACTGATAGTCTTGCTCCGGCTGCACAACTTGACACACCAAGTTACCGACATCATCGTACAAAACAAACAGACAAGAACAGCCGTGAGACCGATCATCTTCACAACAAACTTCAGCAACTAGCCTGACGGGTTCCCCAGTAGAAAAATGATCGATAACCAGACCGTCAGAATTGGTAATATAAGAGCTGTCAATTCTCAACGGCCCTTCACCCCCCCATCTCGAACCGCCAGCCGATGATTTGGGCGACTGCTCATTCGTCGACAAGGATGCATTCTTTTCAGCATCCTTGTTCATCCTCATGATGCGCTCTTCATACTGGTTCACCACAGTGAGCGGGTCACCGGAGGTCAGTATCTGGCCGTTATCGATCCACAGAGCTTTATTCGCGAACTGGAGAATTTGGCTCATGGAGTGTGAAACGATCAGCAAAGTTGCCCCTGAGTCCGTAAGCCGCCGAACTCGTTCTGCTGAGCGAGATGCAAAGTAGGCGTCTCCAGCTCCAAGCACTTCATCAATTATGACAATATCTGGTTTAATCGCAGTTGAAACCGCAAACTGCAGCCGGGCCCTCATACCGAGAGAATATGATTTCATCGGTTGGTTCAAAAAATCGCCAAGCTCACAAAAACTGACGATATCATCAATAGCAGCATCTAGCTCTGATGCAGGCAAACCACTATAGGCCAGCGCTGAACGAATGTTCTCCAGCCCAGTAAATTCCCCATGAAAACCTAAGCCCGTCTGCATCAAGGCCTGAACGTTACCGTTAACCTCAATTTTGCCGGTGGTCGGCGCAAAGTTACCGGTAATCAGCTTCAAGAGTGTTGTTTTACCAGCGCCGTTTCGGCCAATAATACCAACTCTCTCACCTTTCTTGATGTCCAAATTAATGCCATTCAGAGCACTGAATGTCTTATAATTCAATCGCCGCCAAAAGCGCAACCAAGATACGCCCAAGACGTCCAGCGCCTGATCAGAAAAGCTATCATAAAGCTTATACTCCTTCTTCACATCACTCAGACGAATGGCAATATCACTACCAACCAAGGAGCTAGAGCGCTTTGCCCCTCCTGCTTCCACTGAAGCTTTAATTGAATTATGCATAGTCGAAAAACACCGTCTTTGCGCGGGAGAACACATACGCACCAAGAACAAAACTGCCGATGCCAAACACACTAATGCCCAGTAAAATTGGCCATGGCGGCAACATGCCGAGCACAATCAAACTTTGGAAAGAGATCACAAAATACGCCAGCGGATTGAAGTATATAAGAACAGCAAGGGAACTCGGCAGCATATCGGGCGTATAGGCAATCGGACTGGCCACTAACAGGAGAATAGTGACATAGGTCAATATTTGCTGAATGTCTTTCAGAACCAAATTCGCAAGTGACAGTATCCACGCTATGCCCGTAAGAAACATTGCCAACAAGGCCATAACAACGGGTACGAGTAACCAGGTCCAGAACAACTGCCCGAGGAAAACCGTTGCAACAGCGATTATACCAATACCAATCGCCAAGGTTACCAGTGACACAACAACTTCACGCAGCGGCACTAATTCGGCCGGGTAAACTGTATTCAGTAGAATATCCTTGTCTGCAGACAAGGAAGTTGTCGCCAACATCAACCCCTGACTAAAGTTAATCAGCGGTACCAGTCCCGAAAAAATATACAGGACATACAAACCCGGCTCCATATCGGGCGGACGGACGCGAAAGACAACCAAGTATATTGCGGCATAAAGAGAAAGTAGCAACAACGGGCCCAAGACAATCCAAACAAGCCCAAGCACAGAGCCGGCGTAACGCTGGCGCAATGACGTATTTACGGCAGCAAATAGCAAGTGGCGCCGCGACCATATCAAGGTAATCGGAGAGAAAATAAAAGTCGGCTCTTCACGCATTTTTTTGCCAATAGCTTCAGAGTAGAAGAAATTGATTTTCACCCAAGGGTAAACAACAATTTTGCTAGTTTAGGCTTGCTATAACAACGTCGGTGATCCGCTGCAGCTGTTGCTCATCAAGGCCAGGGTGCATCGGAATACTTATCACTTTTCGCGCAAGATTTTCTGAGACATTCATGCCATCCCCCAAATTCGGGAACGACTTGTATGCTGTCTGCATATGCATCGGCACAGGATAATAAATTGCCGTTGCAATACCATGCTCCCGACACGCATTTTCGATCAACGACCTGTCCTCTGCCACAATTGTGAACTGGGCCCAGACAGATTTATACCCTTGCGGTACCTTTTGGCACGATACGTAAGGAGACAGCGTTTCTGTGTAAAATGCCGCGACTTCATTTCTTATTGCTATTTCACTTTCAAAAATCGAAAGTTTTTCTAACAATATCGCCGCCTGTATCGTATCCAGCCTGCTGTTCAATCCAATTCTTACGTTATCGTATTTGTCTTGCCCCTTGCCGTGAAACCTCAAAGAACGCAGCTCTTCGGCTTTTTGAGGTTCATCAGTGAAAATTGCTCCTCCGTCGCCATAGCATCCCAGTGGTTTCGCTGGAAAGAAGCTCGTGGTTGTATAATCCGCCAACACACCGGTGCGACACCCATCAATCTCCGCCCCAAAGCTTTGAGCCGCGTCTGCAATCAGGACCATGCCTTCTCTGGTCGCTATTTCGCGCAAGGCATGATAATTCGCCGGCAATCCAAAGATATCAACAGCCACAATTATCCTCGGCCGCAACCCAAGTGCCTTCGCCTTTTCGATACCTGCTTCGAGACTTGCCGGATCAATGTTGAATGTGCGCGAATCAACATCAACCAATATAGGCGTAGCCCCAGTGCCAGGGACAATTTCAGCCGTCGCAACGAAGGTAAAAGACGGTGCGAATACGGCATCTCCGTGACCAACACCTTCGGCCATCATCACAAGCGACAATGCATCAGTACCATTTGCACAAGTTACAACGTGTTTTGCACCAGTGAACTCTGCAAGTTTCTCTTCGAGCTCCGCAACCTCGGGACCCAGGATGTACTTTCCATGATCAAGAACCCTGGCCACAGCTGCATCAATCCGGTCACGAATACGTTCCTGCTGCGCCGCAAGGTCAATGAGCGCAATCTGTTTAGTCACTTGTTACTTCCTCCAAGAGGCCCTCAGCCACTTCCCGATATTTTCTGCCCTCACGCGGGCATACCAGATCCTCTCCCAGCATTTCACCTGCATGACTTGCCCACCCGATACGTCTTGCCGGAACACCTGCCATTACTGCGAACTTGGGAACATCTCGTGTTACAACGGCCCCGGCACCGATAAAGGCGTACTCATTTATCGTCACACCGCAAACAATCGTGCAATTCGCACCAAGAGATGCACCTCGCTTGACCAGTGTACTCTTGTATTCATCCTTTTTTTCAACCCCGGCACGCGGATTGATTACATTGGTGAACACCATACTTGGACCGCAGAAAACTTCGTCTTCCAACGTTACGTTGTCATAGATCGAGACATTGTTCTGGACCTTCACCCGGTCCCCAAGAACGACCTTGTTCCCGACAAAAACGTTTTGCCCCAAGGAACACCCGGCACCTATGCGCGCACCACCGCACACATGAACCCAATGCCAAATACGACAGTCTTCCTTGATTAACGCGCCCTCATCCACGATCGCTGTCTCATGGATAAAGGTTGATGCACCAATGGTTGTCATAGTTTCACGTTCATGCAGAAAGGATGGAAATCACCAGAAAGCGAGGCCGGTGTCATCTTGCGAATGTCATAAACTGTTTCGATGCAAGCTCGGGCATCTTCAATACCAAACCCGCCACCTGCAAGAATGTCACGATAACTGTCTGTATGCAATTCGGTGAAGCCATCCGAGAATTCAAGCTCTTCGTCTTCAATGAGAATGGAGCGATAGGTTCTCTTACCCGCTGACTTTGCGTCTGCCGGGAGATATTCCGGGTTGATCGACAAGAACCAGCGCACACGAGCATGATCATATTCCAGATAACCAGATGCAACATCAGCCTCATGCAGGTGTACGACATTGTTTCGAACATCACCAAACACCCACCCGAGCATATCAAAGAAATGAACACCAATATTCG
Organism: Thalassospira sp. MBR-102; assembly: GCF_040549275.1. Taxonomy (NCBI): domain Bacteria; kingdom Pseudomonadati; phylum Pseudomonadota; class Alphaproteobacteria; order Rhodospirillales; family Thalassospiraceae; genus Thalassospira; species Thalassospira sp. MBR-102. Next base: position 225,349 of record NZ_JBEPTC010000005.1, read on the forward strand.
AAGCGATACCGCCGGACTTTTTGACATCGCCCTTCCAGCTTACACCATACCAGTGCCCACGGGACGTCAGATATGTCAGATCAACATCAAAGACCTTGTCTTTCGGTGCATTGGCAACCTTGTCACGCAATGCCTTGATTGCCGGATGCAGACGAAGTTGCAGAATGTTGTATATTTTTGCGTCACCCTCGCGCTCGATTTCCGACAGTGCATCTATGTTCCAAGGTGTTAGCACCAAGGGCTTTTCACAAATCGCGTGCGCCTGATTACGGAGTGCGTGACGGATATGAGCATCATGCAGATAGTTTGGAGAGCAAATACTGAAATAATCAACTCCTGTGCCCTGACGTCGCAACAGGTCTATGTGCCGGTCAAAACGCTCGAATTCCACAAAGAAATCCGCATCCGGAAAATGACTGTCAATGACGCCCACTGAATCATTGGGATCAAATGCTGCAACCAGGCTGTTCCCAGTATCCTTGATCGCTTTCATGTGGCGTGGAGCTATATACCCAGCGGCACCAACCAATGCAAAGTTCGTCATTTTTGTCCTTCATTCTCTCATATCAAGCAAGGCTCAGGGCAGACACTTCTGCACAAAAACCCCACATTACACAATAGTATTTTCTCGTCAGAGGGTACTCAACCAGAACAAAGCGAAACGGGAGAAAACACCCCACTCAAAAGCATAGGTCATCGCTTCAAGTTCTTTAACTTACATGCTTAGAAGCACTGACCCTCCCCCCATATCAGTCTCACTCATAGGGTGAGTGCTTGGTTTGATTTAAGTGCCATACCCTGAAGGGACCGCAAGGGGCCTTGGGCTCGTTGCGGCCCCTCTTACAGGGCCGTTGAATGCCTGCGCAAACTGAGCCGGTGTTTGATAGTTGAGCAAGGAGTGGGGCCGGATGGTGTTATAGTGTTTCCATCAGGCCTCAATGATCTTGCGGGCTCCGTGGATGCTTGCAAACCAGTTCTCATTTAGGCATTCTGTGTCGGTTTGCTAGGGTGGATAAACCGTAGCTTCACCCCGGTTTTGTACGACCATTCAAACATCGCCCGGGAAGTCAGTTTAGGGCCGTTGTCATGAACCAGTTCGTCCGGATAGCCATGGATAATGGCCAGTTGATCAAGATATCGGGTGAGCCACTTGCCAGATATCGAGACGTCAACAATTTGGCCTAGACAGCCCCGCGTACAATCATCGACGATATTCAAGACCCGGAACCGACGTCCGTTCCACAGGCCATCCGAAACGAAGTCCAAAGACCAACGTTGGTTGCGGCGAACGGCTGCCTTGAGAAGAATGCGATCCCGATGCGCCAGCCGTTTGCGTTTGCGGCGACACACCTGAAGGCCTTCTTCACAATACAGGCGATAGATTCGCTTGGCATTGACCACGAGACCTTGCCTTGCGCAGAAAGACATGCAGGCGCAAATAGCCATAGCGGCGATACTGACCTGCCAACACCTTGAGGCGTGACCGTGCCGGCGCATCATCCTCTCTTCTGGAAGCATAATGCAAAACCGCGCGGCTGATCCCGACAAGCCCGCAGGCGCGGCGTTCGGTAAACTGGTGCTCTGCTGTCAGGTGAGCAACCGCCAAACGCCGCGACGCAGGCTTTAAAAGCTTTTTGCCAAAAGATATTTCAGAGCGGCGTTGTCGAGCATCGATTCCGCATACAGCTTTTTCAGTCTGGCGTTCTCTGCCTCAAGTTCACGAAGCCGCCTGGCATCGGATATCTCCATCCCGCCAAACTTCGACTTCCAACGGCAAAAGGTATGCTTGGCAATACCATGACGGCGGATGATATCCTTCACCGCAAATCCCGCTTCCTGTTCCTTCAAAACCCCGATGATCTGTTCTTGCGAAAAGCGCTTCTTCATCTCGAGTTCTCCTTTGCCTTAGTTTGGAAAACTCACTCCAAAAATGCGACTGTTTTCGGAGAGAAGGTCAGCACTACTGCCATTGAGCAAGAGCACTTGCCTTAACAGCGATATTAACTGAAGCAGCAAAAACCTGGGAGAAAAAACGAAGGAGAGAACCGGCCCAAAGCCGTTTGAATCTAAAGAAGTCCGCACCCTCTATTTGAGGGTTACTCATTTAGTAGGCAAACAAAACTGCGCTAGAGGGAACTCTTAGATGCAAGCTCAAAAACCGCCAAAGTCTCCTCACTCACATGATGCTCGATCCCCTCGGCATCAAATTCCGCGATAGCAGGGTCGACGCCCAATGCGATCAGGAAATTATAGACGATCTCGTGGCGCTTGCGGCATTTCTCGGCAAGCTCCTTACCCTGATCGGTCAGAAAAATCGAGCGATATGGGCGTGATGTGACAAAGCCGTCACGCTCCAGGCGCTTGATCGTATTGTTGACCGTCGCCGCCGTCACGCCAAAGCGTTCGGCAAGGGCGACGGATCGCGCCTCGCCTTCTTCCTGGATCAGGTCGGCGATCATTTCGACGTAATCCTCGGTTACCTCGCGGGCATGGGCGTCGCGCAATTGCGCAAAAACTTCGGCCTTGTTGTGTCGCGGATGACGCGCAGTCGGATCGCCCATTCACAGCTCCTTTGAAATCCCCAAGGTCTTCATATCAACATAGTGTGCAAAAATCAATTTAGCCTTGACTAACTTTAAAAGTCCGCACATAAATAGGGGATATTGGCAGACTGATTTTAACTTGCATCACAGGACCGCCTCACATGTCGCTTCGCCGCATCGCCCGGAATTTCGGTTTTGCCCTTGCTGCCGTCTGCGGCTTTGTTGCCGTTTCGGTGACAGCTGCCTCTGCCAAGCCGATTGATGTTGTCGCCACGACATCCATGATCGCCGACGCGGCGCGTCAGGTTGCAGGCGACCGCGCAAAGGTCACCGCCCTGATGGGCCCCGGGGTTGATCCGCATTCCTATCGCCAGACACGCAGCGACATTGCCGCCATGGCGCGCGCCGATCTGGTTTTGTGGCATGGCCTGTATCTTGAGGCACAGCTTGAGGAATTCTTCCTTGATCTGGAAAAGCGCCGCAATGTCATTGCCGTCGGCGAAGCAATCGACAAGTCAAAGCTTCTGAGCCATGCGCAATATAAAGGCCGCTATGACCCGCATGTCTGGATGGACCCACAATTGTGGGAAACCGTGGTGCTGGCGGTTCGTGATGCGCTGATCAAGACCGATCCCGAGGGCGAGGTCACCTATCGCGCCAATGCCGACAAGCATATTGCCGATATCGAAAAGCTGATTACCTACATGCAATCGGTCACCAAAACCGTGCCGGAGAAAAGCCGAGTGCTGTTGACCGCGCATGACGCGTTCAGCTATTTCGGGCGCGGCTATGATTTCGAGGTTCTGGGCATTCAGGGCATTTCAACAGAATCCGAAGCCGGCCTTCGTCGGGTCGAGGAACTGGTCGACACCATTGTTGATCGCAAGATTGCCGCGGTCTTTGTTGAAAGTTCCGTGCCGGAGCGTAATGTGCGCGCCCTGATCGAGGGGGCCGCCGCACGCGGCCAGAAAGTTGAAATCGGCGGCACGCTGTTTTCCGATGCCATGGGAGAGCCAGGCACCTATGAAGGCACCTATATCGGCATGATCGACCATAACGCGACCCTGATCACCCGTGCGCTTGGCGGCGATGCCCCGGCCACCGGGATGCAGGGCAAACTGGCCGCTGGCTCCTGAGCCGCGCCACCGAAGGAACTGTCATGAGCAACGCAGAACTGATTGCAGAAGCCGGAAAGATCGTTGATGTCGCGGGCAAGGATGCGCCGCTGACGGTGCGTGGCCTTACCGTATCCTATGGCAACAAACCGGCGGTCTTTTCCGTCGATGCCTCTATCCCGGCGGGCTCCATGACCGCGATTATTGGGCCGAACGGGGCGGGCAAATCGACCTTCCTGAAAGGGACACTTGGCGTGATCCCCCGGCTGTCTGGCGAAATACGCATTTTCGGCAAACCGTTTCACGAGGCACGTGACCGGGTGGCCTATGTGCCGCAACGCGCCAGTGTTGACTGGGATTTCCCCGCACGCGTTATCGATGTCGTCCTGATGGGGCTTTATGGCTCGGTCGGGCTGTTTCGTTTCTGGCGGGCGCGCCACCGCCAACAGGCCATGGAATGCCTTGAACGCGTCGGCATGGCCGACTTCGCCACCCGTCAGATCGGGCAGCTTTCCGGCGGTCAGCAGCAACGCGTATTCCTTGCACGCGCATTGGCGCAAAATGCCGAATTTTACCTGCTCGACGAACCCTTTGCCGGGGTCGATGCCGCAACCGAACGGGCCATTGTCGCCGTCCTTAAGGACCTTAAGTCCGAAGGCCGGACAGTTGTTTGCGTGCATCATGACCTATCCACGGTTGCCGAGTATTTTGACCGCGTGCTTCTGATCAATGTGCGCCGCATTGCCGAAGGCCCGGTCGATACCACCTTTACCGCCGCCAATTTGCAGGAAACCTATGGCGGGCGACTGGCGACCACGCATATCGATGAATTGCGTCTTGCCTGATCAAATGCCCGTCTTGGCAAAGCCATCGGAACCACTCAGATGAGTTTTCTTGATTACTTCATAAGCGCCCTTTTCCTTCAGGCCGGATATAACAGCGCCCTTGTCGCGGTTGGGGCCGGGTTGCTGGGCCTTGCCGGGGGTGGTGCCGGTGCGTTTATTTTCCTGCGCAAACGAGCCCTTGTTTCCGATGCGATCAGTCACGCCACCCTGCCCGGTGTTGGTATTGCTTTCATCTTGATGGTTGCCTTTGGCGGGGATGGCCGCTGGTTACCCGGATTGATCATCGGATCGGCCATTTCATCGGGCATCGGGCTTTTGATGGTCGAATGGATCACACGCCAGACCCGCCTGACCGAGGATGCCGCAATCGGGGCGGTTCTGTCGGTTTTCTTTGGGCTTGGCATCGTTTTGCTGACGATTATTCAAACCATGTCGTCAGGCCGTCAGGCCGGGCTTGAAAACTTCCTGCTGGGATCGACCGCTGGCATGCTGATCAGCGAGGCAACCACAATTGCGATTGCCGGTGCCCTTGCCACCGCCTTTGTTTTCATGCTGCGCCGTCCGATGACGCTAGTGGCGTTTGATCCGGAATATGCCGCAACAACCGGTATCAATGTCCGTCATATTGATCTGGCCATGATGGGGCTGGCGCTGATTGTTACCGTGATCGGGCTCAAGATCGTCGGTCTGATCCTGATTGTTGCCCTGCTGATCATTCCGCCGGTTACCGCCCGGTTCTGGACCAATCAGGTCGGACCGATGATCGGTATTGCCGCCGCCATTGGCGGACTTGCCGGTTATATCGGGGCGGTGTTTTCGGCCGCCGCCGCCTCGCTCCCGACCGGGCCGATCATTGTTCTGGTGGCGTTCGGGTTCTTTGTCTTTTCCGCATTGTTTTCACCGCTTCGTGGCGGTCTGGCATCGGCCCTGCGTCATTGGCGTTTCCAGCGCCGCGTGCATCGCCGTCAGGGGCTTTTGGCACTGGCGCGACGCGAACCGATCTATGATGGATTTACCCTTCGCATCCTGCGTCAGTCCGGCATGATACGGCCTGACGGGGTGGCAACCCTGCGTGGTAAAACCGCATCGCAAAAGGCCGCCCATGACGAAGCAAGATGGGCGATGGCGCGGCGCATCCTGCCCGATGATTCAGCGATTGAACGCTATGACGGTCTAACCCCGATCGAGGATATGATGACACAGGATCAGATCGACGAAATCGACCGCGTGATTGCCGAACAGACCGGAGCCCCCGCATGATCGACAATCTGATCACCGCCCTGGGTGCTGAATTTGTGCAACTCAGCCTGACACCAATCGTGATCGGTATTCTGGGTGCGGTTGCCTGTGCCCTGCCCGGGAATTTCCTTTTGCTGCGTCGCCAGGCCCTGATCGGAGATGCGATCAGTCATGTCGTCCTACCCGGTATTGTCGTGGCATTTCTGGTAACCGGCACCATCACGGCCGTACCGATGATGATCGGTGCGGGCTGTGCCGCCATTGTTGCCGTCATCGTGATCGAGCTTGTCAAACGGCTTGGCCGGGTTGAGCCGGGGGCCGCGATGGGGCTTGTTTTTACAACCCTTTTTGCCGCCGGTGTGCTGCTGCTTGAAATCACAGACACCAGTTCGGTGCACATCGATGTGCAACATGCGTTGCTGGGCAATCTTGAAAGCCTGATCTGGTTTGATGCCGAAGGATGGCAATCGTTGCTTGACCCGGCGGCCCTGGCAACCCTTCCGCCCCAGTTACCGCGACTGGCGGTCGTTCTTTTGGGGATCGTGCTGTTCATCACGCTATTCTGGAAAGAATTGAAAATATCGACCTTTGATGCCGCCTTTGCCGAGGCGATTGGCATTCGAACCCGTGTGCTGGGATTTGCGCTGGTTGTCGCCACCGCAATTGCCGCAGTTGCCGCCTTTGATGCGGTCGGATCGATCATTGTGATTGCGATGTTTGTCTGCCCGCCTGCCGCAGCCCGCCTGATGACCAACCAGCTTGGCTGGCAGATCGGATGGAGCGTTGTGTTTGCCGTAATTTCGGCAGTTCTGGGTTATGTTTTTGCCGGATACGGGCCGGGCTGGTTCGGGTCGCCCTATGCGGTCAGTGCGGCCGGCATGATCGCCACGATTTCCGGTATTATCCTGTTGCTGGCCTGTCTGTTCGGACCGCAACGCAAACGTACCGGCCAGCGCGCCGAAGCGTAAAGGAGGCTTGCATGACAATGACAAAACTGACCGGATCAACACTTGATCTTAAACGGGCATCGCGCCGATTGGCAAAAATCCGCCGCGCGATTGCCGCCGCCCGCAAGCTGGGTGCCTGAAACCGGCATCAGTTTGATCTCGCCCTGAGCCTTCCAGAACGGCATACTGGGAGCATGGTGAAATCTGTATTCTATCGCTATCTGTCGACTGCCTGTTTTAGCTGTCTGCTGTCGGGCATGGCGGGTGGCGTGGCATTACCTGCAAAAGCACAGGAATTCAGAACCCTTGCAGACATCGAACGTGACCTGAACCGTTATGAAAAGGTTGCACTGCACAGTTTCGCCGACCGTGCTTCCTTTCTGTCGATCATTGATCGGACGCTTGGCCTTGGTAACATAAAAGGTGTGGATCTGCTGTTTGCCAAACTGCCGCAGTCGCCCTTTACCGTATCGGGACGCCGCGGCAACAATCAGGCAGTACCGTGCCAGATTTTCATTCCGGCAAAAATCGCACCGGGTAGCGGGACTGAAATTTTCGCCGACCTGATGCGCGGCTGGTTTGGCAATCAGCTTCACTATTCCAGCAGTGCCGATCTGACCTATGGCTGGTTGATGCGCCACGAAGTGCGCCATTGCGATCCGTCACATTTCGGCGATGGCGGCACCAAGGAACGCGATAACGAAATCGAAGCCGATCTTTTCGCGCTGAACGTCATCACCGATCCGGTTGTTCGTAAAAAGCTGGCGCAGGATGCGCTGGCATTTCGCATGATCACCGCGACCCTGTTTGCCAGCAGCAGCCATATGACCGGCCTGTCACTGAAACGTGCATTGCATGACACACAATCAGGAAACGATCCGACGGCTGCCGACGAAATGGCGGCCTTTCTTGCGGCGCGACAACAAGTCTTCGATCACGCCAAAGCCATCACCACAGGCCCCCGTCCGACCAATCACGATATCATTCGCGCCGTGATCGAACTGGCAGGCACGCAACAAGGCAATCTGCTGGTTGCGGAAATTCTGGTCGACCTTGATCAGGCCATCGCCCATTTCGCCCCCGAACTGCACGACCGAAGCAAATCAGTCCAATAGCACCTGAACAAAAATCAGGCCGTCTTGCGCCAGAAGGTCATGGCGAGACACTGATCACGGTCAAGGCCGACTTCCTTCCGCCATATCTGATGAATGGATTTATAGCTGGCCTGCTCGACCCCGGCCCAGCAATAGACACGCGCCCGATCCTTGGGCACTTCGATACGGCTGACCGCCTCGCGGATCGGACTGGTATCGGTTGCGGGATGGGTATCACGACACACCCATTCAATCGCGATCCGGCTTTTGGTGGCCAGATCGATGATGTCAGCCGAACTTTGTATCTCGATCAATGCATGTCCGCTGGCATGTTCGGGCAGTTCTTCAAGATAACGGCCAATCGCCGGAAGGGCGGTTTCGTCACCTGCAAACAGGAACCAGTCGGCATCGGGCAGTTCCCCACCCAGCGGCCCGGTCATGCCGATCCGGTCCCCCGGTTGCGCATGAAGCGCAAAGGCAGACCCGGGGCCGTTATCGCCATGCATGACAAAGTCCACCTCGATCCAGCCTGCCTTGGCATCGATCCGGCGGATGGTGTAAACCCTTGGCGCAACCGCATTTTCACCCTCGGGCCAGACCACCATACCATTGGGGGCCAATGTCGGCCATTGCGGTTCGCCAACATCACGTGGCGGGATCAGAAGGCGCATGTGAATGCCATCGCCATCGTAAAATTCCAGATCATCCCCCGCCAGCCGCAACCGGCGCATATGAGATGACAGGTCCGTCACACCAATCACACGAAGTTCCCGGAAGTTCGGCAGCTTGCCGTTGCTTTCCCCCGCCCCCTTCCAGCGGCAGTCAAGATCGGCTTCGGGTACGATGCTTTGCAGGATGGCAATAAGTGCGGCCTTCATCTGTGCAACACCGGCCTCGCTTTTTGAGCCGACTTCGATATCAAGGTGCTTTTCACCGGGCTGCAAAGTCAGATGCCCGACCGAAAGTGAAATCTTCGCACCGTTGTCATCGTTCGTCACATCGCAATCATGTTCGGCATAATAAGCTGCAACCGCGTTTGCGACATCGGCACTTGCGCTCAGAACGATGCGGGTTTTGGCAATCAGCGGGCTGTCAGACTTTACAGGCATCAGATGACTTTCGGTGGCGGTTGGGGGCAACGATTGACCGTGCATCATTGATAATAAAACTGATAGGCATTCTCAATAAAATTATTGTCATTGCAATCGTCGGGTCATGTTACATCATGGCCCGACCCGCACCGGTCGGATGCGTGCACCAATGCATGAATGACCGGAAGTCCATGATCCATAAAGACGAAACAATGCCATGACCGATAAAATCCGCCGCCTGAAGTCCTTTGAATTCGCCACTGCCGTTGATTGGGCCGCACAGGAAGGCTGGAATCCGGGTTTTTCGGACGCGGATGCGTTTTTCAATACCGATCCGCTGGGCTTCTGGGGGACGTTTGACAAACAGGGGCTGGCCGCCGTGATTTCAGCCGTGCATTACAATTCGGATTACGGATTTGTCGGCTTTTACATCTGCCGCCCTGATCGTCGCGGCGAAGGCCTTGGTTTGCGGCTTTGGGAAACCGTGCTGGGCGAGGCGGTTGCCAAAACAATCGGTCTTGATGGCGTTGTCGATCAGCAGGAAAACTATCGTAAATCTGGCTTTGAGTTGGCCCATCGCAACCTGCGCTTTGGCGGCGTGGTTACGGCACAAAACCCGCAAAACGACGACCTGTTCGAACTTCTGATCAATGATATCGCCATCATTGATGCCTTCGAACAGACCTGCAAACTGTTCCCGGAAAGCCGGATCGAGTTTCTGCGCGGCTGGATTTCTGCGGAAAAGCACACCGCACTGGCCCTTCGCGGCCCGATGGGATTGCGCGGCTATGGCGTGATCCGGCCGTGCCGCACCGGGCATAAGGTCGGGCCGCTTTTTGCCGACAATATCGACGATGCCCGCACCCTTTTCCATGCCCTGCTTGCCACCCGCAAGGAACAGGATCAGCCGGTCTATCTTGATATCCCCGATGGCAATGAAGCCGCCCGTGCCCTGGTCGAAGAACACGGCATGCAGGCGGAATTTGAAACCGCGCGCATGTATCGCGGCAAAGCCCCAGAACTCAATCTTGAAATGACGTTTGGCATTACATCGTTTGAATTAGGCTGACTATCCTTACCGGTGGGTTGAGCCCCCGACAAAAGTCGACTAACAAACGTATAGTATGTCCTAGACATTCGCGATAAGCATATAAGCGGATCGGGAAGGCACAGATATGGATTGTTCGCGCCGAGCGAACGAATTATGCCGGATTTTATCCGCTTGCTATGGAAAATCCGTCTGCAACCTCCCAATTTGATGGATTGAAACGGAAAATATAACCGCCAACACCATGACACGTATCAGGGGTACCGCGTTTTGATGTTTGCCAGAACAGAATGGTTGCCTGACAGCCTTGAAGAAAGATTGCCTTTTTCGATCCCGAACCAGCTTTTGCCGCATGAATTCATAACGCCGGAAAACGTATAAGCATCATGGATATTGCAACACTTATCGGGATCGTCGCCGGTATGGGGGTTATCTTTGGCGCCATCCTTATGGGCGGCAGCCTGAATGCCTTTGTCGACCTGCCATCGATCATGGTTGTTTTTGGCGGCACGGCGGCGGCAACGCTGATTAAATTCCCGATGCGTGATGTGATCAAGTCGCTGAAGATCGGGATCAGGATCGCCTTCAAGAACCCAAAGGAAGATCCGCTGTCGATCTATGAAAAGGCCATCGAACTTTCAACACTGGTGCGCAAGAACGGCCTTCTGGGGCTTGAGAATGTCGAGATTGAAAACGACATCATGGCGCGCGGCATTCGCATGTGTGTCGACGGCCACAGTGGCGAAGTCATTCGAAGCTCGATCTCGAGCGAGGTCGAAAAATCGATCCAGAATGACGAACTTGGCGAACTGATGTTCCGCGGGATTGGTGATACCGCCCCGGCCTTTGGCATGATCGGCACACTGGTCGGTCTGGTGCAGATGCTGGCCAACCTGTCGGACCCCGATGCCATCGGCCCGGCCATGGCGATTGCGATGCTGACCACTTTTTACGGTGCGGTTCTAGCCAACCTGATTGCGCTTCCGGTTGCCGACAAATTGGCCCTTAAGGTCGAACAGCTTAAAAGCACCAAGCAGCTGATTATCGAATCTGTGGTCCAGATTCAATCAAGCCAAAGCCCATTGGTGATGAAGGAAATTCTTGGTCCCTATTTGCCGGGCGGTATTCCCAAAGATACCGACAGCGAAGGCAGCGAATAAACCGCGCAACATTCATTTACGACAGATACATAAGGCAACAGGCGTAGAAGATGGCAAAGAAACCGGCAGCAGGAGCTCCCGCATGGATGGCGACATTCGCCGATCTCATGTCATTGCTGCTCGTGCTGTTTGTGCTGTTGCTCACCTTTGCCGAAATGGATGTCATCAAATACAAACAGATTGCCGGATCGGTCAAAACCGCGTTTGGCTTTAGCAAGCAGGACGAACTGGCCGGTGTTGTCGAACTTGATGGTTCGATCCTTGGCAAGGCGCTGAAACAGCCGACCCCCGACACCCCCCGCATTGTTTCCAATATCCCGCCCGTCGAAACGCCCGAGGTCGAGATAAAGGAAGGCGACAGCAAATCTGAAAAGGCCGAGGCCCTCGAAGAAACACTGGAAACCGTGCTTCATAAAATGGGCATGACAAACCAGATCGGCGTTGATCGAAAAGACGGCGACGTGGTTGTCCGTTTTCCGAACGAGATTGCCTTTCCATCCGGCTCTTCGGGGATGACAGCAGAATTTGCGGCCATCCTGAACCGGCTTGTACCGGTCATCAACCAGACCGAAGGTCAGGTCGTGGTTTCCGGCCACACCGATAACATTCCGGTATCGTCAAATTCGCCCTATATCTCGAACTGGGATCTATCGGCGGCGCGGGCCACATCGGTCATCCATTACATGATTGATCAGAATGGTACCGACCCGGCCCGCATGGTTGTGCAGGGCCACGGTGACAGCCGCCCGATTGCCGACAACAGCACGCCCGAAGGCCGGGCACAGAACCGACGCGTCGAAATCATGATCGAAATGGTCGATGACGCCGGAAACAATAGCGGCGCGACGACATTCGGACCGACCGGTGGCACAAACACGGAAACAGGCAGTGATGGCATTCCATCACCCGAACAACGTCGAAGCTTTTCAGTACCGGGCAACCAGTAATCATCGGATGCAACCGGGTGACAAAACCCGATAAAGCAGGCAAGCTTGGTGGAATGACAACGCGGTCGCCAAAAAAACTATCCGTCCTGTATGCCGATTACAGTGACCGGAACATCAAGGCAGTGCAGACAGCACTTGAACCGCTGCATCTGGCGGCCTTTCATGCGAGTGACGACCGCGACGCCATCATCGAACTGACCCGTACGCACCGCCCGGATCTGATCCTGATCGGTCTTTATCTGGACGGTATTCGCGGTATTTCGACCATTCGCGATCTGCGTCAAAGCGCGTCGGATGCCGATCCATTCTGCAATCAGGTCCCGGTCTTGCTAGGCGCGCCAAAACTGGATCGTCGCGCCATGCGCGATGCGGTCGAAGCCGGGATTGAAGGCGTCTTTCGCCAGCCGGTCGACGCCGATCGTTTGCGCAAGATCGTTCAAACCGTGATTAAAAAGCCGCGCCGCTTCGTATTCGAAGGCAATTATTTCGGCCCGGCACGCGAAGGCGATAATATCGCCGAACCATCGCGCAAAATACGCCAGCCCCGCAATGCCAGCGCCCTGATCGACCGCGAGACTGAAAAACCGGCCCGACGTCATGACGACATCAAATCGCCTGAACCTGCCGAGGAACCGGCATCGGACCAGAATGGTGAAAAGCCCGCAGCCAAACCGCGACCGTCGCGGTCCGTCACCCTGAAACCTGCGATGCACTCCAAAACATCATCACGCAACGCTGCCACGGTCACACAGACGTTGGACACCAAACGCTCCACCAGTGCCAAGATCGGCATTGAAACCTCTGATGCCAAACCGGGGAAAACGCAGCGCGACTATAACCTTGATGCGGCAGAATCCGTGCGCGCGGTGCTTTCCCCCGTACCGCAACCGATTGAAACCGCCAAACTGACCGATGACGCAGACCCGGTCGACACCAGCATTGATGAAAAGCTGGTTGAGATCGATCTGACCGAAGCCCTTAAGGGGCATCGGCTTTGGGTTGATACCGGCGGCAAGGAGGGGGCGATGATGTCGATCCGGCACGCCGATCTGCGCGATGCCGATCTTGAAGGCATCGACCTGACCCGATGTGCCTTGCCGCATGTGTCGTTTCGCAATGCCAATTGCAAAAAGGCGGTGCTGCGTCGTTGCGATATGACGGCGGGCGATTTCATCGGCTGCAATCTGGATCATGCCGTGCTTGCCGCCACCCGTCTTTCCGGTGCCAGCTTTACCGATGCCATCTTGCGCAACACGGTGTTTCTCGGCTCTGATCTGTCAGGTGCGACATTTCGCGGCATGACCCTGCACAATTGCGATCTGAGCGGAGCCAATCTTGCCCAAACCGATTTCCGCGATGCCGATCTGTCCACGGCCAAGGGATTGTTCGCAGAACAGATCCAAGGCGCACGGATCAACGCCAATACCCGCCTGCCACGTGACATGAAGCTCAAGGATTAAGGATCAGGCTTAAAGCCTAGCGCCGACCAAACATCTTTTCGATGTCGTGCAGTTTCAGTTCAACATAGGTCGGGCGGCCATGGTTGCACTGCCCTGAATGCGGGGTGGCTTCCATCTGGCGCAATAGTGCATTCATTTCATCAGCATTGAGCTTCCGCCCGGACCGCACCGACCCATGGCATGCCATGGTCGCGCAGACATACATCAGCCGGTCCTTAAGGGCCATGCCCTGCCCCAGTTCGACGATCTCGTCGGCCAGATCGCGCACCAGCCCCGCAACATCAACCTTGCCCAGCATTGCGGGCACTTCGCGCACCACCAGCGCACCGGGGCCAAACGGCTCGATCACCAACCCCAATTCGGCAAATTCTTCGGCACGCTCAGCCACCCGTTCGGCAGATGCCTCGTCCAGTTCGACGACTTCGGGCAACAGCAATCCCTGCCGTTTAACGCCATTTTCCGCCAGATCGGCCTTCATACGTTCATAGACAATGCGTTCGTGGGCGGCATGCTGATCAACAATCACCAAGCCATCGCGGGTCTGGGCGATGATATAGTTTGCATGCACCTGCCCGCGCGCAGCGCCCAGCGGATGATCAACAAATTTGGCGACATCAGTGTCGTCGATCCGTGCCGACGGGGCAGCACCGGCATACCCGCCACCATATCCCCCGGCCAGCGCACTGGCGGCAGCCGCGGCAAATCCGCCATTATCACCGCCGGTCTCTCCACCGGCAAAATCACGCCCGCGATCAAACAGGCCACCAAACGAGGTTGCCGGTGCCTGTGCCGCGTAATCGCGCTGTATGGCTGCCGAACCTGGATGGCTGGGTTGATAGGACCCGAAATTATACCCGCCCGAGGCGGGGCGCCCGCCGCCATAGGGCAAGGATGGTCCGTCACCTTCGCGCCGGGCTGCGCCCAGCGCCATATCGGCCACCGTGGTCGATGCCCGGTGCCCGGCCCCGGCCAAGGCGTGTTTGAGCGCGCCGACGATCAACCCACGAACCATGCCCGGATCACGGAACCGGACCTCGGTTTTGCCAGGATGGACGTTGACGTCAACATCACGGGGCGAAAGTTCAAAAAACAGCGCCAGCAACGGATGACGGTCGCGCGCCAGAAAATCCTGATAGGCCCCGCGCACCGCCCCCTGCAACAGCCGGTCCTTGACCGGGCGGCCATTGACAAACATGAACTGCATCTGCGCGTTGCCACGATTCAATGTCGGCACCCCGGCATAGCCGGTCAGGCGAATGCCTTCGCGTTCTGCTTCGATCTGAAGGGCGTTATCCTGAAATTCACGGCCCATAACTGCCCCCAGCCGTTTCAGGCGGGCATCGAACAAATCACCTTCGCAGGCCGGGTAATTCAAAATCTGCTTGTTGCCGTCCCCCGACAGGGTAAAGCCAACATCGGGCCGCGCCATCGCCAGCCGATCCATGATTTCGCGCGCATACATCTGTTCGGTCCGCGCGGTTTTAAGAAACTTCAGCCGGGCGGGTGTCGCATAGAAAAGGTCGCGTACCTCAACTCGCGTGCCAAACGGGTGGGCCACCGGTTCCGGTGCGCTTTTCGCCCCACCTTCAACCGTCAACGTCCAGGCATTTTCCGCCCCGCGCACCCGACTGGTCAGGCGCATCCGTGATACCGATCCGATGGATGGTAAGGCTTCGCCGCGAAACCCCATAAAACCGATATTGAACAGATCATCATCGGGCAGCTTGGACGTCGCGTGACGTTCGACCGCAAGGCCAAGTTCATCGGGCGTCATGCCCTTGCCATCGTCAGTCACCGACAACAGGGTCCGCCCACCATCGCGCAAGGTCACGTCTACCCGCGTTGCCCCGGCATCCAGCGCATTTTCCACCAGTTCCTTCAACGCCGCAGCCGGGCGTTCAACCACCTCACCGGCGGCAATTTGGTTGATCAGGTTCTGGGGCAGGACGCGCAGGGTCATGAAGGGAAATGCTCGTTAAATCGGGGTGATATTATTGTGATTGAAACGAACCTATCAAAGCACAAAGCGCGGCGAAATGCCTTTCACCGCGCTTTGTACATTTTAAAGTCAGGATCGGCTTAAAACGCCAGATCGCCTTCGGGTTTGCCCACCACCGTCACGGTAACATTGGCCGGATCAAGCAGTTCGCTGGCAACCCGGTTGACGTCATCAAGGGTGACGGCCTCGACAAAGCTATTGCGTTTATCAAGGAAGTCCTTGCCCAGTTCCTGCATCTGCATGCCAACCAGCATGCCCGACAGGTTGCCAAGGCTGGTAAAGCGCAGCGGGAAGGCCCCGGTCAGATAGGATTTGGCGTTATCGAGTTCTTCCTGCGACACGCCTTTGTCCTTCATCTTCTGCCATTCATCGCCAATAATCGACAGGCTTTGGCCGATGGCATCGTTGCGCGTCGCAACTCCGCCCGTGATCAGCTCAGCCTTGTCCATATCGGCCAGATAGCTGTATACGCCGTAAGCAAGGCCGCGCTTTTCACGCACTTCCTCTGTCAGGCGCGATGAAAAACCGCCGCCGCCAAGGATATAGTTCATGACATAGGCGGCATAGAAATCCGGGTCCTTGCGCGCGATACCCTTCTGGCCCCAGACTGCCTGGCTTTGCGGGATGTCCTGCTGAATGACCTCGATCCCGCCAAATTTTGGCGTGACTTCGGGAATGGCCGGAAGGTCGCTTTTGTCCGGCAGACCGCCAAAGGCTTCGTCAAGCAATGGGCCGAGTTCCTCGGCCGTGATATCGCCCGCGACCCCGATCACCAGATTGTCGCGCGCCATGGCATGACGGACAAATTCACGGAAATCATTGGCATTCAGGCTACTGACCGATGCCATCGTTCCCGATACCGGATTGGCATAGGGATGATCACCAAAGATCGATTTGAAAAACGCCTTGCCGGCAATATCGCCCGGATCATTTTCCGCCCGGCGCAAGCCCGAAATCACCTGTGCACGGATGCGTTCAACCGCCTCGTCGTCAAAGCGCGGCTCGGTAAGCGCCAGACGCAGAAGATCAATCGCCGTGTCGCGTTCGCGCGTCAATGTCACCATTGATCCGGAAAAATCATCGCGACCGGCATCAAAGGAAATGCTGATCGACCGGTCTTCCATTTCGGTGCGGAAGGTCTGGCTGTCCATTTCGCCAGCCCCCTCGTCGATCAGGCCCGACACCATATTGGCAAGCCCCCCCTTGCCTTCCGGGTCGGTCGCGGAACCGGCCCCCTTGAAGGCAAAATCAACCGTCAGAAGCGGGTTCAGGTGATCTTCGATCAGCCATGCGGTAATGCCGCCATCCGATGTGACTTCCTGTACCTCGACAGCCCTTGCGTGGCTGGCAAATGACGTCATCAACAGGGTGGCCGATGCCAGCCCCAGCAGGGTTTTGCGCATTTTCATTACCGGAATTGTCTTTGCAATATAGCTCATGATCAATGCACCTCCTGCTCGCCGGTGACCGGCGCGGTTGGCATGCCGTTCACCGGGCCGCCTTCGGGCGGCTGCAACCAGCCGGTTACTGAACGTTTATCGTCAAATACCGATTTGGCAGCTTCGTTGACCTGCTCGACCGTTACCGACTTGATCCGATCCGGCCAGCTTTCAACCTGATCGACGGTCAAACCAACCGCCAGCGCTTCGCCCAGGGTACGCGCAGCCGCCGAAAGGGAGTCACGGGCGAAAACCGCACTATCAAGAAGCTTCTGCTTGGCACGCGCCAGTTCTTCCTCGGTCACGCCATTTTCCGCAACCTTGGCAATTTCGGCATCTACCGCCTTCTCCAGATCGGCCAGTTCGACACCGTCGCGCGGGACGGCATACAGGCCAAAGCTTGCCAGATCAACCGCAACCGGGTCATAGAAAGTCCCGGCACTGGTCGCAATCGACTGATCGACAACAAGGGATCGGAAGAAACGGCTGGTCGTGCCCGATCCAAGGATTTCGCTCAGGACCTCAAGCGGGGCGGCCTGATCGGCATTTTCGCTGTTGTAGGACGGTGCAAGGTAATAACGCGACATGGATGCCTGCCCGACGCGCGGATCGGTCAGCGTTACCTTGCGCGGGGCATGCTGGGTCGGTTCCTTGACACGGTGGCGGGTGGCAACGTCGCCCGCCGGAATGACACCATAATATTTTTCGGCCAGCGGTTTAAGCTGATCCATGGTGATGTCCCCGGCCACGACCAGAATGGCGTTATTGGGCGCATACCATTTGCGATAAAACGCCAGCGCGTCATCGGTCGACAGGGTTTCCATCTCATTGAGCCAGCCGATGATCGACCGGCCATAGGGATGGGCCATATAAAGGGCAGCCCGCATCTGTTCACCCAGAAGCGCACCGGGATTGTTATCAATCCGTGATCTGCGTTCTTCGATGATCACGTCGCGTTCGGGTAAAACCACATCATCGGAAAGCTGAAGATTCTGCATCCGGTCGGCTTCCATCTGCATGACCATTTCAAGCCGGTCACGCGCGATATTCTGGAAATACCCGGTATAGTCCCATGCGGTGAATGCATTGTCATTGCCGCCATTGCGCGCAACGATCTTGGAAAAATCACCCGGGGCAATGTCCTTCGTACCCTTGAACATCAGATGTTCAAGGAAATGGGCAATCCCTGATACGCCCTCAGTCTCGTCGGCGGATCCGACCTTGTACCAGACCATATGGGTTACGACCGGGGCGCGGTGATTTTCCACCAGCACAACCTGCATGCCGTTATCAAGGGTCATGGTTTGCGGGCTGAAAACCGCCGCCCCGGCCAAATGGGGGCTCAGGATCATAAGAACAGCGGCAAGCAGGCCAATTGGCCCGCGCGCAAATATCGAAATCGGGGATCGGGTCGGAAATGTCATTACGTCATCCCAATGCTATAAGCAGGATCGCCAGGAAGCAGGCAGGGTGCCTGATCTATACGGCAACGGACAAGTTTTGATTAAGAACTGAATATGACAGAACAAGGGCGCGGAAAGACCGCGCCCTGCCATAATTCGAATTTTGTTCTATTTCCGGGACAACTCACCGGAAAGTGACCGCAACACCCTAGAAGATATCTTCCAGCCAGCCTTTCTGACGGCGTTCGATGACCGGTGTTTCACCTTCGGAAACCGACTCACCCAATGCCTGCTGATCGCGGATGCGCTTGGCTTCGGCTTCGGCATCAACCTGGGTGCCAAATTGCGGTTTTTCCTGCCAGAAGATCAGCTTGTCGACGACGCTGTCGCTTTCTTCGATAAAGATCGATGTTTCACGATCAACCGTGGTGCGGATTGCCGGATCGGCATATTGCGCGCCCGACTGCGACAGCAGGGCAACCTGCCCCTGACTGCGATTGCCATCGGTGATATCACGCTTGACCGCGTCCGGGTCTTCACCGGTCAGGATACGACGCGCCTGATCGGTGGTCGTGCCGGTCTGCGGGCGCGGTGCGCCCGGTTCCGGAACACGCAGCGTGAAATCAGGCGGCAGGCTCAGCGGTGCACGGGAAACAACCTGAAACTCGTCCGGAGCCGTTTTGTTCAGACCAAACGTTTCACGCGTTGATTCACAACCGGACACGGCAAATGCCAAACCGCCCAGCAGCGCAACTTTGAAAATCGATGTCGATAGTTTCCGGGCCATTGATGCCTCTTTACCACTCAGTCTCCGGCACGGAATTGCCGGATCAAAAATTACCTGGATGATTTTTTACCGCCAAACAGGGAATCGATCAACAAAAGGACTGCACCAATCGTAATTGCGCTGTCCGCAATGTTGAAAACCGGCCAATGATAGCCTGCAACATGCATATCGATAAAGTCGGTTACCGCCCCGTGACGCAACCGGTCAACAAGGTTGCCAACCGCCCCGCCAACCACAAGCGCCAGCGCAATGCCCAACAACCGGTCGCGCGTCCGCCACATCCAGATCAGGAAGCCGACGGTAATTGCCGCCGTCGCCAAAATCATGACCCACGGCGCCTGCCCCTGGAACAGGCCGAATGAAACGCCACTGTTCCATGCCAGCAGGAAATTCATGAACGGCGTGACTTCAATCACGCGATGCGGGTTTGACAATCCGTCAATCGCCAGCTGCTTGGTCCACTGATCGACGGCAAAGACAACCGCAATAATGACCAGCCCAAAGACAAAGGCACGATGTTTCATCAACACTCTTTCTGTCTTGCCTGAACACGGTCTTCCGAATGGACAGACCAGAACCGGAAACGGGCCGCCTTATTGGGCGGCCTCGATCCCCATTTCATCAACGGCATCAGCACAGCGCAGGCACACGGTTTTGTGCACCGGGTGGCTGCCGACTTCGGGCAATGTCTGCCAGCAACGCTCGCATTTCTCGCCCTCGGCCAATGCCGGAACCACACCAACGCCGGTAACTTCTTCAAGGGTATAGGCCCCTTCGGGTGCGTCGCCGGTGATCAGTTCTACATCAGATGTGATGGCGATTTCGGCAAGATTAAGGCCATTAAGCGCTTCGACATATTCCGCCGTTGCATAGACCTTCGGTGCGGCATCAAGGCTGGCCCCGATGCGTTTTTCGGCACGTTCCAGTTCCAGCGCACCGGTTACAACGCGACGCAGCTTGCGGATTTTTTCCCACTTGGCGGCCAGCGCGTCGTTTTTCCAGCCATCCGAGATCGTGTTGAACGTCTCGGAATGAACCGAACTGTCGGCACCATAGCGCGCGCGCCATGCCTCGTCGGCGGTAAAGCACAGAACCGGTGCCAGCCAGCGCACCAGACTGTCAAACACGCGGTCCATAACGGTACGCGCCGCACGGCGTTTGGCACTGCTTGGCGCGTCGCAATAAAGCGCGTCCTTGCGGATATCGAGGTAAAACGCCGACATATCAAGCGCACAGAAGTTATGCAGTTCGATAAACAGCGTATGGAAATCGAAATCCGCCGTCGTCTTGCGCACCAGATCGTCCAGCTTGCTCAGACGATGCAGAACCCAGCGTTCCAGTTCCGGCAATTCGTTATCCGCAACCTTTTCCGCCTCGGTAAAGCCGTCAAGATTGCCCAGCAGGAAACGCAGCGTATTACGCAGGCGGCGATAGATGTCCGAATGACGTTCGATGATCTCGTGGCTGATACGCAGGTCATCGTGATAGTCGGAACTGACCACCCAAAGACGCAGGATATCCGCACCAAGCTTGTTGATGATGTCCTGGGGCGCGATGACGTTACCAAGCGACTTGGACATCTTGCGGCCTTCGCCGTCCAGAACGAAACCGTGCGTCAGAACCGCGTCATACGGCGCACGGCCGCGCGTGCCGCAGGATTCCAGCAAAGAGCTATGGAACCAGCCGCGATGCTGATCCGACCCTTCAAGATAAAGGTCGGCCGGCCATTTAAGGTCCTGGCGTTCTTCAAGCACGAAGGCATGGGTCGAACCAGAATCAAACCAGACGTCAAGAACGTCGGTGACCTGTTCGAAATCCTTGGCATCATATTTGTCGCCCAGGAAATATTGCGCATCGCGCGTGAACCACGCGTCGGCACCTTCGGCACAGAATGCTTCGTAGACGCGGTCAAGTACACCCTGATCACGCAGCGGTTCACGGGTGTTTTTATTGATGAATACCGTAATCGGTACACCCCACGCACGCTGGCGCGAAACGCACCAGTCCGGGCGGTTGGCAATCATCGAATGCAAACGGTTGCGACCAGCTTCCGGCACAAAGCGGGTCTCATCAATCGCCTTCAACGCCTTTTCACGCAGGTCATTATCCTTCATGGAAATGAACCATTGCGGTGTGGTGCGATAGATAATCGGGGCCTTGGATCGCCAAGAGCACGGATAGGAGTGC
The DNA here is from genome assembly GCF_040549275.1 of Thalassospira sp. MBR-102. Classification (NCBI taxonomy): domain Bacteria; kingdom Pseudomonadati; phylum Pseudomonadota; class Alphaproteobacteria; order Rhodospirillales; family Thalassospiraceae; genus Thalassospira; species Thalassospira sp. MBR-102. The sequence goes on from NZ_JBEPTC010000005.1 coordinate 246,653, forward strand.
TTCAGACGCCCGCGCGACAGCAATGCGCCAACTTCGATCAGTTTGGCGATGACCGCCTCATTGGCATCGGCTTCCTTGCCGTTTTCATCATAGATGCGTTTGCCGGCAAACAGCGGCACGGTCGGGTAATAAGCCCCGTCGCCATCCACCATTTCCGGCACTTCAAGACCATATTTCAGACCGGTCTGGTAATCGTCCGGGCCGTGCGTCGGCGCGGTATGGACAAAGCCGGTACCGGTATCGGTCGTGACATAATCCGCGGCCAGAAGCGGTACGTCAAACTCATAACCCTGCCCACGGAACGGATGGGCAGCAACGGTGCCTTCAAGGTCGGAACCTTTAAAATTGCCAACAACCTTGTGTCCGGTGATACGCCCCTGCTTGCAAACGTCTTCGACCAGATCGGCACAGATCGCCATTTTCTCGCCGACCTTGGCCCAGGCTTCTTCGGCGGTTTCGGTCACTTCGATCACGACATAGTCGATCTCGGCCCCGTACGAAATTGCGCGGTTGCCCGGAATGGTCCAGGGGGTCGTCGTCCAGATCAGGATCGTCGCATCGGAAAGGGCTTCGACCCTGGATGAAACAACCGGGAACCGGACATGGATCGTTTTGCTGGTATGGTCGTGATATTCGACCTCGGCCTCGGCCAGGGCGGTCTTTTCAACCACCGACCACATGACCGGCTTCGAGCCCATATAGAGCGAGCCGTTCATCAGGAATTTGCCAAGTTCACGGGCGATCGATGCCTCGGCCTTGTAATCCATGGTGACATAGGGATTGTCCCAGTCGCCCATCACGCCAAGACGTTTGAATTCCTCGCGCTGGATATCAAGCCATTTCTGGGCGAACTCGCGGCATTCCCTGCGGAATTCGGCGATGGGAACATCATCCTTGTTCTTGCCCTTGGCACGGTACTGTTCTTCGATCTTCCATTCGATCGGAAGGCCGTGGCAATCCCAGCCCGGAACATAAACCGCGTTCTTGCCCATCATCTGCTGCGAACGGGTGATCACGTCTTTCAGGATTTTGTTGAGTGCATGACCAATATGCAGGTGGCCGTTGGCATAGGGCGGACCATCATGCAGGACAAACATTTCGCGATCCGCCGAAATACCGCGAATTTTGCCATAGAGATCCTCTTTCGCCCACTGTTCCAGCAGGGTCGGCTCCATCTTTGGCAAACCCGCCCGCATCGGAAAATCGGTCTTGGGCAGGATAACGGTCTTTTTGTATTCGACACTCATCGTGACGGTCCTGTCGTCTTTAAACAAATTACAAGGGCGAACCCCCGGTGATACTGGCTGCCCCCGTAAAGGCGCGCGGATCATAACGGGTTCGACAACAATTTCAAATCTTGCCGAGAATCTCTTTGGCGGCAATCACATCCGCAGCGATCTGGGCTTTCAGTGCGTCAAGCCCATCGAACTTCTGTTCGCCCCGGATAAAGCCGTGCAAACGCACGCGAACGCGACGGCCATAGATGTCCTGATCGAAATCGAACAGGTGGGCTTCAAGCCCGGCATCCGCATCCCCGCCAAAGCTGGGGCGCACACCAATATTTGCGACTCCGTCGATCCAGCGTTCGACGGTTTCATCATTTTCTTCCGATATCAGGCCAAGCTCGACGGCATAAACACCGAATTTCGGACGCAGATGATTGCCAAGTGCGACATTGGCGGTCGGAAAACCAATCGTGCGGCCGCGCTGATCGCCCTTGATCACCACACCGGCAACTTCCCACGGGCGCCCCAGCAAATGGGTCGCATCCTGCGGGCGGCCTTCACGCAATGCCTGCCGGATCGCGGTCGAGGAATAGATGATCCCGTTATCATGCGTAACCGCCTCGATCGCCGTCACCCCGAAACCGGATTTTTCGCCGATTTCACGCAGCAGATCGACATTTCCCGCCCGGCCCTTGCCAAAGCAGAAGTCCCAACCGACAACGACATGGCGCACACCAAGTCCATTCACCAGAATGCGTTCGATAAACTCTTCGGCGCTCATCGCGGCAAAATCGCGATTAAACTCGGCTTCGAAAAACAGATCGATATCCAGATCGGACGCCGCCGTAATCCGGTCATCGGCCGATGTCAGACGGAATTCGGGTTCGCCTGCGCGGAACAGCATCCGGGGATGAGGTTCGAACGTCAGAATGCCCAGCGGTGCATTCAGATCGCGAGCGATCTTGCGCGCATGATCAAGCAACGTCTGATGGCCCAGATGAAGGCCGTCAAAATTGCCAATCGCAACAACCGCGCCACGCGCGTCATTACCCAGATTGTCAAAAGATCGAAAAACGCGCATCCGCGCCGGTCTCTCTTTTTTGCTCGTCATCATGCCGGCAGATCGCATATCCGCACAGTCCAGCGGGCAGCTATAAAGCGCGCAAGCCCGAAGCGTAAAGACTTTTCCGACAAAAAGCGTCTGGCTGCTGCTATGCGCCCGGATCATTGTGGTCGCAGATTTTTAAAAAATCGCGCTGTTTTACCCCTTGACCTCAACTTTACTTCAGGATGCAGGATCATTGTCACGCCCCCCGACAAAGGGGTTTCAACCAATACCGGTAAGCGATCAGAACCTTTTGCACCACCACACGGAACCCCGGCCTGCCTCGCGCCAATCAACCCGATCGGAGACTGCCCTGTGACTGACCAGCCCCTAACACGCCAGCAAGATATGCCAACCGAAACACCAAGCCTTTCGATCCGGATCACCATGCTGCTTCTGGCGTCGCTGACGATCATGTCGGGCGCGCTGATCGCGACATCGCTTCCGGGGATCGAAGCCCGCTTTGCCAATCATGAAAATGTCGTGATGCTCAGCCGCCTTGTCCTGACACTGCCCGGCCTGTTCGTTGCCATCGGTGCGCCCTTTGCCGGGGCGATTGCGGATCGGATCGGGCGCAAACCGCTGCTTCTGGTGTCGCTTCTGCTCTATGGAACCGCCGGTGCATCGGGCCTGTTTGCCGACAGCCTGTCTGGCCTTCTGATCGGTCGGGCGTTGCTTGGTCTTGCGGTTGCGGGAACCATGACCACCGCCACCGCCCTTGTCGGCGATTATTTCAGCGGTGATATGCGCGACCGTTTCATGGGATATCAGGTTGCCTTCACCGGACTTGGCGGGCTGGTTTTTATTGCCGGCGGCGGTGTTTTGACCGAACTGCACTGGCGTAGTCCCTTTGCGGTCTATGCCATTGCCTTCCTGCTGATCCCGGCGGTTCTGAAAGTATTGTATGAACCCGAACCGGTCCGGCACGAACCTGGACACGTTCCCGCAGATGATGTCACCCGGCGCGATATTCTGCTGGTCGCATTATTCTGCCTGATCGCCGCCCTTAACAGCACGGCCTTCTACCTGATCCCGACCCAGATGCCATTCTATATCGAAAAACTCGGCATTGCGCCCGCCAGCGGCACCGGTCTTGCCATGGGCCTATTGCCACTGGCATCGGCCATCGCATCACTTAATTACGGACGTCTGCGGCGTCACTTCACCATCCCGGCCCTGTTTGCCATTGGTTTTGGCATTATGGCAGTGGGCATGAACCTGATCGCCCTGACCCAGGATTATTTCGGCATTGCCGGTTCCATCGGATTGACCGGGTTGGGATTGGGCATGGTGATTTCGAATATGATGGCCGGTGCCATGGCGGTCGCCCCACCATCCATCCGTGGTCGCGTTGCCGGGGTGCTGACGGCCAGCATCTTTATCGGCCAGTTTCTATCCCCGCTGATCAGTCAGCCATGGGTGGATGCGTTTGGATACCGCGCGATCTATCACGATATGGGCATGCTTGTCGGATGTTTCGCCGTGGTCGGACTGCTGACCGCCATCAGACGCCGGATCAGCGTCACCGCCTAGGGCAAAGCTCCACCCCGCCCCCGTGCCGATGGGGTTTCCTGATCCGGATGCTGGCGCGATGTCCGTCGCGCCAGCTTTTCTCTGCGGGTGTCTTCCTGTTGTCAGGCTGCGGCGCGCGATGGCACCATCACCATCGCCTCGCCCGCGATCACGCATTTATCGCCAACATAACAATTGGTTTCCAGAACCACCCGACGCTTGGGCGCGATGATCTCGCGCACCGTAACCTTTGCGGTCACAGTATCGCCAATACGGACCGGTGCCTTGAACTGCAAATTCTGCGACAGGTAAATCGTGCCCGGCCCCGGAAGACGCGTACCCAGCACGGTTGAAATGAAACCGGCTGACAACATGCCATGCGCAATGCGGCCTTCAAACATCGTGGTTTCGGCAAATTCCTGATTAAGATGAACCGGGTTGGTATCGCCGGACAATCCGGCAAACATCACGATATCGGTTTCCGTCACGGTTTTGGCGTAACTTCCGACCATGCCGATCTCGATATCTTCAAGATACAGCCCTTCCAGTCCGTTCATCTCTCTCATTTCCTGACTTTCCTTGCCTGTTTCTGATCGCTGCGTCTGACTTCTGATTTATTTTTGCGCCGCAGCATTCGCAATATTATTTCGCGTTTTCTTTTTTCGGCAATGGGTAATTGGTTGAACAGGGTAATTTCACAGGCTTGCCATATCCGGCGGAACTGCCCAAATGGGGACTTCCGTCCTGCACCGTCACGGTGCAAACTGCCCCTCAGAACAACAAATTGCGGAAAACGTCCATGAATGCGACCACTGCCGATATCTATGAAATCGCCATGGGCCGATGGAGCCGCCGCCTATCGCGCAACTTCCTTGATTTTGTTGCGGCACCCTCCTGCGGTTCGCTGATTGATGTCGGCTGCGGTACCGGCAGCCTCACACTCGCCGCCGCCACGCGGTACCCAAAGGCACGCATTGTCGGGGTCGATCTGATCCCGGATTACCTGTCCGAAGCGTTGCTTAGCGCCGCACCCAATGTCAGCTTTGAAACCGGGGATGCCAGCAACCTGCCCTTTGGCGATGACAGTTTCGACACCGCCTTTTCGCAATTGCTGTTAAACGATCTGGAAGGTCCGGCGGGTGCTGTTTCGGAAATGGTTCGCGTCACCAAACCGGGCGGGCGGATTGCAGCAAGTGTCTGGGATCGTGCCGGGGGATTATCCTTCATCCGCCTGTTTCTCGATGCCGCGGCCGTGATCGCCTATCCGGCAGGCGATGAATTGCGCAGCAGGATTTTCGACATCCCCTATCAAAGCGAAGACGCCCTGTTTGATCTTTGGTCCGATGCCGGTTTGCGTGATGTCGATACCGCAACCCTGTCGATACGCATGGATTTTCTGGATTTCGAGGATTACTGGCAGTCGCTTCTGGGTGCGCACAGCCTGATCCGTGATTTCTTTACCGGCCTTGATCCCGAATTGGCCCTGCAGCTGCGCACCGCTACCGAACGGTCCTATCTGGGGGGCAAGGATGATGGTCGCCGTTCGCTGGTGGCATCCGCTATGGTTGTGCGCGGTATCGTCGGGGAATAGGCGACGATTACATCAAGACCGGCGAAACGGCATCCATAATACCGACCAAAGGCTTTGACTGCGTTTGTCGCGAAATTCCTCAAGTCCGATCTGCATGTCATGATCATTGGTCTTGGTATGGTCGACATAACTGACAAACAGCCGGTCCCAAACCGACAGGATATTTCCGTAATTGCTGTTGGTTTCGCGCATCAGGCTGGAATGATGCACCCGATGCATATCGGGCGTTACAATCAATCGGCGCAATAACCGGTCAAACCCGCCGGGCAAATGAACATTGCCGTGATTAAACAGCGCAAATCCGCTTAGCATGCTTTCATAAATCACCACCGCCCACGGATCAGCCCCCAGCAGGATCACAAAAGCCGATTTATAAATCGCTGATGCGACAATTTCGAACGGATGAAACCGCACCGCGGTCGAGACATCAAATTCGATATCGCAATGATGCACCCGGTGAAACCGCCAGAAAACCGGCACGATATGCGTCAGGCGGTGCTGCCAGTAAACCGCACAATCAAGTGCGACGATTGCAATCAGGCCACTCAGCCACCCGGGCAGGCTCATCAATTCCTCGGTCTGATTGATCACGCCCCAGCCCTGCTGCCCGGCCAGAATGGCCGCGGCAATCATCGCGGCCCCGATGGTGAATCGGGTTAATGCAGCCCCCATCAACAGCAAACCGAAATTGGTCAGCCACCGCCCCGGGTTGCGCAACCCACCCGCCGGACGATAAGGCATGAACGCCTCCCACATTGCCATCACGACAAGGATGGCGGCAAAGATAACCAGTCTTAAAAGCCCGGCCTGTTGGTCCATCATGTTCCTGCCAAATACCAGGGTGGTGACGACGATTGTGTCTTTATGGTCATAGTCGATGATATTGAAACAATACAGTACCTTGCCCATCGCAAGTCCATCACCATTATGTTAGATGAAGGATGTGTGACGAAGCAGTCCTGTCAAAAGCGGTTTCAAAACCGACGGTACAGGGCACCGGCAGGAGGATTTGATGGGGCAGGCGACAGGACGTATTGCGGCAGGTTTATTCGGGGTCCTGATCCTCGTGCCGTTCGCGACCATCGCCCGCGCGGATGGCCCGCCTTTTGACCTGCCGGTCGATTGCCTTTATGGCCAGTGCGATGTGGTTCATTATGTCGATCACGATCCCGGCCCTGAAATCCGTGATTTTGCCTGTGGCACTACCACCTATGAAGGCCATCGCGGAACCGATTTTTCCATTCCTGACGAAGCCACCATGATTGGTGGGGTCGAGGTCAATGCAGTTGCTGCCGGAACCGTGATCGCCACCCGCGACGGGGTCGAGGATATCGACGCCGGCCGTCTGGTCGGGGATGCGCTTAAGGGGATCGAATGCGGCAATGGCATTCTGATCAACCATGATGACGGCTGGCAAAGCCAGTATTGCCATCTGCGCCGCGGATCGCTGGCGGTGAAAAAAGGTGATACGGTCGAACGCGGTCAGACAATCGGACTGATCGGCATGTCCGGTCAGGCCACCTTCCCGCATCTTCATTTCAACCTGCGCAAGGATAACCAGCTGGTCGATCCGTTCAGCGGCACGCCGATGGGTGCCGTCACCCCGCAGGATTGCAATGCCAGTAACGCCGTTCTCTGGACCGAGGCCGCCAAGGAACAGATGTCCTATCGCGCTATAACGCTTTATGCGTCGGGATTTTCGCCGGCCAAACCCAATGCCACCGACATTAAACGCGGCTATGGCAAAAGCAGCGAACTCCCCGCCTCAAGCCCCGGCCTGTTTTTCTGGGCTTATCTGATTGGTGCCAGCAACGGCGATATCATCCGTTTAAGCATGGATGGCCCGAACGGCATTGGCGGACACCGCGATTTCACCATCAATGTCGAAAACGATAACGGCCCGCGCGCCAAGTGGTTTTATGTCAATATCAACCGCCCCGGTGATCGCTGGCCCGCAGGGGCCTATCGCGGTGAAGTCACCTTTACCCGCCCCGGCCAACCACCCAGGGAAATCGGCATCACCGAGCTTGCCATTCGCTGACAACGCCGCCGATAACGCTGCGGATAACATCGACATTGCCGACGGGTATCGCAGCACAGCATGCCAATATCGCGGGAATCGGCAGCAACTGAGCCACGTGCCAATTCCGATTCTCGCGTTTTTTATGCGCCGCACCATCAACCTTTGGTTATTTATGACCAAAACAAGCACAGAAAAGCTGGCCTTTTCCATCAGGTTGAAAGTTTTTTGACGTTTTTATCAGGACAGCACTTGTATCGGGACCATATGCCTGCATATATTTCAATCGTGCACCGTGTGGTGCATTAAAAGATACCTGTCATAAGACGGAGTAAAAATGATGAATAAGCGCAAAGCCGTTGCTATCGCCATTGCCCGTGAACAGCAGATCGCCCGTTCGATGGAAATCCTGTTTGCTGGCACCATTCTGGCCCTGATTGCATCGCTCCTGATCCTCTGATCTTTATCCAAGCGCTTTGTCATTTTACCGGTCGTTAGCCAATCGGGGATAACGACCCGAAAGTTCAAGAACATCTTCATGAACAACCGCCGCCTTTTCATCGTTGCCATTACGCGAATTACCAGCCCGGTGGTCTGAGGACCCCGGGACGTGTCTTTTCGCCTACTGGATGCAATGAAAATGTGTGTGCATTGTCATGACCGATCATGCCTTTCTCGCGCCGCTTGAAAGCGCGCAGCCGACCAAATCCGTTTATTGTTTCGCCGTTCACGCCGCCGCAGAACCCGATGTTATGCCGCGTGTGCTTGAACTGTTTTCCAAACGCAATCTTGTCCCCGCAAGCTGGCATTCCACCGTCGCCGACAGCCATGCCGGTTTCAGCGAATTGCAGATCGATATCCAGATTCAGCAACTCGAAACCAAAGTTGCCGAACATATCGCGCGTTGCCTGCGTCAGATCGTGCATGTGAATACGGTTCTGACATCGGAAAAGGGTTATTCCAACTCTGCCCTTGGCGCTTAGGCCTTGGACGCTTAGTCTGTCTGGGTCGCGGCACTGCAACATGATCGTGTTGCAGTGCGCCCCAACCGACGGAGCCCGTCTTGACCTATCTTGATCATATCAAAGCCTGCAACAACGCCAATCCATCGCGCTATGTGCCATTCCGCATTGATGGAATGTCTCTGGGTGCCTTGCGTCCGGACTTTGCCACCGCCCTGTCCGCACTTGGCCCGGACTTTGTCCGCGATGAAAATGGCGAATTTTGCTTTGCGCCACATATCGGAACCCTTGATGACCGCAACCGTTCGCTCGATAGCGCCACCAAGGCGCTTTGCGATCAGGGCATCATCCGTCGCCTGCATGGCGAACGGTTCGATATTCGCCCGACACTGGGTCACGATCCGCTGTGTCAGTTGGATCGGTCCGCCATGCCCTATTTCGGATTCCGGTCCTGGGGTGTGCATATGAACGGCTATGTGCAAAAAGATGATGGCATCCATATGTGGATTGCCCACCGTGCCAAGGACAAACCGACCTATCCCGGCATGCTCGACAATATGGTTGCAGGCGGCCAGCCGACCGGACTTGGTTTTCTTGAAAACATGATCAAGGAATGTGCCGAAGAAGCCGCCATCCCCGAAAACCTCTCCAGAAATTTGAAACCGGTCGGTACCGTTTCCTATCTTTACGAAACCACCGAAGGGCTAAAGCCCGATGTCATGGTCAATTATGATCTGGAATTGCCCGCCGATTTCGTGCCGCGATGTGCGGACGGCGAAGTCGAACGGTTTGAATTGATGCCTTTGGCCGAGGTTGCCGAAATCGTACGCAGCAGTTTTGATTTCAAATTCAATTGCGCGCTGGTGATCATCGATTTCCTGATTCGCCACGGCTTCCTGACCGCCGACAATGAACCGGATTACAGCCAGCTGACCACCGGGCTGCATCGCAATATTTTCCGATAGGGATTTGTTGATTTGTCCCGCGCAAAAGCGCCCCAAACTTACTGTTTGGTCGGCGGACCGCCCATAAGCGCCCCAACCGCCATCAGGGTCAATTTGGCGCGCAATTCCGGATCAAGCTTGTCCAGATCTTCCTGCTTGTTGCGGATGGCAACCAATGCTTCGGAAATCAGTTTGGCGCGCGCATCGTCGGCTGCACTTGGCATCCGGCTTTTCTTTTTGCCGATCTTGGCATCGGCGGCTTCAAGAGCCTTAAGGATCGCGGCCTGCGGATTATCCGACTGTTCTGTCAGGGTCTCGGCCAAGGCCTGTGCGCGGGCCTCCTCAAAGGACATGCCACTTTCCTGATAGGCCATCGCGCGGTCTTCGATCCGGCGTGCCTGTTTGGCCTGGGCAGCACTGCGTGCGGCCAGTTCGGGATCATTGAGTTGAAGGGACTGTGCATCGCCATAGGCCTTAAGGGCCTCCCGTCCGCGTTTTCCTACGAAAACGCGCAGCAGCGTCTCCTTGAGCATTCCCATCAATCGTTCCTGCTATGGTTTGGTTGCCCGCATCACAAGGCAACCATCATGCACCCAAAGGGTTTCAAAATCATTGCCTGCGGCCGGCAAGCAATATCGCAACGCCTTATATATGTTGCGCAACCCGGTCTTCTTCAATCTCAAGAATGTAACCGACCAGCGCCTCGCAATCATCCGTTCCCAGATGTTCAAGATCAAAGACGAAATCAACATTGTCACGCGCCGGGTCATCGGTTTTCCCGACAATGCCGAATTTGATATATTCCGCATCAAGGGCGGCCAGCGACGATATCACATCGGCTACCCCCACCCGGTCTTCAGCCGTCAGCGACAAACGGATCAGAACCAGAATATCGGCATCGCAATCCACCGCCTGACGGGCAATCGATTGTGCGTCGGAATTTTTCGGGGCGATATCAACGTCAAACCCGCCATCGGCAAACAGGGTCGCGACATGCTTGTGATGGGATTCTTCCGCCGACGATGCCGTCGCCAGAAGCAGTCTGGGGTGGCGGCCTTCCATCTCGGCGAAACGGGCAAGATTGGTCGCAAGTTCAGGAGACGTCATAACACCTCACAGAAATAACCTGTCCAGGATGGACATTCTGCGAACCAGTATTCCAATGAAACCTTGGAACTTCAAGCGTTGCGGCAAGGTTTTCTGCATCAGACCTCACAACCGCAAAATGCGGTCAATGGTGGTTCAGCTGCCGATTACCGCCGATGGATCAACCCCGATGACATAGGGATGCGCCCAAAGGAGCACGACATAAAGCAGAATTCCCAGCCCGATATCGCGCCAGCCAAGCGCGCCTTTGGCAAGCCCCGCGACGTCAAACCGTCGAGTCCCGTCAAGGATTGCCTTGTATTCGGCCACGTCCATGTGGCGGGCGCGGATTTTTTCCATCCGCCAGAACCCGGCAATGGCAAAAACCGTCGCCCCGCCAAAGAACATGAAAGCCACCAGATCACCATTGGGCACGATATGCCCAAGTCCCCACAACATCATACCCAAAAGCAGCGGATGACGGGTCAAACGGTTGATCCCCGGGCGCGCCGGATCAAAGCCCTTTTTTCGTCCTATCGACAACGGACAGGGTTGAATAATCGCCGCAGCCCACAAAATACAGGCAGGCAGCATGAAGGTCAGCGTCACATGGTTTTGCCAGATTTCGTAGGGCCACAGCGCGATGAAGTCCGCATGACGCACTTCATAAATCACCCACCCCAGCAGGAACAGCGACGTGACCGAAAACGTTATAATATATGCCGTATGACCGATCCTTGCCGTGATCGCACCGCGCAGAAGACCGGGCACGATATGCCCCGCCATAAACACCGCGACTGAAACGAAAAACCATGTCAAATGACGATCTCCCCTTTACATTGACGCGCTGTCATGCAAATTGCGCATCTTTCCGCGTGCAGCAAACCGGTCGTCAAACTGGTCCCGATTGGTCCAAAATGGCTAAGACCCTTGCGCCGCGTGATATTAGCGGATACGTCTGTATCCCTGTTTGACTTCGGACAATAAGCACCTGCCTATGGATTTTCCACCGGGCAGACAAAGAAACACGGAATATACTCGAAATGAGCTGGACGCCGGAAAAGATTGAACTGCTGACCTCGCTCTGGAATCAGGGCTGGACCACAGCACGCATCGGTGAAGAACTGGGCGTTGGCAAAAACGCCGTCGTTGGCAAGGCACACCGCCTTGGCCTGCCCAAGCGCCCCTCCCCGATCCAGCGCCGCGCCGAAGAGAGCGAGCCGAAAAAGGCACCGACCCCGAAAGTACAGAGCAAAGGTATCAGCATCTTTGATCTCGGTGCCGGTATGTGCCGCTGGCCGTTCGGTGATCCGGGCGATGAAGACTTCCATTTCTGCGGCAAGAAATCTGTGCCGAGCAAACCTTACTGCGACGAACATTGCGCAGCCGCCTATCTGAACGGCAAAAACCCGCGCGAAGACGGCCCGCGGAATGTTCCGGGTCGCCCGAATGCGCCGCATATGTCGCACGGTCCCAAAAAGTAACAGTCTGGCTGTCGCTGACCTTCACGGTCTTCGCGCACGCCCAATTAAAAAGCCGCCCTCTTCCGATGGGCGGCTCAGACTGCTGACAAAGTCCTCGCCATTGGCGGGGACTTTTGATTCAATGGGGAATGCTTAAGAAACCCAGCCCACATCAAACCGAACTAGAGA